>ONAZ01000020.1 GCA_900315945.1 uncultured Lachnospiraceae bacterium | reverse complement strand
AAATCTTTGTCATCTATATGTTTTCCTAATTCTATAGGATTAACTATTTCAACATTCTCAATATCGTTTAGAGCTACATGCATCATAGAACTAATTAATCCTTTGAGTACAGTGTTGTTCGACTGCAAAACCATACGAAACATGTAGTCATTGGTCATGCAGTAGTCTATCTTACCTGTGGCATTACGCCAATCGTCTTTATTTAGTTTTTTCTTTTTGGTCATATATTATCCTCCAAATCAATTTATTATTGGTAGAAGTGGAGTTAACATAAGCGAATGCTTATGTTATCAAAGTAGAGTAACTTTGATGAAGAAAGTATAACACACTTTATATCGAACAAATTATAAACTTTTTATTAAATTTATTAACAAAATATATTATTGAACAGCAACAAAATACTATGCTATAATCAACCCACTAGAACACTCAAAAAAGGGGAGAGATTAGTGTGAAAGAAAGAAAATTAAGCCAAAATTGTGTGCTAGACACAAAAACAAGGCTCACATAGTGAACCGATTTTGAGGTATTCCCACCTAAGAAAAAGAGGCGCACCTGCACATCAATAACAAAATGGGTGGGTGCATCTGATATTGATGCCGGGATGCCTTAATAATTAAGTCTATTGTAGCACGAAAACTTGAAGGTGTAAAACACTTTTATTACTATTTGTGCCGCCAGCCAAAGGCGGCGGAATGGAGATTACTATGAAAAATATGAAGAAAATTGTACCTGTTGCTATTTCTGTTTTGCTTGTTAGCTTGGTTGTGGCTGGTTGTAGCTGTAGCCCGGTAGATGTGAAAGAAGAATATGTTAACGAAGAAGTTAACAATATCGATATGGGGGCAGACAATATCGGAAAGGTTAGTGAGGCAGATGCTGCGCTAATGGCTGGGACATGGAACCTTGTTGCAGGGGAAGCTAATGGACAGAAGGTGACGGCAGATCAAATTGGCTCTAAGCAGTCTTTTGAATTCAAGAAAGATGGAACAGTTGTATATACTCTTGATGGACAGTCAGAGACTTATAAATGGACTAAAGATGGTGAGGCAATTACTATCTGGATTCCAGAGCAGAATGGATATGATTCAAGCAATATAGCAATCCTTGAAGGTGGTGCGTTTACATTGTATTGGAATTACAATGGACAGCCAGTTAAGATGATATTTGCACAACCTGGAACACAGGCTGCTGACCCTAGCAACTACGTATAGAACGGGATTATTTCAGTTTTTTGTTGTATTTTGGCGTAAAATAAAATATAATTTTATACATAGTATTACATAATCATCTATATCATTAATGTGTGAAGAAACTATGCAAAGGAGAGTGTTATGAAAAAAAGAATAATAGCTTTTATTATGATATCTGTTTTTGCGTTGGCTCTTCTAACAGGATGTGGCAAATCCGATACAGACAAGAATGAACAATCATCTCATATGGTGTGTATTGCACTTCAACCGTCTGCCGCATTTATTCCTATGATGATAGCAAGACGAACAGGTGATTTAGAGAAAGCTCTTAAGAAGCAGGGTGTAAGGGTTGTGTGGTATGATTTTGAATCTGGTCCTCCAATGAATGATTCCATTGCAAAAGGAGAAACTGACATTTGTCTATATGGTGATGTTCCGACTGTATCTGCTATAGAAGTGGGGTGCACCCGAGAAGTTGTTGGAATTTCAGCTCAGGCAGCGGATTCCTATGCTATGGTTGTTCCTAATAACTCTCCAATTAAATCTGCAGCTGATCTTAAGGGTAAGAAAGTAGCTACTACCCTAGGTAGTACAGGCCACAATATGGTAGATAAGTATCTTTCTACAGCAGGTCTTACAATTAATGATATTGAACTTGTATCTGCAACGCCAGCTGATATGCCATATATGGTTCGTAATGGTATAGTTGATGCAATTTCTGTTTGGGAACCAAGCATTACTAGACTTGTTGATAATGGAGATTGTAGAATTCTAGCTCAAGGTTCGGATTGTGGGCTAGAAGGTATTAACACAATAGTTGGTCGTAAGGAATATTGTGAGGCTAATCCTGAGGTTGTTGAAACTATCCTTAAGGAATATAAGAAAGCTGCTGATAATATTAATGATACACCAGATGAGACTTGGGAATACGTAGCCAAATATCTGGGTCTTGAAGTTTCACAAGTTAAGTCTATGTTGCCTAAGTATAGATTTACAGTAGATATTACTAAAAAAGATATTGAGTCCCTTAACGATACAATTAATTTCCTTACAAGGATTGGAAAGCTTGATAAGAGTTATGATATATCAGAATATTGTAATTCCAATTATTATGAAGGCAATTATTAGATAGAAAAGGATTAATTATGAAAGCCCACTTTCGATATTGAAAGTGGGCTTATATAACATACTTCGTATTATTTTTTATTATTTCTTATTCTCGTTCTTAAGTTCATTCATCTTCATAGCTCTTACCTGGAGTGGTAGTCCCCACAAAGTAATGAATCCGTCAGCATCGTGGTGATCGTACATATCACCAGTAGTAAAGCTTGCTAATGTCTCAGAGTATAGTGAGTATGGAGAAGTAGTGCCGGCTTTAATGATGTTACCTTTATAAAGTCTGAACTTAACTTCACCTGTTACGACTTCCTGAGTCTTGTCAACAAAAGCTGTGATTGCTTCACGAAGTGGTGTAAACCATTTTCCTTCGTATACTGTCTGAGCCATTTGTGAGCCCAGCTTTTTCTTGGCTTCCATTGTATCTCTATCAAGAACAAGTTCTTCTAACTGATCGTGTGCTTCCATAAGGATAGTTCCACCTGGTGTCTCATACACGCCACGAGACTTCATTCCAACTACACGGTTTTCTACAATATCGATAATTCCAACACCATGTTTTCCACCGAGACGATTTAATTCTCTGATTATATCAGATACTTTCATTTCAACGCCGTTTACGGATTTTGGAACACCCTTTTCAAATGTCATTGTTACTTCCTCTGGTTCATCAGGAGCGTTCTCTGGGGTAACGCCAAGCACAAGCATATGCTCATAATTAGGAGCTGCAGAAGGATCTTCTAGTTCAAGTCCTTCATGGGAAATGTGCCATATATTTCTGTCACGAGAGTATGATTGGTCATTTCCAAATGGAAGGTCAATTCCATGAGCATGACAATATTCAATCTCAGCTTCACGAGAATCCATTCCCCAACGATCATCTCTCCAAGGGGCAATTACCTTGATGTCAGGAGCAAGAGCCTTGATTCCAAGTTCGAATCTTATCTGGTCATTTCCTTTACCAGTAGCACCATGGCATATTGCAACTGCATTTTCTTTACGAGCAACTTCCACAAGCTTAGCTGCAATAATAGGACGAGCCATAGCTGTACCCATTAAATATTTATGCTCGTATACAGCACCGGCCTGTACGCATGGCATAATATAGTCATCGCAGAACTCGTCTGTAATATCTTCTATATATAACTTAGCTGCTCCAGATAACTGAGCTCTTTCCTCAAGTCCATCAAGTTCTTCTCCTTGACCGCAGTTGATACAACAGCAGATTACATCATAATCAAATGTTTCCTTAAGCCAAGGAATAACGGCTGTAGTATCAAGACCCCCTGAATAAGCTAGTACAACTTTTTCTTTCATAATTAGTTACCTTCTTTCTTATGTATTTAAAATGTGTTTTTGAAATTTAATTCGACAATAAATAATATACATTAAAATCCAATGATAAGCAAGACATAAAATATGCATAAAATATTTATAAATATGCGACGCATATATAAAATATTCACAAATGGCGGCAAATATCTGAATAAATATGCAAAAATATTTAAAAAATATTCAATATATTGCTTTACCTTATGAGGGAAATATAGTATATTAGTATAAGTAAATTTATCCAAAGGAGAAAAGGAAATGATTAAGGCAGGTATTATTGGATCAACAGGTTATGCTGGAAATGAATTAGTAAGACTTCTTATGGGACATCCAGAAGTAGAAGTTGTGTGGTATGGTTCTAGAAGCTATGTTGAAGAAAAATACGCTAATATATATAGGAATATGTTCAAGCTGATTGAGGATAAATGCTTAGATGATAATATTGAGAAGCTATCAAAAGAGGTTGATGTAATATTTACAGCAACTCCTCAAGGGTATCTGGCAGGAGTCCTTACAGAAGAGATACTTTCTAATACAAAGGTTATTGATCTTAGTGCTGACTATCGTATCAAAGATGTTGCTACTTATGAGAAATGGTATGGAATTACTCACAAGAGCCCACAGTTTATTGAAGAAGCAGTGTATGGCCTTTGCGAAATTAACCGTGACAAGATTAAGGGTAAGAGGCTAATTGCTAACCCGGGCTGTTATACAACTTGTTCTATTCTTACAGCCTATCCCCTTGTAAGAGATGGACTTATTGATGTAGATACACTCATTGTTGATGCTAAGTCTGGAACCTCAGGTGCAGGTCGAGGAGCCAAGGTGCCCAACCTATTCTGCGAGGTTAACGAGAATATCAAGGCCTATGGTGTTGCAAGTCATAGACACACACCAGAGATTGAAGAGCAGCTAGGTTATGCTTGTGGGGGAAATGTTACTATCAACTTCACTCCTCATCTCATACCTATGAATAGAGGTATTCTAGCTACAGAATATGCATCTCTTAAGAAAGTAAATCTTCCTGACGGAAGTGTTGGTTATCCTGATGAGGAAATGATAAGGGATTGCTATAAGAAATACTACAAGGATGAATACTTCATCAGACTTCTTGATAAGGGCATGAACCCAGAGACACGTTGGGTAGAAGGAAGCAATTTCGTAGATATTAACTTTGTTATTGATGAGAGAACTCACCGTGTAATTATGATGGGGGCTCTTGATAATATATGTAAAGGTGCTGCCGGTCAGGCAGTCCAGAATATGAACATTTTATTTGGTTTCAAGGAGCAGGAAGGACTTGAATTAGTACCGATGTGCTAGTGGATATATGATATTTTTATGTCGACTATGCATCCATAGCCTTAACTCGAGCTTAGAATATGTTAGTTATTGATTAATAGAGGGGAATTCGTGCCAAGGATGGCACGAATAGGCACGAGCCGCCTGGATGGCGGATCGAGTGCTGGTTCCCGACTAAATATTCACATTAGATTTTATATCAATAACTTACATATTCTTAGTGAAGAGTTATTAGCATGGATGTATAGTTGATATGAAAATAGTCATATAATCCTACTAGCACATCGTACCAATTAGTAATGAAGGTAACTTATATGGAAAATGTAACGCTTCGGGCGATGACGAAGGATGATTATAAAGGTGCATACAAGTTGTGGGAGACTATACATGGGTTTGGACTTCTAAGTGTTGATGATAGCGAGAAAAGTATTCATGACTTTCTTGATAGAAATCCAGGACTATCTGTTGTTGCCATAAAGGATAATGAGATTATAGGTACAATTTTATGTGGCCATGATGGACGTAAAGGTAGTTTCTACCATGTGTGTGTTAAAGAAGAATTAAGAAAGCAGGGGATTGGTAAAGCCATGTCAGTTTTTTGCATGAATGCGCTGAAGGATGAGGGCATCAACTCTCTTGCTCTTAATACATTTAAGAGAAATACTCTTGGTAACAGCTTTTGGAGTGGAGAAGGCTATAAGCTTAGAGATGACTATAATATGTATGACTTCTTACTTAATGAGGAAAATATTACTAAGTTTAATTCTTGAGTAGTATATGATAGATTTTATATAAGAATTCATAAGTGTTTTTTTATTTGAGTGTAGTTTCTTATTTGAAAAAATGATTATAGTGAGGTATATCTATGAATAATACTAATGGTGGTGTTACAGCACCACAAGGATTCAAGGCAGCAAGCTGTGCTGCTAATATAAAATACGAAAACAGGGATGACATGGCACTTATATATTCTGACACAATCTGTAAGGCTGCTGGAACATTTACAAGAAATGTCGTTAAGGCTGCTCCAGTTACATGGGATCAGACTATTGTTAAGAATAATATTGGTGTACAGGCTGTAGTTGTTAATTCAGGCATTGCAAATGCTTGTACGGGAGATGATGGAATACAGATGTGTATTAAGACTGCCATGGCTGCATCAAGTGCACTTCATATTCCATACGAAGGTGTCCTTGTAGCATCTACAGGTGTTATAGGAATGCCACTTCCCCTTGATAAGATTCAAGCAGGAATTCAGTCTATGGTGCCTATTCTTTCATATGATAATGAAGCTGGAACTAAGGCTGCTAAGGCAATTATGACAACTGATACAATTTCTAAGGAAGCTTCTGTTACTATAGAGATTGGTGGCAAGGAAGTTATAATTGGTGGAATGTCTAAGGGCAGTGGAATGATTCATCCTAATATGTGTACTATGCTTTCCTTTGTAACAACAGATGCTAGTATTACTAAGGAAATGCTTGATAAAGCCCTTCATATTGTTGTTGAAGACACATACAATATGATTAGTGTTGATGGTGATACTTCAACTAATGATACGTGCCTTCTTCTTGCCAATGGCAAGTCGGAGAATCCTATTATAGACAAGGAAGGTGCTGACTTCGATACATTTGTTGAAGGCTTAATGGAAGTTAATAAAACACTTGCTAAGATGATGGCAGGGGATGGTGAAGGAGCTAATGCTTTGTTCGAAGTGAGGGTACAAGGCGCAGATACTCTTGAAAATGCTAAGACATTAGCCAAGTCTGTTGTTACATCTTCCCTTACTAAGGCTGCCATATACGGTCATGACGCTAATTGGGGACGTATTCTTTGTGCCCTAGGTTATGCAGGAGTTGATTTTGACCCTGAAAATGTGGATTTATATTTTGAAAGTAAAGCAGGAAAAATCCATATTGTTCATAAGGGAGTGTCTACTGGTTATAGCGAGGAGGAAGCAACTAAGATTCTATCTGAAGATGCAGTAACTGCCATATGTGATATGCACATGGGAGACTTTAGTGCAACTGCATGGGGCTGCGACCTAACCCACGAATATGTAAGCATCAACGCAGACTATAGGTCTTAGAATTAGCGTGAAATACTTATTAGAGGAACTTACTATACAACTATATATTTAATACCTTTATTCGAGCTTAGAATATGTAAGTGATTAATTCATCGAAGAAAATTTCCGACATGGATGTCGGAAATAGGCAACTGCCATCTGGATGATGGTTCAGTTGCCGGTTTCTGTCATGAATCATATAGAGGATTAATATTAATCACTAACATATTCTTAGCGAAGAATAATTAGTATAAATATATAGTTGTATAGTAAGTGACTCGTTTTAAACATGAAAGGATAATTATTATGGATAACAAAACGATGGAACAGGTTATGGAGAAAGCGGAAGTTCTTGTGGAAGCACTTCCTTATATACAGAGATTTAATCGCAAAATCATTGTTGTAAAATACGGCGGTAGCGCAATGATAGATGAAGAACTTAAGCAACATGTAATACAGGATGTGACTCTTCTTAAATTAGTTGGATTCAAACCAATTATTGTCCATGGTGGTGGCAAAGACATCAGTAAATGGGTTGAGAAGAGTGGACAGACTCCTGAATTTGTTAATGGTCTAAGAAAGACTGATGCTAATACAATGGAGATTGCCGAGATGGTACTTAATAGAGTCAACAAGTCTCTAGTGTCTCTTGTGCAGGAACTAGGGGTTAATGCAATTGGTATTAGTGGTAAAGACGGTAATATGTTGTCTGTTGAGAAGAAACTCTCTGAGGGTCAGGATATAGGTTATGTAGGAGAGATTACTGAGGTTAATCCTAAGATTTTATTTGATTTACTTGAGAAGGATTTTCTTCCTATTGTATGCCCAATTGGTCTTGATAAGAATTATGATACTTATAATATTAATGCGGATGATGCAGCCTGTGCTATTGCCAAAGCAGTTTCAGCAGAGAAGCTTGCATTTCTAACAGATACAGCAGGAGTATGTAAAGACCCTGAGGACGAAAGTTCACTAATCTCTGAACTTACAATAAGTGAAGCACAAGGTCTTATTGATGATGGAACAATTTCTGGTGGAATGATTCCTAAGATGAGAAGCTGTATGGATGCAATTGATAAAGGTGTACAGAGAGTCCATATTCTAGATGGAAGAGTAGCGCATTGCTTACTCCTAGAAATCTTTACTAACAAAGGAATTGGAACAGCAATTCTTAATGATAATGCAAATAGATACTATAATGCATAGTGTTATTCTTAAGTGAGTCTAATCACCAAGTACCTGCACGCTCATAAGAAAATCGCTTAGCAGGTCTTGACTGATTAGACTCACGCCAAGTAATAGTATATGAAAAATTATAGAAAGGAATAATTACAATGAATACACAACAGATAATAGATACAACAGAAGACAACTGCTTCCATGTCTATAACCGTTTTGATGTTGTATTTGACAAGGGAGAAGGAGTAACCTTATATGATACTGATGGCAAGGAGTATCTAGACTTCGCTTCAGGTATTGGTGTTATGGCTCTAGGCTATAATAATAAAGAATTTAATGATGCAATTAAGACTCAGGTTGATAAGTTGTATCATACATCGAATCTTTATTATCATCCTAGTCTTGCTGAGGCTTCTAAGGCCCTTTGTAATGTTAGTGGAATGGATAAAGCATTTTTTACAAACTCGGGAGCAGAGGCAGTAGAGGGTGCAATTAAAACTGCCAAGAAATACGCATTTAACAAGAGTAGCCATAATGGATATGGAATTGTTGCAATGGAGAATTCCTTCCATGGTAGGACAGTAGGAGCCCTTTCAGTTACAGGTACAGAGAGTTATAGGAATCCATTCTACCCTCTTATGGATAAAGTTGAATTTGCTAAGTTCAATGACTTTGAAACTGTCGAAAATGCAGTAAGTAGCGATACTTGCGCAATAATAATAGAGCCTGTTCAGGGAGAAGGAGGAGTAACTCCTGCAGACAAAGATTTCCTTGTTAAGGTTAGAGAACTGTCCGATAAATTGGACATACTTCTTATCTTTGATGAGATTCAATGTGGAATGGGAAGGACAGGAAATGCCTATGCATACATGGGATATGGTGTGAAGCCAGACATTCTTCTGACAGCAAAAGCGCTAGGCGGTGGCCTTCCAATTGGTGCATTTCTTGTAACTGACAAGGTTGCTAAGAATAGTTTAACACCTGGAGATCATGGAACAACTTATGGTGGCAATCCACTTTGCTGTGCAGCTGTTAAGGCTTCAATAGATCTTATGGCTAAGAATAAGCTTACTGATAATGTTAATTCACTTACACCTTATCTTGAAGAAAAGCTTGATGAAGTTGTTAATAAGTGTGATATTGCACTGTCTCATCGTGGCAAGGGATTTATGCAGGGTATTGTAATTGATAATAAAGTTAAGGCTGGCGATATTGTTAAGAAGTGTCTTGCGGAGGGACTTGTTGTTCTTTCTGCTGGTGGAAATGTATTACGTCTTCTTCCACCTCTTGTAATTAATAAAGATGATATTGATAAAGCAATAGACATAATAATAAGTGTATGCAATAATTGTAATTAGTAGTTGACATTTTATACGAGACAGAAAAGGGGGAAGGTATGGCTTTTACGATTGTTGTTGTTATATTAACTATTCTATATCTTGCTATTCTAGAATTATCCAAGAATATGATAATAGGTTGGGTAATTGGAATTATTATTGCAGGAGCAATGATAGGAGTAAGATTTTATCTTAAGAAGAAGGGGGCTAATACCAAAGGAAGACTGGCATTATGTTGGCTTGGATTCTTTATTTTGCTTGGTGCTAATCTATTCATAACTAGTCCACCAGAGAAGCGTGTGCCGGCAGTGGATAATAAGAATCCAGAGGTCACTTCGGCGGTTCATGTTAATGAAGGTGATCTAACTGGTGTATATAATGAAGATAAGTCAGTTGCGGTATATGCAGGAATTCCATATGCCAAGGCTCCTGTTGGTGATCTTAGATTTAAAGAACCACAGCCCGCTGAGAAATGGGATGGTGTGAAGAAATGTGATGAATTTGCACCAATGGCTATGCAATCTAGAGGCATGCCTCTGTATGATAGTTTGTCTCATATCTTAGGTTGGCATGATTATAAAATGAAACTTGGAGATGAATATATTGAGGCAATGAGCGAGGATTGTCTATATCTTAATGTATTCGTTCCGGAAGGATACAAGGGAGAGAAACTGCCTGTATTGTTCTATATTCACGGAGGATCTCTTAATTCAGGACATCCTTCCTATACAGAGTATAGAGGAGAAGATTTGGCAAAAAGAGGCATAATTGTTGTTAACTGTGCTTATAGAGTAGGTGTATTTGGTTACTATGCAGCTGATGATCTTAAGGCTGAATCACCTAATGGCACAACAGGCAATTATGGTCTCTTAGATCAGATAGCAGCTCTTAAATGGGTTAATGATAATATAGGAGCATTTGGTGGTGATCCAAGTCAGATAACAATAGCAGGTGAGTCTGCAGGTTCTTCTTCTGTAAATGCAATTTGTTCATCACCACTTACTGAGGGAATGTTCAATTATGCAATTGGAGAATCTAGTAGTATATTAGCTTACAAACCTTATCACTCATTCATTAGTTATGATGAGGCTAGAGAAGAAAGTGATACTGTAAGAGAGGAATTAGGTGTTAAGACATCTAATGAACTTCGTGATGTATCGGCTGAGAAGCTTGTTAATACTTCTATGCAGAAGAAAACTAATGCTATGACTATTGATGGATATGCCCTTACTGAAGAGCCATATAAGACATACGAGAGAGGGGCTAATCATGAGAAAGCGCTTCTAAGTGGCTTCAACGGCAAGGAAGCAGATGTATTTATGCTTGGATATGAAGTAAATGCTGATAATTATATTGAGATATTAAGAAAAGTTGTAGGAGACTATGCAGAGGAAATGGCAAATGTAGTGCCAGCTAATACTCCGCCAAGAGATCAGCACATCGTTATTGATGCCCTAGGAGATGCAAAAGCAGCTACAGATATTGTCTATTCAGCCGCATGGTTTAGCTATTCTCATTATCTCTGGAGTAATTATATGATTGCTCAGAATAGACCAAGTTACGAATATTATTTCACCAAAGAGAATGATATTATTACAGATTATCATGCAGGTGAATTGCCATATTTGTACGGTAATCTATGGCGTCACCCTGGATTATATAAAGAAGAGGATTACAAATTATCTGATATAATGCAGCAGTATGTTGTTAATTTTGTTAAGACAGGTAATCCTAACGGAGAAGGACTTCCAACTTGGGATATGCAAAATGCTGATAACAAGAAACTTATAGAGTTTAATACAGAAGTTAAGATGGTAGAAGATCCTAATAATGCAGTATATGCTGTAATAGATAAGTATCAAAAAGATGAAAAAGATAAGAAATAATAGTTAATGAATTTCGCCCAACTATATACTTTGTTGGGCGAATTCGTATTGCAACACCATATTTTAGTGTTGCATTTTCGGGATGTAGCGCAGGTGGTAGCGCGCGTGGTTCGGGACCACGAGGCCGCAGGTTCGAATCCTGTCATTCCGATTGTATAAGAAACGCATAGTTGACTTTTGGGGTTATAAACGATAATATTAAACATGGGATTATATTGTGAAATAAGGTTTTTTATTTAGTGACATAAAATGTATTGGAGGAAACTAATATGAAAAATGCATCAATCAAAGTAAAACTTCTACTAGCAACACTTCCTTCGCTTATTATTCTTATAGTATGTTTAGTATTTTTTGCAGTAGCTGTAAATAGTACAGTAAAACAAAGTAAGCAGATTTATTATGATAATCTCTATACTGTAAGTTCTAATCTTAATAGTGCGGACAGGGATTTCTATCAGGCATTAGATGCTTCTAAGTCATTATTTAATATGGCAACTTTTTCTCCTGGTCAATTATCTCCGGAACTTAGAAAAAAATACACTGATGATTATACAGATAATGTATCTCAAGTAAAAGAACGTATGGAAAAGGCTATTGAGACAGCCAAGACAGACGGATCGCTTTGGGATGCCAAGTCAGGGGATGGAAGAACATTTAAAGAAGCAGCTGATTCGTTTAATAAAGCATATGACGAATGGGAGAAAATGTACGATGTATCCAAGGGTACAATACCTGAGGGAGTATTTGTCTCATATAATGAGAAGTTCGATGAGACAAGAGGCTATATTAATGATATGAGCGATATTGCTGATGAATGGGCAACCACTAGAGAAGATGAACTCAAATCAAATGTTAATGGAGTATTAATTAAAGTAATAGTTGGATTTGCTATTGTTGCAATTCTTATGACTATATGGGTAATCTATCTGACTAAACTAATTGGTAACAGCATAAGAGTTGTATCTGATAGATTAAAGAAACTGTCTCATTACGACTTGTCAGAGGAACCAATCAAAGTTGATTCTAAGGATGAGCTTGGTGTAATGAAACAGGCGCTTAACGATACGGAAGAAGCACTTGAAAGTATTGTAGCAACGCTTAAGAATACTTCTAGTGGACTTATTAATGCAAGTGATACAGTATCAAAGGGAACTGATGCAACAGGCGTAGGAGTTGATAATGTATCTAGTGCTGCTGATGAACTTGCTAATGCATCAACGGCTATGGCTCAGGATGTATCTGATATTTCTTCTAATATGGTTGAATTGTCATCGATTATGGAGCGTTCTGTTGAGTCGGCTAAGTCCCTTTCAGAAGCAAGCAGCAAGATTGAAGAAGTTACTGAGACAGGTACTGAAGTTGTGGAAGAATTGGCAGGAATTAATGAGCGTTCATTCGTTGAATTCAATGCTATCTTCGATGCTATTGATGAGATTAAGAAGTCTGGTGCTAAGATTTCCGAGGCATCAGATCTTATCCTTAATATTGCAGATCAGACTAATCTGTTATCCCTCAATGCTTCTATAGAAGCAGCAAGAGCAGGTGAAGCAGGTAAGGGATTTGCTGTTGTTGCTGATGAGATTCGTAACCTTTCTGATGAGTCTAAAGAGAATGTTGATACAATTAACGAGATTCTTTCAGAACTTACAGCAGCGACTAATAATGCAGCTACTAAAGCTGATGTTGTTAAAGAATTTGTTGAGAAACAAAATGATGCTGTCGGTCAGACAAAAGAGAGCTTCGAAGCTATTGTATCTACAGTTAGTGGTGTAGAGGAGGCTATTGAGGAGCTTGAGAAGATTAATTCAGAATTAGATGTTAAGAGCAGAGAGATTGATGAATCTGTAACTAACCTGTCATCATTATCTGAAGAGAATGCTGCCACATCAGAACAATTATCTGCAACAGCACAAACTGTTCAGACTAATGTTGAAGACCTTAAGGTTACACAAAATGATGTTGAATCTTCATCTGAGAATTTATCAGATATTGTCAACAGATTCATTCTTGCTCCAGAAGGCAATTTAGAAGATACTATAGAAGAACAGGACTAGATTGACACGAGACTTGGGGATGGCTTATGAGGTTGAATAAGAAATTAAGAATATTTCTTGGAATTTTAATAAGCATATTAATGATAGTTGTACCCATTCTATATACTTTATATAGAATGGGCACATTTCTTAATGAGCCGTCTATTACAATTAAACCTAGGGATGATTTAGATAATACACTAGTTATTGCAGCAGATTATGACTTCGCACCATATAGTTATATTAATAGCGATGGTGAGCCAGCAGGCTTCGATGTGGAACTTGTTTCTTATATATGCAATAAGATGGGTTATAAGGCGGATATAAGACTAATGAGTTGGCCTGCCGCCACTAGTTCGCTTGCTGATAGAAGAGCAGATATTGTTGTTGGTAAAGATATTATTCTTACACCTGATTCTGGTGAAGAACTTAGCATTCCTGTAATTGATGAGGACTATGTTATATGGTCTAAGAAGAAGATTAAGAGTTCTTCTCAGTTATTCAAAGAGAAAGTCGGAATGGTGTCTTCAGGAGCCTATAAAAAAGAATATGCAGAGTTTGTAGGGTGTATTCCTTATGTAATGGATTCCTATAGTGACCTTTTTAAAGCTTGTGAGAAGGGAGAGATTGATTATGTTCTCTGCCAGAAAAATGTAGGTCAACTCGTTAATTATCAGGAAGGTACTCATCTAGAGAACAACTATTATTTTGATAAGGATTATCTTGGATATGCCATGGTAGAAGGTGATGAGAGGATAAATCATGTTAATAAAGCCATTGATGAAGCATTTGCAGATGGAACTGTAGAGATGCTTACCAACAAATGGATTAAGAATTATTCCGGTCATTACACTCTTAAAGAGACAATATCTAATCATTTTGAGATATATATGGTATTTGTATTCTTGTGGGTTGCATGGATACTTGCTCTTGTATTAATTGCTCGTAACCAAAGGCTCTATATCAAGGATATGGAAAAAGAAATGGAGCATAAGAGGGAGCTTCAAGAAGCCCTTGATAAGGCCAATAAAGCTAACAATGCTAAGTCTGAGTTTTTGTTCAATATGAGCCATGATATTAGGACTCCCTTAAATGCGGTGCTTGGCCTTGCTGAACTTGCCAAACTAAAGAAAGACTCAGAAGGTCGACTAGAAGAATATCTAGACAATATTATTGTTTCGGGTAATTATCTATTGGGTGTTCTTAATGACGTTCTTGAAATGGCAAGAATTGAGAACAACAAAATTACAATCGATGAAGAATTAGTTTATGTAGAAGAATTCAAGCATGGATGTCTTGTGGCAATTGAAGAATTAGTAAAGAACAAAGATATAGATTTTACCGTGGAAGACAATGGGACTAATAAATATCTATATTTTGATAAAGTGCATGTTCAAGAGATATTCATGAATCTGGCTTCTAATGCCATAAAGTATACTCCTGAGGGAGGACGTGTTAAGGTTATTACAAACGAATCTTATGATGAAAAGAATGATATTGTTTATATTGAATGCTCATTTGTGGATACAGGAATAGGCATGAGTGAAGAGTTTATAGAACATGCCTTTGATAGCTTCGAAAGGGAAAGAACTACAGCTAGTGCTAACCTTACAGGAACTGGACTTGGGCTTGCAATTGTAAAAAGGCTTATTGATCTTATGAATGGAACCATTAGTATAGAAAGTACTAAGGGAGAAGGGTCTAAGATTACAATAAAATTGCCATTTAGAAAAGGCGATGAAAAAGATTATGTAGATAAGGACGAGTACGTTGAAGATACTTCATATGATTTGCGTGGAATTAGTGTTCTTATAGCAGAAGATAATGATATAAATGCTGAGATAGTAATGGAGTTCTTTGAGTATGGTGATATGTCCATAGATAGGGCAAAGGATGGATTAGAATGTATTGAAATGCTAAAATCAGCACCTGCAGATAAATATGACATTATTCTTATGGACATTCAGATGCCTAATATGGGTGGCTATGAAGCTACTAAGATTATTAGAGGATTAGATGATCCAATTCGCTCTAAGATTCCTATTGTGGCTATGACTGCTAATGCATTTAAAGAAGATGTGGATAAAGCTATTAATGCTGGTATGAATGCCCACGTTGCAAAGCCTGTTGATGCAACTAAGCTTATTGATACGCTTAATGAGGTAGTAGAAGAAAATAGAAAGTAAAACAAATCAAAAAGCCCCGAATCTCGGGGCTTTTTTACATCATATCATGGTATTTTCCAAGGAAAGCTTTGGTTCTTTCGTTATCTGAATTGAATAGTTCGTCAGGAGTTGTCTCTTCAATTACAACACCATTATCCATGAATATCATTCTGTCAGATACGTCTCTTGCAAAGTTCATCTCATGTGTAACTATAACCATAGTCATTTTCTCAGCTGCCAAATCTTTGATAACCTTAAGAATTTCAAGTGTTAATTCAGGATCAAGGGCAGAAGTTGGTTCGTCGAAGAACAGAATTTTAGGCTTCATACATAAAGCTCTTGCAATGGAAACTCTTTGCTTTTGCCCACCGGATAATTGGCAAGGATAAGACTTTGCTTTATCCGCCAGGCCCATTTTTTTGAGAAGCATCATTGCATTTTGGGTTACTTCTTCCTTATCTCTATGCTGTATCTTGATTGGTGCAGCAGTAATGTTCTTAAGGACATTACGATGAGGGAAGAGATTAAAGTTCTGAAATACAAGACCGAAATATTGGAGTGCCTTCCTTTGACTTTTCTTGTCTTTATATGTACTTTTGTTGTTGACAGATTTTACGATTTCATCTCCAAGATAAATCATGTTGCCATCATCCATTTTCTCAAGAAGAGTAGCACAACGAAGAAGAGTTGTCTTGCCGGAACCGGATGGACCGATAATTGACACAACTTCTCCCTCGTTTACATGAAGATTTATATCTTTTAGAACTTCAACACCATCAAAGCTCTTTTTTACATGGTTCATTTCTAAGATTTTCATAACATATCCTTGTATTGTTAAATGTATATATAATTAATAGACTATGTGCTTACAGACAGCTTTTAAGAGTAATAGCTGAGTTTGTCTTCTGTCTTCTTCATAATAAATGCTACTAAAGCATTGAATACGAAGTAGAAGATTCCAGCTGCTATAAATGGTAACATGCTTGTCTGAGCAGCAGCAATTCTTTTTGCTTCCGTGAACATTTCTGCATAAGCGATTGAGAATGCAAGGGAAGTATCCTTTACAAGAGTTACAACTTCGTTAGTAATTGCAGGAAGTATTCTCTTAATAACTTGTGGAAGTATTATAGCAAAGAAAGTCTGCGCTCTGTTATAACCAAGAATGTATGCGGCTTCTCGCTGCCCATTATCAATAGATTCAATACCACTTCTATATATTTCTGCAAAATACGCTGCGTAATTAAGAGAAAATGCAATCATTACAGCAACCTGTCTATAGGAAGCAGCAATTGATACTCCAAATAAATAATATGGACCGAAATATATTACAAGAAGTTGTAACATAAGAGGTGTTCCACGCATTATAGCAATATAAATACGGAAAATTAACTGTATAATCTTGTATTTTGACATTCTACCAACGGCAACAACCATACCAAGAGGTAATGAAAATATAAGGGTAATTACAAATATTTGAATTGTAACTGCCATGCCCGGTAGAAGCTGTAGGCATATATCTATAAAATTCATAGTATCTCCTTTATTAATCAACCTTATGGATTATACCATAAATTGTGTATCAAGCAAAACAGATTTGTCCTAGATTTTTATATTGGCGCTGATTCTTTTATATGAATACTTATTTTTGATATTTACATACAAGTAAATGTAGATATCCTTATACTTTTTAATTCAAGCTTAGTATATGTTAGTGATTGATTAATTGAAGAAAATTTCCGACATGGATGTCGGAAATAGGCAACTGCCATCTGGATGATGGATCAGTTGCCGGTTTCTGTCGAAAATATATAGAGCTTGTATATCAATCACTTACATATAATTAGCGAAGAATTACTTGTATAAGGGTGTCTATATATACTTGTATGTAATATGATAGGAGTAAATTCATATAAAAGAATCAGCGTCATACCCAAAAAAATAAAAAATATGCTAAAGTTATGAAGTTTTTGTCCGAAATATAATTTAGAAAACTATATTTGTCTGTTGTTATTAACGGAAAGGATTCCGCTTTTTTCTACAAGGAGGTAGATATTATGACAGGTATTAATGAAATTGCTGCGTATACGCAGGCTAGTCAAACATACAATACAAGTAAATCTCAATCTGAGAAGAGCGCATCTAGTGCTACTAGTACATCAAGTAAGGTTGATGCTAAGAAGTGGTCTCCAATTGATGCCTCTAGTTCCCTTGTACCTACGAAAACAGAATATGGATATACAATTGGCAATGTCAAATTGTCTGAGAATGCTGCAAAGTATTATGAGAAATTGAAAGCGAAGTATCATAATATGGAATTTATTGCAGTTAGTTCTGATGTAAAAAATCAGGTTCAGGCTAATGCGGCATCTTATGGTAATGCAAGTAAAATGGTTGTTCTTCTTGACGCTGAAAAGATAGAGAAGATGGCGTCAGATGAGAATTTCCGTAAGAAATATGAAGCAATACTTGATTCTGCACAGACTAAGATGGCACAGGCTAAGAGTAGCTTTGCAAGTTCTGGTGCAAGCGTAAGTAATTTCGGAATGTCAGTTGATTCTAACGGCAATGAGAAGTTCTTCGCAACAGTTAAGAAATCTCTTGATATGCAGAAAGAACGCATTGAGAAAAATGCTGAAAAGAAGCAGGAAGAGAAAGTAAAAGAGAAGAAGAAAGCAGAAAAAGAAGCAACTGAAGAGAGATTTGAGAATATAAAAGAGAAATTCGAAATTGAAGATTATGAGATTATACAGGCTGATTCAATTGAAAGTCTTATATCTAATGTAGCAGCCTATTCTTATAATAACACATTTGTTATGACAGAAGCTGAGATGGCTCTTGGTAATTCAATTGACTTTAAGGGTTAGTAAAGGAAGGTGAGTGGAATGAATCTTAAATTTAATTCCATAACTTCATATACTAATTACAACAAGAATAGGGACAATTCGGGCTTTTTCAAGCAAAATGTGAAAAGTAATGCTAATTCATCTATAGTGGCTTCTATTCAAAGCAGATATGCAGAGGATAAGAGAAGCGAGAGAGCTATTAAGAATGATAAGCTTAGAGATTTGATAAGAGGGCTTACTGAGCCAGCTAATAAGACAAATGCTAATTCTCATAGTGCAACTCTTAGCAGTAAATCTAATGGGTATCTGGATCTTACATCTAATTATGAGAAGAAAGCAAAATCTGTTGCAAAATACAAATACAATTACAAAGAAGTATCTTCAAGGATTAGAAGTGCTAAGACATCTGTAAGCGCTGGCCAGGCAGTTATAGCTGCTAAGCGTAAGGTTATTGAGATTAAGCGAAAGCTCTCTAATAATCGTGATGATAATGAAGAATTGCAGGCTGCACTTATTCATGCTGAAAGAATGGAAATGGCTGCAAGAAAGAAGAAGCACAATCTTGAATTAGAAGAACTTGTTTCTAACACTATGAAGAGAGATGAAGCAAGTGAGAAGAGTGAAAACACTATAAATGAAGCAGCATCTTTTACAGAAGAGAAAATATCCGAGAAAGAAGATGCTATATTTGAAGAAAAGCTGGAGATGCTTGGTGAAATAGTAGATGAAGTAAAGAAGCAAAATCTAGAAGAAATGTCAGATGAAATGATTCAGGAGTTAAATGAAATGATTGAATCATTTGGAGAAGACGAGTTAGAAGAGCTAGAAGAAATGATGCAACTTGCTGAGTCTATGGAAATAGTTGATCCTCATATGAGCGAGGAAGATTTTAATAAACTAAAAGCAAAGCACAGAGCATCTGAGAATAAGGCTATTATGAAAGCTGATCTGGATTATCTTAAAGCAATAATTAAGATAACAGTAGAAAGCCAGGCTAAATCCACTAATATAAGCCCAATTAGTACAGGTGCTGTTGGTTTTGCAACTCCTGCAATTAGTGCAGTAGAAGCATCCGCAGGAAATATTCCTGCAATAGATTCAGGACAATTAGAGGGAGCATCCCTTGATTTGTCTTTATAAATAAGTTCACACACTAGTTATAACTACATATAATTTCCCTAATAGTAGTAAATAACTATTTTTTACCACCCTTATTCCCAGGGGTGGTATTTTTATTTCATAATTCTTTACTTTTTTTGCGAAATATGGTAGTTTTTATTGTGTTAATGTGGTAAATCGCTAATTGATATTTGCGGTTTATAATAAAAAAGAGGAAGGAAACAATAATGAGAAAATTAAAAGGAATAATTGCAATATCTCTTATCGCTGTTATGGTACTTGCAATTTGTGGATGTAGTTGTTCAAGCAAGAAGACAGTAAAAAATGATGAGAAGACTCTTGTAGTAGGATTCGATGCAGAGTTCCCACCTTATGGATTTAAGGATGAAGCAGGTAACTTTACAGGATTTGACCTAGATCTTGCAGCTGCTGTAGCTAATAAGCTTGGTATGGAAGTTGCTTATCAACCAATTGATTGGGATGCTAAGGATGCTGAGTTAAATGCAGGAACAATTGATTGTATTTGGAATGGATTTACAATTCAAGGACGTGAAGATCAATATGCATGGTCTGAGCCATATCTTGATAATAAGCAGATTATTGTTGTAAAGAGTGATAGTCCAATCCAAAGTAAGAATGACCTTGCAGATAAGACTGTAGAAGTTCAGAAGGAATCATCTGCAGAAGCTGCACTTGCACAAGGTGATGGTGCTGCTCTTAAGGCAACATTTAAAAACCTTGTATCAGTAGCAGATTATAATACAGCCCTTATGGATCTTGAAGCTGGTGCTGTTGATGCTGTAATTATGGATTCAGGAGTTGCTGAATACAAGATTAATACAGATAAGAAAGCATTCCGCCTACTTCCTGAGGCAATTGCTTCAGAGCAATATGGTGTTGGATTTGCTAAGAACAATACAGAACTTCGCGATAAGGTTAACAAGGCATTACATGAACTTGCTGCTGATGGTGGCATGGACCAGATTTCTAATAAATGGTTTGGCTCTAATATAGTTACCATTAAGTAGGTGCTTCTTTAGGCGCATTTCTTCGTGGGTTTATGCGAGGGCGCATCTTCGGGTGGCCATGCCTTTGTACTAGTAACTCTTCGTGGAGTATATATAAGTGATTGATATATAGTTTTTTATAATAATGATGACGGAAAACACCGACTGACGCGTCTCAGACGCCAGTCGGTTTTTCTTGCCTTCCGTGGCAAGAAATTTCCTCGCTTCTTTCAATCACTAATATATACTACCACTCGAGTTAAACCGTACAAAGGCATGGCCACCCGAAGATGCGTGGCGAAGAGTGCAGTGTGTGGCGAGTGTGAGGTGGAGGAGGATATGTTTTTTGCGTTTTAGTTAGAGTGAAAGGATATGTTAGTGATTGATTAATAAAAGAAAATTTCCGACAAGGATGTCGGAAATAGGCAACTGCCATCTGGATGATGGTTCAGTTGCCGGTTTCTGTCACATGTGTTTTGCAATGTTATATATCAATCACTTACATATACTTCACGAATAACTACTAGCAGAAAACATATACTTCTTCACCACACACCCTCCACACCCCTACAAAATATTTCAAAATAAAAAAAGGAAATCACACATGGATTGACTATACTATATTGAGGTGATTTACGTGAAAGAGATTACAATCCGCGAAAAAATTGAACAAATGGAGCGAGAAAACCTGGCTTCCTGGGCAACTTTAGACGAGAATTCTAAGGGCAGAGACAGGGACGAACCTCAGTGTGATATTCGTCCTGTATTCCAGAGAGACAGAGACAGGATACTCCATAGTAAGTCATTTAGAAGACTTAAGAATAAGACTCAAGTATTTCTTACTCCTAAGGGAGATCATTATAGGACGAGACTTTCTCATACACTTGAAGTCTCACAGAATGCAAGAACTATTGCCAAAGCCTTAAGGCTTAATGAAGATTTGGTAGAAGCCATAGCACTAGGTCACGATCTTGGTCATACACCATTTGGTCATTCTGGTGAGAGAGTTCTTAATGATTTGTGTGAAGGTGGATTTGTACATAGCGAGCAGAGCGTTAGAATAGTTGAGAAGTTAGAGAAATCAGGTAATGGACTTAATCTTACTTGGGAAGTAAGAGATGGTATAAAAAATCATCAGACTGAATCTATGCCAGCTACTCCAGAAGGCCAAATTGTAAGACTTTCTGACAAAATCGCTTATGTAAATCATGATATTGACGATGCTATTAGAGGGAATCTTCTTTGCGAAGCAGATATCCCAAGTGATATAAGGGCAGTTATAGGCTCTAGTACAAAAGAACGCCTTGATACCCTTATTCATGATGTTATTATTCAAAGTATGAATAATGAGAAGATAAGTATGTCGGATGAAATAAGCCAGGCAATGTTTGACCTTCGTAAGTTTATGTTCGAACATGTATATAAGAATGAGATTGCCAAAGCAGAAGAAGTTAAAGCTCGTCGTATGATAGAGCAGTTGTTTGAGTATTATATGGAGAATATTGATTCTATTCCTGATAAGTTTAGAAACATGCTTAATGAAGGTGAAGCAAAAGACAGGGTGGTCTGCGATTATATTGCAGGTATGACGGATCAATATGCAATTAGCAAATTTAATGAGTATTATATGCCTACTGCATGGCATGTAGACAATTTCTAGAGGTGCATTATGCCAATGTATTCTGAAGAGGTTATTGAAGAAGTTCGTTCTAGGAACGATATTGTAGATGTAATCTCGTCGTATGTACAACTTAAAAAGAGTGGCTCTAATTATTTTGGCTTGTGTCCTTTCCATAATGAGAATTCACCATCCTTTTCTGTAACCAGAAGTAAGCAGATGTTTTATTGCTTCGGATGTCATATGGGTGGAAATGTATATACATTTCTTATGGAATATAACAAATACACATTTCCAGAGGCAGTGGAAGAATTGGCTAATCGGTGCGGTTATGCCCTGCCTAAGCAACCTATGACTAATGCCCAGAAGGCAAGGCAGACGAAGCGAACAAAGCTTAAGAATATATATAAGGATGCTGCGAATTACTATTATGCAAGGCTCCATTCAAGTGGCGGTAAAGTTGGAATGGATTATTTTGCCAAGGCGCGAAATCTCGACGATGATACCATGAAGATTTTTGCCCTTGGATATGCTGATAAGAAATGGGATAGCTTGTATCAATTCCTTAAGAGCAAGGGCTACGAAGAAGAGATTATGAAGGATGCCGGTCTTGTGGTATTTGATGAGAAGAAGGGACCAAGAGATTATTTTATTAATCGAGTGATGTTTCCGATTCTTGATGCCAATGGTAATCCTATAGCTCTTGGTGGTCGTGTCCTTGACGATTCTAAGCCCAAATATCTTAATTCTCGTGAAAATGAGATATTTGAGAAGAGAAATACCATATATGGCTTTAATGTTGCTAAAAGGACTCGTCGGGACATGTTCATATTATGTGAAGGATATATGGATGTTATTGCCCTTCATAGAGCTGGATTTGATAATGCAATTGCAGCACTTGGAACAGCCCTTACTAAGCAACATGTTAAGAAACTCAAAGATTCACATAAGAAGATATATATATGCTTTGATAGTGATTATGCTGGCGTCGATGCAGCCCTTCGAGCAATTGGCATGATGAGGCTTCTTGAAGTGGATTGCAAAGTTATAACAATGGAAGAATACAAAGACCCTGACGAATATATTAAGGCAAAGGGTGCAGAGGCTTTCGAAGAAAGGATTAAAAATGCTGAGAACAGCTTCCTATTTGCAATAAGAAAGCGTCGAGAGGACTTTGATGTTAATGATCCTGAAGAGAATAACAGGTTCTTTCGTAATATGGCAGGGCGAATTATTACTATTCCAACAGAGATTGAAAGGGAGAATTATATTGTAGTTCTTGCCGATATGTATAATGTTAGCCCTGATAGCTTAAGAGAGCTTGTTCGTGATGTGTCTAAGAATAAGGATGAACTTAATGCTATACAAGAGGAAGTGTATAAGGGATATTCTAAGTCTGATTTTTATAACGATAATGAGTCTTCTGAAGTAAGTGCATTTCCAAAGAAGACAGATGCTAAGAACAAGGGTAAAGAGGGCTTGAAAGAAACAGAAGGCATTCTTCTTACATGGCTTCTTGATGAGCCGGCTCTATATAATGCAATTAGTAATTATCTTGAGCCTCTTGATTTTTCAGAAGGACTATATAGAGATATAGCAACAGAGATGTTTGCTGCACTTTCTGAGAATAAAGAGTTTGAACCTGCATCTATAATGTGTGCTTTCGAAGATAATGAAGCACATCAGGAGATTGCCAAGATGCTCCATACTAAGATAGAAGGATTAGAAAGTAAGAAGGACAAAGAGACTCTTCTTAAAGAAACTCTAATCAAACTAAAGAATGAAGGCTTGAATAATGTTGATAAGACCAAGCCTGGAGCAGGAAAAAGGATTAGGAAGATTAAAGAAGATATTAGGAATTTGCGTGATATTGACCTCTTGTGACAGGGCTTATGGTTAAAACACATTTATAAAGGAGATTGTTATGGCTAGAAAGAAAAAGGAAGAAATAATCGAAGAAGTAGAAGGATTAGATGAAGAACTTGAAAATGAAGAATACGATGAAGATGAGTTCGACGAAGAATATGATGAAGATGAAGAATATGACGAGGATGAGGACTACGATGAAGAATTTGATGAAATCGCAGTAGAAGAAGACATCCCAGAAGAAGATCTTGACAATTTCGACGAAGATATCTCGTCTATTGATGTTATCACTGATGAGGACTACGATGATGGAATTAGTGATATTGTAGGAGGCCTTAGTGGCGTTGGAGATACTGGTGAATTAGAAGGTGCCAGTGCCCCATCTGGAGATACTTTAAGCAAGGCAGAATACTACGAGAAGCTGGAGAAACTGGCAGATATTGGTAAGGAAAAGGGTATACTAGAGTATCATGAAATAGAAGATTTCTTCAAAAATGATGCTATTGATTCCACTCTTCTAGAAGGAGCAATTGATTATCTCGAGAGTAAGCAGATTGCAGTTATTCGTGAAGATGAAAGCGAAGAAGACTTAGAACTTGATGGAGATGATGCCAAAGAGGCTCTAGATCTTACTGTGGCAGAAGGCGTAAGCACAGAAGATCCTGTTAGAATGTATCTTAAGGATATTGGTCAGGTTCAACTTCTTACTGCCGATGAAGAGCGAGAGCTTGCTATGAAGATGGAAGATGGCATTAAGGCTAACGAGGAAATGAAAGAACTTCAGAAGAGACTTCGTGAAGGAACAGAGGAGGGCGCTGAGAATCCTCTTTCAGAAGAAGAGATAGAAGAACTTAACAAAGAAATATCAGAGAAGAGAGTTATTGTTGATATAGGTAACGAAGCAAAGCAAAAGCTTACAGGAGCTAATCTTCGTCTCGTTGTAAGTATTGCTAAGCGTTATGTTGGTCGTGGAATGCTTTTCCTTGACTTAATTCAGGAAGGAAATCTTGGTCTTGTTAAGGCTGTTGAGAAGTTCGATTATACTAAGGGTTATAAATTCTCAACATATGCTACATGGTGGATTAGACAGGCTATAACTAGAGCTATTGCAGATCAGGCTCGTACAATTCGTATACCAGTTCATATGGTTGAGACAATTAATAAGCTTATTCGTGTGTCAAGACAGTTATTACAAGAACTTGGAAGAGAGGCTACATCAGAAGAAATCGCAGAAGAAATGGGTATTTCTGTAGAAAAGGTTAGAGAAATTCTTAAGATTAGTCAAGAGCCTGTATCGCTAGAGACACCAATTGGTGAAGAGGAGGACTCTCATCTTGGTGACTTTATTCAGGATGATAATGTACCAGTCCCTGCTGAAGCTGCAACTCAGACTCTTCTTAGAGAACAGTTAGAAGAAGTGCTTGAGACTCTTACAGAAAGAGAGAAGAAAGTCCTTATTCTTCGTTTTGGTCTTGAAGATGGAAGAAGCCGTACACTTGAAGAAGTTGGTAAAGAATTTAGCGTAACTCGTGAGCGTATTAGACAGATTGAAGCTAAAGCATTAAGGAAGCTTCGTCATCCAAGTCGTAGTAGAAAGTTAAAAGATTATCTTGAATCATAGTTACAAAGGATTATAGAATGATTAAGTTGTCTAAGAGACTTTATATGGTGTCGTCTCTTCTTGATAAGGGAAATGTTATATGTGATGTGGGTTGTGACCATGCCTATCTTCCTATTTATCTTATAGATAATGGTTTATTTCATAAGGCTATTGCTATGGATATCAAGAAGGGGCCTCTAGATAAGGCAGTAGAAAACATAATAAAATATGATATGGAGTCTGTTGTAGAAACCAGACAAAGTGATGGCGTTAGAAATCTTAAGAAAATGGAAACTGACGCCATGACTATATGTGGAATGGGTGGCAATGTAATGATGCATATATTTGAAGATGGAGAAGATGTTCTAAGAGACATTTCCCAGATAATATTGCAGCCCCAGAGTGAGTATATGAAACTATATGGTTTCCTTTGTAATAATGGATATTCCATAGAAGATGAGGTATGCACCAAGGATTCTAATAAATTCTATTTTGCATGGAAGATAAGAAATGCAGGGAATAATTCGCAGATGTTAAATGATGATTTGATTAATCTGGAGTTCTATTATAGTGATATATTGTTAGAGAGAAGAGATGAGATATATAGAGAATATCTTGTCTCTTATTATAATTCTATAAGGAAAGCAGCCGATAATATGATTATAGGTTCTCCTGATAATTATAGACTTGACATTTTACGAAAAGAAATGGAAACTATAGATAGAATGATTATAAAATACAATAGATAAGTTGTTGTATATATGGGGGTATTATGATAGTACAGGATGTAATTGATAAACTTGAGAGACAATCTCCAATTGATGCCGCAATGGAATGGGACAATGTTGGACTTCTTGTAGGAGATGCTAATAAAGAAGTTAAGAGGATTTATATTGCATTAGATGCAACGGATGAAGTTATAAAACATGCAGCAGATGTAAAGGCAGATATGTTAATTACTCATCATCCCCTTATTTTCTCAGGGATGAAAAGCATTACATCTGATGATTTTATTGGACGAAGAGTTATATCCCTTGTAAAAAACGATATGGCCTACTATGCAATTCATACTAATTTTGATGTATATGGTATGGGGGCATTGGCGCAAGAGGCTTTAGGATTAATTGATGCCCTTCCATTAGATATTTCACATGGCGAGGAAGGGATAGGCAGAATAGGTAATTTTGCTGTACCTATCAAACTTAAGAAGCTTGCTGCTGAAATTAAGAAGAAGTTCAAAGTTGATGCAGTAAGAGTATATGGAGATGTTGATTCTAAGGTACAGAAGATTGCAATTAGTCCAGGTTCAGGAAAGAGTGAGATTGATAATGCTATAGAACAGGGAGCAGATGTTCTAATTACAGGAGATATTGGACATCATGATGGTATTGATTCTGTAGCTAGAGGAATGGCTATAATTGATGCCGGACATTACGGACTTGAACACCTGTTTATAGATTATATGGCTTATTATCTGGGGGATGGCCATGATCTATCTGGTATTAAGATATTTACTGAGGAGAAATGTAATCCTTACTATACGCTTTAAAAAGAGTAGGCTTGCTAGTTAGACTGATAAGGAGGGGGCATATGTATAAAATTACTGTTGGTGATACGACTAAAGAATATCACGAAGGCACCAGGATTATTGAAATTGCCAAAGAATTTCAACCAAAGGATGAATATCCATATATTCTTTGCGAGTATAATAACAAGCTTAAAGAGTTAAATAGTGTCCTTACTGAAGATGGCACTATTAAATTTATTAATACGAGCGATAAAAATGGACGAAAAGCTTACAGAAGAAGTGTCATTCTTCTTCTTCAGAAGGCGATATACGACCTTTATAAAGATTTTCAATATGATGTTCAGGTTCTACGTTCTATTGATAACGGGTATTTTTGTCAACTTGTTAAGAGGAATATCGATGAAAAAGAGTCATGCGTTATAGAGTCAACAGAGGAATTTGTTGAAAATGTTGAGAAAAGGATGCGCGAAATAGTTGAGCTTGACCTCCCTATTGAGAAAGTCGTTATGAAGACTAAAGAGGCAAAGAAATTATTTCATAGTATGGATATGCCAGAGAAGGAAACTCTTCTCAAATACAGAACCAGCTCTAACATTAATGTATATAGATTAGGGGAGTGCTATGATTATTTCTACGGATTTATGGCACCATCCACAAGACATCTTGAAGTGTTTAAGTTGATTAAATTTAACGAAGGATTTGTTGTGCAGTTTCCTGGAAGATTTACAAGCGAAATTAGAACATTCAACCCTTCTATTAAGCTTTGTAATCAATATGCATCTGCAACAACCTGGGCACGATCTATTGGAGTGGAAACAGTTGGCGCTCTAAATGATAGTATTGTTAGGGGCGACGGTCATGATATTATTCTGATTAGTGAAGCGTATATGGAGAAGCAGATAGGTGATATTGCCAATGCTATTTCAGAGAACAGATCTAAGAAGTTTATTATGATTGCGGGACCATCTTCTTCTGGAAAGACAACCTTTTCCCATAAATTATCTACTCAATTAAAGGGACTAGGTCTAAAGCCACATCCTATACCATTAGATGATTATTATGTTGACAGGGATAAGATTCCTTTAGATGAGTTTGGTGAGAAGGATTTTGAATGTGTAGAAGGTATTGATATAGAGCTTTTTAATAGCGATATGCTTAAACTTCTAGAGGGTGAAAGAGTTCTTCTTCCTACATTTAATTTTAAGACAGGAAAGAGAGAATATAATAATAAATATCTGCAGCTTGGTGAAGAAGATGTACTTGTTATTGAAGGTATTCATGGTCTTAATGACAAATTATCTCATTCTCTACCAAAAGAGAGTAAGTACAAGATATACATTAGTGCCTTGACTCAGCTTGCTATTGATGAGCATAATCCATTATCAACTGCAGATGTAAGGCTTATTAGAAGGATTGTAAGAGACTCTCGTACTCGTGGAACTTCTGCCCAAGGGACTCTTGCTATGTGGAATTCTGTTCGAAGAGGAGAGACTAAGAATATATTTACATTCCAGGAAGAAGCAGATTTTGTTATTAATTCTGCCCTAATCTATGAGCTGTCTGTATTGAAGGTGTATGCATTGCCACAATTATATGCAGTAGATTCTTCATCACCTGAGTATATAGAGGCTAATAGATTAATCAAATTACTTGAATATTTTATGCCACTTCCGAGTGATGATGTACCTAATACCTCAATCTTGAGAGAATTTATTGGCGGAGGGGTATATAAAGTCTAGAAAAAACCTTTATTTAAAAGGATTAATTAATGTTTTTTCGTATGATAATAAGTAGAATTATGATATAATTAATTAGTGATAGTTCGAAAAGTGGTCGCGAACGCTATACTAGTTTTTTACGACTCGAATTAATATGCGTTTGAGGAAAGTCCGGGCTTCGCAGGGCAGGATGCCGGATAACGTCCGGTGGAGGCAACTCTAAGGAAAGTGCAACAGAAAGTATACTACCATATGTATATATGGAAAAGGTGAAATGGCAGTGTAAGAGACTACCGCTTATCTGGTAACAGATAGGGCATTGTAAACCCCATCCGAAGCAACTCGAATATGAGTAGATACGGCGGCCCGTCGTTACTCATGGTATGAGGCTTGAGACAATTGGCGACAGTTGTAATAGATAGATGATCACTCTAGACAGAACCCGGCTTATTTCGAGCTATTTTTGTGTTTCGCGAAGTGTAATTATATTAAGCGAGACTCCTTATATATTACAAAGTATTGTGAGGGAACAATGAGAAGAGAACGTAAACGTATGGGGGACATGCTCCTCGATGAGGGGCTAGTTACAGAAGAACAAATCGAATTTGCTCTTAAAGCGGCCAAAGAAGATGGAATGCTTCTTGGCGAGAAATTAATTCAACTTGGCTATGTTACACAGGAAAGTGTAGCAGATGCCTTATCTAATCAATTAGGACTACCAAGAGTTCATCTTGAAGAATACAAGATTAATGAAGAACTGCTTAAGACCATTCCAGGCGAAGTCCTTCGTAAGTTTGTAATGATTCCTCTAGATTATTCCAAGAACAATATCAATATGGTTAAGGTGGCAATGGCTGATCCTATGGATATTAAAGCTTTCGATGACTTTGCTATTGTTACTAATCTTCAGGTTGATCCATGCGTGGCATCTAGATTCGAGATTGAATCAGCCCTTGATAAATATTATACAGACGTTGAGACTCGTAAGGTTATGGAGCGTTTCAAGTCGGAACATCGTCGTGATTTCGGTGAAGAAGAAGAGGAAGAAGATGATGTGTTATCTGATCAGGTAGATAATTCTCCTGTTGTTCAATTAGTTCGTCAGATGATGCAGCAGGCTGCTAGACAGCGTGCTTCCGATATTCATATAGAGGCATTAGAGAATTCTATTAGAGTTCGATTTCGTATTGATGGTGTCCTTCATGAGAGATTTCGTTATGAGACTGAGATGGCTAATGCTATTACAGCTCGTATTAAGATTGTATCTGGAATGGACATTTCCGAGAAAAGAAAACCGCAAGATGGTCGTATGTCAATGGTTGTAGATCACATTGAATATGACGTTCGTGTATCAATGCTTCCAACAGTATTTGGCGAGAAATGCGTTATGCGTCTTGCTCAGAAGAAGGCCCTTAATAGAGATAAGAGAGATCTGGGTCTTACACCTGAGGATGAAGAGAAGTTCAATAAATTACTTCATAACCCTAATGGAATCTTTCTTGTTACTGGTCCTACAGGTTCTGGTAAATCTACAACACTTTATACTGTGTTAAATGAACTTAATTCAGAAGACGTTAATATTGTAACAGTTGAGGACCCTGTAGAAGCTAATATATACGGAATTAATCAGGTTCAGGTTAATACCAAAGCAGAGCTTACATTCGCATCTGCTCTTCGTTCAATTCTTAGACAGGATCCTGATATTATCATGATTGGTGAGATTCGTGACGGTGAGACGGCAGAGATTGCTGTTCAGGCATCTGTTACCGGACACCTTGTTGTATCAACACTTCACACCAATTCATCTGCAGGTGCTATGAGTCGTCTAATGGATATGGGAGTTGATAGTTATCTACTTGCAGATTCGATATTCGGAGTTATTGCACAGCGTCTTGTTCGTAAATTGTGTGATGAATGTAAAGAAGAAGTAGAAGCTACTATTGAAGAGAAGCATCTTATGGGGCTTGATGAATCTAAACCATATAAGATGTATAAGCCTTGTGGCTGTGATAAATGTGGACAGACAGGTTATAGTGGACGAATTGGTGTATACGAGATTCTAACAGTTACACCTAAAGTTAAAGAAATGATTCATAAAGGAAGCTCAGCTGATGAAATAAAAGAAGTTGCGATATCCGAAGGAATGGTTACTCTTCGTCAAAACGCCCTTAGATTACTAGATAAGGGTATTACATCATTCCAGGAAGTAATGAGAATAACATTTGAGAATTAGGAGATAAATCATGCCGTTAGTCGCACCTGTATCAACACAATCAGTTGAGGAGCTTGATCCAAAACTTCAGAAATTTGTAGAGATACTTACTGAAGCAAAAAAACTTAATAGTTCAGATATACATTTGGCACCAGCATCACCAGTTATGCTTAGAGTAGATGGTGCTTTGATACCTCTAGAGGGCATGGCATTCAAGCCTTTTGAGATAGATGAACTTCTTGAGGTTATGTTAGATGAGACGCAACTAGAAGAATTAGAGGAGATGGGAGAGATTGATTTTGCATATTCTGTTCCCGGGTTTTCTCGTCTTAGGTTAAATGTGTTTAGGCAACGTGGTACTTATGCAATGGCTCTTCGTATATTGTCATTTGAAGTGCCAGATGCTGAGAAAATCGGACTTCCTCAGTCAGTTATTGACTTAGCTGATAAGAAGAGAGGACTTGTATTAGTTACAGGAGCTACTGGTTCTGGTAAATCAACAACACTTGCTGCTCTTATTAGTAAGATTGCTAAGACCTATGCTAAGACTATTATTACACTAGAAGATCCAATAGAATATTTGCATAAGCATGGTAAAGGAATAGTCCTTCAAAGAGAGATTGGATATGATTCCAAATCATATGCTAATGCACTTCGAGCAGCACTAAGGCAAGATCCAGATGTTATTCTTGTTGGAGAGATGAGAGATTTAGAGACAATTGAGACAGCAATTACAGCTGCAGAGACAGGACACTTGGTATTCTCCACACTACATACTAATTCCGCTGCCTCTACAATTGATAGAATAATTGACGTATTTCCACCATATCAGCAGCAACAGATTAGGGTTCAGCTTGCATCTGTTCTGCAGGGAGTAGTAGCACAACAGCTACTTCCAAGGGATGGCGGTAAAGGAAGAGTTGCAGCATTTGAAGTTATGCTTTCTAATCCTGCAATATCCAATCTTATAAGAGAAGGAAAAGCCTTCCAGATACCTTCCACAATTCAGACAAGTAAGAGAGAAGGTATGATTACAATGGATGATGCTATATATGAGCTTTATATGAAGGGCGTTGTATCAGGGGAAGATGCAATTAGTTTTGCTCATGATTCAGAGTCAATAATGAGAAAGATTAATATATTTTAAACTAGGTTTTTACTATTCGGGAGAAAAAGATGCCAGAATTTACTTACGTGGCACAGGATGCCAATGGAAAAGAGAAAAAGGGAAATGTTGTAGCTGATACACCACAAATGGCAGTAGAAACTGTAACAGCCGAAGGTCTTGTTGTATTAAGTGTAAAAGAAGCTAATGCCCTTACTAGGGAAATTAATATAACATTTGGCCGTCTGGTTAAGCCAAGAGATTTGTCAGTTTTCTGTAGGCAATTTGTATCAATGTTATCCTCTGGTGTAACTGTTATAGCAGCTCTCGATATGTTATCTGGACAGACTGAGAATAAATACATGGCGAAAGCCTTAAGAGAAGTCCAGACTGATATTATGAAGGGTGAGTCCCTAGGAAATGCTATGGGACGCCAAAAGAAGATATTCCCACAAATCATGGTTAGTATGGTTAAGGCTGGTGAAGCTTCTGGTAAATTAGAAATAGCATTTGAACGTATGTCAGAACATTTTGAAAAAGCTGCAAGAACAGAAGGTATGGTTAGAAAAGCAGCAATGTATCCAATAATTGTAGCTATTGTATCAGTTGTTGTATCTGTATTCATGCTTGTTAAGGTTGTTCCAAGCTATATGGAAATGTTCGATTCTATGGACATGGAACTTCCAGGTATTACCAAAGCTGTAATAGCAATGTCTGATTGGCTTGTTGCCTATTGGTATATAGCTATTGCCATAATTGTTCTTCTTGTTATTGCAATTAGAATGTTCAAGAGAACTGATAATGGTAAGATGTTCTTTGCTAAGCTGGCACTTAAATTTCCACTTATTGGAAAACTAAACACTAAGACAGCATGTTCATTATTTGCCAGAACATTATCAACTCTTGTAATATCTGGACTACCACTAGTTGAGGCAATAGAGATTGTTGCCGATACAATGTCTAACGAGGTATATAAGAGGGCGCTTAAGAAGACAGCCGAGGAAGTATCTCGTGGTATACCACTATCGGTATCCCTTAAGAAATCAGGAATATATCCGCCTATGGTTGACTATATGGTTGAGATTGGTGAGAACACTGGTGAACTTGAGGAAATGCTTACAAAGCTTGCGGATTACTACGATGAAGAAGTTAAGATGACAACTGAAACCGTAATGGCAGCACTAGAGCCAATGATTATCCTAATCATGGCAGCCCTTGTTGGAATCCTGATTGCAGCTGTAATGAGTCCAATGATTTCAATGTACCAGCAGATGGGTAATATGTAAAAGGCGGTAAGGTGGCATAGATATGACTGGTATAGAAGGTTTAAAAATAATAAAAGACAAAGATTATGTCGATAATATACAAGAGTTGACGAAGCTGTTTGTAGAACAGATTAATCCTTCTAAAGTTATGCTATTTGGCTCGTTTGCTAAGGGTTCATATACGGATGAAAGCGACTATGATTTCTATATTGTAGTTGATGATGAGCGAGATATCAGAGAAACTACAAGGCAGGCTCGTAGGGCATCTATAGATGTGAAAAAACGTCCGGTAGACATAATAGTAGGAACGAACTCAAGGTTTGAAGCAAAGCGAAGAGTAGACTATACATTGATGGTCGAAGGAGAAGTTGAAAGAGATGGTATACTGCTATATGAGAGAAATTAGCAGTTTGAGGAGATAACTGATAGTGGATAATAAAAAGGAAAGCAGTGTATCTGTAAGTATAATTGATTCGGAAGATGAATACAAAGCATGGATGTTATATGCACAGAGTGATTATGATTGCGCAAAGTATCTAACAGAAGCACCTTTGCATCCAAGACCATATAATATTATATGCTATCATTATCAACAAGCTGCCGAAAAGATTGCAAAAGCATTGATAGTTTATTATAAAACTCCTGGTGGTATATCAAAGGTGCATGATGTAGAGTTCCTTCTTAATCAAGTGAAAAATCTTGTAAAAAATGATAAGGGCATTGAGTTAACAGATAAGATTAAAACTATGGCCTCAGATATATCTATATATGCATCTGAACCAAGATATCCTAATGAGTTTCCGGCTGATGAGTCTGATGTAATTAAAGCTGGAAAGTACTGTAAGGAGATTATGAATTGGGCGATAGAGGTAATCAATGCCCCTAAAAAAATAAGAGATTAAGATGCATGAATAGGGCATGCATTTTAATATAAATAATTATTTATAAAAAAAGTAAAGGAGAAAACGCGTATGAAGTTTTTAAACAAAAAACAAAAGAATAACAAAGGTTTCTCTCTTGTTGAGTTAATCGTTGTTATTGCTATCATGGTAGTACTTGTAGCAGTTCTTGCTCCTGTATTCTCAAAGTACATCGAGTCTTCAAGAAGATCTACTGATGTACAGAATGCTAACTCAATTGCTGAGTCAGTTGTAGCAGATGCCGCAGATGGTAAAACATTTAGTGGAGCAACTAAAGTTGCAAGTGGTACACCTTCAGCAATTAAAGAAAATATACAAACAAAGGGCGACGCTGTAGGTTCAAAAAAGGATTTTTATTTTGAATACGATGCGAACACAAACAAAGCCATTGTATATGTAGATGGTGCGAAGGGTACTCAGACAAATGGAGTATGGTCTGGAGATCTTACTAATGAAGATAATGCAAAAGCTTATAAAGATGCTAAAGAAGGAGAATTCCCAACTGCACAAACTCAAACAAATCCATAATTTAGCGTCAAATGACAAGGGCACAGACATTTTGTCAAAGTCTTAATAAAGGGATAGCGCAACATTTCACATCATGAGATGAAGCCAAGCTATAAGGCATCCCCCACTATATAGTGGTTCCCCTTATGGCTAATGAACGCAATGCACTTCGTGCATATGCTGTCGTCACCCTGCTTTGCAGGCTAACGACATATATCACACAACCCTATTTATTCCCAACCACCCGCTGTGCACGGCGGGTGGACGGAATGTGATTTGATAATTTGATTTTGCTTATACTAGCTATGCTTTTGCATACATGATAAAGGTATAGCTAATATAAGTAATTATATAAAAAAATAAGAAGGGTGATATGAGTTAATGAGAGAGGATGAGAAGAAGTCAAAGGGACTAATTGTGTTAATTGTTGTTATTGCATTAATAGTAGTATTATTTGCAATATTTACACCAATTGGTCTAAAACATTTAGAAGAGAATCGAAGAGCTAATGACGTTGAAACAGCTAAGTCAATAGCTAATAAGGTTCTAGATGACGTAGCTAGTGGACAACCAACTATTATTGTAGGAACACCGGTAGTTGCAAATCATGATACAGTTCCTAATTTGACGACACAACCTTATGCAGAGGGTGATGCTGTTGAGAAGGGAGCCCCATTTACATATTATTATGTTAAGCAGGGCAATTCAGTTGCTGTATATATTGGAGACGATAGAACTTACAATCTTATAAATCCATCACAAGCTGAACAATATAAGAACAAATAGGAACTAGATATGTTAGGCTTATTATTATTTTTTGTTTTTGTATTTCTACTTGGAATAATAATTGGCTCATTTCTTAATGTATGTATTATACGTATACCTAGGGGTGAGTCTATTGTTGTTGTACCAAGTCATTGTATGTCTTGTGGATACAATCTTAAGTGGTACGACTTGATACCTTTGTTTAGTTACATATTTCTTGGTGGAAAATGCAGGAAATGCGGTAGCAAGGTGTCAATTCAATATCCAATTGTAGAGGCTATAAATGGTATAGCGTATGTCTTGATATTTATAAGATTTGCAGATATATATAATCTTGATTTAATAAGCTGGATTGAGGCGCTTATATATTGCCTCTTATTCTCGGCTTTACTTGTACTTACAGTAATTGATTGGCGTACATTTGAGATACCTCTGGGAATTAATATATTTATATTAGTCCTTGGGGTGGGACATATATTTCTTGATTTAGAGAATTGGTATGTATATGTAATTGGACTTGTATGTGTAAGCATTCCACTTTGGCTACTTCTAATTATTAGTAAGGGTAAGGCAATTGGCGGTGGTGATGTGAAGCTAATGGCAGCAGCAGGACTATTACTTGGATGGAAGAATATTTTGCTGGCCTTTGTACTAGGTTGTATTATTGGATCAATAATTCATATAATCAGAATGAAAGTATCTGGTGAAGGTAAAGTCCTTGCTATGGGGCCTTACCTGTCTGCTGGAATAATGATAGCAGTATTATTTGGAGATTATATTATTAACGCATATCTCTCCATAATTGGCATAGCATAATACTTTACACATTATGCATTATCAGAAAAGTCATATACTACATTATGCATTACCAGAAAATTTATATATTACATTATGTATTGCCATACACTCTTATATATATTAGTACGAGCTTATAGTATGTTAGAAATTACATCTATGAGGCTAACTCGTGACATGGATGTCACGAGTAGGTGCAAACCGACAGGATGTCGGATTTTGCACCGGTAGGCGTCATAATATTGATAGAGAGTATATTGTAATTTCTTACATAGTATTAGCGAAGTACTACCTTATATAAGAGTGTATGGCAACGCATAATGTGATGAAGTACATTATGGTAATGCATAATGTATAAAGTGTTATGTATGGCAATGCATAATGTGATGAAAAACACTATGGCAATGCATAATGTGATGAAAAACACTATGGCAATGCATAATAATGAAGAATAAGATCACGAAGGAGAAGGAAAATGGCAGAAAAAGTGTTAAGCATTGAAATCGGACCTCATCTTACTAAAGTAGTTGAGACCGAAAGAAAATCCACTAACGTGGTTTATAATGCATTTTATTTTGAGACGCCGGAAGATACTTTTGAGAATGGCAATGTCAAAAGTAATCCCACATTTAAACTAAGACTTGAAGATGGTCTCAAAGAACATGGCATCAAGACTAAGAAGGTAATCTTTGTTATTCAGGCTACTAATATTGGTAACAAAGAAGAAGAAATGCCTAAGATGAAGGACAATAAGATTAAGGAATATATTAATACTAATTCTGGTACCTTCTTCCCTAATAGTGGCGATAATTACAAGTTTACCTATAGAAATAATGGTACAAATGATAATGGACAGGTTCGTGCTCAGCTTTTTGCCATACCTAATAACATTATTAAGGGATACGAGACATTAGCTGAATTCTGTGGCCTCACTCTTACTGATATTGAACTTGTAGAGAATGGTATTGCAAAGGTTATAAGAGAGAATTACCCTGTTGGAACAACCATAAGTATTAATGTTGAATCTATATGTACTTATCTTACAATTGTTAAGGGCGGAGATATTATGCTTCAGCGAATGATTCCATTTGGAATAGATGAAGCACTTTTGGCTTTGAAGGAAGAAAATCTCCTAGGAGACAACCTGGCATTTGATAAAGTCTTTGAGAAGGCTTGTAGTACTGAATGCTTCTATAAGAGATTAGATGGACCGGATAGTGAGGACGAGGAAGATAAAGTTAAGGATGCTGCTACTGAAGAAGTAAGATTTGTAATTGGTAACTTAACACGATTTATTGATTACTATATGTCACAACACTCTGATGAGGATATTGACAAGGTGATAATAAGTGGTCTTGCAACATATCTCAAAGGATTTCCGGCACTTCTTGCTAATGAGCTTAACAGAGAACTTGTTCTTGCAGATAATACAGTCCTTCGAGACGTAGCTAATAAGAATAATGTTGCTAATCTTGGAATATATCTTTCAACCCTTTCTTCATCAGCAAATGCTAATAATACTGTAATTGAGAGTAGCAAGGGCAAGAAGGGACTTACATTTGACAAGTCAGACTTAGTTAAAGCTGATGATGACTTCTCTGTTGCTAAGAAAGTCCTTATTGGTGCCTCAATTATAGCCCTTGTGCTTATACTTGCAGGTGTGGGGCTTAAAGTCTTCTTCAGTATTAAGAAAGATAACATTAATGATGAGATAGATTCTCTTCAAGAGGCGAAAGAGATAAATGACAAGTATCAGAAGGCAAAGGTTAATTATGATGCTGCAGCAAACATTGAGAAACTCTCTAGTGTTGCTAACGATGCATTCCTTAATCTCCTTGGTGAGATGGAATCAGCACTTCCAAGTGATGTAGTTGTCACCGCAATTGATGCTGATTCTGAAGCAGTTGCAGTGGATGTTGCTTCTAATTCGAAGGCTTCTATTGCTGAATTTGTATCAAGCTTTAGAACATTTAATTCTGTAACGGTATCGGATACCATAGATATTAAGTCAACCACCAATGATGTGGGACTTACACAATATACAGCAACAATTAAAGCAACATATAAGACTGATTCAACTAACTAGAAAGGAGGTTTGTTATGTTAGATCAATTAAAAGATGAGATAAATGAGAAAATACCTAAGAAAACACAAAAAATCTTAATATATCTAATAAGCGTCCTAATTCTAGTGGTGGCAGGACTTTGGATATTTAAACCTTTGTACACAAGTGCTATGACTACTCAGAAAGAAGTAGAGAAGCTTGACAAAGAATTATCTTCATTAAAGGAAATGGATAAAAACAAGGAGCAGAATAAGAAGAATACTATAAAGTATGAGACTGATACTAAGACAATTCTAGCAAAATATCCTGCGGATGTATTCCCTGAAGATATGATATTTACATTATCTGAATTAGAATTAGCAACAGGAATTAAATTCACAGATGTATCTGTTAACAATAGTAATTTCGTAACAGATAATACTGATAAGACAAGTAAAGCTACGGCTACGAATAAGGGTTCATCTAACTCAAGTAGCTCTAACAGTACAAGCAGTACTGCTAATAGCTCAAGTAGTTCGAAATCTAATAGTAGTTCTAGTAGTGCTAATAGTAGTTCAAGTTCTAATAGCAGTGCTAAAAGTAGTTCTAGCAGTAATTCAAGTAGTGCGAATAGCAGCTCAAGTTCTAATACTAGCTCAAGTAGTTCTAACGCAAGTAAGAGCAATTCTACTAACAGCACTAACTCAACAGCGACCGGTGGCAACGCTGTAGTGACTTCAGAGAAGTATGATTTATATGCAACACCAGTTGATTGCGCATTTGAAGTAAGCTATATAGGAATAAAGCAGTTATTCTCAGCACTTTTCTCAAGTCCTCTTAAGAAAAATGTAGAGAATGTAACATTAACATTTGACGAGGAGACAGGACATCTGCTTGGAACCATGACTATTAACTTTTATTCATTACAATATAAAGATAATCCAGTTAATGGACATGTAATTATGCCAGAAGTAAACAAAGGTTCAGCAGATATATTCCATTCAATTAATTAAGGAGTAATTAATGGAGAAAAAGGGTAATAATAAAGGTTTCTCCCTTCTTGAACTTCTTGTTGCAGTTGCAATTCTTGCTGTAATAGTAACGCCATTTCTTATGGCATTTCTTACAACAACAAGAATCAATGCATCGACTAAGGAAGCCCAAAGAGCAAAATTCGCTGCGACTAACGTAATGGAAGATATACGAAGTCGTGATGTGGATTCTGTTATCGCTAATAGTGTTAAGCAGGATGATGGAACCTATCTTTATACAACTACACAAGTATCAGATGGAGTAGATTATACAGTTGAAGCTATCCTTGATCCCAAGGCTTATACTGATGATAAGACAGATGAAGCTACTGATTATAATGCGGAGAAGATGGCTAATATCTATGGTATGAACTCTGCTTATGATGGTTTCTATGAATTAGATGCTACTACTGATAACAGTAAAGTGGAGCAGCTTGCAGAGATTCTTCTTGGCAATAGAGACAAAGAAACTCTTCAGAATGTATATGATTCTGTCAATCGTGAGATTGTTCTTACCATAAGTAATAATGATAAGGGCGGAACTGATGTTAAGGTAAGAAGTATATATACTATGCCTAGCGGAGCCAAGATTAATACTGTATCAACCCAGGATCAGATTATATATACGGACACAACAGGAGAAATAGACCTTCGCGGTATATATCTCTTCTACAATCCTCTCTATAATGGAACTAAGAGACAGGCGAGAGAGACAATAACTGTTGTTAATGAGAAGGGTAATAAATGTACAGTTTATCTATGTAAGCAGGAGTGGCCAAGTACTACGGGAACAGATGCTGATAAGAGTTTTCCATTCTTCGAGTATTGCCATTATAATGATAAGAATACTCGTAATGCTAATTATCTTGTAAATGTACGACTTAAAGAGCCAAACAGAGCAGATAGTGAGATACCACTAGGAGATAATCCTGATGTGGTAACAAGTATTAGAACTAATATTGATGATCTTAGCGATATTAGTAAATTAGAGCAGTATCAGACAATGAGTTCGACTAAGGTGTTAAATGCGCGACTTAATCTGACATATACTAATCATGGTGACAATTATTCCTATGAGAAGAATATTAATGGTACCACATATCCTGCAGGACAGCTTATGGGTATAAGAGATTTGTCAGGTGTTGAAGTTAGAGATCATGTATTTAAAGTAACAGTTAATGCATACAAAGGTATAGGAGACAGTAGAGAAAGTGAAGCTTCTGGAACGGTTACATCAACAACTCAATAAGCGTGAAAAAGGATCCAGTCTTGTTACTGTCCTTCTTGTATCTTCAATTGTTGCAATTCTGGTTACAGTTGTCCTTGCAATTGTAATTCTTAATGTATACATGAAGAGAGCAGATATGTTAGGTCAGACAGCATTCTATGATGCTGAATCTGCATTAGAAGAGATAAGAGCAGGACTAGCTCTTGATGAATCAAAAGCAACAACTGAGGCGTATCTAGATACCCTTGCTAACTATTCCAATCTTGATGATGAGAAGAAGACGGAGAATTTTGATGATATTTTCCAGGACAATCTTCGTAATAAGCTTACTATCGAGAATGGTAATTATAATATAAGCGTTTTAGAGGGATATCTTAAGGAGACAAAGTATAATAATGGGGTTGGTGCGCAGATTCTGACGTCTGCTGATGATGCACATTTTAATGTGACAAAAGAAGGCGTAAAGCTTACCAATGTACATGTTAAATATACTGATGCCAATAATTATGTATCAGAGATTAAGACAGATATTGTGTTAGAGTACCCACCTGTTAACTTCCAGAATGCATCTTCAATTGATAACATCTTAACTTATGGGCTTATAGCTAACAAGGCATTTGCTCCAAAGGGAACTGTTAATGTTGTTGGAAATGCTTATCTTGGTTCAGATCTAGGTAAGAACGACAAGATTACTGCAAATTATGTTAATTTCAAGGCAAATGGAACACAAGAGACAAATGTTATAAGCGGTGGCAATTTCCTTCTTGATGGAGCGGAAGTAAATACTGATAATGTGGCATTTTGGTCAGATAAGGTTACTCTTGATAGTGGTGCAAAATTCAATATGAACTCGGGATCTCTTTATATAAAAGATGACCTGGTTCTTGGTAATAATGCAAGAAGTACTCTTAAGGGTAAGCTTATAATGTTCGGTAATCCGTGGGTTGCTATATCAGAACAAATGATAAATGCTTCAGAAGTAAGACAGGGTGCTAAGGATGATATGCCATCATATTCTAGTTCTATTCTTGTAACTGGTTCTAATGCGGGACTTGATATGAGTGGCCTTAATACTATGGTAATTGGTGGTTCTGCATATATTGATTCTCGTGGTAAAGATGGATCAGTATATAAGAAGAATTCAGACGGCTCATATATTAGGGATAAAGATGGTATAAGAGAGAGTAATAACGTTGTATCAGGTCAGTCTATGATGCTTAAATCAGATCAGAGAGCTTATCTTGTACCTTCAACATTAGTTGGTGCTGAGTTTAAGCCTGTTGTTGAGAATGGTCAGCTCGTTAGAATGGATAATTATTCTAATGGACTTACTAATCCTATGACAGGTGATCAATATAAGAGACTTATACAAGAGATTATGGCTGCTAATGAATATACTAGCGAAGATCAGGTTAAGCCTACAGATATAGTTAATTTCGATCTTGCAGAACCTACTATTGGAATGTCTCTAAATGGATTTGCAAGAGCAATTGGTGTAACTAAGGATGAAGATTTGCCAAGTGTAAAACCTTGTTTCTATGCAACAGAGAATGGTGGAACAATGGTATATCTATTCTTAGAGTTTAAGACTGTTGGTGATAACTTTACAGGACAGCAGAATAAGTCATATATTCCTGCAGAAGCATTTTATAATCTGTGGTATCAGTTGTATCATACGACTCTTACTAATTATACTAGACTACTAGGTAATATTAATTACTATGCAACTTATGGAATCAAACTACCTAAAGATGTTAATGATAAGACTAGAATGTACTTTACAGGAAATATTCTATCGACAGAGACTAACCCTGTAATTATTCCGGATATTATTACACAGCCTGATTTTACAATTGACTTAAATGTTGAATACTCTAAGCAGTCTGCTTATTATCAGGATGCATATTATACACTTAATAAGAACTTATCTACGAGATATGCAACATTATCTCAGGCAGCTAAGAATAAGGATTTATTTGATAATCTAATAACTAAGACAGCGACAGTTGGTGATGAGACTTATAGTTTGTCTGGAACAAACTACTATGTATATCCATCAGGAGAAGCTGCAGTAGTAGTTGACGGAAGTGTTACATATAATGCTTCATTAGAGAATAGTGTTAGAAATACAAAGGATAATGATGGTAATAAGCATTCAGATGCCAAAGTTAATGTTATTATTGCAACAGGTGATGTGATAGTAGCTGATAATTTTGAAGGTATGATTATTGCTGGAGGAGATGTAATTGTTCGTTCTGGTAATACAATAACTTCTAATCCGGATAAAGCTGCTAAGGCATTAATTGCAACAGCTTATAACGATGGAGAAGACAGTACTGATTGTGCAGCTAACTTTGTAATTAATGCTGCAAGATATCTCCTTGGTGGAACAGGAAGAAAAGAAGAAGATAGTGGTCATATTACTATGAAAGATTATGTTACATATAGAAATTGGACGAAACAATAAGTTACACATTTCTTAAGGAATAGGTATGAGCGACAAATTGAAGAGACAACAACTTAATAACCAAGGTTTTTCTCTTGTAGAACTTATAGTTATAATGATTATCGTTGTAATACTTGCAACTGCTGTAGTAGTAGCATTTGTAAATAGCGAGGATCAGAAGACTAAGTCAAGTGCTACCCTTGTGTCTAAATATCTTGATAATGTAATGAACTACTCTATGACTAAGGGAAATGCGTATCTTACCCTTGAATATGATGATGATTCCGGAAGATACTATGTGAAAGACAGTGAGAATCATTCTGAGAAATTGTCGCCAGCTATAGAGGTAAGCTACCATATAGAGAATAGTGAAAATGAAAATGTTATTGCCATTGATGAAGAAAATGATAAGTTAATGCTTTCCTTTAGCAGAACAAATGGATCATTTACACCAATAATTAAAAGTGTTAATGCTGATGGTACATTTGTGTATGAAACCACAGGTGATTCTAATAGTAATGTATATGTTGATAAAATTTATATAAAATGTAACGATTCTACGAAGGTAATTCATTTATATACTAAGACAGGAGTGTATGAGATTGAATAATTGTAAGAAGGTCTCACAACTTAATAAGGGTTTTACTCTAGTAGAGCTAATTGTAAGTATTGCTATATTTGCAATAGTAGGTGTTGCTATTGCGGCATTTTTCTCTATGTCAATGAGGCAATATAAGGCTAATTCCAATGAGGTTAATGTGCAGACAGAGTCACAGATGACATGGAAGAGGCTTGAGAGTAATATACTCATTACAAATGCTGGTATATGGACGCCTAATGATAGTCAAATAGACTTATATAGATATAGCAAAGGTGCTGCTCATGAATATACTATGACGAGTATATACTATGATAATTCTGGTAGTAGCCATAATATTTATTATCAAGACTACTATCTAGATGATAATAATGAGTGGGTTAAGGATGGTGATTCTCAGGTATTTGCAAGTCTAGTTACTAACTTTAAGATAGAGCTTTTTGATGCGGAGGGTAAAAAGATTACAAATCCGTCCCTTGCTAAAAATCCGGCTAAGGCGAAGGCAACAATTAATTATGAAGCTAATGATAGAAAGTATGATGCAGAGAATACAGTAGCCATTAGAAATTCAGTTATTGCTACGGATAATATTAGAACTATAGAAGAGAATGTAGAGGCTTATGAGAATATGGTCTAAATAGCTAAATAATCTTGCTCCTTAAATAAATAATTTAAGGAGCTTTTTTGCGCCCAAAGATAGTTCTGTGGTATAATCTATAATGTATATGCTTATTATTACATAGCGCCGATTTATCTATAATATATAGATTAAAACATATATACCGATATAGATATAGAATAAAGGATTAATCTGTGAAAATAGCAACATATAGGACGCATTTTGCACGTAAATCCAATAAAGATATATAAGATATTAAGATTTGTGTATAAGGAGAAGGGCATGAATAGTATATCTAACAGGAATAAAGTATTTAGAATAGTGATAGGAGTTGTAATTCTAATTACCTGCGTTGTAATTGGAATGGCAACAACTGTTGTAATTCAGGCTTCTGGAGGAAGCCCGCTTCCTGATTATATAAGTAAAGATACTAGTAAAACTCTTGGAACAAGCGAGAATCCTTATACAATTCTTGAGATTGTGCCTGATGTTAATTCGGCAACTGTAGGATATCTTATTAACGGATGTGAGCCTAATAATCTTCTTGCTATCGGAGCTACTGATTCTGCAACTTCAATCTATGAAGGAGCATTTGCCACAGATAAAAGCCCTACATCTACGGTAGGAGACAAGAAGGATGCTTTTGTCTATAAGCAGGATCAGTCATCTATTGGAAAAACTCCGTCATCTGGTTTTATGGAAAAAAGCGATACATATAAAGGTCCTGGACAGCCGGGAACTGATATGGCTTATTCAGAGTTTGGGTATTTTACCAGAGTTACTAATGGAACTGGAAATTATAATTATAATTCAAGTAAGAAATGCTTTGTGCCTGCTAATGGTGGTAATTTTAGCTGGACTTGTGTTGGAGAGTTTCAATATGTGGGTTATGGAAACGTTCCTAATGGTAGTATTGCCTGTTCTAGAGCCCTGGATTTCGGATTAGGTGGCGAAAGAAAATTCTCATATGATTATAGTAGCAATACTGGTGCAATAGGTTCTGATGCTTACAATTATTATTATACCCCAACAGGTGATTTTGCCTGGGTTCCTAATAATAATTATAATAATGAGAATATCTTCATGGAGAACCAGACTGAGATATCTTATGTTGAGGATGATAAGACTAAGACAAGACCAATTTCCAGTGCGAAAGTAGGGGATAAGCTCTACATGACTAGAACTGAGAATGTGTACTATGTGTACGAGGCAAGTGCAATAACTGTTAATGATTTACTCTTGAAAGAATTAGTAACGCCTGATACAACAGCGCTTAATTACAAGACGCAGGTGGTAACAGTTACTCCTGCACAACTTGTAGTAGATAATAGTGGAAGTGGAGAAGATATAAAGGCAAAAGATTTAATTGATACTGCAGATGCTATAATAATTCACGACTGCGAGACAGGATATAAGATTGCACAATCTTTAGAAAAAGCCCCAACAGGTGATGTGCCGAAGTTTAATAATAATGTATCTAAAGATTTGACGATTAGAACTGTTAATTATATGGTAGCTCGCGGTGCAGGAGCAAGCCCTGCAGCTATTATGTTTGATGAAGAAGCTATAGATAGTGCAAGTAATTGTAATAATCTTAAATTATTATATGGTGTATATAATAATCTTGGTGCAAAGCTTGCATATAACTGGATGAGTGGTCAGCAGTATTCTGCCAAGTTATCAGCAGCCCAGGGACAACCTAATTATAGGAATTTCGGATATGAAGAAGTAGATGCACTTGGTAAATCCCAGTTTGTATATAATTTCAAAGGGGGAGATGATTCTTGGCTAACAAGCGCATTTGCTGATGAAAGTAAGATTGTTAAATCAGCATTAAATGAACCGGCATTTTATAATGTTAACGTAGATTCAAGTATGTCTGTTGCTAAGATGTTTAGTGCAATTAATAAGGAGTCTAACGGTTATAATCAACCAAGAAAGCTTACAATCTTAGAGGTTCAACCTAATGAGAAATTCTATTATGACCCTAATCCTAATAATAGAGATTCCTGGATTAAATATTATCTGGATTTGTTCCCTTGGTTTATTGGAACAGGTACAGATGTTACAGCAGACATTACTGTGAAAACCATGCCTACATATGAATTTATCGGTAAGAATGAAGACGTAAATGAGAATTATGATATGGTTCTTATTGGTAATAAAGAGCAGGATGAGACTAATGGTAAGTATGGATATAATGATCCGGATTTGCAGACCCCACTACCTGTAGAGGTTGGTGGTGATGGAGTAACACCTTGTCCTGTATCTTATACTGCAGTAGGTGACTTAATTACTACCTATGGATATCATAAGTATCCTGTTGACGAAGTTTATGAAGAACTGATAGAAGACTATGACAATCCAAGCAATCATAGGGCGGGTACAAGAACTAATACAGATGAAGGAGAGCCTCGACCAAATTCTTCTAGTTCTACTTATAGCTATAAGTGGAAATATGGGTTATTCAGAGATAACAGATGGTATAATACGAAAAATGTAAAAGCCTTAAGAAATAAAACATATTATATAGGTTTTTCTAGAAATTTCATAAGGGAGATTGTAGGCGGAGGAGATGCTGATGACTATAAGGGATTAGCATGGTGGTATCAGAAGACAAAAAATCCTGTCTATGGTACGAAGCATGGTTCTGATGCTAATATGGTAGGCCTACGTTATTCCGGTAATGATCTAACTAAGAAGAAGTACGACCAATTACTTGATTTTTCAACCCAGGCACCTCTTATTGTTGCTGACGATTTGTATTTGCAGTATCCTGGACGGAGTGAATATGCTAGTGAATATAAGATTGATAAAAGTTCATTTATCTATAAGCTTGCTAATATGAATGTTCAAGAGAAATCTACTGTACACAAATACACCAATGGTGTTGATGTTAATAAGAAAGCCAATAAGGTAAAATCAGAGATGATATCTGATAATCTATCGGCAACATTTACTAATACTGTTGGTAATATGCCGGGACTTCCAGTTGAGTATAATAATAATAATTCTAATAACCAAATGGATAGTGCTGGTAACAATGTACTTCAATATCATTTTGTCCTAAATGGTAATGATAGGTCTACTTATGGTGTAAACCTTTATACTGATAGTAATGGAAATGGTATATTTGAAGGCTGTATTAACCATGAGAAAGAAAGAACAGCTACTGGAGATACCAAGAGTTATGATTCGGAGAAGTCTAACAATCTAATTATATTTGATGAGACAAGTAAAGCTAATGTTACGGATGGAGTTCTTTATAATGGCCATACATATCTTGTTACAAGAATACTTCCACCATCAGATGTTGGACTTATTCCTTGGAAGTTAGAAATCTACAAACAGGGAAATGATTCAATAAGATTTAGCCAAATTGGTTATACAAGAATACCGGCTAAGGAACGTACAGTAATCAATGTGTTACAGATGAATCCTAATCCTAATATGAGTGGAAATGGTTTCGATGATCTGTCTGTCTGCTTTGCTAATCATTATCGTTTCAAGCTTGATAATTGGTATGGTAATATTACGCCGAACGCAACATTTATTAATAATCAGGAAATGTCTAATCTATATAGTGAGCAGTATGTGAAAGACTTTAATATACAAGTAGATTTTATGGATAATGACTATTGGAAACAAGTCTATGGAAACGATAGAGATAAATGGGCATCGGCTCTTATGAAATATGATATGATTATTATTGGTTTTCAAGATATGGCCAAATTTACCAATAATGAGAATTATATCTATGGATTTGAGAAATTCAGAGAAGCTGGTAAATCGGTTATCTTAAGCCATGACTTATGTGAAGATGCATCCATGGGAATAATGGATATGACTGATAATTCTAATACTGATTATATTATTCAGTCAGACGTGCGCTATTATCTAAGAGATATATCAGGACAGCTTAGAAAATACTATAAGGCAGATGCAGATGAAAAACATAAGAACGATTATTCATATCTAGATTATAGTTCTAGGGGACGTCCATTGTCTTTTGAACCTAGTGATAAGTTCAATATTTTTACTTCTATTAGGGAGTATTATACTTCAGGTTTAGGGGATATTAATGTTGATTATCTAATGCAGAATGACTCTAATAAGACTAATACACCAATATATAATAAGTACACTTATACATATGGAGTGTTTGATAATTGGAATTATACGTATGATTCTAATCAGAAATTATGGATTTCGTCACCTGTTAATGTAATTAGAGAATACTATGATAAGAAAGATGGAGCATTAGACGGTAAATATACCAATAAGCCAGCAGGAATAATTCAGGATAACTCGACTCGTTCTATGCTATATTATAGTACTATTAACTATAATAGAAATAATAATTCTTTCTTAGATAAGTTAGATAGGGCGGTTAACCTTGCAAGAACAGATTTGGTATGGAAAACTGATACATTTGCCACATATAAGGTGCAATCAGTTAATGAGGGACAGATTACGAAATACCCTTATGAAATTCCTGAGACTCTTGATGTGGCACAGACTCATACTCAGAACTACCAGCTTGACTTAGAATATGATGAAGAAGGTGATGTTCTTATATGGTATAACTTAGCCGGAGGCGGAATATATCAGGGCAGAAATCAGGACTGTAGAAATGATTATTATATTTATACAAAGGGTAATATCACATATACCGGAGTAGGACATAGTGGAGGACTTACAGAAAACGAGATGAAGCTATTTGTTAATACAATGGTTGCATCTTATCGTTCAAGTGCTTCTGACCCTTATATAACAATTACTAATCAGGATGCTGTCCGAAATGGTAAGACTACTACTATTTATCTAGAAGATAGAGGAGACGGTGGCGATAATATTGATATTAACTACCGAATCAATGATGATACTACTAATTCTAAGATTAATAGAGGATATCTTGTTCATATATATAAGGATGGTGAGTGGCAAGGAATGATTGAAGATAATGGACAGGTTCAGTATCAGATACTTCTTGTTTCGTCGTATATTAATGACCAGGGAGTAGAAGTACTAGCATCAGATATACAGACTGTAAATGTTGTCCTTATGCCGATGTTCAACCTACGATAATGTTATTGTAAAGTTACAAGACTTTTACATTGTTATTCTTTAATAAATAAACTGCTATGACTAATAAATAATAGTCATAGCAGTTTTATTTTTGCGTGTTTTATGTTATCATAATAGGAAACTGTAGGCATAAATTAATTGCTGAAGCGACGATTAAATGCCATATATAAGGAAACGATGATAATGCAACAAAAAACTTAATATAGAATAAAAATACACAATATACACTTATAGGAGAAGGACATGAATACTAGTTCGAAGGTAGGCAGATTACTAATTAAGGTAATGGGAGCTTTTGCTGCAGTTTCGCTAGCTGCAATAACAACGATTGTTGTTACTGTATCTTTCGCATCATCAGGAAGTAACTTGCCTGATTATACTAAGAAGTATACATCCAAGGCACTTGGGACGGAGGAGAATCCATATACAATACTTGAAATTGTTCCTGACGTGGATAGCGCTACGGTAGGCTATCTAATTAATGGACAGGAACCTAGAAATCTTCTTTCTATAGGTGCGACAGATAAGAGTGTGGCATATTCTGCGGCAGGCATATACCAAGATGCATTTGCATCAGAGGGTAGCCCGTCGTCTTTTGTTGGAGACTATCAGGATGCTTACACATTTTACCAGGATGAAGGAACTATAGGAACAACTCCTTCATCTGGCTTTGCGGAGAAGAAGGATGAATATAAATCAGAGCATGAACCTGGAACGGATATGGCATACTCTGAATTCGGATATTATACTAGAGTTACTAATGGCGCAGGTAACTATAATTATGATACAGGTAAGAAATGCTTTGTTCCTGCAAATGACGGCAATTTTAGTTGGACCAGTGTAGGAGCCTTTGAACATGTTGGAGCGGGACAGATTCCGGAGGGGAGTATTCCTTGTTCAAGAGCTTTAGATTATGGTGTAGATGGAGAGAGAAGTTATAGTTATAATAATGCAACTCACACAGGAGAGATAGGCGAGAAGGCCCACAAATACTATTATTCTCCTACAGGTGGTTTTAAGTGGGTGCCTAATAATAATTACAATAATGAAGATATATTTATTGAGAATCAGACAGAGATGACTTATGTTGATGGTGAAGAGACTAAGACTAGACCTATTACCAGCGCTCAGGTAGGGGATAAGCTCTACATGACAAGAACTGAGAATGTGTACTATGTGTATAAAGCAAGCGCTATAACAGTTAATGATTTGCTCTTAAAGGAAATAGTCTCTCCTGATGCAACAGCTCTTAATTATAAGACGCAGGTGGTAACAGTTACTCCTGCACAGCTTGTAGTAGATAATAGTGAAAGTGTAGAAGATAAAAAGGCAAAAGATTTAATTGAAACTGCAGATATGATTATGGTGCATGATAGTTCTACAGGATATAGAATTGCTAGAGCCCTAGATGGAAAAACAGGAGAAGTACCTAAATTTAGAAATATTGATAGTGGCTCTAAGGATCTAACCCTCGAGACAGCTAATTATATTATTGAGCGTGGTGCTAAGGGATATACTACGGATTTCTTTGGAAATGTTACATCTAAGCCAGCGGCTATAGTATTTGACGAAGAAGCCATTAAGAGCGCTAATTCATATTCTACGGCGTCTAATAATTGTGTTAATCTTAAGCTTGTATATGATGTATATAATAATCTTGGCTCTAAGCTTGCTTATAATTGGATGAGCGGACAGCCATATACGGCGAAAATTAATGTAGCAAAAGGTCTTCCGAATTATAGAAATTTTGGATTCGAAGAAGTGGATGCCCTTGGTAGATCTCAGTTTGTATATAATTATAAAGGAACAGATGATTCCTGGCTTACTAACGCATTTGCAAATAGCAACAAGATTGTTAAAACAGAACTTAATAAACCTGCATTTTCTAATGTGAATGCGGGAGCAACCATGTCAGTTGCCACAATGCTATCTGCAATCAACAAAGAGGCTAATGGATACAATCAGCCTAGAAAACTTCGTATCTTAGAATTACAACCTAATGAGAAATACTACTTTGACGCTTATAATAAGGATGCCTGGGTATATTATTATCTATCACTATTCCCATGGTTCATTGGAACTGGCAAAGACATAACTGCTAATGAGGATAAGACGCCTGATGAAAATAATCCTGCTGATATTACAGTCACAACTATGCCTACTTATGAATTCATTGGAAGAAATGAAGACGTTAATGAGACCTACGATATGATTCTTGTAGGCAATAAGGAGCAGGACGAGACTAATGGTGGATATGGGCAGGATGGCAAGGTAGGATATAATGATGCCTTGCCAAACCAGATGGCATACACTGCTGTAGGTGATCTCGTTACTACATTTGGTGGAGATGAGATGTTAGATTGGTCGAAAGAAGATAATGATTCTTATAAGTGGAATTATGGACTACTTAATAATAATGTATGGTCTAATCCTAATAATGCTAGACCACATGGTAGTTGGTATAGAAGAAATATTGGAGGATTATTTAGCCCCAAATACGTACCATATTACGATAGAGGATTCTATAGACCGATTATTGTGGGAAGTGGAGCCTTTGGTGATAATGATGGCTTCTATGGATTAGGAGAATTATTCTTATTTAATGGATTAAATAACTGGTGGCACTATAATGATAATTCGGATGCTAATATTTTTGCAACAAAACATGGCTCTGATGCTAACATGATAGGACTTCGTTATTCTGGTAATGATTTTACTAAGAAGAAGTATGATCAATTACTTGATTTTGCTAATCAAGGTCCAATTATTGTGGCAGATGATTTGTATAATAACGAAATGGAAAGCCCTGATATACCTAATCGATACAAGATTGATGAAAGTTCCTTCGTATATCAGTTGGCTAAGAAGAATCAGGATGCCAGTGCTGTTAATAAGTACGCCCATGGTGTTACAGACAGGCTTAATGATGTAAAAATGAGTATAGAGAAAGATAATTGCTCTGCTACATTTACTAATACTATGAATAATCAGCCAGGGCTTCCTACTGAATATAATGCTGATGCTGCAATTAATTATAATAATCAAAAAGATAGTTCGGGTAATAATGTACTACAGTATCATTTCGTGCTTAATGGAGATATTGATACGACTTATGGTGTAAATGTATATACTGATAGTAATAGCAATGGTATATTCGAAGGTTGTATTAATCATACCAAAGAAAGAACTGCTAATGGCGATAATAAGTCTTTTGAATCAGAGAAAGCTGATAATCTTACTATATTTGATGAGACCATTAAAGCATTTATATATGATGGTAATCTATATGCTAATCATACATATCTTGTTACTAAGATTATGCCGGTTTCTGATGTGGGTATGATTCCATGGAAACTTGAAATATATAATAAATCTAATGATTCTGTAAGATATAGTAAGATCGGTTATACAAGAATTCCTTCTAATGGTAATAAGACGACTATTACGGTGCTTCAGATGAATCTTATGCCTGATATGCAGGATAATGCAAGCACAACTACTGTGAATTTTGCTGATAATTCAGATGTTGGAAGAAAATTCAAGAATTATACAAGAGGACTCGAGGATTTCAACATTCAAGTTCAATTTATGCAAAATAGGGATTGGTATGTCCAATATCACGATAGAAGAGAACAGTGGGCAAAGGATATAATGCAATATGATATGCTGGTTATAGGATTTAAGGATGTAGCATATTTTACAAATGATGAAGATTTCATCTACGGATTTGAGAAGTTTAGAGAAGCTGGTAAGTCCATTATATTAAGTCATGATCTTGTTCAGGATGCATCAATTGATATTGGTGGTAAGAACAAAATCGATGGAAGATATCCAGAGAATTATGAAGAGACCAAGGTAATACAATCTGATGTAAGGTATTATCTAAGAGATATATCAGGACAGATTAGAAAATACTACGATGCAGCAAACTATAATGTTACTAATCCATCTGCTATAGATTATGATTATATGAAGTATTATTCTAATGGAAGACAGGGTTTGTCATTTGAACCAAGTGATAACTTTAAGATATTTACTTCTGTATTAGAGAAGTTTGCCATTGATTTCTGGGATGGTAATACAATATGGCTTGAGGTAAAAGATTATAATCAGACGCCTCTAATTGATAAATATACATATACCTATGGTAACTTCGATGACCCAAGGCTTACAGAATACTTTGGTTATATTAGACATCCAGATCATAGAGAACAAGCTATTACGAAACCAATTAAGGTAATAAGAGACTATTATAGTGACCATGGTTCTAAACCTGCTAATATGATAATGGATAATTCTGTTAGGGCAATGCTTTTCTACAATTATATTAATTATAATGATAGTAGAAATACTAGAAGAGGAGCTGGATTTAACGGCTTTAAGGATAAGATTGATAGAGTAGTTAAGAACGTAGATCTTAATAATTTAGACAGTAGAAGACAACTTATATGGGGATCTAATTCCATGATTACCAATAGAGTTTCGGCAGCTAATGAGGGTCAGATTACCAAGTATCCATTTGCAATACCTGATACATTATTTGTTGCTGATACTCATGCTCAGAACTATCAGTTAGATCTGGAATACGATAGCGATGGAGATGTACTTGTATGGTATAACTTAGCTGGAACTGACAACAGAGGCAGTGGTTCTGCGGTTAATACTAATTCTATTAATGTATATGATAGTAAGCATCAGGACTCTCGCAATAATTATTACATTTACACTAAGGGAAATGTTACATATACAGGACTAGGACATAGCGCTAGCAGCAACTCGCCTATGTCAGATGACGAGATTAAGTTATTTATTAATACAATGGTGGCAGCCTATCGTTCAGGCGCGTCAGAGCCTTATATAACTGTTACTAATCCTGATGCTGTTAATAATGGCAAGACCACGACTATTTATCTAGAGGACAGAGGAGACGGTGGTAATAATATTGATATTAACTACCGAATCAATGATGACACAACTAATTCTAAGATTAATAGGCAGTACCTCCTTCACATATATAAGGACGGTGAGCGGCAAGGAATGATTGAAGATGCTGAGAATGCTAAGGATTATAAGATAGAAAATGTATCTTATAGTGAGGTAAAAGCTAATGGACAGGTTCAGTATCAGATACTTCTTGTTTCGTCGTATATTAATGACCAGGGAGTAGAAGTACTAGCATCAGATATACAGACTGTAAATGTTG
>ONAZ01000008.1 GCA_900315945.1 uncultured Lachnospiraceae bacterium | reverse complement strand
AATATCAATCTCTCTTACCTTGGCACTAGCCTCATTCGTAACAATTTCCTGCACATAAGGTACCTGTAATGAAAGACCTATCTGATTAGCAAAAGTATACCCCGAATAGTATCCTCGTACTTTTCCTCTTCGATTAATAAACTTACTTCTAGCAACAACACTCGCAGATATCGGAGTTAAACCCTTCAACTTCATTTTTCCTGGCAAATAATAAACTCCTGCCTCATATCTGCAAAGTTTTCCGGAATCACATAATTCCTTCAGCTTTGGACGAAGAGAATTTCCCACCATATCTATATCAATATCCGCAGTGAAGATTGGTTCATATGGTTTAAAATTTTCAATCAAATATCCATATAACATAAATATACCTCCTGCACAACGTTTTTTTACCGCGTTAGTACATTTCTGTTATAGTTATAATAACACCTTTTAACCGCCAAAGTCAATAAGCGTTATGAAGATGTCTACAGATATAGATTCCTCATATAGCAAAATAACTTCTTCAAATCATAATCCAATAGACATTCCTGATGCCATACCTTCAGACCTTCTCTCATCCGCTTTAACGTATTTACGAACTATCTCCAGTCCGCCCATAGGAACACAGAACTTCTCATCCCTTGGTGGCTGACATGCCTGATACACTTCTTCCAAATCGAACCACTCTACACTGTCCAGCTCTTCCTTTTGGATGCTACAAATAGAGCCTTGGCATCTGCCAAGGCTCTAAGCACTACACTTACCACTAATCAATTATTTTTTTCCGAGTTATGATTCTCAGACGTACCCGTCTTCTTTTTACTAAAGTATTTATACTTCAAATCTCTAAATCGTAATGTACATATAAGTTTTAATCGGTCAAAAGGATTCGGCATATTCATATACACGTCATTATAATCTATTTTATGTGGAATCCATTTTCCATGCTTTGTGATACTATGCCCATCCAATAAATTCAAATAATAAGATGCCTGAATAATTACTGGTAATGCACCCGAAAGTGAATGTCCAACATCATTATGCTGATATATATTTCTAGTTCCCTGAAAAAAGCCCATAAGCATAAATCGCACACCTTCTTGCTCATTCTTTTCCGAATCAGTAACCAGATTATTTAATGCAATTAAAGGACTCTTTGTTATTTGACCACTTTTCTTATCTACTTCATAGTTTAAGGCTTTATTAACCAAATCAACACCGTGCAAATCTAACCCTGACTTTTTACGTAAAGCTGTTTCAACAACTACAAACGATTCTCTTGCAGCTGCATCAAATTCAGATTTATATATAAGCTGTTCAGCCCTATCTAATTTAGGATGTAAATGATACACAGCAAAAAAGTTTTTAACAGCTTCATATGTTTTTGGCATCATTTCACCGCATGAAGGACAATATGGAAAATTAAGATAATCAAATCTCCATATTCCATTTTCCTCTATTAATTCCTTTCTTCTTCGCGGTAATTTGCAATTATTGGTGCATTTATATCTACGCAACAAAATCTAGTTCCCCCCTCCCGTTTCATCAATATTCTTCTTTATTTTCATTATTATTGCAGCGTACTTGCCAAACAACTCTCTACCTTTTTCACAAGTGGTCTTTAAACTGCTGTAATCAATGTTAGTTTTTGCCAAATCATGAATCACATCATTTCTCTTATCTCGCCATGTTTGGATATCAGAAATTAGATTAGATGTAATCAATATATCCGTCAACATATCAATAAAATCATCTGTGCTCATTCTCGGTGTAGTCATGTTTATCGTTTTATCATTAATAGCTTTTTCTAGTTTAACTAAACAATCATATAATTTATCCCGATTTCTATAGCTAACATTTAATCTATCCAACAAACGATATGTTCGTTCCTCAAAAAGTGCATATGTTATTGCCATTCCTTCAACATAAAAACCATCTTTTAAAGATTCATCAATTCTACTAATTAGAAATTCAAATCTTTTCCCTTTTTCATCTTTTCTAGTACCCACTATGTTGCCATACCTCCAGTTTTGTTATAAAATAGTTACTGCGTGGTGTCGGGTTCGATGCCGGGCATCATGCAGAGAGGAGCAATCCTCTCTTTTTTTTATTTCAATTGTTCCTTTAAATTTTCAAAGCTTTCCAACGCACTCTGCAGATTCTCAATAATATCATCAGCCAATACATCTGGTGACGGAAGGTTGTCCAAATCCGCAAGGGATTTATCCTTTATCCAAAAGATATCAAGACTTGTTTTGTCTCTTTCCAAAATGTCTTCAACAGCAAACTTACGGAAACGACCTTCAGGATTATCTTCGCTATATGTTTCCTTACGGTCAAAACGATTCTCAGGATTATAACATTTAATGAAATCCTCCAAATCAGCATCAGTCATCGGATTCTGCTTCAATGTGAAGTGGATATTGGTTCTAAAATCATAAATCCACACTTCCTTTGTCTGTCTCTCGGCACTCGCAGGCTTCTTATCAAAGAAAATAACATTAGCCTTAACTCCTGGCTTATAGAAAACACCTGTAGGGAGTCTAAGAATTGTGTGGAAATCAGTAGTATCAAGGAGCTTCTTACGAATAATCTCACCTGCACCGCCTTCAAACAACACATTATCGGGTACAACAACCGCAGCCTTTCCTGTTGTCTTCAATATGGTATTAATATGCTGAACAAAGTTAAGCTGCTTGTTGCTGCTCGTAGTCCAGAAATCCTGTCTATTATATACTAAGTCTTCCTCTTCCTGTTCGCCTTCCTCATTTGTAAATGTCAATGAAGACTTCTTTCCAAACGGAGGATTAGTTAATACGTAATCAACTCGATATCCGGGGTCAGTCAAAAGAGAATCGCCCTGTGTTACAGGAACCTTGCCATAAATGTCTCCGATATTGTGAAGGTAAAGATTCATAAGACACATTTTATATGTGGTTGTAACCAACTCATTGCCGTAGAAGGTTTCGTTTTTTAGGAACTCTTTTTGTTCACGATCCAGAGAGTAGTTGGCAGGGTTTGCTAAAAACTCCTGAGCGGCAAGGAAGAATCCGCCACTTCCCGAACATGGGTCAGCAATTGTTTTCATAGGCTCTGGTCTTAAACACTTTACCATTGCTTTTATCAAAGGTCTTGGTGTGAAATACTGACCTGCGCCAGACTTAACGTCTTCCGCATTCTTTTGTAAAAGTCCTTCGTAAATCTCGCCCTTTACATCAGATGACATTGACACCCATTTTTCCTTATCAATCATCTGAACAATTCTATAAAGAATAGCCGCATTACTTACCTTGTTGATAGCACCCTTAAAAATCTGTCCAAGAATGCCTCCTTGCTCACCAAGCTTTTCAAGAATAGCTTTATACTTACCTTCGAGCTCCGCGCCTGTAAGAGTGTTAATATCAGACCACCCAAAACCTTCTGGTATACCTGTCTGCTTCTTGTATGGAGGTTTAGAATACTCATCTGACATCTTCAAAAAAATCAAATAAGTAAGTTGCTCCAAATAATCTCCGTATGAAACGCCATCATCTCTAAGTGGGCCGCACATTCCCCAAACCTTAGATATGATAGCTGATGAATTCTCGCTCATTTATAATTCTCCTTAGTTTTACTGATAAAGTGCTATGATTTCTAACTGATATACAGGTTTATCCTCAATGGCTGGTACAACAACAGATTCAAAATCAACAAAGTTTTCCTGCTTAGATATGTCAGCAATTGAATCTAGGAACGATTTCTTTGCATTTGCATCCTTCAGTTTTGTAAATATAGTGTTCTTAAGTAATTGAGTACCGTTGGGATATATACGCTTGACCTGTGCTAAACAATTAATTTCTATGCCAATAATATCTGCTCTTGTAGCTTGATATAGATTTGAATCATAAATATTGGCTATAATAGCGAAATCATCAGTTTCATAAAGGATTTCTTCTCCTTCAAACACTATTTTTATAGCCTTAAGCATGTTATCTATGCCATTTAATTCTTTCAAAGAACCACCAATATCAATTTGAGCTTTCTTCAAATCATTCATTAGCTTAATAATATCCTGAATTTCAGTGAAAAGCCCCTTAACAGAATTTATTGACAAAGTTACAGGCATACAAATAAACTGCCCTGGCTTTGCATCTGTGATATTGTAAAGATAATCATTCTTCTTTAGAGTTTCTTTAACAATACTAAGAACAGAAGTTACCGTTTGAACTTTCTTTTCTGTACTAGCGTTTGATTGTTCTCTGGAGGATTCTGCTTCGCCAGAAACGCCCCCACCAAAATTAAAAACCTTAAATCCACCAGAAAATGTACCTTCCACAGCACCTTTCTTTGATTTCTCTGTATTCAAAGCGCTCGTTATTTCAGAATACTCTGAATAACCACCGTTAATAATAGCGTAAATATCCAACAGTCTACTCTGATTAATATAATATGGGAAGAAAATATCTACTTTATTTTTCGCTTTTTCATTGTCACTCAAAGCTATAACCTCCCTTCAAATGCTTCTTTTAATATGCTTTGACGAAGAGCATCTGAGCGCGATAATGTTTCATTAACAATTTTTTCAATGCTATCGCATACCGACAATCTAGCATCAATTTCTCTAACAACACTTATAGCTGTAGCATCATCTACTTTGGGAACAGGGGTGTTACGTATGTCATCTAATCCAAGCCCTAGTTTTCCGCCACCGCGCTTATTTTTCAACAAATCTTTTTGCCCGTAATCACTCTTTAGATACCACGCCATAAATTCGCCTTGTTCTTGGTTATTAAATCTAATCATCGCAATATGTTGATTAATATATGCTTCCGAAATATCTTCTGGAATCAATGCAATGCTACCCAAGTCAGCGGTGATTGATACAAGAACATCATTTGGAAACAACCTACTTCGCTTACCCTCAGCATTTTCTGGCAAATTAACATATTGAATACTATCATTCTTCAGAACAATTTTATCCCTTGTTAAATCGGTAATACGAATAAATCTAGCCCCTTTATCACTGTAATATTTTGCCCAGCCTCGCGAGCCACTTGTCACAATACTACTTACATCTTTTATAAGTTGCTTATCAGTAAAATTGGAAAAAACATTCTTTAAAACAGATTGTTTATATACTTCAAGCTGCTTTTTTATCTTTAATAGTGTTTCTACACCAGAATCAAGTTCTGAAAAAGCTTCTTCTATTTTTTCTACTATTCGAACATGCTCAGCTTCGTCAAATAATGGCACTTGATAAGAAGTAAAATTTGACATTCTAACATATCGTACCGTAGACCCAAACTGTTTATCAGAGTTAACATATCTCCACTTATATAAAAAGTGATAATACAAGTAACGCGGATTGATTTTTATATTCTGCAGGACATAAGTTCTCTGATATGCCTCAAATTCTCCGTCATAATAGAAAGCCAAACCAATATCCCCGTTTCCGGGAACTATTATGCATGGCCCCGAAAATGATTTTGTATTGCACATCGAGTATTGATTTGCACAGGTATAGAATCTATACTTTCCGCTTTTTACTGCATGATTTGCATCCATTTTTCCTGTTTTTATTTCACATATTTCTGGTAACGCTACAATTTTCACTCAAATATCTCCTAACAATTTAAGCAACAAGCTCTATATTCATTTCGTATAATATTTCTTCATACTCATCACCAAACACATCGTAGAATCTTCCGAGTCCTCCCTTATGGTCGAACGGACTTAAATCTAAATCCTCTGGTTCAATTGAAAGAGAAGTTATAATGTGTTCTTTGATAAGTCTCAGCCATTCCATCTGTTCTTCAGTAAAATGGATAGCACCGGCATTCCTTTTCAACGTCCACTGCATGAAGTTGTAATTCACTCTATCAGCAAATGGAGTCAAATCATTACCATATCCCATCTCAAAACGAATAATAGATATTAAATCTGTAATCTGTGCCATAGCTCCGCGTTTCACCTTATTAGGATGCTTAATAACATAGCAATCCCATAAGCGTTCTACGGTTATTCCTTTTTCATTAAGCTTGGCATACAAAGATTTAAGCTGTTCTATAGCCATAGGTCTATCTTTGTATCGCTGGTCATAGATAATCCGTAAAGCCAAGATTTCATCTTTGTTTTCTTCGATAAACTCTTTAAACGTTGATATAGTTCGCTCTGCATTTGCTTGCTGATCTGTATCATAGCCAGCAAACAAAACATAATCCACATTTACCGAATCAATAATCTGGTCATGACATCTTCTTACTTCTTCGATGTAAGTTCTCACATCAGGGTCATAGAATGGCTTAACCGCATCTTTTATAAGGTCAGCTTTCGCCTGTTCCATTTTCTTTGTTTCTTCCTCTGTGAGGTCATGGTCATCGTTAATATTGACATCAGCTTTATTAGCTATAACATCTTCATCAAAAGCATCAAGAAGTTTCTCTGCCAAATTCCCAGCAGAAATCTCAACCTTTTCTTCAAATTCTTTTCTTTCCTTTGGCGTCAACTGGCTATTTAATCTAATGATTCTATTAGCCAATGAAGTCAATGTATTTTCATCTTTTGCACCAAGCGTAACATTCATCATCAACTGCTTAAGGCTTACGCTTGGCATACGTTCAAGAGGTCTTGTGTCTGTTTTCTTTGACTTAGTGACACCGACTGCATCAACTATAACAAAGTGGTCCTTATTCTCAGTTGCAGAAGGAGATACTTTTTTCAGGTCTTCTTTATCAAGAACTCTTGTACCACGCCCCTTCATTTGCTCAAAGTAATTACGACTACGAACGTCTCTCATGAAGATAAGGCACTCAATAGGCTTTACATCTGTACCCGTTGCAATCATATCTACAGTAACTGCTATACGAGGATAATAGTCATTTCTAAAGGCAGAAAGTACCGTTTCAGGCTTATCTGCCTGACATGTAATCTTCTGACAAAATTCATTTCCTTCTCCGAACTCATCTCTAACAATCTGAATAATGTCATCTGCATGACTATCCGTTTTCGCAAAGATAAGAGTCTTCGGCACCTCAGTACGGTGAGGGAAAAGCTGTGTAAACAAATTCTCTTTGAATGTCTTTATAACAGTACGAATCTGACTTGGATTTACGACATCTCTATCAAGCTTAGAAGAGGTATAATCTTCATCCTCATCCATTTGTTTCCAGCGCTTTGCTCTAGTCAATCTATCTCTATACTCGATAAGCTGTTTCATGATATGCGCGCCATTCTTTGATACCTCTGTTTCAATCAAGAAAATATCTTCTCCGACATTTACGCCATCAAGAATAGCCTGCTCACGAGTATATTCACTAACAACATTCTGATTAAAGAATGCAAAAGTTCTTTTATCAGGTGTTGCAGTAAGACCGATTATAAAAGAATCAAAATATTCTAAGACCTGACTCCAAACATTATAGATTGACCTATGGCATTCATCTACAATGATGCAATCAAAGAACTCAGGCGGATATTTCTCGTTATAAACAACTTCCTTAGCAGGCTGAGATTCAACGCCGCTCTGTTCAAACAAGGACTCATCTTCAACAGATTCATCTAATTCTTCACCCTTAAGAATGGAATACATTCTCTGAATTGTACTTATACAAATCTGAATATCATTAGGGATATATGAATTTTTAAGTCTTCTTACACCGTAGAGCTCAGAGAATGAGCGATTCTCATCATTAGGTCTATATGCAAGAAATTCTCTTTCTGCCTGTTCACCGAGTGATTTAGTGTCTACCAAGAACAGAATCCTCTTCATTTTGCCGTATTTCAGCAAACGATAAGCTGCCGTAATAGCAGTAAATGTCTTTCCTGCACCAGTAGCCATTTGCACTAAGGCTTTAGGTCTATTTTCTGAAAACGAAGTATCTAAGTTCTTAATAGCTTTAACTTGGCACTTTCTAAATCCAGTTTCATCGAACTCAGGAAAGTGCTTCATATTGTTTCGGATGGTATCTGACGCATTTAACAATGCTTGTAATGTTTCTGGACGATGAAAAGAGAAAACCGACCTAGAACGATACTTTATATCATCATAATCAGTAAAACGGGTTAGTACGCCAGTTGTCTACAGTCGTAATATTCTCACCAGCAGTATCCTTTTTTTCTTTTTTTACACCAACAGGCATACCATCAACAAATAAGGCATAATCTACAGGCCCTGTACTGGTTGGAAATTCACGTACAGCCACTCCTAAACCTGCCATTGGATTCAATTTTTTAAAATCTTGTACAATCCATCCCGACTGAACAAGTTTATTATCAATTTGCTCACGCGCTTGTTCTTCTGGTGTCATTAGCATTCTCCTTTACTACTTACTAGTGTCTCATATAACCCCTATTTCTTTTCTATCTCCAAGAATGCAAAACCTAGCTGGTACTTTAACAACTGAAAAAATATAAAAGTTTTATTTATACATTCTAGGTTTATTCTTCATATATTTTAATCTTTATCTTTTCCCATTTTCCGGACTCTTCTCGGATCTTCCGGTTTTTTTGCATCTTTTGGCACCAACCATGTGTTGGCTGCAAAAACTGCTCCTTCAATCCTGCCTTCTCCGCACAATGTCGTAACTCGACGACGTGATATATCCCAGATTTTTGCAATTTCCGATGTAGATACATACTCCATATCAAATCCTCCATAAAAAGTCGAAAAACTGACTCTTATATTATATTCCTTGTGAGGAATAGTTTCAATAGAAATCATAGTTTATAATCAGTAACAAACCCGCCCCAAAGTGTCAATCTACAGAATCATTTTCCTGTTTTGACACCCTAGGACGGGTTTATGTATTTATAACCTTATTCGTCAAACGAAAAATCGGTCAGTGACCTGAAATGAAATTAGCACATATACTCAACTTAAATAAGCAAAAAAAATATAACTACTATAAAAATTATGTTAAATAATTTCTGTAAATCTAGGAGACCGACTCTACACCATGTTTAATGCTTCAAGAGTAAGCTCTGCCTTGGATATACACTTAATCTTTTCATTAAATAAATGCTGACTTACCAACGGCTGATTGACTATAAACAAAGCAGTAACATTCCACTTTTCTCCATTCAATCTATATTCTTTGCAAACATCTTGAATATGTTCTTCAATCCATCTTTTTCGCTTCTCATGTTTTGTAGCAAAACATGGTTTACCTCCTTCATCTACAAACATTTTCTGATATTCATAATTAATTTCTCTAGGATTTCTTGAAAACCTGAAGTTCTTTACTTCTGTTACAATTATTTTTTTATCAGCCTTATCAACTAATAAAATATCAATATCTCCTAAATCACCTCCATTCTCTGCTATTCTTTTCCCATTCACCTTCTTTACATTAGGGAAAATATCAAAATAATTCATATCGCGAATCATTTGAACAATTAATTCATTAAATACCGCCCCACGATTTTTCGTTATTCTTCCAATTAGTGATTTCATTTCTTCACTTTTTGCCTTAAACTTACCTGAATAAATAAGATTATACACATATTCAACCGACTGATATAAATGTCTTTTTCCCCATATTAAACTTTCATCCCTAGCCAAAACTGGTCTCCTCATAAATGAATACTGTCGATTAAATCTCCATGGATATGCATCTTCCTTATCATATCCTTTTGGAAGTTTCAAATAATTTCCCCTTGCCGTGTATGTAATATCATCTAAAACAGCTTTTATTAATCTTTCTGTCAAATTGCTATTTATTATTAGTAGTTCATGTATAATATCTGTATTATTAATGCAAACCACATCATCATCTGCAAGCAATTCCATCGTAATAATTACTGAAGCAAATTCTGTGTATTTGTATCCAAACTCAGCTTCATAAGCTACATCTAGTTCATCATCAAAGTTTTGAACTTCTATTTCATATTCTTTTCTAAGAAACTCCGATGAATCATATCTTAATTGCCTTTGTCGAAACATATCATTATACTGATACATTTCCTCGAATTCATCCCTTTTCATTCCTATTCGTCTTGATTTCAAAAACTCTATTGGAGTATTGAAAATATTATAATAAAATAAATCTCCTTTATATGCCCATTCAAGAATCATTGAACAGATAGCTAATAATTCTTCGTATTCACCAATTCCAAAATGTTTTTTTCCTTTCGGTGGACACGCAGTTAAATATTCGATAAGGAATTTAAGTGCCATCGAAGTACTATTAAGTTCATTAAAAGCCTTAAGACATTCTTTTTCCTTTTCTGGATAACAAACAATGTCAGAGTAAAATCTATTTTGCGCCAATACTAATCTATATATTGTTTCCTCGACATCCTGGTATACGAATTCAAGAATATTATTAGGTTCGAATTCAGCCACTTTTTCTTCAAGTCTTTTAAAAAGCCACCCCACAACAATGTTTGTTACTCTGGTTCTTTTTTCGTCTTCAACAATACCTATGTTCCACTCTCCACTACTTAATAAATCTTTACCTATAATTCCTAAGAGAAAATCCACATCTTCGCTATGAATTGTTCTATAATTTCTAATTTTAGGTGGTTGAAGATATGGTTCACTTTCATACTCTGCAGAAAAGAACTTTTTCTTTAACGGATTTTGAAACACCCTATCTAGCGCGAGTTTATAATCCACATTTTCATAGGCACTGTTATCGAATATATCAATAATATAACGACACAATTCTTTTTCTTGCAAATTGTTAACATGATTCAAATTACCAAACGCATTTGGAGAAAATTCAAGGAAAATATGATTGTTTTCTATTTTTTTAGTAATACATTCTTCAAATGGTTTTGTATCCATTTCAAAATAAAATTCTTTTGCATCACCTTTTATAGATAAATGAATCGTATATATATCGAATGGGAAATCATACATCTCAATTATATTTCTTGATTCCGCAAGCCAATATGAAATTGTGTCAGCAAATGAATAATATATGTTTGCAGCTTCCAATGATTCTATTTCATCTGTTTTTATCCATATTTTTAAATCCGGATATACCACACATAATGCAATATATTTTTCCGATAAAATCCTGTTTTCAACAAATATATTTCTATACTTGTCCATTAGCATTACTTCCATTGCATTACCATCGTATGATTCTAAAAGCATGCGATGTTCTTTTACCAAAGATTCCGTAATGTATTTAATTGAGTCACTAGGTGCTATATACACATTCGTTGTTTCCGGATCCAAATCATCATTCATATAAAAAGTATTATGATTACTCGTATATATACAGATAGCATTAAGTTCAGAAAAGAAATTCCCTCCAAATGTTTGTAATTGATTTTTTGCTCTAATATATCTTGGAATAAATGACTTATCATCCCTCTCATGTATAGTAACACAACTCAACTCAAAAGGATTAAGTGATATCGGCCTATATCCAAATGGGTTACTTTTTATTCCAACCGCCATAGATCTACCTATGCTATTAATAATAGTCAAACAGTATGTATCTTCTTTTGAAATATCTAGTTTTTTGAGATTTTTCTCAAAATAGTTCAACCGTCTTTGCATCAAATTCTGGTGTTTTGTATTTGGATAAGGTTCATGAAGTGTATGTGCCGAGAAGCTGTCTCCATCATCACAATAATAAAAAACAAACATTAACTGGTTATTAAATACCATATGAATTGATTCTTTATAAAAAGAATTAGAAATACATTCAACGCCATATGCACGCTCGTTAATTTTACTATGTTCTAATAATTCCAGATTTTTCTTACATTCAAACCAAATATAATCGTTATAGTCTTTTATAATCTGTTCTCTAATTCCATACTCATCCGCCCATTCAAATGCTTTATATAAAGCAAACTCAGGAAGCAAAGAAACATTTAAAATAATTATCTTTCCGTTTTGTTCATCAACTAAAAATGGGTTGCTGTAAAACGATCTATTATTTAAATCACCATGGTTATCCGTTCCAAACTCTATACACAACTCATTCAGATTAAAATAACCATCAATATAATTTACAACTGATTCTAACGATTCGTTTACGTAACATGAACATTCCTTAACTTTTTTAGCAGAAGGAATTATTATCTTACGTTCCTCGCTATATACTGCATTCTCTAGAGTGATACCACTTGCAGATACAATCCTCTCAGATATTGTCAGTAATAAGCTATAGAGTCTATATATCTTTGCCAAAAAATCTGAATTATAATTATTCGAATAACCAAATAAAACTCTAATCATAGCTTGCAAATTATAAGCAGGCGTAATATCAAGTCCATTAAAAACTCTATAGTTCCCTCCATTAAACATTACATTTTGTACACATACATTTTCACAAGGATCAATTGCTGCAGCAACAAATGTATCATTTAATTCTTCCATTAAAACTCTGAATTTTCTATCACTCATCTTAATTTTTGAAGTATAATAATTCCGTGGCTTTTCAAGAATGTTTTGAATTAATGTATCTGAAAGAACTGACTTATTCTGATTCTCTGAAAGCACATTTAAACCAGCAATCCTAGAAATAACATCATACACATCATAACTTGAAATTTTATTTGCAATATTGCTTATCGTTCTTTTCGACTCCTTATCCTCAAATTCAAAATTATTAAAATCCATCATGTCCTCCAGCACCTTGTTTTTCGTTTAAAATACAATCATAAAAATTCTACCACTTAACTCCACTACAATAAATAACTTAATGCTACTTCAACAAAGCTAACCACTCATTTCAAAGTAACTTGCCTCGCATTCATCATATTAATCTGTTATAAGTTATTACATTATCAAATTCACTCCAGTATCAAATACAAAAACTCAATCAAAATCATTTTTCAACATTTACTGACATTTTTTACTAATTCAAATTTAACCATGTATTTACCTAACAAACCCGTCCCAGTGTGTCAATCTGCAGAATCATTTTCCTGCTTTTGACACCCTAGGGCGGGTTCGTTTTGTAGTAGCCAAGGCCACTTAAGGATAAGTGTCCTTCATATTCATTTTTATAATTCGTATCGTAGCAATTTTAAAAGTTGTAAACTAGTTGTAAATTCATTTCTTTATTCCGTCAAACACTTGAAAATAAAAGATTTCTAGCCATTGGTTAATACCATTCCATGACAGATGAATAGGATTTTAATCATTGAATTTAACTCCTTATTATTCCAAGTTATTCCTCTTATGTGCGCGTAAACGAGCAAGATTTTGAGGATTACAAGTCCAAGCTATTCTCATTCAAGAGAAAATCATAAAGGTTTATTGTCACAATCCCATTTTCATCCCTTTGAGGTTTTGTTATGTCCTTAACTATAATAATCTTCTTAAACGAATCATGTACATTAAGCAGGGGGGCTTTCTCTTGTTTCACTTTATCTTCATCAGGAAGACTAAACGCAGACTGAAGATAATATTTTTTACTTCCAAGAGTAGCTATAAAGTCTATTTCAAGTTGTACTCTTTCACGCTTTCCATCCTGTGTCAATCGTCTTATCGGAACAACACCAACATCAACTTGATAACCTCTCGCTTTAAGTTCATTAAAAACAACATTTTCCATCAAATGTGTTTCTTCAACCTGTCGAAAGCCTAATCTCGCGTTTCTTAATCCTACATCCTCAAAATAATACTTAAGCGGCGTGCCAATATATTTTCGCCCCTTTACATCATATCTATTTGCTTCCGAAACAAGAAATGCATCTTCGATGTATTCAATGTAATTTTTGATTGTATTTAACGATATATCCGATTGCAATTGACTTTTAAAAGTCGCCTCTATTTTCGAAGGATTATTTAACGAACCTACAGCCGAAGCAAGTACATTAATCAAATCATTAAGTTCGTTGATTTTTTCGATATTGTGTCGTTCTGTAATATCCTTTATGTATGTTTCCTGAAACAAGTTTTGTAAATATGTTACTTTCTGTTCATCAGTTTTCATACTTACAGTTAAGGGTAAACCACCATATAAAACATTGTTTTGACAATTTGTGACCACATGCCCATATTTTGTCAAGTTTCAAACATATAAGAATACGATGTAACAATGTAATTCCTTTCATAATCGAGCATTTCCATAGATCTTCTCTGACACTCCGTATGCCCTCTCTCCTTTATTTCGTCTAACGCTTTATCTCCTCGTACGATAGTGCTATATAGTATTTCATCACTTTCTTATATAAAGCAAGAAAACTCTAACGATGATATTATTATATCATGAAAGAGTCTTCTCATTAATCTAAGATTTCCGGTTTTCTTAGATGTATTCAGTTTTGTCCTACGCCTTTGGACTTATAGTATTCTTCGAAAAGATTGTTTGCAGCTTCCTGTGTCTGTTGACTAATTGATGGAAGACCTCCCAGTTTTTCAGCAGCCTGATTTATGCCTTTATTCATAGCCTCCTGCATCTTCTTCATTTTCTCAACATCATCGCCAGCAAGAGCACTTGCAAAATCAAAAAGTCTCTGAGAAGTCTGCTTAACACCCCAATAACCATCTTCTGAAATGGATTCCTGAGCCTTTCTCCTAGCTTCCTCTGTTACTGTGCCACCAAACGCAGAAAAGCCATCAGCTGTCTTTTGCTTGCCAGCCTGAGTATTCATCATTTCCCTTACCATATTGACAAGAGACTGTCTGTTATCAGCTTCTGCTTTCTTCATCTGTTCCACTATGGCAGCTCTGTCTGTTGAAGACTTTTTGTTTATCTCATAAGTCGCCTTATTAGATGATACATTAGCTGACTTCTCATAAACTACTGCTGTGTCAGCATTTGTCTTGCCTGTTGTATTAGCGTTTTCTGGTTTTACTTCTTCTTTTGTATTATTTACCTTTGAAACGTCATAATATTTATTCACATTTGAATTATATCCATTTATCTCTATACTCATTGTAATTCCTCCTCTCTATATCTGGCCATACAACTGCGATACAATATCCGATGTATTTGTATAAGAGCCTGTAGCCGAATAGCCACTTGTTGAATTATTCTGTGTCGTCGAGTAATAGTTAACAAGTCTTGCATTTGTCTCTATTGAGGAAGTATAGCTTGTCAGGTTGGTCTTAATCTTATCATCCGCTGCATTGTCGAACACAGACTTATTAAGAGAAAGCTTTCCCTCACTTGTAACTGTTACTCCAACCTCGGCTAAGGATTTCGTATACTGAGCCGTCTTCTGCAGAAGTGTTGTAAGATTAGAATTAACACCTGATACACCGCTTTTCTTAGCCGCTTCAATTGTTTTATTATAGAACTCAATGAACTTACCAAGTTCTGCCTTCACTCCATCCCTGTTAAATACTGCATCACCAGCATTATTTTTTGTAGTATACAAATCATTCCCCTTGAGACTTTCTATACTTTCCATAAGGCTCTTTGAATTAGAAACTGTTGCAACAGTTGTACTACTCGAATCAATTTTCCCTGAACTAGTTGCACTATCAGCTATCCTGTTAAGCCTGCTTGCAATCTTCGAGCCATAGCTTAAAGCGGCATTTCCATCAAAAGCATCTTTGACCGTACTAAGCTCAATGGTCTTGAATTTCTTTACGTCAAATGCTAATGTTCCGTCATGGTTCATAGTTATGCCAAGCTCACCTAGTGCCTCCACACTCTCCTTTGTGGCTCCCATGGCACCTGCCACATTAGAAGTCATATTCATATTCGTCGACTTCTTGGCAGTTGTAACCGCATCGTTATAAGCACTAACATAAGACTTAAGAGCATTTTCAACTTTACTTCTTGCGTCAAGACCGTTCTCCGTATCCTTATACGTATTCTCGCTTTGTAATGTTCCAAGGGCATTTTTAAATGTTGATACTGACGTAGACAACTTAGAATTAGCCGCACTTACTTCCTTCGATTCCTTCGGATTACGCCTTTCCTCGATAATCTCGTCAAGCACATTCTTAGACCTAGAAGAACTACTTCCACGTGATATGGAAGAGCTTTGTTCTCCGTAATAAGATTTCATTAATTTGCCATAGCTACCACTTCGTATGGCGCTATAGTCACCTAGCATTCCTGCTAGTCCGCTCGTATTACCGAACAGAGAATTACTATCCATCCAACTCATACTTTAACCTCCTTGTTTTATAGTGGAATTCCTTTTCCTCACAAAAGTTTCCTCTTGTACTATTATTATCGCCCCTAAATCCCACTATGAAAAGGCGTATGTAGTGAATAGTCCTGATATTGATGTGAATGGTATATAATTACTCTGGCAGCATTAGCATTGCTGTAAGAATCACTATATCATTGTCTTGCTCGAGCTTAATTGTTCCATAGTATTTCTCTGTAATTCTTCTCATATTAAGAATGCCAAAGCCGTGTCTTTTTGTGTCACTTTTTGTAGTCATCGGAAGACTAGTCTGGGAGTCATAGACCAGCTTTCCTGCATATGTATTTTTTACTTGTATAAGATATGCGTTATTGTTCGTCCATGCACTAACTTCTATCTTCGGGTTATCGCTACTTGACGCTGCTCGAATAGCATTTGACAAAGCATTACTTAATATAATTCCTATATCTATTGATTCGACCTTAGCGCTTTCAGGATAATGAAAATGCGATATAAACTCTACCCCTGCATCCTCAGCTTCTCGCATCTTCTCAGAGATTACAATATCAGTAACCAGGTTACCCGTTTTGGCACTTATCTTAAGATTGGGAAATCCATTCTGCCATTCATTAAGATATTCAATAGCTTTGTCGTTTTCAGACTGTTCAAGCAGATTACCGAGTATCATAATATGATTGTTAACATCATGCCTTATACCTCTAATGTCAGAATATACATTTTCCATAGAATGCACATGCTCCGATAATTCCTCCATCTGCTTAGATACAAGAGCATTCTGCATTGCTTCCTCCTCCTGTCTCTTAATCTCCTGATAAGAGTACACAACAGTAATGGATGCAAGAAATGCAACAATTCCAAAAATTGCACGCACCACATCATAGACTGGGTAACTACTTCTTATGTACTCACCAAGAGCCTCAGCATATGCATCTGACAGGAAAGAACAAATCCAATACCCAATAATAATTGCAACATAGGGTGATACTATAAGCGAAAGCTCACGCCACTGCATTTGCTCTCCTTTTCTCTTGTATATTTTCCCGAAGATAAACATTTCCAGGAATAAAATAACATTTTCAATGAGAAGGAGTAAAACCAAAGCAACAATAAAAAGTACAAACTGCTTGTTCATGTCACTCTCTTCTTGTAAATATGTAAAGTTGCTTATCAGCGTCCATGGAAGAGCCGATACCGCATCAGATATCCAACAAAACATATATACCGTTACTGATAGGAAAATCTTCTGTGGGGCATTTCTCCTGTCCAATAAAACTGACACGGTACATAGTATTACAACCCCTATTATATATGCCACATCTCCAGGCATTGCTACTGGAATGACATATAGAACCGACATAGTGGCGAAGAATACTGTCCCTAGTATAATGGCTGACATCCTTTTTACTACAAACGGGGTATAGAATCTCGCCACTAAAACTCCACTAATTAGAAGTCCGACGACAACAGATATTGTGTTTGCAACTGCCCACATTTCATCCATACTCATTTGCCTATCCCCCTACGACTGAATTCCATATACGCATTTAGAAAGTCATCATATAGTCTTCTTGATATTGACAACTCATCTCCATTAATCATTCTAAGAGTTGTCCTGTCATATCGCGCTACATACCTCATGTTCACGAGATACGACCTGTGTATTCGAAAGAAGTCTTCGCCCACAAGCTTCTCTAGGGCAGAAAGTTGGCCATAATATTCTATATTCTCTTTTTTCATATGAAGGATTGTTTTGCGATTATATACTTCCGCATATATTAGCGATGATAGATCGACACGAATGTGAGATGTGCCTGACTGAATATTGATATAATTGTTTTTATCGATTGGAGTACTCTTTCGACGAGATATTTCCCTGATAGCATTCTCAAGAACGCACTTAAGCTTATGGTCCTCTACTGGCTTAACTAGGAAATGAAAGGGTTGAACATCGAAAGAATTAAAGACCTCTTCTTCTTCTCCCGTAATAAATATTATTATATTATAAAAGTTACGATTACGAAGCTCCTTCGCAGTTTCTATTCCGCTTATGTCTGGCATCTTGATATCAAGAAGTAGAATGTCCGGAAAAGATTTTTCTTCAAGAAGTTCTTTGCCGGATGTATAAGATATAATCTCAACATCCGGAAAGAATTTTTTAACCTTACCAATTAGCATTTCACATATTTTTACTTCATCATCACATATTGCAATTCGCATAACATTCTCCCCAAAAAAAATACTTTAATAATATATCGTATATCATACTATACTTTGGAAGTTTATTGATGTGAATGGTTGATTTTTTGATGTGAATGGTAAAACGCAAATGAACCTAATCTTTACAGTGCATTTGCCTCCATATACTGCCTATGTTGTTCAAGCATCTTCTCATGGTAGTTTTCTTGAATCTCTTTTCTTTCCATGCGATGCTTCTCAATTTGTTCTTCCAATATCTTCTTCCTAGCTGCCTTCCTGGCTCTTATAGCTTCTCTCTCGGCTCTCTTGGCACGTGCATTTGACACCCTATTGGAAGAGGCATTACTATTTAAATCTACCATAAGCACTCCATTCGCATTTTCATCATTCTCACTAAGCGGCTCACTCTCGTCACTCATTGCAAGATCTACGTGCTGAATTGTTCCGACCGTTCCTGATTCATGTAGAAATATTCCAGATGATCTAATTACTGCATCTGTACCACCCATCCCGTTAGCAAGTGTAAATTCACTATCCTGTTCTCCAAGATATATTGCACCGACATCGGCTTCTTTGAGATTAACAAGTACGTCATTTCCATTTTCATCCTTATACCAGACCTTTAACTTGCTAAATACTTCATCGTTCTCATCTATCCAACCATTACCGTCACTATCATATTCTCGCAAATCCTTAAAACCATCACCGGATTTTGTTCCAAACAATTCATTTCCGTCATTTATTTTTCCGTCTTCATTTTTATCAAGTGCAAGAAATGCCGAGCCTCTTGTTGGCATTGATATACTATCTTCTTTTCCATCAGAATCCAAATCAAATTTGAACTTTTGATTCGATACCTTCGCAGAGTCTGTTCCCACATTTATAACAAGAGGATCAAATAGAGCATTCTGCATTGCAGGAATCTGAATGCTCATGTGTTGCATAAATTGTCTCGACATAGACACATTTATCCCAAAATCAATCTCTCTTCCATCATCTGTAACAGCCTTACCTTGTGCGGAAAATGACGTAGATTCGCTTTCTTGATATGTCATGATTTGTTGCATATATCCACCGCCACTTGTACTGAATATTCCACCACCCATAAGACGCTGAAGTAATGAGCCAAGAACATTATATGAAAAGTTATTGGGATTTCCCGATCCAATTTGATTTGTACCTACGCCGGACGTTTTAGCGTTTGATGATACATTTCCGTAAGCGGATGATGCCACACCCATAAACGACTTACTGCTTATAGTATTTTTACCTGACTTAACCCCCATCTGCGAATAATACCTATTAGAACTCATATCAATTTGACTACTTGCTATCCTCATATGCCTTCCCCCTTTAACCGAAATAGTCGTACCTACTTGTTCCTTGTGAAAATATCTATCTAAGCAAATAAAAAGCACAGAAATCAGGATCCTTCATCCTTGATTATCTGTGCATTCCTTTGCGTATATAATTTATTTCGGAATTATTATTTTGCTTCACAATAGATATGTAATGAATAGTCAAAATATTGTAATGAATGAGACTAAAATTTCTATTAAGCTCATGAAACCACCGCATTATGCCTTCTGTATGCATCATTATTTTTTTGAGCAAGTTCAGCATCTACCTGTCTTAGTTGCTGTTCTAACTCTTTCTTCTTTAGTGCATCCGCAGAATAAAGCTGATGCTCTAATTGTGCTTTTTTATTTTTTAACTTCTCTATTTCACTATCCACAATATCAGTATCCATTGTAGTTGTTTGACTATCCTCATCAGATATTCCCATTGAAACTTCTGATGACTCTTTGGTCTCCTTTTCCCTCTTATCAATATCTTCCCAACAAGATAAGTTAGGCAATTCATCTCTCATTGCCCACCTAGTAATGAAAAGAGCTTCATCTTTTACATTTTTATCTGTTGCTTCGGCTTCCCTTCTCTCTCTAATCTTTTCATATTCTTCAAATGCTCTCGAATCTACTCTTTGCATCTTCGAAAGAATTTCCTCACCAAAGCGACCTGATGGTACGCTTCTTAATTGCTCTTTTGTCAAAGGCTCTCTCTCAAGCTGTCTAATCGCTCCTTTAGGCATCTCTCCCCTTTTCACTTCTTCAGACATTTCAAGTCCTTTTGAAGATATTTCCACTTTTACAGCATCACCTTCGCCTAAAGAATTTGAAAGCATACTGCCTAGCTCTTCTTTCGTATTATTTTTTTCTTTAAATGCCTCTTGTAAATTATTAAAGTAATCAGCCGTTTTATCAATTCCAACTGGGTTTATACCATTCATACTTATATTCCTCCCGACACATCACCTATTATCATCGACTTCAATTCCCTTGATATCCTCATCAAGCATATTAATCTTCAACATCATTTCTTTTACTTCCTGTTGTGCCTCTTCTACACTCGAAGTAATATTAGACATTGATTCTGCTCCATCAAGTATTTTTTCAGAAAATTCTTCCATTTCATCTCTACGCTTTTTGGATGCATCAATTCTTTCTTCGATTTCCTCTTTTTTCTCTTTGATTCTCTCTGCTTCTTCCTTCTTCTCTTCAATGTCAGAATCAATATTATCCTTAGCCTCATCCATAGCAATAGTTACTACTTGCTCATTCGCTTCCTCTTCTAATTTCTTAGCTTCTTTCTTAGCCTCAATCATTGAGGTGTTTTTTAGCATCTCTCGCTCCATCATTCCGAGAGAACGATTCTCATCTTGAATTTCAAAGGTATTTGAATAGGATTTAACAATATAATTTTTCTCATAATCAAGCATTTCCATAGACCTGCTCTGATATTCTGTAAGTCCTCTCTCTTTTATTTGATCTATTGCTTTCCTTTCTTCTTCTGATAGCGACACATCGCTTCCAGGAAGCCCTGATCTAAATTCTTTTTCTAATAATTTAAGCTCCTGTTCCTCCTTGCTATTCTCAGAAAGTCCATACTCTTCTCTGAGCGCCTTTCTTTCACTTTCTATATCCTTTATTACCTTATCAGCTTCACCTTTACTTTGAATTAGCTCTTCTAGATGTCTTTTCTTCTCATTAAAAGAATCACTTATCTTTTGATCTCCTTCAAAGGCATCACGAATAAGCTTCATAGCATCCCTTTTAGCTTGAGCCTTCTTTTCATCAAGAATATTCCCACTTAGATTAAGTGTCTTCCCATCAATAACATTGTTTTTATTATTCAAAACTCCCTGATTGTTATTCAGATATTTAATATTTTCATTTCCAAATGTGGTATTAAGATTAATGTTCATATCTAATGCTCTCCTTCACAAGCCATATACCTCTCTATATAGTATTTCGAACATTAATTGACTTAATAAATCCTTATGTAGTAAATGGACGTTTTTTCGTAGTGAATCGACTAACTTATAGTCAACAGTCTTCTATTGCTTCAACATTATCACCGTAACAAACTCATCCTCATGGCAGGATAGAGCGAAGTCGCCATTATATTTTTCTACTGCACTTCTAACATTAAGAAGCCCAATTCCATGTCCTTTGTAGTCCTTAGAAATAATGTTGTTATCTTCTATTTCCACTTTTTCTGGCACAGGATTCTTAATATTGAAAATATACTTACTATTCGAATTTACCATTTTAATATGAACCGTAGGATGATTACCCTTCTCTACCAAAACCTCGCAAGCCTGAATCGCATTTTCAAGAAGATTCCCAAATATTGTAACAATGTCATCTCCTGCAATCGTAAGCCCTGATAGGTCACATATGGAAAATGTCATACCAATACCTTTCCCTTTAGCTATACGATATTCCCGATTCAATATGGCATTAACAACGGGATGATTCACATTTATCTCAGACAATTCCACCGACATATTCTCAGTAATCGCGTCAGTTTGTTCCAGGGCAGCCTCAAGCTCCCCTTTTCTTATCAGCTCATTTACAGTCATCATCTGCTTCTTGTAATCGTGAAGCTTTCTACCCTGCCTCTCATACACAGCCTGCATATCATAAAATGTCTGCATCTGATTTTTATGCTTTTGATTTTGTCTTTCTGATTGATATATTTTCTCTTCTTGCACAAGGGAATCCTGCAAGAAGAATAGATCCAAAGCATTGAGACAAAGTATTGCCAGTGACACAAAAGCATAGAAATAGTTAGGTACATTGTCATATATAAACATTACGTACAGATATATACCAATAAAACCCGAAAAGACAGGAAGCCACGAATATTTCCTTAAAGAAATTCTCTCATCATATAGATACTTCTTAATCAGACCTGTCTTATGCCTCAAAAACATAAGCAATGCAATCCATATCAATCTAAGAACTATCCCCATTACATATGTAACAAGCCCTTCATCCATCCCCATTATGCTGACATATACACAATCTACATAGAACAATAATATGTAATCGACGCAGGCAAAGAAAAGGCATGTAATGAACCCACGACTATAACTAATTCTGCCATATAATGCTATTCCAATTATTATGAAAAATATCTTGGCTATAACCGCATATCCTGTGAGTATATTGGAAAAAACTATAACCACAACCATAAACACAATGTAGAATGCCAAATAACTTATGACTTTCTTAACTCCCTTAAATCTACATTCCATATACGTGTTGAGGAAATACAATAGACCCCATACTTCAAATATGCCTATAAAAAGGGTATACAAAACTGCAATCATAGCACCTCACCCATAAACAATGTGTATTTTACTCTAACTTCTCTATATCTTCCCTTGGGAATAGGTAGCTTACTTCCATCAGTAAGGGTCAGTTCATAATTATGAATATTAGATATATACCTTACATTTACAAGATAGAATCGATGAATCCTAATAAACCCATAGCTTTCCATTTCCTCTTCAAGTGAGTTCAACTTTTCATACATTTGAAATGTCTTATCAGCGCTATGAATAATCACTTGCCTCCCTGATGTTTCAAAAAAAGAAATGTCTGACAGATTAATTCTTCTATCTCCGTCCACGCACCGAAACATCATGGATTTCCTTTTCTTAATTATCTCTTTACATATATCATCCATACATTCTGAAAATGTATTTTCTAAATCATCTTTTACAAGAAATCTATTGGCTTTTACTTTATAACCATCAAGGGCGTAATTGATATAAGCCGTTATAAAAATGATAGGTACACTCTCATTTTTCTCACGAATCTTTCCTGCTATATCTATTCCATCCATTCCACCAAGATTAATATCAAGGAAAATCATATCCACATTCTTTTCTGTTAGGATATCATCAAGTAACTCTTCTCCAGAGGAATATGCGTCAATACAAAACTTTATATTGTTATCCGTGCCGTATTTACGGATTAATTTCGCAAGCCTGCTGACATCTCTCGTGTCGTCATCACATAAAAATACCCTCATTCTGTCACCTCACATATAAGCATTTATTATATATTTATCGGCTATACGGCCTATATACTTTCCCTAACGATACTGAATCGACTTAAAAATGTAGTGAATCGACTGTGATAATGTAACAAAAGGTATAAAACAAATAAAAAAAATATTCTTGAATCAATCCGATTCAAGAATAGTATCACATCGTAGCTAATTCACAAGTTGTAAATTTGTTGTAAATCACATTATAACTCTTACAAGCCTAGTAAATATGCGGGTTGAAGGCATGTATTAAACACCTGCCATGGTAGATGAATAGTACTTTTTTCATACCTTGTTGCTCTCTTGCTCTTTTTTTCTCGTCGAAATCTTCACCCCTTCAACAACCCTCTCAGCTCCTCTTCATCCAGCCTTGGCAGTTGTTTTCTTATGTGGTTTATTAGCCTGTCAAGGGACTCCTCAGGACTTCTTTTGTAAGCGGATCTGCACAGCTTGTCGCCCCAGTAATTCTCAGCAATGTCGTATCGGCAGTTGCCCCACCCGTACTCGTCTCCGTTCTTGCGTCTGCTGTATTCGTAGTTTACCGGAACAACATAGGTTTCCATCTGAAGTCTGGTGATTACTGTTTCGAATCCTTTATTGCCACCTTTCTTGTAACCCAGGTCGTCTTTGATATTTCTCGTAAGCGTTGCGCCGGCGCCGGTTATATAGTCCACGACACCCTTGTCCTTATATGATGCATGACCGTCATCAAATCTGGCGTCAAAATCATATCCGTCTCGACGGTAATTGCAAAAGTCCGGCCACAGCTTAAGGCTTATAAATCCCGTTTTCTTCTTGAAGAATTTTCCATAAACCAGCTCCTTGTTCTGAAGCACCTGTCCTTTCCAACCCCATGCATCCTAGTGAATCTTGCCGCTCCATCTTCCCTGATACCACGCATCATAAGAAATGTTTTCTTCGAGAGAAAATCCCTCTATATTTCCGCTAAAAAATGGCAAAAAGCCTATCTCGTTTACAAGCTCTACCAATTCTTCTCTGGTTCTAATGTCTGTATTTATCATTTCTCCAATTCACCTCTTCTCCACAGTGAACATATTGAAGTTGTTCTCCCATAATAGGCTTCATAACCTCATATGCCGGCTCTCCTGTACAATGACAGGTTATAAAATGTGTCGAATACTTCTTAAGTTCATTTCCAATATCTGCAATCTCCTGAATCTCTTCCTTGGAATACTCTGTCTTCTTCATAAGATGAAAGCCGCTTATGGCCACATCCGGTGCCACACCGTATTTGTCCCTAAATGCGTCAAGGATGCTCAGCATACCGTTGTGCGCACAACCGGAGAGCAGAATTCTCGTCTCTCCGTCTCTAATCACAAGATACTGCTCATGCAAAAAATTGTCCCTTGCAAAACCACCGTTTTCTTTAATAAGAAGTCTGTTATTGGTAAAGGGCAGTGCATGTGACCTTTTCTTTATCGTGAAAAGCTCCAGCTCATCATCAATTATATAATCGCCTGAAAGCTTCACCACCTGCGGAAGTTTTGCTATATTCTTATCTATTCCTATATATCTGTAGCGCTGATTCTTTGCATTTTCACCATCATCCGCATAATAATCCCCATTTGCCATTTCCTGCATATAGATAGTTGCATCTGGATTTATCCTGGCAAATGACATAATTCCACCTGAGTGGTCATAGTGTCCGTGACTAAGTATAACTGTATCTACCTCTTTCAGATTAACTCCCAGCTTGTCTGCATTATGCAAAGTCTCCTCCGACGGTCCAAGGTCCAGAAGAAGCTTATGCTGAGGAGTTTCCACATAAAAAGACAGGCCATGGGCGTATGCACAGCCTTCATGACCCTTTGTATTTTCAATCAGATTAATTATCTTCATACACTTGCTTCGCTTCCTTCATCTCTGATGGTGTAAATGCGCACAGTTTTACTTCCACATTATACTCCGGATAATCCATGGTAAACTTCTTGTATGCTCTTAAGCATTGCTTCGTAGACTCTGCCACAGGGTTGTCCTCCGTATTAAGCAGGTATAACACTATATATCTTTTTTAATATAATTATAAACTATTATGCATTAGTATCACAAGGCGACAATTTCTGTCAGCAAAATTCATTTATTATATTCCTACAAGGTGTTATAATATAACCATAGTTGGAGGTGTAGAAATATGTGTGATACAAAAAAATACTCTGATATATACAATGAAATACTCAAATTGCAACCGGAAGACACACTAGAACTCGTGAAAAAATCCAAAGATAAGGATGAGCAAGAATTCTTCGAGTTAATAAGCAATTATTTACTAAGAAAAAAGCAAAGAACTATAGTGGAGAATAATTTATTTTAATGAAAAAATACGTACTTATTGCCGGTGTAAATGGCGCAGGAAAATCGACTCTTTATCGTGCTATTGATTCTATTCAAGAACTGCCAAGAATCAACACCGATGAGATTGTTAAAGTGTTTGGCAGATGGGATAATAAACAGGATATGTTTAAAGCATCCAAAATTGCCGTAAAAAAGATAAAAGAATATTTTAATTCTAATACTTCATTCAATCAAGAAACTACCTTATGTGGCAAAAGCATTATTGCCAATATTGACAAGGCAAAATCTCTTGGTTATTATATTGAACTTCACTATGTTAGCGTCGAAAATGTCGATATTGCATTAGAGCGTATCTCTCATAGAGTTAAAGCCGGTGGACATGGCATTCCTGAAAAAGATGTACGACGTAGGTTTGATGAGAGTCTCAACTCTTTAGTGGCGGTATTACCAAAGTGTGATCAGGTAATTCTTTATGATAACACTATAGGATTTAATCGTTTTGCTATATATGAAAATGGAATTCTAAGAAAAATATCTTCAAATACTCCCGAATGGTATAAAAAACTACAAATATAATCCTACAATAAGAGAGCACTTAACTCCGACGGTCCAAGGTCCAGAAGAAGTTTATGCTTAGTCGTTTCCACATAAAAAGACAGGCCATGGGCGTATACAAAGCCTTCGTGGCCCTTTGTATTTTCAATCAGATTAATTATCTTCATACACTTGCTTCGCTTCCTTCATCTCTGATGGTGTAAATGCGCACAGTTTTACTTCCACATCATACTCTGGATAATCAACGGTAAACTTCCTGTATGCTCTTAAGCATTGCTTCGTAGACTCTGCCACAGGGTTGTCTAGCGAAGCACCAAATATCCCGGAGCTGATAAGCGGAAAAGAAATGCTGTGGTAACCATTGTCCATAAGAACCAACATCGAGTTATAATAAGCATCGTACAATTTATCAAATGCCATAGGCGTAACTACAAAATTAGGCCCCACCGCATGAATTATTGCCTTGGCATTGGTCATATTAAAAGCCGGCGTAATAACAGCTTCTCCAGCCTTAAGGGGTCAGTTTTTCCGTTTATAAGTTCCTGATATATCTGCACTTAGGAAAGCTACTGCAGCCATAGAATTGATTTCCGCTTCGGTAATTGCTATTTCCTTATCAATTTCTTTGCAGCAAAAGAGTTGTCGTGTACTGTAGTTCTCAATTTCTGTAATTTAGCTAAGTATTCTTTTGAATCACAAGAATCTTTTAAAACAACGACTTCCGGTTTGCTAAATAATCCCATATAGTCCCCTTCTTTCTTTCGTGATGATTCCTTAAGGTTTCATAAATGCCTCTATCAAATTATAGCATATATACTATTTTACAATCCCAACACACTTCTAATACGTTCTTTCTCACCACTACCATTCGTGCTTAATCTAATAAATGGCAGTCCACAAAGTTCCAGTATATGATCCTTCATTAGGTCTCTTTCATACTGTTTTGTTCCTTTTTGGTGATATTTATATCCATCTGTTTCGATTGCAGCAATTGGCTGTTTACTAAGCTTGTTGAAAACTAAAAAATCAAGGTGCGTAGACGGATGCATGGCGTATCTGACCTCTTCATCCGATAGTTTTGACAAATCACGAACTACCATTGAAAGCGGCTCATGACATACCACTCCATACTCCGTGTGCCCCTTTAATATGTCCATCAGCAATGCATATGTTAAGTTCTCAGAATCATATTCAGATATTTGCTTATGTCCTTTCAAAAACTCGTACTTCTTTTCACGATACTGCGTATACAAGTAATCAAAGACAGAATATATCTGACTATCTATTACTTCCATTTTATTGTACTGAATATATGCAATAAGGTCTGTGATATTCCCTTTTTTCTCCTGCTCATTTCCTGACACAACAACAATTAGCCGCTTCTTAGCCCTTGAAACCGCCACATTCAACAAATACGGGTCATCCGTAAAATCCTGAATCTTATCGTCCACGGTAGACAAAATAATTACATCCTTTTCACGCCCTTGAAATTTGTGAACTGTAGCAACATCAATTCCTGCAATCTGATCTCGAATAGCATCTACCTGAGCATTATACGGAGCAATGATTCCCACCTCTTCTAAAGGCTCATCTATCTTTGGCAGTATTTCATTTTTAATTACATCAATTTGTCTCTGATTATAATTGCCTCTGGCATGATTGCCTTCTGCGGTCTTAAGAGCCAATAGTGCTTGATTGTCATTGTTGTCGTTCGTCATTATTACAAGTTCGCCATTATAATACTTCTGATTGCAAAACGAAATAATTCTTGGATGACAACGATAATGCTCTTTTAGGAGAGTTGATGGAACATCTTTAACAACATCAACCACAGATTGTAAAAAACTTTTATGTCCAAAATCATAAGCATCGTTTATATTGTATTTTTCTCTGATTCTATCTGAACGCCGTAAAGTCTCTTGTGTTACTACATTAGGAAGTTGCTTTGAATCTCCTACAATAACAGCATTCTTTGCACAAGACAGTGCCAATGCTCCTGTTGCAATATCCACCTGCGAAGCCTCATCCATAATCACATAATCGTACAAGATATTTCCCATATTAAGACTTGTTCTAGCAGAAAATGTTGTACTCAAAATGATTGGATATTCCTGCAAAAATTGTTCTGATTTCATAAACAAATCATTTTCAGAAAAACGCTCTCTTTCTTTTTCCCAATTATACTTTTGTGCCAAAAAATTCTTTAGATAAATCAATGATTCTTTCTCTAACTGTTTTTCATAGTCACTGGCATTCTCTGCCATTTCTCTCTCTTTTTCTTTTAATTCATCATTGATTTCATTAAGCGAATATTCGTAATACAGTCCCTGCAAAACAGTAATAATCTTTGATATGTCTTGTTTATAAAAGCTCCAGTCTGCGATATTGTATAACAAAATACTTTTCAATTTAAAAAACATCGACAGTTTTCTCCCACTGTCTGCTCTAAATTGAATGTCATTCCACAAGCGCATAATTTTTTGCGTTGATAATCTCCCACTAACCTTTACAGCCTTATAATACGCTGCAGTTTCTTTAGCAAACTCTTCAAAATGCTTAAACTCCAACTCAATCTCATACTGCCTTTCTTTTAAACGCGCAATATCCTCTCGTAGCTGATATATCTTTTGGAGTCTATCTGACAGCTCTGATAATTCACTCAAAGACATTCTATTCTGTGGGGCACATACCCATCCGGAGAGATTGGGATATTTCTCCGTTTGTTTTTTGATAAACATTTCCTTATTACTTGCATTACCAAGTGGTGCAACCAGAAAATCCATTCCGTATTGGTTTTTTGCCAGCTTTTCCAACACATTTAGTGTCGCAGAATTATTATTCGATACCATAATAATCGTTTTGCCGGCAATCAACAGATTAGCAATAATATTTAGAATTGTTTGGGTTTTTCCCGTACCCGGCGGCCCTTGAATCACGCTTATCTGATTCTCCAGAGCATTCCTAACTGCCCGATACTGGCTTTGGTTACACCCAAAAGGAAAAATTACATCTCTCACACGATGATGTTTTATGGCTTTTTCGTTATTAAGATATACACTAAGCACTGTATTTTCCGATACAAAGCCTAGCCTTTCATATCTTTTTTCCAGTATAATATCCCCACTATCGTTAGGTATATTACTTAGAGTTGATATCTCTTTTAAATATTCAAAAACATTCCTCGATTTCTTGTCTACCAGGCAGCTTTTTGTTATATTAAGATTCTCTTTTGGGTAACTTCGTTCAAATCTATCAAAAACCAAATGCCAGTATCGTAAACCTTGATGCTCAAATTCATAAATCTTTCGTATATCATACAGTCGCTTACCCTCAGGAGTCATTACAATAAAATCAGCCGGATTTATCTGTTTTGGATTATTCATCACAATAACATTGCTCACCGAATATGTATACTGCTTCCCGTTTTTAAATCGAATATTATACTTTCTTGCATCTGAACTAAGCTCACAATCAACAATCTTGTCAGTACATATTTCACCTTTTGTAATTATCATAGTTTTTGATGTATCCATATTAATCCCTACAATCTCATATTATTTCCCTATCCCTCTCACAACCCTGCAGGGGTTGCCGGCTGCGAAGTGGCCGGCTGGGATGTCGCGTGTTACCACACTTCCGGCGCCTATGACGCAGCCCATTCCGATTGTTACGCCTGCGCAGATTGTTACGTTTCCTGCAATCCAGCAATTGTCTTCTATGGTTATAGGAGCTCCGTATTCTGCGTCTGTGAGCGTGCCATCTTCTTTGTGATAGCAGTTGCGCTCCTGCCATTTCATAGGGTGAAGAGGTGTAAGAATGGATACATTCGGGCCGATGAACACATCATTTCCGATATGAACAGGGCAGGTGTCAAGAACTGTCAGATTGAAGTTGATAAATGTTCTCTCACCTATATATGTAAAGCATCCGTAGTCTAATTGGATTGGCCCTTGAATACACGCTTCGCTTCCAAGTTCGCCCAGCAAATCTTTAAGTATTTCTTCTCTTAGCTTTTCGTCTGTTTCCGATGTGGCATTATACTTTGCGCACAGGCTGTGTGCTTTCGTTCTAAGATCAACTAATTCTTTTATCGAAGGATCGTATAATTCTCCTGCTAGCATCTTTTCCTTTTCTGTTGGCATTAATCATATTCCTCCTTGTCATCAACTTAAATGTGCTGACAACGTCGGCGCATTCTTTCAAATAAATTATTTCCAATCACTTAACTCTTTAACACTTCTTACAAGCTTCCCATCCACTTCTTCTACACCCTTAAGATACGGTTTTAGTTTCTCTGCGGATTTACCGATACCGCTTCCCCCGGATGTGGCAAATGCGTATACTTTCTTACCTGTCCGTTTACAGGGACATCTTTCTTGCCCATCTTCTCTTTAAATGAATTTTTAAACGCTAGTTTTTGCTTGCAACTACAATTGCAAACTGGCAGTTACTTTTGCAAAGGTGTATTTTTATATTGCCTTTGTTTGATCAGGAAGGAGGCATTATGGCCAATCAATTATCCTTTCCTGAACGAATCGTCATTGAAAAGATGATTCACCAAGACTACACATTTGCATCTATTGCACTGATTCTTTATAATCATGTTAAGTCTAGTATTTACTAACTGCTTCTGTCACAGCACTTTTATCCTGCCGTGGCAGACAAACAGTATTTTTATCATTTGTTACTTTCTCCTAGTTTGCATTGGATTTTTCTTGACTCGTCTAAAATTTAGAGAGCATCCTTCGGGCAGTTCTTGACGCATTCCATACAAAGAATACACTCTGTACCATTCTTTCGTTTTCTTGAGTTATCTGTAACATCTACATCCATTGGACACACCTTTTTACATTTTCCGCAGGATATACACTTTTCTTCATCACATTTTATACGAAACAGCGAGAAATAACTCATTGGCTTCATAAATACGGTTATTGGGCAAATGTATTTACAGAATGCCCTATTATCCTTGAATGCGAAAGCTAAAGCAATACCTATACCGTAATATAAGACATTTCCAATAATAAACGCCCAGAACATAATGCGTTCTATATTGCCAACCTTGGCAAGAAAAAGCGCTGCCACAAAGACTAGCGACGCTACAAATACAATGTATCTTATCCAACCTATCTTTTTTCTAGGTTGCTTAGGAACCTTGTAAGGCAAGAAATCTAAGACCATTGCTGTCCAGCAGGCGTATCCGCACCAGCCTCTTCCAAAAATTAATGGTCCGAATATCTTTGCTACAGCATAATGAATTGTTGCCGCCTCGAAAACTCCCGTAAACAAATAATACCAGAATCCCTCTATCTGCATATTCTCTCCGCAGATAAATCCTAAGTAGACAAGCATATACAAACCAACCAGTAATTGTACAATTCGTCTTGCATACTTGTATTTCTTAATGAACAAGAATATACCAAGAGAAATGGAAATGCCTATATAACTAAAATTAAATAGATAAAATATATTGTCCTTTGTCAACCATAGTGTTACTGCTACTGCTTCAAAAATCGCAAGTATTATAATTGGTAAAAGGTATTTTCTATTTTTCACAAATATCTACCTCCTTTACTGGCTGCAGAATTCCTATTCTAGAAATCAGATATATAACGTTTCTCCTCTCTTCCGCACTTTTGACATTTCCATTAAGTATTATTGTCTTCATATTAATTCACCCCTCTTACTCTTTTGCCAACAATTTCAGACCTATAATTCCAATAATTATCATGAGCACACATATTATCTGTGGCAAAGACAGCTTCTCCTGAAACAAGAATATTCCAAGCACCGATGTTCCAACTATGCCAAATCCAGTCCACATAGCATAAGCAGTTCCAAGTGGTAGTTGTTTCAATGCAATTGCAAGAAATATCCCTGCTAGCAACAACATTATCCAGCTCATTTTCTTTCCTTTCAAAATATAATAAGTATTACAAGTATAATTATCCCCTATATATGTACTATCGTACAAACAATTATATCATTTTCCAACTCCTGCAACAATGTAAAAGGTATTATGCTGATGCTATAAAAAAAGCGATACACAGGTATCGCTTAATAATCATTATAAACTATTTAATTCTTATATCTCATTTACACTTTCTACTAACTTTGCATCTACTGACTGTACTACACTTACACAATTTTAACATCTGTAATATTGTAGTATATTTCGTCTGAGCATTTATCTGTTATAAGTACTGTTCCCTCAAAGCCTGAGAATGTAACCGTGCATCTTTTTCCAAACTTATCATGGTCAGATAGGATATATCTCTCACCAGCTTTGGTATTTCCTACAGCCACTCTTTTTATAGAAGCTTCTCTAACGTCTGGTGTTGAGAAACCAGTTTTAGGATTAATGCCATTTGTGCCGAAGAAACCTTTAGAGAAATGATACTTCTGAACTTGTAGAACTGCATCTGCACCAACTACAGCTTCTGTGTTTTCCTTTAACTCTCCACCAATTAGAATCACTTTCATACCTTTTTTAACTAAGTCTTTCGCATGAACGACTCCATTTGTTACATAGGTAGCATTCTTCTCAGTGATATAATTAATCATACATTTCGTTGTTGTTCCAGCATCAAGGAACACACAGTCTCCTGGTTCAATAAGTGATGCAGCATATTGTCCGATTTTTTGCTTCTCGTCTATGTTAACAATCTCTTTGTCAATAACAGAAGGTTCATCTACTAAGTCTTCCATTTCTAGAGACATTGCTCCGCCATACACACGGATTATTAGTCCCTCATGGTCTAATTCTGTTATAGTTCTTCTTATAGAAGACTCTGACACGTTTAAGGTTTCCTTTAATTCCTTAACGGTCACACTTTTTTTCTCATTAATCTTCTTTAATATAACAGCTTTTCTCTCTTCAGAAAGCATAGAAATCATCTCCTGATTCTAATTATTTCCTTTTTCTTTTTTATACTCGCTTACATCAGTTTCGAGAACAACTTTTCTAAGTGGAAGAATCCTACCTGGTGATACAGACAACTCATCATATCCCATTGCCAAAAATTCTTTCGTAAGGGACAGATCTGAGCCAAGTTCTCCACATATTCCTGCCCATGCTCCACCCTTATGAGCACCATCTACAATCATCTTAAGCATCTTAAGAAGTCCGGGATGATGTGCATCATAGAATTCGTCAAGGTTCTGATTCTGACGATCTATTGCAAGCGTATATTGAGTAAGATCATTTGTTCCAACAGAGAAGAAATCCACTTCTCTAGCCAGCTCTTCTGCTATCATTACAGCAGCCGGTGTCTCAATCATAACTCCAAGTTCAATGTCTTTATCATATGGAAGTCCAATTTCATCAAGTTCTTTCTTAACTTCCTCTACAATCTCTTTAATTCTTTTTACTTCCTCAACTGATATAATCATTGGGAACATAATAGAAATATTTCCGTAGGCAGAGGCTCTTAGAATTGCACGAAGTTGTGTCTTGAAAATTTCTGGATTAGTAAGGCATATTCTAATGGCGCGAAGACCCATTGCAGGATTCTCCTCTTTAGGAAGATTGAAATAATCTGCCTGTTTATCCGCTCCAATATCAAGCGTTCTAATAATTACCTTCTTCTCTGCCATAGTCTGAGCCACTTGCTTATATATTGCAAATTGTTCTTCTTCAGTTGGATAGTCATCTGAACCTAGGTAAATAAATTCAGAACGAAATAGTCCTATTCCACCTGCGTCATTTTGAAGTACAAGCCCCAAATCCTTAGTATTTCCAATATTAGCATACAGATTAATATGCTGCCCATCTAGAGTAACATTGTCTTTTCCTTTTAACTGTTCTAATAGTTCTTTCTTGTCAATTTCCTTCTGAAGAATTTTCTTCTTCTCAGCTAGAACATCCTGAGCTGGGTCAATGTAAACCTTTCCTTCAAAGCCATCCACTATAGCAAGCTTTCCATTAACTTCCTCCGTTAGTGGTATATCGCACCCGATAATTGCAGGAATATTCATAGTTTTAGCAAGGATAGATGTGTGTGAATTAGCAGAACCATGAACAGTAACAAAAGAGAGAATCTTCTCTTTATCCATCTGAACTGTTTCTGAAGGTGCCAAATCATCAGCCACCACAATAACCGGCTCATCACTATCTATATCACCACTAGAACCACCATTTAAGCAATTGATGATTCGTTCAGTAATATCTTTTACATCTGTTGCACGACCTTTAAAATATTCATCATCCATTTCCGAGAACATATTATGGAATATATCACCTGTCTGTGCCACAGCATATTCAGCATTAACGCTTTCTGTCTCAATGATGTTTTTTACAGAATCTATGTAGTCTCCATCATCAACCATGAACTGATGAGCTTCGAATATCTCTGCTCCAGCTTCTCCAACTTCTTTGACAGCCTTTTCGTGAAGTGCCTGAAGCTGCTCTATCGCCAAGTCCTTAGCAGCTTCATATCTCTTAATCTCGGCAGCCGCATCTTGTACCTTCTCTCTCTTGACCGTCTGTTCTTTTTTCTTATATACAAAAAGTTTACCGATAGCTATACCTTCAAATACAGCTTTACCTTCTAATACGATCATTTATGTACCCCCTTAATTCTTTGCAAAATCGACTTCAGATTTGTTAGTCGATTGACTACCGTAGCACTTCAACATCATTATAATTTACAGATTTGCTTCCATAAATTTCTTTACTTCTTCCATCTCAGCTTCTTCATCTGAACCTTCGAATGTAAATGTTACAGTATCATTCTGCTTTGCTCCAAGTGACATGATTCCCATAACACCCTTGAAAGCAACTTCCTTGTCGCCCTTCTTAACCTTAACAACCGACTCATAGTTCTTCGTGAGCTTAAATAATTCTGTTGCAGGTCTTGCATGAATTCCATGTACATCTTTAATAGTATAATCAAAACTTACCATATCTATTACCCCCTTTTCTAAATTCATATTATTCTATTTCTACAATTTATTCAACTTTCTTTTTTAGTAATCCAAGTAGTACACAAGTTACTGCTGAACCAACTAGCCATGCCAGAATATACATTAGTGGATTACCTACAGTTGCAAATACGAATACACCTCCATGTGGTGCCATCAGCGTACATCCAAATAGTGCTGACAGAAGTCCTGCTACACCTGCACCTGCCATTGTACAAGGAATAACATGAAGAGGATCTGCTGCTGCAAATGGGATTGCACCCTCTGTTATAAATGACGCACCCATTACAAGGTTAGATACAGCAGAGTTACGTTCTGCTTTAGTGAATTTCTTCGGGAATATCCAGCAGGCAAATGCAATACCTACAGGTGGCACCATTCCACCTACCATTATTGCTGCCATAGATATATAACATGCCATAACCTTAGGATCTGAACTACTTAATCCCTGATCAAGATATGTTGATGCTTGAGTAAGCATTCCTACACCGAAGACATATGCTGCTTTATTAATAGGACCACCCATATCAATTGCCATCATAGCACCAAGGATTAGTCCAAGTACTGTTAACATTCCTGCATCTGACAATGCTGTAAGCATTGATGAAAGTCCTTCATTAACAAGTCCAATTAATGGGTTGAAGATGAAGCACATTATAATTCCTTCTAAGAATATTCCAAGAAGTGGGAATATGAGTGTAGGCTTAAGTCCATCAAGTGCTGGTGGAAGATTCTTGAATAATTTCTGAAGTCCAAGCACCAAGAATCCAGCAAGGAAACCGGCTACAATACCACCTAAGAAACCAGATACCGTGGTACCACCATTAGGTTGTTCAAATGCAAACTTAGTCAAGAATTGACTAAATCCTCCAAGGTCTGCACCATCAATTAATTTACCTGTTGCAAATGTGAAATCTTCTAATAAGGCATTTCCACTTGCAGCAATAATACCACCTACAAATCCAACTGCAAGACCAGGTCTATCTGCAATAGCGTATGCAATGTATCCTGCAAGAACTGGAACCATAAGTCCCATTGCAAGACCACCAATGTATTTAAATAGTGCAGCTAACGGAGTTATACTACCGAAATCACTACCTCCTGTTGCTCCATATCCAGCTACAGTATCAATAAGGAATGCAAGTGCTACAAGAATACCACCACCAATAACAAATGGTAGCATATGTGATACACCACTCATAAGCCATGTGTAAATCTTATGGCCAACTCCACCCTTTTCTTTTGGTGCGCTAGACTGAGTTTCCTCTGAACTATCTCCTTCGAATACAGGTGCTGTTCCAGCCTCAACAATTCCCATAATTTCATCTGCTTTATTAATACCATCAGACACCTTACGTTGTATTAATTTCTTTCCCTTGAATCGATCTAAAGGCACCTTAGCATCTGCTGTAACAATAACACAGTCTGCTGCCTTGATATCTTCTGCATTAAGCTCATTCTTTACACCTGAAGAACCTCTAGTCTCTATCTTAATTAGAATACCTGCTTTCTTAGCAGCTTTTTCAAGACCTTCAGCAGCCATATATGTATGAGCAATTCCAGTTGGACAAGATGTTACTGCAACAACCTTTAATCCTTCTGTATTATCAGTAAGAGTTGTCTCGGCAAGACTCTCATCTACACTTCCTCTCTCTTCATCTGCCTTATCAATAATAGATAGGAATTCATCTTCACTCTTTGCATTAATAAGCTTCTCTCTGAAATCCTCATCCATAAGCATCATTGATAATTTAGATAGCACATCTAGATGCACATTATCCTCAGTATCTGGTGCTGCTATAAGGAATAGAATGTTAACAGGTTCATCGTCCAAGGACTCATAGTCAACTCCATCCTTAATAACCATAGCAGCAAGACCTGGTTTGTCTACACAGTCTCCCTTGCCATGAGGTGTTGCAACACCTTCACCAACACCAGTTGTACACTCTTCTTCTCTAGCATAAACCAGCTTCTTAAATGCTTCCATGTCATTGACTTTTCCTGCAGCGGCCATTAATTCCACTGACATGTCAATTGCTTCTTTTTTTGTCTTCGGTGAAGCATCAAGACTGATACTCTTCTTATCTAGAAGCTCTGTAATCCTCATTTTTACTCCTCCTTTTACTTAACCGTTCTGTATACAGCTTCTACTTCTTTTCTTGTAGCAAGATACTCAGAAAATGCGCTAGCCGATCCAGCACTCAGCCCCATCTTAAATGCATGTAGTAAATCCTTATTCTCTAGATAGCCTGCTATAAAACCTGCAACCATGGAATCACCAGCTCCCACACCATTAACAAGTTCTCCTTCAGGCGCCTCTCGAAGATAAGCATCTCCATTAGCACTTACAAAGACCGCTCCTTGACCAGCCATAGATACGATGACATTTTCAGCCCCCATCTCTATCATCTTCTTCGCATAAGGGACAACTTCCTCTCTTGTATTAAGCTCTACATCAAATATCTCTCCAAGCTCATGATTATTAGGCTTAACAAGAAATGGCTTATACTCTAGTACATTTACAAGAAGATCCCTTGTGGCATCAACAACAATCCTTATACCCTTGCCCGAAAGTCTTGCCATAATATCACTATATATGGTTTCTGGCATGGTTTGTGGAATGCTTCCCGCAAGTACTAAGGTATCCCCTGCCTGTAACATTTCCAACTTGTGATAAAAAGACTCGATAGCTTCCTTCGAAATATCAGGACCAGCACCATTTATCTCTGTACCATCTATGGATTTGAGCTTGAGATTAACTCTTGAGCATCCATTAGATACTTTGATTTCTTCTGACTTGATACCACACTCTTTTACTTTCCTCGTAATCTCATCACCTATAAAACCTGCTGAAAAATAAATAGCAGTATTCTCAATTCCGAGATTACTAAGTACGATGGATACATTAATTCCCTTTCCACCTGGAAGCATCAACTCAGATGTAGTCCTGTTAGTTAGACCGAGCTTAAAATCATCTACAGTTACGATATAATCCAAAGAAGGATTAAAAGTTACAGTATATACCAAGATAATCGCCCCCTTTTTCGCTCAACAAAAAGACTATATTCATATAATACAGTCAGAGTCAGTCAGAGTCAATCATTTTCGTGCAAGTATTATATTTTTATAATATTTATACAAAATTTGTTTATGAAATATATACATATAGACAAAAAAAGTGACGCTATTTACTAGCGCCACTTTCAGATGTATTATACTTTACTCTTCCTTTTTTACATCACTATCTTCAGATTTTTCTTCTGATTTTTCTTCAGATTCTTCTTGAAGTTTCTTCTCTTCTAACTTCTTTTTCTTATCTTTTTCCTTTTTCTCTTTTGCCTTCTTTTCCTTCTCGATACGTTCCTGTTCTTTTGCTCTCCTTGAAGGAATAAAGACTTCCTTAATTAGATAATCGATAATAGCAACAACTGGTATAGAAAGAAGGATACCAAGTACACCTAATATTCTTCCACCTACAATAACTGCTATTAATATCCATATACCAGACACACCAAGTGTCTTTCCAAATAGTTTTGGCCTTATCAGATATCCATCTATCATCATTGCTGCAGTCATGAATATTACGAAGTAAAGTGCATGCAATGGATTAGATAGAACAAGGATTATTCCACCTACTACAATACCAATAATAGGTCCGAATGTAGGTATAAGGTTAGTAACACCAATTACTACAGATACAAGTCCTGTATACTCCATACCAACAATAACCATGAAGATTGCGTTGGCAACACCTAGAATAATACTATCTACAATCGACATTGCAACATATCTTGATACGATGAAGTCCATTCTCGTAAGATGCTTAAGAGTTGTATTAGTTAATTCTTCATTCTTCTGAATTCCTCTTAATAGATTCTTAGATACTTCTTTGATTCTATCTTTTGCAGCAAGAAAATATACAGAGAATATTAGTCCAATACCCCATGCTCCTAAGTGACCGCCAAGAGTCAAAACACCTTCCTTAATCGAAGCACCATTATCTCCAATATATGCTATTAGCTTATCAAACAAGCTTTCTGAGCCAGAGAAGAAGCCTTCAATATATGTAAGAATTGATGTTGCTCCCACTTTCTTAAGGAAGTTATATATAACCTCTAGATATTCATCCTTATTATGATAAATTGTCATTATACTATCGTAAAGCTGCGGAACAAGAATTACGAATACAAGTACTATTAATACAATAACAATTGTTAGTGATAGAACTAATGATATAGCTCTCTTAACACCTTTATTCTTGAAGACAAAAAAGACTTTCTCTTCAAATAGCTTCATAAGTGGATTAATGAGATAAGCTATTATTATACCTGCTATTACAGGATATAAATAATAAGCTATATTACATATTATGTCCCATATTGTTCCGATATTAGAAATCAAAAAGAAGAACAATATTCCTATACATATCGCCATTGCCATAGGATACCATGGCTTTCTCTTAAGTTTCTTATCCATTTTTCCTCCCTGAGATTATGTATTTTCTAACTATTATATAACATTTTATTGATTTCTTCCAATCATTGAAGAAATAGCAGGCAATGCATTAAATGTTGCCGTCTCTCTTCCATGGCCATTATGGCCTTCACCTTGTCCTACACCATAAGAACAATTGGCTCCATCAACGCCAAGCTGTCCGAAGGTGAACATATTAGAGCAAGCCTTCATTGATTCAAACTGTCTGTCCACGGTAGGTTTTGCAAAATCACTAGTTCCCGTAGACATGTATATATAGAAATCATCTCTTGTGTACCCTTGAGCCTTAATGGCTTCTTCCATTCTCTTTCCTGGATTACTAGAGGAACTACGTCCGCCTGTGCTCCAATATAGGCTGCCTGATATAGGCATATAGTATCTAAAATAATCCATAGATTCACATATCTGAAGGCATGTAGTTACACCACCCATAGAGAAACCACCCATTATTCTGTGATCTCTTGATGCTTTGAATCCTTCTAAATCCATAGACTTAGCATAAGTCGAATATTTTGATTCTACCGTAGGAATAATGTCATTTCTTAATTCTTTGCCAAAGGAATTAAGGATTGCTGAATCATAATCTGATGTCTCTTCATCCTTGTTGTCATCATAATATGTCATACTGACAACAATCATAGGACGAACCTTTCCATCCTCAATTAGATGATCTAAGACATTCTTCATCTCGTATGGATCTGTGGGAGAACCAAGCCATGTTGTGGCTCCTCCAGTATGTCCATGGGTAAGATACATAATGTCGTATTCTTTACTACTATCATATCCATAAGGAGTATACACAACTAAATATTTCTCCATAGGATGATTGTCATCATCATAATCTATTGTATTGTAATCCTCATACTGAAGTTTACCCTGATGAACCGCTGGCTCTTCGTATGTATTAGGAACTATCTTATTCTCAATAATTCTTTCTTCGTAATCTCTATATGTTACTTCTTCCTGCACAGGAGAATAATTACCAAATGTATCAGATGCCATTGAAGTATTAGTTGCAGTAGCATTATTATTCCCATTATCTGTATTAGAACAACTACATCCACTAACTGATGCAATAATCAATATAGAGACTAAAACTATAGCAAATATTCTTTTTTTCATATTGCTTCTCTTTTTTCTCTGTCTGTCTTGTCTATATCTGCTTTATCTATATCTACTTAGTCAATTGTTCAATCTTTAGTCGCATAAAATAATCATCGATTTTCTTATTCAATGTGGCTTTATCAATCGTCTTTAATAGATAATCAACTGGTTTCAAATCCATAACAGACATAACACTATCTCTATCATCCTGTCCTGTTAGAAACATAACAGGAACATCTTCTGTTGCAGTATCACTTTTCAACATAGATAAAATCTGAGGTCCATCAGCTACTGGCATCTGATAATCTAAAAGAATCAGATCTGCCTTATTCTTTGCAAGCCAGCTAATTGCCTGAATACCAGAGGATGCCATTCCTACACGATATTTATTCTTAAGCCATCCATATACAGTTCTCATATATGTAATGTCATCATCCACAATAAGAATACTCTTCTTAGTTTCTTCGGTATCAACCTTGTCCATATATTTGGACACCGATTTGATTAGTTTCTCCATGTCAAATGGTCTTATGAACGTATCAAGAATTTGAATAGGTGGTATAATATCTGCTGCCCACTCAATCTCAAGAGGCTCTCCCACAAGAATAATCTGCCTATCCTTCTCGCTTGCAGAGTCCTTAAGATATATTACAGACTCTCTATCCTCATCTGTAACATCATTAAGATTGAGAATATATAATTTCGCATATTCATTAACAGAAGCTAGTGGCTTTACATCCAAAGTAGAGAATGCATTATTCAAACCATTCTCTTTTAATTTCTGCTCTATTCCTTTTACTAGAAATCCTTCTGTCTTACTAATTACTATTATACTATTATTACCGGTTGCAATGTTATCCATCACTATACCTCCATAACAATTTTTATAATTCTATAGATTTTAATTCTTCTGAAATCCCATCCCAATCAAGCTCAAGAAGTAACTTTCGTATTCTCTTTATCAATGCGTCATCTTCTTCATTAAGCTTATAATTCTTTATATCATCAAGTAATGTCTCCATCATACCATAATCCATGCTATTTGTAATCTCACTCATAGTATTGAATGCATCTTTTCGCATAGAATCATCTAATGGAGGAAGCTCATCATCATTATCCTTATCTAATACCTTAAGCTTCTCATTTAATTGCATATAATCTTCAAGTAGGCCATCTATGTCTCTATCAATCACATCAATATCTCTATTCTTTCCAGCATCCTCTAATTCTTTAGCTGCTTGTGATAAGTCTTTGGCACCAATTACTCGAGCAGAACTTTTTAGGGCGTGAACCTTAATTGTGAAATTATCCCAGTCTTTCTCGTCGTATGTTTTTCTAATCTCACTGGCCTTATCTTCTGCCGTCTCATGGAAAATGCTAAGAACAGATATATATGCCTCCTTAGAGCCACAATATGTTATACCATCCTTTTCATTAATCTCACTTATGCCATACATAGACTCAGCTTCTTTATCTATTTTCTCTTCTTTGAAGTCAGCTTCGCCTTCTACTTCCTCTTCTTCGAAGTCAGCTTCGCTAACAATCTTTTCCCTTGGAAGCCATTCTATTAATCTTTGCTCAAGTACTTCTGGATTAATTGGTTTAGACAAATAATCATCAAAGCCTTCACTAATATACATTTCTCTAACGCCAGATACTGCATTTGCTGTTAGAACAACGCATTTTGAATCCTTAACAAGATTATTATCTTTCATATAATGAAGGGCTTGTATTCCATCCATTTCTGGCATCATATGATCAATGAGAACCACATCATAATGGTTTTTCTCTAGTAATTCTATTCCTTTTTTTGCAGAAACTGCTGTATCAATTATAAGCTTAGTTTTCTTAAGAAGATTAGTAATAACAGCAAGATTAATCTCTGTATCATCAATTACAAGAATTCTTGCATTAGGTGCATGGAAGCTCTCTTTATACTTAGGAATAGCACTCTTATCATAAGAACTCTTAGCATAGAAATCTCCTATAGGCTCTGATGATATAACCTTCTGGTTAACTTTAAATGAAAAAGTGGAGCCTTCTCCATATACACTTGCCACTTCAAGTTTTGAACCCATTAATTGAAGGAGCTTTGAAGTAATAGTCATTCCTAGTCCTGTACCTTCAATATTGCGATTCCTTCTTTCTTCAATTCTAGTAAATGGTGAGAGCAACTTATCCATGTCCTCTTCCTTCATACCAATACCAGTATCCCGAACTTTCACTTTTAGAGCTATCTCATCATCACTTATATCATCATAAACAACAGAAAACTCTACACTTCCTTCTTTTGTATATTTTACAGCATTTGTAAGAAGATTAAGTATGCACTGCTTAATCCTTATCTCATCTCCATACAATACTCTTGGTATTCTTTCATCCACTACTACTTTAAATTGAAGACCTTTATTAACAATACGTTCACTAACCATACTAATCAGGTTACTAATCATATCACCAACTTCATATTCTATTGGTATTATCTCCATCTTGCCTTCTTCTACTTTAGAGAAGTCAAGAATATCATTAACTATAGATAATAATGTCTGAGAGGAAGTCTTAATATCTGAAGCATAACCTACCACAGCATCTTCAGAGCTTTCTCTAATAATCATTTCATCCATTCCAAGAATGGCATTTATAGGCGAACGAATCTCATGAGACATATTAGCAAGGAAGTTAGACTTAGCCTTGTTAGCATCATCAGCAATCTGTTTCTGAACTCGAAGGTCTTCCATATATTGGAAGTAATCCGTCTCGTCATTAACTAGATAAATAGTTCCTACATCATCCCCTTCTCTGCCCAAGTTCTCTTTCTTCGTTACATACATTCTACCATCAATCTCTATTGGTTCATCTAATGCTAGATGTTCTTCTAGAATTTCTACAACTGTATCCTGATCTTTTTCAATCATAGGGAATAGCTTTTTTGTTGGTTTGTTGTAATAAGTAATCGCACCATTTTCATCAAATGCAAGGAAGCTACATGATGCTAATTCATCCAAAGCAAATTGCCTTGCCACAGAAGCTGAATCAAGCAAGTTATACTTAAGAATTGCTATCAAGAATACTATTGAGCCCAAAGTATATCCTATTGTAGTAATATCGAATAATTTAGTTATTTCTAAAGCATGCGTTACTTCTACAATGTAAAATGCCATTATAACAAGAATAGCAAAAGCAACAACCTTAATCTGCTTCTTTCTAATTTCATTCTTCTCTCTAATAAGAGCTTTAATAATAAAGTACGCCGCAGCTATAATATATGCCACCAATGTTAACATGAACACATAATACATTGGGCCACGACCATGAATAATAATTGGGAAGTTATCCTTTATCTCGAAATATGTATAAGTGTAATACAAAGTATTATTCTCAACTGTAAATATAATAGGATTAAGTATTATGTTAAATGCTACTGCAATTACTCGAACAAATGTAGGAATATGTGCTCTGCACATCTCTGCAACAAACACAAAAAGTGCATATCCTATCCATATACGACCAGTATAAGAAAACTTCAAAGCAACAAGATACGTATCCATTGACTGTGACTGAAGCTCTAATTGGTAACCAATATTGTTAACTAGAAGAGCCATACATGTTAATATTAGATACAGATGCATTCTGCTATTGAATTTGACAAAAAGCATCATAGTTATAATTGCAAGTATGAAAACATTTACATTTTCAATCAGTAATACAGCTTGATACATATAAGTCCTTTCTATCCAGCATTTAGATCATTACCTTTTGTCTCCTTAACACGGGTAAGAAGTATGCAAGAAACAATCGTTAGTGGAATACATATAACTAGTGAAACAATTCCAAGTGTATCTGTTCCAAACACGTTCATAGCAACTGTAAATATAATAATTGACAAAGCCATACCAACTGACAAAAGTAAACTCATCACGCCAAGTACTGACGCCCTCATATCTGTTGGTGTTGCTTCAGATGGCATAACAAGTACAAGGGTATCTGTAATAGACCAAAGTGTTCCTATGAACATTCCCCAACCAATACCAATAACTATATGGCTCCATCCAAATTGTGTACCAAGTACGAATAGAATTAGGCCTATCATAGCAATGCCAGAGAATACAAAGCAGGCCTTCTTTCTTCCAAGAGCGTCACTTAAGAATCCGCATATAAGAGTGAACAATCCATTTACAAATGGGAATATTACAAGAACTATTGAAATCATCTCTTCTGTAATAAGTCCACCATCGCTTGAAGCTTTAAGGACAGTTGTATAGTATGTTGTGATTCCTGTCACAAGAGCAAAAGCCATTGCCGCAATCATAATCTTACGTACCTGTGGATCTCTAAATATATATTTAAACGCATTAATAACACCGCCACGAGACTTTTGTTCTTTATTTTCTTTATCAATACCTTCTTCTATTGATTTCTCTTCAACTTTATCTACTGTACTACTAGCTGTAGCCAAAGCAGCCTCTCTATCTGCTTTCTTCTTAAGAAATACAGGTGTCTCTTTAACAATAGGAATACAGATAAGAGCAACTGCAATACCTAGGATTGCCGGAATTAAGAATACCATTCTCCAGGAAGACAAATCTTCTTTGTTATAGAACATTTGTCGAAAAACACCGATTAAAGCAACACTTATTAAACCAATTGCTTTAGTAAGATTACAAAGCTTCGCTCTGTGATTATCAGGTGCCGTCTCAATTATATACATAACCTGCATATCATTAGACTTAACAAATGTAATAACAAGCACACCTATTATATATACAATATAGTTAGGTGCTATCATACAAATAGCCATTCCCACACCCATAAGAAGTGTATTAAGAATAAGGAAAGGCTTTCTTCCGAATTTATCTGCCAACGCTTTATAAAATGGTGCTATCAGCATAAATATATATGACACCATTGAAAAAGCAGTAAATAGTCCCACCGCATCTTCAAACTCCTCTGAGAGTACAGAACCACCAGGTATCTTGAACAAGTCTAAGATTACTTCTGGCTGCATTGTTGTGGTAATATTAGATGAAATCTCATCAACTATGTAAATCGCTGTAAGAATAATAAATAATACAACTAAATACCCTACACTCCTTTTGGCATTATTATTCGATTGTGAATTCATTTCAACATTCTCCTCCTTAATGGGTTTAATAACACATAACACTAATATTATATAACATTTTATTAATTATTATAATTCTTTTTTTGAGACGCACACAGATGCCACATACTTATTGTCATATAGCCATTGTTTAATTATAACGTTTTGAAGTGAATCTTCTCTATTTATGCTTACTAATCCTAAGTATTCTCCCGAACATATATTACTTGGCAAAATATCTTCATAATCCTCTATATCATCTAATATATTAACCTCGTACTTTGTGAAATCAAGAAGAATACCTTCTCCAGTGTATTTTATATAACTTTCCCTTGCAGTCCAGATACGATAAAATGACAAGTCTTTATCTGTAAATTCATCTAAATAGTTCTTCTCACCTTCAGAAAAATATCTCTTTGCAACAGAATAATTCCTTCCCTTAATTCTCTCAATATCACACCCAACTTTGTTATCAGATATGACCATCATAACGTATTTACCCGAATGACTAATATTAAAATCCAGCCCTTCTATTGTAGGCCTACCATTATCACTTACTATTATCTCATCCTGACTTCGACCATGGACTTTAAGAATATCACGAATCATTATACCTGCCTGAAGACCTCTCTTCCTATCATTAGGCATTTTATATTTCATAATTCTATTTCTTCGGTCATCAGATAAGCCAGAGAGAATTTCTGGTACATAAAAAGGATCATCTAGATCCATGCACCCTTTTATGTAACATTCAATCATAGACAATCCTTTCCTATTCCCATCTTTCTAGCACATGTATAGATTACAAGTATTTATAAGTCTATCACATTATTAGCCCTCAACTAATTCTAGTAGCATTTCTCTTGTCTGAACACCGAGAGCTGTCTTAACAGCTTCACCATTCTTAAATACCTTAATTGTAGGAATACTCATAATACTATATTCAGCAGCAATCTCCTTATTCTCATCAACATCTATCTTTGCAACTACATATTTTCCATCAAATTCTTCTGCAAAGCTTTCTAGGATTGGTGCCATCTGACTACAAGGACCACACCAAGTTGCGAAAAAATCCACAATAACCGGTTTGTCAGCCTTAAGTACTACTTCTTCAAAATTGCCCTCATTAATATTTACTTCTGCCATATCGTTTCTCCTTTCTTCTTAATGATTGTGGCTCTATTTTTCCTGTTTTATAACATTTAAATCTCTAACAATAATATAATCCACATCGTGTCGGCTTAGATACTTCTTAGCCTTATCAACATCCCTTACATATGTTCCCTTATATCTTGCTTCAACATCCTCTCTTACTTCTTGAAGATAATCAGGGTCTTCATCAATCACAAGAACCTTCTTCATTTCAAGAGGATTATTAGTAACTTCTTGATCTTCTTTTTCTTTCTCGATGATAATGTTCATCTCATACTCGCTTAGCTTAAGACTATCATCAAGGTGATGTACTAGTACTTCTTCAAGTTCCTTAAATTGAACAGGCTTTGCAAGAAAACCATCAAAACCTTTTCTAAGATATAATTCTTTGGAGCCTGCATCTGCTGTAAGTGAAATAATCGGAACTTCTACTCCCATTTTCCTTATTTGCTTCATGGTAGTAATTCCATCCATTCCTGGCATCATCTGATCTAGCATAATTAGGTCATAATGCTTCTTCTCCACTAATTCAATTGCTTCGCTTCCAGACAATGCATTATCAATATGCACTTTAGTTTTCTCAAGCAGACCATCTATAACATCAAGGTTCATCTCATTATCATCAACAACAAGAAGCCTAGCTTCAGGTGCCATAATAATAGGTGCATATTCCTCCTCTTCGTCTAGAAGTTCCTTAATAACTTCTTTATAATCTCCCATTGGTGTTGTATCCCACACCTGAAGAGGAATATGAATTGTAAATGTAGAACCTTCTCCATAAGTACTATCTATTATAATGTCACCATCCATCATCTTAAGATAATTCATTGTAATAGCTAGTCCAAGGCCTGTTCCTTCTATATTTCTATTACGAGTCTTCTCTAATCTTCCAAAGGACTCAAATAATTTGTTTTTATCCGTTTCTTTTATACCAATTCCAGTATCTTTTACAGTTATTACTAACTCTTTACCTTTATCATCCTCTAAGTAAAGTCTCTTATACTCTATATCTACATTAACGTATCCTTCTTTTGTATACTTAATTCCATTATTAATTACATTAAGCATTATCTGTCGAAGTCTAATTTCGTCACCAACAAATCCTCTTGGCAAATCCTCTGATACATTAATATGGTATGATAAGCCTTTGTCCGTCGCTCTACTTCTTGTAATATTGGCCACATCTTTTATAACGGAACTCATCTCGAACTTAGATATTACAAGCTCCGCTTTACCAGACTCAATCTTACTAAAATCTAGTATATCATTAATAATAGAAAGTAGCATATTGCCAGCGGATTTAATATCGCTAGCATATTTTTGAACTTTCTCATTACCCTTCGATTCTCTAATGATCATTTCATCCATTCCAAGAATAGAATTCATCGGTGTACGAATCTCATGGGACATATTAGCTAAGAAATTAGACTTAGCTTCATTAGCATTAATAGCTGCAATTTCAGATTCTCTTGCTTTACGAAGAGCAACTAACTGCTGCAGTATTGCAAATGTAATCCATACATAGGTTCCAATCATAAGTCCAGTACCAGAATGTCGCTCTGGTATTAGTACATATAATATAAACTCTATTATAGCATATACAAGAAATACTACCATTCCAATAAAACTTAATAGATACTCTTTGAAATGCTTATTAATAATATCTCCTATAATTCCTATCAAGCATGCGACAAACATAACAATTTCTGCAGCTAGTATTCCATGAACTTCACGCTGGAAATGACTAACACCTAATAGATCAACAATAATAAAACCTATAGAAACCACTTGATATAGAATACAAAGAATGGCATAAACCCTAACATATCGTCCCTTTTGAATCTGATTAATATATGCAAGGATTGGATATCCAATAAGCAGCAACATAAAGTAAGACATATTGCCACCTATGTGGTAATTATGAAATACAAATTGATAAAGCTCTGAATTAAAAACAAGCCAAAGCCCCACAAATAATGTAGTTACACTAGCTGCAATTATTGGAGATTCTGATTTTCTAAAGAACTTTAATAACACTCCAACCATAAAGGCAATTGTTGCAATAATAAGAAGTCCAACAGAGAATACATAGAAAGTAAGATTTGCTTTTACTATTCTATCAAGAACACCTAATTCACTTCCAATATATACACGATAAACTGTGGCATAATCAACAAAATCAGACTTTACAACAATACTTATTGTCCCACCTGCATCTTCTGGATTAAGTTTTAAAAAAGAATGGAACTGTTTCGTAATCCCACCTACTGTATTTTGCTCCTTAAAATCAAATCTCAAATGACCATTGATGTAGATTTCTCCATCAATACTATTATAGAAATCAATTACACTATTCCTATGTAAGTCACTTGGTAAAGTATTGGTAAATATAACCTCTTTTCCAGAAGTCAAATCATAAGATTGGGGAAGCTCCACATATTTTTCTTCCCCATTATAAAATGCTTTCCATCCTTTTAGCTCTTCGCACTCTATATCTTCAAATCTGTCTTCTCTGCCACTATTCATGTCAATTACATAATATACAGTAGCAAATAAAACAATTGCTCCAAATATAATTGCGCATATTATTACAAGTATTTTATTAAGCTTGTTATTATTATAATTCATACATCTTTCCTATACTTTTCCACTAGGAAATGCTTTCAACTAATTGTTCGGTCATTTCTAGTGCCTCGTCATACATAAACTTTTCTACATAATCCCTTATATCATTATATATGACTCTATGGGAAGTACTAAAATGATACTTTGACATTTTATTAAGAAGTATTATTGATTCATCATAATCATAATCATCTAATGATTCCTTTAATTCATTGGCAAGCTTAATACACGCGTCTTTGCTAAGCTCCTTCTCATCATCAGAAGTAAAAGGTTTGATAAAATCAACTAAGTTCTTATACATACTAAGAAAATTATCTGTCTCAGCTTCAATGGTCTCTATTTCTCTGTCTTCACCTGCATATTGCAACTTCTCTGCAAGGTTTCCAAGTTCATTATCACCTATCATGCGGGCGTTACTTTTTAGAGTATGCATGATAATAGTATAATCTTCATAGTTTTTATCAGCAAATGATTTCTTTATTCTATTACTATTCTTCTCATAAGCATTATAGAATCTAGTGAGACCTATTACGTATTTGTCTTCTCCCCCAGTAAAACGCAGAGCAGCATCAACATCTAGCCCTCTATTTCTTAATTCCTCGAAGTTTTGCAATTTACTATCCCCCATATATACCTTCTTTTATTTAAAATGTCATACCAAAACGCTACTGAATATATACAGTTTCATTTTTCTTGAACACATTTATTAGTCGAACTATTCCATTGTATGCAAGACCAGCAGCGTAAATAAATATTACCATCTCTTCTGACTTTAAGAAAACAAGACACATTATACCTATCAGAATATTTATTATTCCCTGTAACAATTTCATCTTATAATGCTTTGATTCCATCTTCTTCTGACTAATAGCAGACCAAATATCGATTCCTCCAGAGAAAACATATAAGCCACACAAGTATATCATCACATATAGTTTTGGAAGATTTCCAAGACATATAGTAAATAGTCCCAAATCAAAAATCATAATTCCGTAATAAAAAGAGCGTCTTGCTCCCACCATATGAACAGACAATGTAAAATAGTTCCAAAGAGCGCTTACTCCTTTTATTACAAATCCAATACCAAGGACAAGTACTACAATACCATATCCCATTTCAGGAACTGATATAAGAACAAATGCAACTGCAACTAAAATAATTGCTTCGATGATATTTATTACTTTTTGAGTTTTAGTCATTTCTATCACCTGCCTTTATTGAATTTTCCACTGTTTTAGCAGTAAGTTCAATTGGATCAGGAGTAAGTGAATATCCCGCCAACATATTTCCCGATTCATATATTCTTTGAGTCACCATACTTTTTTGAGCTATTGTGGCATTAAAGAATTTGCCAAGAAATGTCTCGCTTTTGTTCTCTGCATTCATATATTCTTCCTGATACTTATTCTCATCGAAGTCAGGTATTTCTTTTCCTGATATCTCTTCTCCAAATGCCTTCCATTCCTGGCAGGTATCAATCTTACGCGTATTAATAATAACATCTATCTTATCTTTATACTTTGATACTGCATCATAATCGTAGGTATCTAACTGGAATTCTTTGATATCACCACGAATATATTTCATTGCATAAATAAGCTGGCAATAAGCATTATAAAAATCAGATGGATTATCTTTTACCACCTCACGATACTCGTCCCAAGAAGGAAGATAATTATATACACAATAACTATAATCTGGAAGATGTCCTGCTCTTCCATGTCCAAGATTCATTATATTGTTCTCATTAGATTGATAAATACTTGAAGTATATATTCCCTTCTCAACATCATCTGGAGAAATTGGATTGTGACGGAAATTAATCTTCTTCCTCTCTCCATCTGGATAAATCTCATAAAAATAATAATTAGTATTATTAATTGCAAGACTCGGTGTTCCAGCAAAATACATATGTGCCCAGGTATCTGCTGTAACATGCATTGATACACCTATTGCCTGAAGAGTAGTATCCTTGGCAAGTTCAACAGTATCACGAACAAGACTACCATTAGGTCCACATATAAGGCTATACTTATTATGATAATTCTTCGACCATCCCTTCTTCTTATCAACATACAAATTTTTCGGAAGAAAATGAAAAGAAGACCATATTCTTGTTATATTCTGCAATCCCATTATATCTGTACTTGCATCCATAAGTTCCATCTGAAGCTGCGTAGTTGCAGCAATCTTTGGAGCGCCTAACTTAATAAGAAGACTTTCTGAACATCTATCTACAAGGAAGGCACTATATGCAATATCTAATGCTTCTTCATGTGAATAGCCTGCAATGAATGCGGCAGAATAAGTTGCATAATAATGAAAATCTATCTGCATATAATCACACCCCTTCCTCAGTTTTCTTTTCAATTGTTCTTAGTTTTATAGCAGAATACAAAATATCACAACAAGCGTAAACCACTGTAAGATCTACTACCATTGATGCCAAATCTATTATGTCTAATCCTTCCATTACAATTTGAACATCAGAAACTATTGTAGATATAATAACAATCACAGTAAGGACTAGGTAGAAAGTTGTCCGCTTTTTTCCATAACCATTCTTCATAGCTGAACGACCTATGTAGAGATGAAAGAGAAAAACAATAGCTATTAAAATAACAAATATCGCCATCAGAATTAATTTGACATTACGAGCAATTTCTTCCGGCATGGTATCTCCTTCGGTTACAAATTCCGTTATCTGCGGCAATGCCAGATAAAATAAAATAATTGCTTTTATGGAAGACCATATTCCAAGAATAATAAGTGCCCTTCCACTAAGCACAAGTCTGTCTCCATACAGCCTTTTTTTCACATTATCTTCATCATTATATGTTGTATACATACTGTACCCCCTTACATCACGTATTATATGTATTAATAATTAGAACTTCGATGCTTCTGGCAAACAATGCATATGTGTTCTCTCTAATACTCGAAAAGCTTCGCAATCAGTTGTAAATCTTCGTATTCCATATATTTTACTTCTTAGATTAAGATATAGATTCAAACTATCTGCGTCTGTTGTACCACTTGGAAATTGACTGATATGACAATTAAATAACGCGTCATGTTGCCTTTTAAAAAATCCTCTTGTATTAACAAATTGATTGGGTCTAGCAGTCATATATAAAGCTAAGGATTTAACATTATAATTAGAGGCTCCTAGACGTTTCATTATTCCCTTGTAAGGTGCAATCTCAACGATGTAGCTTACTATTCTTCCAACATTTACATGATCTATATGACATTCGCTAGACACCCAAAAGTCCGGAGAGAATACTACATCTGGTTTAACATCACCTATTACTTTGGCTATGCCTTTGGACAAATCTTTCTTTTTATAAAATCCCCCATCGCACAAATCAAGAAATCTTACGTCATTTACGCCTAGAACTTTCGCAGAAGCAATTGACTCTTCTCTACGAATCAATGCTACTTCTTCTGCACTTTTACCTTCTAGGAATTCATCACCATAACGACCATCAAGACAGATTAGAAATGTAACTTTCTTTCCATTAGCAGTTAGTTTCGCCGCCGTTGCTCCAGCTCCTATCTCAATATCATCAGGATGTGGACCTATAAAAAGATAGCTATCATAATCTTCGATACTAGGTGCTTTCGTTGCTACCTTCACTATAGTCGATAATATGCTCATATGACCCCCCTGCCAATACAAAAAATCACTTAATAGAATAATATCATAATTGCATATAAATAAGCAACATCCTAGACCGGTTGTACCAATCCAGGATGCTGCTAATGTTCCTTCTATATTATAATTGTGGTTTTATTTAATAATCCCACCAATCTCCACAATCTAGACAATAATAGTGGTGTGACCATTCTTGCACATAGTTCTTAGAACCACAGTTTGGGCACTTATTTGATTTACATAGAACTGCTCCACCACTAACTGCTTCCATTTGCTCTTCTGTAAGTTCTACGCCTTCTTCTTTAGCAAGAGCGAGAATCTCATCAGATGTCTTACATTCACGAATCTTAGCAATCTGCTCTTCTGATAAACCCTTTAACAATTCTTTTCTCATATTATATACCTCCAATTATGTTGACAACCTTGTGTTGTCAATTAATATACGACCCAGCTGTGCTTACAGTCTTTACAATCATAAGCAATTACATTGGAACCCGATTTAAGCTGCACATCCTTGGTCCTTCTTTCAACGTTGGTAGAACCACACATTGGACACTTACGTGTAGAACTACAGCCACCACCAGATACTGCTGCAAGCTGCTCCTCGTTAAGCTGTACCCCTTCAGCCTTGGCGAGTGCTAAGATTTCTTCTGAATTCTTGCATGCTTCAACCTTCTTAATTTGCTCATCTGTTAATCCCTTTAACAATTCATTTCTCATTGTATTGTCCTCCTTACTTATATTTCATTTAGCGATATGGCAAAAGTTCCGTTACCTGATTACTCCCATACCCATTTATAACCACAATCATTACATCTCCATTTGTAATTCCATTCATTAGTCCATAGATTTTTTGTTTTTCCATACTTTTCACAATTTAGCGAACCACATTGATTACATTTTACAGGGTCTGCTGTGCTTCCGCATCCACCACCAGATACTGCTGCAAGTTGTTCCTCGCTAAGCTGTACCCCTTCAGCCTTGGCAAGTGCTAAGATTTCATCTGAATTCTTGCATGCTTCAACCTTCTTAACTTGCTCTTCTGTTAATCCCTTTAATAATTCTTTTCTCATAGTATTGCCCTCCTCACTTATTGTATTTCTTATACAAAGTAGCGTCATCTCAATTACTGCCACTTAGTATTAATTACTTCTTACACTTATATATACACATTATAATACTAAAATGCGACATATTGGAAGATTTTTCTATACAATTCAACAGAAGCACAAATCCCCTGCAAATTGCTTTTGGGCTGATTTCTAGGTGCTTCGCCCTGGATAAAGCAATGATTTTGAAGCTTTTGATGACTTTTCATTGCTTTTGGGCTGATTTCTGGGCGCTTCGCCCTGAATAAAGCAATGATTTTGAAGCTTTTAAGGGCTTTTCATTGCTTTTGGGCTGATTTTTGGGCGCTTCGCCCTGAATAAAGCAATGATTTTGAAGCTTTTAGGGGCTTTTCATTGCTTTGGGGCTGATTTTTAGGCGCTTCGCCCTGAATAAAGCAATGATTTTGAAGCTTTTGATGACTTTTCATTGCTTTTGGACTGATTTTTGGGCGCTTCGCCCTGGATAAAGCAATGATTTTGAAGCTTTTGATGACTTTTCATTGCTTTTGGACTGATTTTTGGGCGCTTCGCCCTGAATATAGCAATGATTTTGAAGCACAAATCCCTGATTCGCTCTGCGAATCCGGGATTGTCGCGGCTTTCGCCGCGACTTTAAAAATAATAAAAAACGCTTACACAGACTATGCACAAAAAAAGCTTCTGAGGCAAACCTCAAAAGCCTTTGGATTTTATAAAAGTTCCTTCCATTTTTCCGGAAAACCCATTGTCTTAACATCCACGTTTTCATACTTTTCAAATAGCTGTTCTAATTTTTTTACAAACAACCCTATACTCTTAAGATTTTCTACTTGTTCGTCAATTGACATAGGGGGCTGATGCTTTTTACGTTCTCCCATACAGTCTTCTCCTTAAAAATCAAAAGACCCAACGTGGTCCGCATCATTGAGAGGCGTGTTGGGTTCTGTTTCTGTTGTTATATTCTTTACTTAAAAAATAATCAACCGTTTGATCACTTTTATTTACACATTATAATATAAAATTGCGACATTTAGGAACAAAAAACGACCGAATATGCACAAACTGTTGTATAGCTTATTATTATATGATAAATTCATATCAACATATAATATGATGAAGGGGGGAAATTATCATGAAGAAAACAAGTAAAATAATTATTGCTTTAGTTACTGTATTAGCACTAGGAATGGTAGTTGCAGGATGTAGCTGCAGTAATTCAGACAATAAGGGTAATACAACGACGAATGCTTCTAGTAATGATACTAAGACAACCGTAGCCGCTAATAATACGAACACAACGGATAACGCATCTAATAGCATCGTTGGAACATGGAAGTATGAGAAAGGTTTTGATTATGATGCTGATTTCTCTTACACATTTAATCCTAATGGCACAGGAGTGTTAGTAGATAGACTTGGAAACATGAACTATAACTTCACATATCAATTACAAGGAGACAAAATTATATACACCTTAGAGGGTGCAAAGCCAAAAGAGTTTAAGTATTCAATTAACGGAAACACATTAATCGTTACAGATTCTCAAGGTCGCGACATATATCATACAAGAGAAAAATAAATGTAGCCAAATTGTAGCCAAGGATGATTTTCATCCTTGGTTTTTTATTTGCCATACAAAAAATAAGGGTTCCGAGCCGAAGCCCGAAACCCTTATAAAATCTAGCTTTGCGAGGTGTCAGTAATGATTACTCGATAATTGAAGCAACCTTACCAGATCCTACTGTACGTCCACCTTCTCTGATAGCGAATGTAAGACCTTGCTCCATAGCGATTGGGTGGATGAGCTCGATTGTCATCTCTACGTTATCACCAGGCATGCACATCTCTGTTCCATCAGGAAGGTTACATACACCAGTTACGTCTGTTGTTCTGAAGTAGAACTGTGGACGATAGTTGTTGAAGAATGGAGTATGACGTCCACCTTCATCCTTTGTTAATACGTATACTTGAGCAGTAAACTTTGTGTGGCACTTTACAGAACCAGGTACTGCAAGTACTTGTCCTCTTTGGATCTGATCACGGTTGATACCACGAAGAAGTGCACCAATGTTATCACCAGCTTGAGCCTCATCAAGAAGCTTTCTGAACATCTCGATACCTGTAATAACAGTCTTCTGAATATCTTCTCTAACACCGATGATTTCAACTTCATCATTAAGGTGAAGAGTACCACGTTCTACTCTACCAGTTGCAACAGTACCACGACCTGTGATTGTGAATACGTCCTCTACAGGCATTAAGAATGGCTTATCTGTCTCACGAACAGGATCTGGAATAGTCTCATCAACTGTATCCATAAGTTCCATAATCTTGTCGCCCCACTCGCTGTTAGGATCCTCTAATGCCTTAAGAGCAGAACCCTTAACGATTGGGCAATCTGTGAACCCATATTCCTCTAATTGCTCTGTTACTTCCATTTCAACTAATTCGATAAGCTCTTCATCGTCAACCATATCGCACTTATTTAAGAATACTACGATATTAGGTACACCTACCTGACGAGAAAGAAGGATATGCTCCTTAGTCTGAGCCATAACACCATCAGTTGCAGCAACAACAAGGATAGCACCATCCATCTGAGCAGCACCAGTGATCATGTTCTTTACATAGTCAGCATGGCCTGGGCAGTCAACGTGTGCATAGTGACGCTTTGCTGTCTCATACTCAACGTGAGCTGTAGAAATTGTGATACCTCTTTCTCTCTCTTCTGGAGCCTTATCGATATTCTCAAAATCTACTGCAGCGTTACCTTCTACTCTTGCAGCAAGAGTCTTAGTGATAGCTGCTGTTAAAGTTGTCTTACCATGATCTACGTGACCAATGGTACCTATGTTACAATGTGGTTTAGTTCTCTCGAATTTCTCTTTTGCCATTTTATAATTCCTCCTTACAATAGATATGAATTCGATACGTTATAATGACCTATCATTCTATATTTATAGAACGACACTCGGTTAAAATTGATTATATAGAAAATAATCTTTTTTTTCAACACAAAATTTAGTTTTGTACAATATTTTTATTTATCCTTGTTAGATATAAGCTTATCCTGTACTGACTTAGGAACTGGCTCATACTTCTCAAAGAACATTGAATAGTTACCACGACCCTGTGTTCTTGAACGAAGATCAGTTGAATAACCAAACATTTCAGCAAGCGGAACATATCCATGAACAATCTTACCGCCGCCAAGGTCATCCATACCCTCGATACGACCACGTCTGGCATTAATATCACCAATAACGTCGCCCATATACTCTTCAGGCATAGTAACATCTACCTTCATGATAGGCTCTAATAATACTGGATCAGCCTTTGCCATTGCTTCCTTGAAACACATAGAACCTGCAATGTGGAATGCCATTTCTGAAGAATCGACTTCATGATACGAACCATCATATACAGTTGCATGGATACCAAGTACTGGGAATCCACAAAGGATACCTGATTTTGCAGCTTCTTCAATACCTTCGCCTACAGCAGGAATATATTCCTTAGGAATGTTACCACCTACTACAGTAGACTCGAACTTGAATACTTCATCAGCATTAGCATCCATAGGCTCGAATTTAACTTTACAGTGACCATACTGACCACGACCACCAGACTGCTTAGCGTACTTGTATTCCTGATCAACAGCCTTAGTAAATGTCTCCTTGTAAGCAACTTGAGGAGCACCTACGTTAGCCTCTACCTTGAATTCACGAAGTAGTCTATCAACGATAATCTCTAAGTGAAGCTCACCCATACCAGCAATAATTGTCTGACCTGTTTCAGAATCTGTATGAGCTCTAAATGTTGGATCTTCCTCAGCAAGCTTTGCTAAAGCTTCACCCATCTTCTGCTGTCCAGCCTTAGTCTTAGGCTCAATAGCAAGCTCAATAACTGGCTCAGGGAATTCCATAGACTCTAGGATAACTGGATGCTGCTCATCACAAATTGTATCACCAGTTGATGTAACCTTAAATCCAACTGCTGCAGCAATATCTCCAGAATAAACCTTGTCTAATTCTTCTCTCTTATTAGCATGCATCTGTAGGATACGTCCTACTCTTTCCTTCTTATTCTTAGTAGCATTAAGTACATAAGAACCAGAATTCATTGTTCCTGAATATACACGGAAGAATGCAAGCTTACCTACGAATGGGTCTGTCATAATCTTAAATGCTAATGCAGAGAATGGTTCATCATCAGATGAGTGTCTCTCTGTCTCATTTCCATCCATATCAACACCCTTAATAGCTGGGATGTCAAGTGGTGATGGCATAAATTCAACGATAGCATCAAGTAACTTCTGTACACCCTTATTACGATAAGCTGTTCCGCAACATACAGGTACTGCTGTACATTCACATGTACCTTTACGAAGTGCAGCCTTAAGATCATCAACTGCAACCTCTTCGCCTTCAAGGTATTGCATCATTAGATCATCGTCTAATTCACAAACCTTCTCTATTAATTCTGTACGATAAAGTTCAGCATCATCTTTCATATCATCAGGGATGTCTACGATTGAGATATCTTCACCTTTATCATCATTATAGATATATGCCTTCATTTCGAATAGGTCAATGATACCTTTGAAATCATCTTCCTTACCAATTGGTAATTGAAGAACGATAGCATTCTTACCAAGACGTTCACGAATCTGGTCTACAGCACCATAAAAGTCTGCACCTAAGATATCCATCTTATTAATAAATGCCATTCTTGGTACATTGTATGTGTCAGCCTGACGCCAAACATTTTCTGACTGAGGCTCAACACCACCCTTAGCACAGAATACACCAACGGCACCGTCTAATACACGAAGTGATCTCTCAACTTCAACTGTAAAGTCAACGTGACCTGGAGTATCAATAATATTGATACGGTGCTCTTCAGCGCCTTTCTTAGGCTTATTGTTCTCTTGAAGTGTCCAGTGACAAGTTGTAGCAGCAGAAGTGATTGTAATACCTCTCTCTTGTTCCTGCTCCATCCAGTCCATTGTAGCTGAACCATCATGAGTTTCACCGATCTTATAATTAACACCAGTATAATATAGAATACGCTCAGTTGTTGTTGTCTTACCAGCATCAATATGAGCCATAATTCCGATATTTCTAGTTCTCTCTAACGGATATTCTCTTCCAGCCAAGATTTTTTCCTCCTATTTTTATATAAGTTAAAATATGCTTTAATTTCTCTAATAGTATTAGAATCTGTAATGTGCGAAAGCCTTGTTTGACTCTGCCATCTTGTGCATATCTTCTTTTCTCTTAACAGATGCTCCTGTATTATTAGCTGCATCCATAATCTCATTAGCTAAACGCTCTTCCATTGTCTTCTCGCTTCTCTTACGAGAAAAGAATGTTATCCAACGAAGACCTAAAGCCTGACGACGTTCTGGACGAACTTCGATAGGTACCTGATAAGTAGCTCCACCGATACGTCTTGCTTTAACTTCTAATGCTGGCATAACGTTGCCCATAGCTTCTTCGAATACATCTAAAGCAGGCTTTCCTGTCTTCTCTTCTACTGTAGCAAATGCGCCATATACAATCTTCTGGGCGATACCTTTCTTACCATCAAGCATAATGTTGTTGATAAGCTTAGTAACTACCTTGCTATTGTAAATAGGATCTGCTAACACGTCTCTTTTCTGAGTATGTCCTTTACGTGGCACGTTACTTCCCTCCTTAATCAATAAATTAAATCTTCGGTACTCACTTTAACGGTGTTCGTGCTGATTTATTTCATGATGAAAATAAAATCAACATTTAACGCGTGATTACCCATTATTACTTAGAATCCTTTGGCTTCTTAGCACCATACTTAGAACGGGCTTGCTTTCTGTTAGCAACTCCTGCAGTATCAAGTGTTCCTCTGATTACGTGATAACGAGTACCAGGTAAATCCTTTACTCTTCCACCACGAATAAGAACAACGCTATGCTCCTGTAAGTTGTGACCTTCACCTGGAATGTAGCTTGTTACTTCGATTCCGTTAGAAAGACGAACTCTGGCAATCTTACGAAGTGCTGAGTTAGGCTTCTTAGGTGTAGCAGTCTTAACAGCAGTACATACACCACGCTTCTGTGGAGAAGGATTATCAGTTGGCTTCTTCTGAAGTGAGTTGTAACCCTTTTGAAGAGCTGGTGATGTAGACTTCTTAGCTGAAGTCGAACGACCCTTTCTTACTAACTGGTTAAATGTTGGCATTATTTTCACCTCCTTATTCTAAAATAAAAATTCTAGCGCACGCAGAAACGCACGCTAGAATATTATAATTGCTTTATACTCAAGTGTCAAGAGTTTTATTGACCATGCCATCATTAATTTATTGACCATGCCATCAATAATTTTAATCCAAAGCTTCCTTCTTAGGTACTGAAACCTTCTCATCAAAGCATTCAAACATCTTGTCCATTTCTTCTTTATCAGGCTTCTTAGTTACAAGAGTAACAATCGGTACTATTATAAGTCCACCTACCATTGCCACAACGCCAGAGTTAATTGAAGACTTGAATATGAAACCAAGTACTGGTCCCCATGATGATACATCTATTCCTGTCATTGATATAATAAACTGGAATATTGCAAGTGAGCATCCCCATACAAAGCACACAGCAACAGATACTTTACTTGTCTTCTTCCAATATAATCCATATAAAAATGGTGCAAGGAAGGCTCCTGCAAGTGCTCCCCATGATACACCCATCATTTGCGCAATAAATGTAAGTCCAGGGTAGGAATCTTTTATTATAGCTATTACTGCTGATACTGCTATAAAGAAGATTAGTAGAATTCTCATTATACTAACCTGCTTCTTCTCATCTAGACCTTTCTTATATGCCGGCTTAATTACATCTAGTGTAAATGTTGAACTAGAAGTTAATACAAGAGATGACAAGGTTGACATTGAAGCAGACAGAACAAGCACTATTACAATAGCAACTATTATTCCAGGCAAAGTGGAAAGCATAGACGGAATAATGGAATCAAATAAAGGAGCACCATTATCTCTATATTGAATCTTATCTGCATATAGTCTTCCAAAGCCACCAAGGAAATAACAACCACCAGCTACCACAATTGCAAATATAGTAGAAATAGTTGTACCTTTTTGTATATCGTTCTCACTCTTAATAGCATAGAATTTACCAACCATCTGAGGAAGTCCCCATGTACCAAGAGAAGTTAATAATACTACAAACAACAGAGATAATGGATCTGGTCCAAGGAATGACGAATATGCTCCACTAGTCCATCCTTCTGCTGGAATCTCTGATAACCTCTTAGATGCCTCAAGAATTCCACCATTATCATTTAATACTGCAGCAATAACAGCAATGATTCCTATTAGCATTATAATTCCTTGAATAAAATCATTAATAGCTGTTGCCATATATCCACCAAATACAACATATATTCCTGTAAGCACAGCCATAACTACAATAATAACCCAGTAAGGAATATCAAATACCATTCCAAATAAACTAGATAAGCCATTATATAATGAAGCAGTATATGGAATCAAAAATATAAATACTATAATAGAAGCAACAATCTTGATTGCCTTACTACCATATCTCTTCTCGAAATAATCTGGCATTGTCTTAGAATCAAGTGACTGGGTCATAATTCTTGTTCTACGTCCAAGTATTCTCCATGCAAGCAAAGAACCAATTAGGGCATTACCAAGACCTGCCCAGGTCGAAGCAAGTCCAAAGTTCCATCCAAACTGTCCTGCATAACCAACAAAGATTACTGCAGAAAAGTATGATGTACCAAAGGCAAAGGCTGTAAGCCATGGTCCTACATTTCTACCACCAAGTACAAATCCATTAACATCTCTTGCGTTCTTTCTAGTAACAAAACCAACAGTAATCATTACAGCGAAGAATACAATTAGAAATATTGAACATAACACGATTGTCATTACATTTTCCTCCACAAATTGTATGCATAAAAAAACTTCGGCGCATTACCACGCCGAAGTAAATATTATTACTTTTAATAATTCATGTCAACAAAATCAAGATAAATTAGAGATTTGCTCTTACATTTTCCAAGAACATATCCATAACCTGTCGCATGCTAGACATATCGTATTTTGATGTTGCATAAAGCATTAAGGCATCAACGGTATTCTTCTTATCTGTTTCAATAATATTAAAGCTGAAAGTTCCATTCATTGTTTTTTCTCTTGGCATATTAATAAGATTTTCATCAGATAAATCTTCAAAACCAGTCTTATCAACAGTTCCCTTTTGATAATTGAATCGAATACCAATGGCTCCGTTTTTACTCTCAACTGCTCTATTAGGTGGATGAGTTGATTCGTAGAGTTCTTGCATTCTTATCTCATCTCTAATATCCTCAAAGCTTTTATCTTCTGTAATCTCAACTTCTATAGTAACACCTATAGCCAATTCTCCAGCTATATTTCTCGTGTATAGTTCGTTTCTTCCATTAAATACTTCCTTAATCACAACTCTGTCTCTACCATTGTATTTTGCAATTGCCATTGCCAGTGCTGCAACAAAGAAGCTACCATCTCTTGACTCATCAAAAGGAGCTATACCTGCTTCGTATATATTTGCTCCTTGTCTTCCATCATAATCATGATCATAATCAATTATATTAGACCTATCACTTTCATCTAATACTTTGCCCCATCTTTCTTCTTCAAACCTTTTCGTCAGAAGATAGAAATAATAATCTTTGGGAACAATATAGTCTTCATCTACATATGCCTTAGCAATTTGATTAAGAAGTAATTTGCGAGATGTACCATCTGAAATAACATGGTGAATACTCATAAAGAAATAATTTGCTTCCTCAGTCTTATATATATTGCAACAGTATAGTCTCTCTTTGAATATGTTAAATGGACTATATAGCTTCTTAATTACATTATCAAGCTCTGATTTATCAATCTCTATAATATTACAATCTGGCCCATAGCTTTCTTCATACATCTGATAGAATTGTTCTTCTTTAACAATTCTAATTCTCATTCCAGGGTGAGCATCTAATACTTTTACAACAGCTTTTCTTAATCTCCCTATATCCACATCCTTTTTCAATCTATATAAGGAAGGAATATTCATAGAATTAAGTTCTTCACTTCTTCGTCCAAATGCCAGATTCGCCTTCTGAGCGAGAAAAAGCGGCCACTTCTTTTGTCGTGCTTCTTCATCAATAGTATCCATCTGAGATACTGTATCTATTATTTCGTAATGTATAGAAATTTCTCGTGGCGTTCTATAATCATATAAAGCCTTAGATGTTATATTAACTCCCATTTCATTACATGCTGTTATAAAAAGCATGGATTTCATAGAGTCCCCACCAAGTGCATAGAAATCATCAACTACGCTTACCTTGTCTCTTCTTAGAACCTCAGCCATTTTGTCACATAGTATTTTCTCAAGTTCTGTATCAGGCTCCACATATTCTCTTGCATAATCATTTACATCAGGTGCCTTAAGCTTCCTTCGAGACACTTTCCCCGTAGGTGTAAGCGGGAATTCATCTACCCCAACATAATACGTAGGAATCATATATTCAGGAAGAAGGTCGTTTAACTTCTCTTTATCAAAATCGAGACTATCTTCAATATATATACCCTTCTCTCTTGCTTCTTCCTTTATATAATAAAGAACAATATAACTTCTGTCTCCATCATCAAACCCTTTGGCCACAACTTGTTTTAGACCAGTTAGATTCTTGATATGATTTTCAATCTCAACAGGCTCAACCCTGTTACCATTAATTTTGATCATATCATCATAGCGACCAACAATATAGTAATCACCATTAACATCACGCCTTGCACAATCATTTGTATGAAAGATACCATCTCGGAAAGCATAGTTTGTTTGATTATGTAGATTAATGTATCCACGTACATACTCATTGATAAAGCAGATTTCGCCTTGTCCTTCACCTTCTACAATTTTGCCATCTTCATCTATCAGCACCAATCCAATATCATAATAATTTGTTCTTCCTACAGGAGCTACATCATATGGTTTACTCAAGGATTTGTTCAAGACATAGAAACCTGCTTCGCTCATTCCATAGACATTTATAAGATATGGTTTGTCATGGTAAGAAAGACCATTTGCCGGCTCACTTCCTGTCATAATCACTTTAAGACACTCTTCCGGCTTGTCATATATTCTCAGAAGGGACGGAGGAAGATAAATCTTCTCTATCTGATTCTCTCTAATAAATTGCTTACAGCCAATAAAATCTCTTGTAAGAGAATGAGGCATAATATATGAAGTGTGAGCATTAGTTATTGTACTAATATAATCCATTATTCCTGCAATAAAATAAAATGGAGGATATAATGCAGACCTCGTCACAAGAGAAGTGTACCATGTCTTAGAAGTCAAGCTTGTCTGGTCTATATTGCCATACTCATGAAGAACTCCCTTAGGATTACCTGTAGAGCCAGAAGTATATACAGCATAAGCAGCATCATGAAGATCCGTCTCTTCGTGACCTGATAGTGGCTCATATTCTTTCATTATGGCGTCATACAGTTTCTCATCAAGGCGCAACACACATCCACAGTCTTTATAGATATAATCTACTCTCTCTCTTGGATAAGTATCCTCTAAGACCATAAAGGCTGCTCCAGCTTTGATAACTCCTGTAATAGATACTATTATCTTCACATCTCTAGGCAGTATAATCTGTACAAAATCCTCTTTGCCAATTCCTTCTTTCTTAAGATATCCATATATTCTGCTTGCAGCTTTGTCTAATTCCCTATATGTAAGAGACTGTTTTTCTCCCACCACAGCCGCTTGCTCTAAGTGAGTTCTAACAGTCTCTTCATATACGTCAATAAAACGCTTCATATTCAAGTCCTCTTATTATGCATCAAATATCTGTAACGTCAACAATATATACATAAAAGACAAATTCATGTCCGTTAAATATTTGGCACCCAATGTCTATAGCATCTCTAACTACTCCGTCAGCTCTTGTTATTCTATAAGACACATAATCAACTCCATCATCCACAGAGTTCTGTTGGCTTATAATATCCCTTTCCACCCTATCAATATCATCAGGATGCACTAACGTCTTAAAGGATCCTCCAACATGCTTCATAAATTCATCTTTCGTCTTGCAGCCAAACATCTCCACTGTAGTATTATCTACATATGTTATCTCTTCTTCTCCATATACTTTATATACGAAGCTTCCACACTTACATCCAAGTTTTATATACTTATCTTTAAATGCATCAATTTTCTTAAAGTTAACATAGAAATTCTTAAATTTAAGAACATTGTAAAGTGTCTTATATACATCAGTAATCTCGAAAGGTTTAGCTATGTGTGCATTCATTCCAGAAACAAAAGCCTTATGTCTGTCTTCATCAAAGGCATTTGCCGTTATAGCTATAATAGGAATATGAGCCTTCTTAGTATCTTCAAATTCTCTGATTATTCTAGCAGATTCATATCCTCCTAATTTTGGCATCTGAATATCCATAAATATTACATCGTAATAGTTTGACGGTTTCTCTTTAAGCATAGAAATGCACTCTGTACCATCGCAAGCTCTCTCAACTTCAAACCCTTCATCATGAAGAAGTTCAAGAGCAATTTCAGCATTAAGGTCATTATCCTCTGCAAGAAGTATTCGCTTATCTCTAAGCTTCGACATATCAATATCTTCCTCTGTCTCAGCTATCTCTTCATCTCCATCAACAATTCTATGAAGTACAGTTATGGATATCTTCGTTCCCCTACCCTGCTTACTATCTATATGTATTGTTCCACCCATTAGATTAATTAATCTCTTAGATATAGCAAGTCCAAGTCCTGTTCCAGATACATTTACAGTATCAGCAGTTCTTTCTCTAGAGAATACATCAAATACATGCTCTAAGAACTCTTCCGACATACCTATTCCAGTATCTTCAATAAATGTATTAATATAACACTCATTTGATTTAAGTCCAGGTTCTTCAGTAACTCGAACCTTTATACTTCCCCCTTCGGGAGTATACTTAATAGCATTGCTTAAAAGGTTCATAGCAATCTCTTCAGCATGGGTTCTATCCATATATAAGCGATTATGCTTTACTTCACTGATGTATTGAAAATGCAATTTGTTCTTTTCAATACTATCTTTGAACATTGTAATTATATTCTCAAAGAAAGATGATACGTCTGTTGCTTTCCATGAAATCTCTATCTGGTTACTTTCAATCTTGGCCATCTCAAGTACACTATTAAGAATATTAAGAAGACTCTTACTTGATGTATGAATATTAGACAGATATGTATCTAATAATTCCTTATCATCTCTCTTCTTCATTGCCAATTCTGTAAATCCAATAATTGCATTCATTGGCGTACGAATATCGTGACTCATATTGAACAGAAAGTTGGATTTCGCTTTATTAGCTTCTTCTGCCTGCTCCATCTCAGTACGAATTATGTTGTCAATATCTCTAAATCCGCATGCAAAATATAATTTGCCTGTGTTATGTACAACCCTTGCAAAGCAAATCTGAAAATAACTCTTACTTCCATCAAGATTATCCCGTAGATAATTGATAGAATAAAGTTCACCCTCTTTTACACGAGTCAGGAGATTGCCAAATGCTACTTCCTTTCTCAGTCTCTCTTTATCGACTTCGTCAACATATTTATCGATATAATCTGAGAACATTTTCTCATAAGAGTTATAATGTAATCCTTCATTTATAGCTGAAGATGTTGTCTGTCTCTCATCGTTCTGTCTAACTAAAGTCATCTTATGAGATCTAGCACTAATATACCACACAGATGTAAACTCTCTAGATAATATATCTACTAAGTGCCTCTGTCTCTCAGCAAGCTTTTCATTAGTAACATCTATTACAACACCAATGGCTTCACTAGGAGAACCATCCTTATTAAATAACTTCTTACATAAGACCCTAAGCCATAGAACAGCTTTATCCTTTCTATGAACCCTATACTCAATTTCAAATATTTTATCTATTTCATTCGTGCTTTCAACCTTGTAGATAAACTTTTGGAGCTTTACTACATCGTCCTGATATACTATGTCTAAAAGTGCTTTAGAAGTATTAGGAAATTCTTTCTCAGATGTATAACCTAGTATCCTTCTAAATTCATCTGAATAGAATATACTTCTAGCATCACCTTTTTCATCATATACAGCCTGCCATCGTGCCGCTCCCATAATCTGAAAGACAGCATCTATCATCTCGCTTCTGCTTGAATCATTTTTTACAACGTCACCCATCTCATATACATGAGACAAATCAATCACAGACCCATGCATAACATTAGGTCTTCCTTCAGGCGTTTTTATGAATTTACCTGTAGCATTAACAAGTATGTATTCTCCAGATTTCTTCCTGATTCTATACTGCACATCATATCCATCTGTAATCCCTGTGGCAGCATCAATAGCACCAGACATCATTATCCCTACGTCATCAGGATGCATATGTTCTATCAATGCTTCTAGTGTATCTGGAAACTCCTCGTGGGTATAGCCTAGCATATCTAGCATTTCATCTGAAAAGAAAATTTTCTCAATTCTTCCGTTGTCTTTTAGTTCTTCATACCAGGTGCCCGATTTTATATTGATAGTTTTCTCATTATTATCCCCCATAAAATCCCCCATTTAATGAAATCACAAACCATATACCTTCTCATCATTTATCTCTCATTATATCACAACATACACATTATGTGTATTATAGCTCTTATGTTTTCTTACCACCTTCATTGATTTTAGATGATTTATTCTATATAATTTTTATTAATAGCAGATACTTCACATAATAATAGGAGGAATAAGCATGGATTTTCTTACACTGAAAAAGTCGAATTGCAAAAACTGTCACAAATGTATTAGAAATTGTCCTGTAAAATCAATTCGTTTCTCTGGTAATCAGGCATACATAATAAGTAATGAATGTATATTATGTGGTCATTGCTTCGTTGTATGTCCACAAGATGCCAAGCAAATTGTAGATGAGACAGAGAAAGTCAAGGTTCTAATTCAAAGTGGCGATCCTGTAATAGTGTCACTTGCTCCTTCTTTTATTGCGAACTTTGAAGGTGTAGGAATTGATTCTATGAGAAATGCTCTAAAGAAGCTGGGCTTTGCTGATGCAGAGGAAACTGCTATTGGAGCAACTATTGTTAAGAGGGATTATGACAGAATGTGCGAGGAAAATGAAAAGGACGTCATCATAAGCTCCTGCTGCCATTCAATTAACCTCCTTATACAGAAACATTTCCCAGAATTAATCAATCACTTAGCTGATACACTTTCTCCTATGCAGGCTCATTGTAAAGACATTAAGAAGAGAATGCCTAATGCTAAGACTGTATTTATTGGACCATGCGTATCGAAGAAAGATGAGGCCGAACATTACAAAGGCATAGTTGATGCAGTTCTTACATTTGAAGAACTTGCCAAGTGGCTTGCTGAAGAAGATATAGCTCTTGAAATGAATGTTGATGATTACAATGAAACTAAAGCAAGACTTTTCCCTACAACTGGTGGAATACTTAAGACAATGAACAAGAAGAACAAAGACTACACTTATCTTGCATTAGATGGTGTAGAGAATTGCATTGCCGCTCTTAAAGATATAAAGAATGGAAATATACATAAATGCTTTATTGAAATGTCAGCCTGCAATGGAAGCTGTATAGGCGGTCCAATTATGGAGAAATATAGAAATTCACCTATAAGGCACTACAAAGATGTGGTGGAATACGCAGGAGAAGAAGATTTCAAAGTAGAGCAGCCTGAAAGAATTGAACTAATAAAGCAATTCGATATCATTACTCAATCTGGCGCTAATCCATCAGAAAAAGAGATTAAAGAAATTATGAAACAGATGGGTAAATACTCTTCTGCTGACGAACTTAACTGCGGTACATGTGGATACAACACATGTAGAGAGAAGGCCATTGCTGTCATAGAAGGAAAGGCAGAGATATCAATGTGTCTTCCATATCTTATGGAACGAGCAGAAAACTTCACAGATACAATTACTAGAATTACTCCTAATGGAATTGTGGTGCTTAATGAGAGTTTAGAAGTCCAACAAATCAACAAAAATGCTCTTAAGATATTTAATCTGAAAGATGACAAAGATATTCTTGGTGAAAATGTCGTCAATCTAATAGATACAACAGACTTTATAACTGCCCTATATGATGGAAAAGTAATTAGAAACAAGCATGAATATCTATCTGAATATAGAAAATACGTGGAGAAGACTGTTGTATATGATAGTCATTACAGACTACTTCTATGTATTCTACATGACGTAAGTAAAGAAGAGACCCAACGTGTTAAGAAAGAAAACATCAGCAAACAGACAATTGAAATTGCTGACAAAGTTGTTGATAAGCAAATGCGTATTGTACAGGAAATTGCCTCACTACTAGGTGAAACTACTGCCGAAACTAAGATTGCTCTTACGAAATTAAAGGAGTCGATTAGCGATGAATGATCTATATGCAGACATAGGATATAAAAGTATAAACCATAAAGGGGAGCAACTATGTGGAGACCATGTTGATATAGTTAAGCAAGATGATAATTCTAGCGTCGTTGTATTAGCAGATGGTCTTGGAAGTGGTGTGAAAGCAAGTATTCTCTCAACACTTACTTCTAAAATTATATCTACAATGATTGCCCAAGGTCTCCCTCTAGAAGAATGTGTATCTACCATCGCCGCAACACTTCCAATTAATTCAGAACACGGCGTTGCCTACTCAACATTTACAATACTGCACATTCTAGATAATGAGACCGTTGATATTATAGAATATGATAATCCTGCAGTAATCTATATTAGAGATGGTGAGATATACGAGTATCCAAAGCAAGAAATAATTATTGAAGATAAGAAAATATATTCTGCCACAGTTAAACTTCAACCTAACGATGTAATTACTGCAATGAGTGATGGTTGTCCTTATGCTAGTCCAGATAAAAGTTACAACTATGAATGGGGTCCTGATGACATCGCAGAATTTATGAAAGTAATAGCCATGGTAGATTATAACGCCAAGACACTTGCCACAATGTTAATAGATCAAGTCTATCAAGAATACGATTCCAATCCAATAGATGATGCTACAGCATGTGTTGTCAAAATCAGACCTAGAGAACAGGTCAATATATTATATGGTCCTCCTCGTAGCAGAGATGACTGCTCGCGAATGATGAATCTGTTCTTCTCAAAAGAAGGAAAGCATATCATATGTGGTGGCACAACATCTAAGATTGCATCAGAACATCTAGGTGCTCCCCTAGTGGCAATATCAGGAAGTGGCGCAGACGGCATACCTCCAATATCAAAAATTGAAGGTATCGATCTTGTAACAGAGGGTACCATTACAATTAATAAAGTGTTAGAATATGCAAAGGATGCCTTAGGGAAAAATGAACTATATCAATTCTGGGGATTCAACAATAACGGCGCCGCACAAATTAGCAGATTACTATTTGAAGAAGCAACTGATATTGATTTCTTCGTAGGACAAGCTATTAATCCAGCGCATCAAATTGCCCAGACCACCCTATCAATTGATATCAAAATGAAACTAGTAGAAGAATTAACAGACTGCCTAAGAAAAATGGGCAAAAACGTTAGAGTAAGTTACTTCTAAATACTATATAATAATTCTAATAAGGAGATGTTCTATCAATGGAAGATACGAATTCAAATAAATTAAAAGAAAAAAAGAAAATGTCTCCAAAAGCTCAGACATTAACATTTATTGCTTTATCAACAGCTATAACCTGTATAATTGGGCCATTATCAATCCCTATTGGCCCAGTTCCTATTAGTTTAACGATTCTTGCAATTTTTATATCTGTATATGCTATTGGTTTAAAGCGGGGAATGGTGTCCCTTTTATTGTACATGCTTATTGGCTTTGTTGGTCTTCCCGTGTTTTCTAATTTCAAGGGAGGCTTCAATGTACTTATTGGTCCTACAGGTGGCTATATAATTGGATTCATATTCGTAGTCCTATGTACAGGCTTTGCTATTGAACATTTCGAAGACAAGGTATATATGCAAATTATCGGAATGGCTGTTGGCACACTACTATGTTACGCTCTTGGTACAGCCTGGCTTGCATATCAAGGTCATATGACATTCTGGGAAGCACTACTTGCCGGAGTTATTCCTTTTGTATGGGCAGACGCAATTAAAATTGCTATTGCTGCAATTGCAGGCCCACGACTACGTAGAGCACTTAAGCGTTTATAAGGAAATAGATTTTGTACCTAAAAAGCCCCATCTAATATGTAGTCTTACGAAACATTGAGCTTTGCTCAGCTGAGGAAGACTATATATTAGACGGAGCTTATATTATGCATTATCATAATGACTCTTATAATCAGCAACTCCTATTTCAAAATTACATTTTACAATTCCAATATCAATCTTACTTAGAACTCCACCTAAGTCTTTGAACTCAACTTCTTCATTCTCATTATATATAATCTCAAACTTCTGCTGATTAATAGCTGTTGGTGCAAGAAGAGCAGCTTCAACTCCTGCATGAAACCAATCTGGAACATCTTTTAGATCTATAACAACTTCATCAGCAGTCTTTGTCTTTCTTTCCTTTCCTTGAGTCTCACCGTATCCAATAGCTATTGCAATTACCAGTCTCTCATTATCAGCCACTTCAACAGGAATCTTCTTACGATTAAAAATCCCTACCCAACAAGTGTTTAATCCTAGCTGCTGAGCATATATTACAAGCTTCTGTCCGAAGTATCCTACTCTCTCATCTAAAGTATCATCATCTGGTCCCACACAAGCTATTACACTAGGTGCACTTCCAAGTCCAGCACTTTTATTAAATAGCTTGTTAAATGTACTAGCAGAATCTTCAATAAACTGAAGATGTATATTGCCTTCTTTATTCAATTCTTCAATCTTCTTCTCTAGACAATCAATCTGTTCTTTCTCTATTCTCTTGTCTTGATATTTTCTTACTGAATGTCTACTTCTAACGGCTTCCATTTCTGTCATAGTAATCACCTCGCCTTACGCAATACAATATACCCTTTATCTATTATCTACCACTTCTGGACTCATATCATGATGAGATAATCTCTGCCATGCAAGTTCTTCCCATTTTGTACCTGCCATACCATAGTTACAATATGGATCAATTGATATGCCACCTCTTGGAAGAAATCGACCTAATACTTCGATGTATTTTGGATTCATCTTCTTAATCAAATCCTTCATGATTGTATTAACACAATCCTCATGGAAATCTCCCTTGTTCCTGTAAGAGAACAGATACAACTTCAAGCTTTTACTCTCTACCATTTGCTCGTTAGGAACGTAAGATATGGTAATAGTTGCGAAATCAGGTTGACCTGTTATTGGACAAAGGGATGTAAATTCCGGACAATTAAATTTGACAAAATAATCATTCTCCTTATGTTTATTCTCGAAAGTCTCAAGAATGTCAGGATTATAATCACTTGAATAGTCGTTTTCTTTATTACCAAGAAGTGTAAGATTTTCCTTCTCTCTCATGAATATCCCTTTCTTAACTAATGTATTATCTATCATCAACTTTTGCAAAACGCAATAACTAAACTGCCGGATCCTCTATTCCATTTGCTTCAAAAGCCTTCGCTCTGTCTATACATGTACCACATTTTCCACAAGGGGTATCTCCACCTTCATAACATGACCATGTAAGTTCATATGGTGCGCCAAGCTCTAATCCCATCTTCACAACCTGTGCTTTATTCATATTGATAAATGGTGCTTCAATCTTAAGTTGATGGCCTGAACCTTCATAAATTGCTGTATTCATTGCATTGTTGAATACATCAGAACAGTCTGGATACGCAAATCCTGCAGCATCATCACTATGAGCTCCGTAATAAATCACCGAACAGTCTTTGCTTAATGCAATACTTGCCGCAGTTGATAGAAATAGCCCATTTCTAAATGGTACATAGGTGCTAACTGGTTTTTCACCATTAGTCTCTTCTATCTGAGCAGAATAGCTTTCCTTTGGTATATCTTCTGAAGACTGCTTAAGCAAAGATGAATTACTATATTCAAAAATCTTACTCAAATCCAAAGACAATAATTCCACATCAAAAAAAGCTGCAACGTTCTGTGCTGCCTTAATCTCTTTGTCATGCTTCTGTCCGTATGACATAGAGAGAGCTACCACATTATCATGTCCGTATTTATGGACAGCAATTGCAAGGGCTGTTGTCGAATCAATACCACCACTGCATAACACTAACGCTTTCATCTTCCTACCTCACATACACCTGAAGATTAGGGTCTCTCTGGAATTCGCCTCTTAGCTCTGCAGTAAAAGTCTTAGTATTATTCTTCTTAATTCCTCTAGCATTAACACAACTATGACATCCTTCTATTGTAACTGCCACATCTTCGGAACCTGTAATCTCACTAATAATATCTGCAATATCTTTGCCAATTCTCTCTTGTAATTGAAGGCGTCTCCCCACCATATCACATACTCTTGCAATTTTGGATAGTCCTATCACTTTGCCTTTAGGAATGTATGCAACATTGACCTTCATATCATACATAAGGGCAAGATGATGCTCGCAATATGAGAAAATGTCAATATCTCTCATAACAACTACTCGACCCAGCATATCTGCTTCATCATCTATACCTTCTTCAAATGTTGTATTAAACATCTCAGCTATTTCGTGATTGGTATAGTTCATACCTTCGAACACTTCTTGATACATTCTAGCGACTCTTCTAGGTGTATCTTTCAATCCTTCTCTCTCCGGATCATCTCCAAGAGCAACTAGTATTCCTCTTATATTCTCTTCAATAGCCTTGGTATCTATCATTCTATACACCTCTCTTATCAGGATCCCAGATCACTTTGTGCATCTGAATCTGAAGTCTAATATCATTCATGTTATTGTTTATCATATAATCAACAATTTCTTCTGGTTCTATCTTACCAAAAACAGGACTAAAATACACATGACATTTCTCTATCAATGAATACTTCTTAATTATATCACATGCCTTATCTAAGTCGTCTTTCGATGATGTCACAAATTTAACAGTGTCTTTTTCTTTTAGAAATTCGAAATTCTTTAGTAACATTTTATCTTCCATACCACTTTGTGGAAGTTTATAATCCATTGTAAATGTTACTTTATCAGATGAAAATCTACTCAAATCCACAGCTCCATTTGTCTCAATTTCGATTCTTATATAATCATCTTCTTCTATTAAGTCTATTAGCTTATCTATATCTTTCTGAAGAAGTGGCTCTCCTCCTGTAAGAGTTACATTTCTAACTTTAGTTGACTTTATATAATTAAAGATATCGAATGGACTCTTTTCTTCATAAGGACAATCCGCCTCATTAGCCCAAGAAGTATCGCAATAATTACAAGAAAGATTGCAACCTTTAAATCTGATAAAAACTGCAAGTTCACCAGCTCTTATGCCTTCTCCATTTATACTTACAAATTTCTCAACAACCTGCATATCTCTTAATTATTCCTCGTAAATAGCGCAATTATTTGGAGTCTCATATACTTCAATTCTATTAATATTAAATCCCGCCTTTGTCATTTCATCATAGAAATGCTTAGCAAAACATTCTGCAGTAGCTCTAAAATCAACTTCTTTAATTATAAATCCTTCATCGTGTAAAGCCTTTATTGTAGCCTCTTTTAAGGATCCCTTCTCATATATAAAGACATGATCAAATTCATCACATAATTTATTAAGTTCATCTTTCAGATCAGCAAAGTCAATTACCATTCCCTTGCACTGAACATCTTCTTTTAATTTCTCGCTTTTTACTTCAACAACTACTTTCCAACGATGTCCATGTATGTTACCACATTTGCCATCATAGTCTTTAAGAAAATGAGTAGAGTCAAATTCAGCTTCTGTTCTTACGTAATACATCTATACACCTCTAAAATCGGTACTAAAAAACATCAAGTATTATAGCCCCTTTTCGAAAATGCGTCAACTAGGCTTGCTTACTCTTAACTACTATCCAGATAATTACCCCTATATCAACAAGAATAAATATACTTCCAAGTATTAGAATAAGATAATCAACATTTTTACTCTCCGTTTGAATTTCCTTAACTCTTTCTGGAATATAATAAGAATCCATTTCTCTCTCGTCAACCTTAACTGCCGAGACAGCAAATCTCTTCTCATCACTTGCGGTACATGTCGATAATGATACTATCTGTGAATCGTCATTTAATTCCATATTACTATTTATAAGAGAACCCTTTAATATCTTGTCTTCTATAAAGTTCTTGAAATCTTTAGAGTCCTTTTTATATATAGTATAGAAATCACCTTCTGCATCTACATCCTTATATGCAATGACTTCATACCTATATTTCCTATCTGGCATTATTATCTGAAAATATTTATGAGAATCATAGTAATCATCGTTTTCTTTATAATATTTGAGCTTTCCAAACATAGAAAGATTCTTCATATTGTGCCCATAAATAATAGTGTGTAAATCACTAAAATCAGGAGAGTTGAGACTCTCCATAAATATAGAACCTGCACTGGTCCTCGTATTGTCATATGCAGTTCTATAATATTTCTCATTATCTTCGCTTCGAAGTATTGGATAGCTTATATCTTCGTTTTCAAAAAAGAGCCACCCTATAATTTCATTATTTTTTTCTTTTAATCCAGACATATTAACGCCTAGCATCTCATACCATGGTGCTGACATATCACCATTTCTCACTGTATAGTCTGTTACTGTATTCTCATATAATACATCCGACTTCTCATAATCCTTTGAGATAGAATAATACATATACAAAGCAACTGCGGCAGCAATTATACAAATTGATAGAATTATGATTATTACTACATCAGATTTTTTTAATTTAGACTTTTTTCTCATTTTCTTTATCCTATATAACAATTCAAAAATGACCCTTGCATTGCAAGAGCCATTTTAACATATTTAGTTACATATTTATACTCTAGTAATTCTATAAACTATTACTCCGCTTCCCACCAAAAGTGTTCCACCAATTATTCCTATCCAAAGATATGGATTATTCATATCATCTGTCTTAGAACTCTTGACTGCTACTGGGTCTGTGCCATTCGAAGACGAAGCAGATGTCGTTGTAATTGTCTGAGCAAAATCGCCTCCCTCATAATCTGCAACTTTGACAAGATACTTTCCATCAGGAAGTGTTATGGTTCTTGTAAATGTCTTATCATCATTTACAACTGCAGAACCAACATCAAGTAGATTCTGTCCACTTTCATCATATACAAAAATTGCAACAGACAACGCTTCTGATGATTTACCATTAATAGTAACTATTCCGTTCTGTGATTTCGACTCAAGGTCAGTAACCCTACCATTAGCTGCAAATGAAACCATAGGAAGTGCAAGTATCATTGCCATTACAAGGATAGGTACAATTCTTCTTATAATTCTCTTCATATTATTACCCTCCTTAATAAATCGTCCTACGACTTGCTATATTATATTCTGTACCATCATTAGAACCAGCATATATTCCACCAAACGTTCCAGAATTAAGAGCACCAGCCCGAGTTACATTGAATCTTACACTAGCTACCGTATCACTACTAGCAGATACGGCAAAACTTGCTTTCTTAAGACCTTTTCCTCCGGCAACTTCATATTCTGTAGCTCTATCACCACTCTCATCTTCTCCAATAATAACTTCAGCTTTTTGGAGAGTCGCTGTACCATCCACACCTATAATAGTTGCGTATACATCATAATCTGTATAAGACTCAGATTCGTCATAATATAAATCAGCTATTACCTGCGGATTAGTTGTCTCTGGTCCAAAATTATCTTTTATTGAAAGAGCCGCTCTATTAATCTTAATAAAGTAAGTTCCATTGGCAGATGTTGCTCTAAATACCACATTGTCAAAGAAGTGTGATGCGAATCTAATATTGTATCCTGTCGTTCCACTTCCTGTAATTGTTACAGCACCACTCGGAACATCAAGGGCCTCAAGACTTGTTATTGGGCTATTAGAATTATCAGCCATAGCAAATTTGATTGTAGGCTCTAATACGAATGTATTATACTCTGCAGGATTCTCTCTGGTTGTTCCCGATATATCAAGCATTCCTGTATAGAAGGTAGAATCCCAGAATGATGGGAAATATGTGTAAGCATCAGAGTTTTGTGAGAATTGAATTCCCTCAAAGGTATCAGCATTATATATTACAACTCTAAACTCTCTATCACCATTTGTTACAATTGTACTGTTTCTCTTAGCATCATATTGGTTGATTGCTGGATTAATTGCAAAGCCTGCCTCTTTTAATGCTCCTCTTTTATCAGAAGCATTCTTAAATTCATCAGAATCCATGTATTCTTGCAATGTAGTCCGGTTAGCACCATTAATAATTTCCTTCCAGCAGAATTCATAGTCTCCATTACTCATATCATATGCTGTATCTGTAAAACCATCCTTAACAGTCGAAAGAGGAACATAATTAATTCTATTATCTACGCCAATAACGTTATCAATTGCGTGGGAATATACATTAGTACCATCTAGCCATACAAAAAACACTGCATCTCCGTTAGAATCATATACATGATTGACTTGGGAAGAATCACCGCCGCCTCCTTCTTTTTTAACAATGGAAAAACTTAATGTACCTTCATTTGTTGGTATTCCTTCACTTTGAGTCTTCAATACATTATTATCCCTAGAGAGACTGGCATTAAATCCACCTTCTGAGCTTAACTTTATCTCCATTGTATCAGGATTAAATGTATCACCAACAGTAATGCCATTTAGCTCATTACCATTATTAATTGTAATTGATGCAGTATTGTTATTATCTACTTTAATTTCTGCTGTAACAGTTATAACAACATTTGTTTCGTCCACATTATATGTTACAGTTTGATTTCCTGGAATCCCCTGTACAGTTCCATTTCCAAATGAAACATTGACACTATTATTATCTGCTCTAACCTGTCTTAGCCCAATTGGAAATATTATTCCGATTGCCAGAACAAGAACTAAAGCAATAGATAAAAGTGCTTTTCTTTTACTCACCATAATAGCCTCCTTCTCAAATAACAACCTGTTATTGTTCTAATTTAGATACAATTCTACCATAGCGTAAAGCAAAAATAAAGGACTAACAAAGTACTACTTCCTATGTTTTTTCTTTAATATAACTATGTGTCTTTCTATGTTAAGCTTAATCTCCTGGCTAACTATTAATTATTCTTTCTACTTCTTCTTTCTTCTCAAACAATACACATCCACCTTCATGATCGTCTTTAAGAATATCCTGTGCTTGAAGTGCTCTAAATAATTTGGAATTAACTGCATCCTTTAGAGAAGTATCTCTTACGTTAATATCTGAATAAGGTGAGAATGGACAAGGTTCTGCTCCACCATGAGAATTAATATGGAAGAAACCTCTTCCTGCTGCAATACATCCTCCTGAACTTTTCTCATCTCCTGGGAATGATACAAACACCACCTCATCATGATCCTCTCTTAGTCTATCTAATTCCCTAGAGAAGAATTCTCTCTCTTTATCACCAATAGCAAGCTCTTTACTTTCTTCTGTAACAGGAACATATTCTACGAATATAACTGCTTTGCATCCTCTACTACTTAGAGATGATATGAAATCTTCTGATACAACGTCCTCAATATTCTTTGTTGTTACTGTAACAGAACAGCCATATATAAGATTCTTCTCGTGGAATTTATCCATATTAGCTATAAGCCTATCATATATTCCTTCTCCACGTCTTGTATCTGTAGCTTCTTTTCCTCCTTCGATACTCATAATAGGAATAATATTTCTTTTCTTAAGGAAAAGATTATAATACTCATCATCTACAAATACTCCATTAGTAAAGACAGGGAACATTATATCTTCGAATTCTCCTGCTGTCTTAATAACATCTTTTCTAATTAGAGGTTCTCCTCCTGCAAGCAAGATAAAACTTACACCTATCTCATTTGCTTCCTTAAATATCTTATTCCACTCTTCTTCAGTAAGTTGGTTCTTAGGTGCACAATCTTCTGTCTGATGATTAGTTCTTGAATAACATCCAGCGCAGTGTAGATTACAACTACTAGTAATACTAGCAATTAAAAAGGGTGGAATATGTACTCCATTATCTTCACTATTTCTTCGTTTTTTAGAAGCCTTCTTACTTGCTGTAGCAAACCTCATCATAAATGCACTGCCTTTAGGGTCTCTTATTGTGGCTTTAATTGCATCCTTTACAACTCTTTCCACACCATTTGTCATGTACTCTTGGATATCAAATTCTTTCATTTCTTATTCCTTTTCACCAGTCTGTTATACCCTGCCTCATCTCCCCTTAAAAATATATCTTAATTATATTTTTTCTGTTTTCAATAGTTTCTTGTTAGAATACATATTCTTATCTGCACGACCAAATACTGCTCCAACACTCCTGTCACCACTATACTTTGCCATTCCAACGGCCACAACAACTTTATTATCTTTCTTGTTTCTTACATTAATGGAATCAAATTGTTTTACAAGTTCAACAATATTATTATAATCATCACCCTGTGATATAACGGCAAATTCATCTCCACCAATCCTAAATACCGGACTGTGTTTGAAGACATTACATATAGTTTTGCAGCCCTCTTTAATGTATTTATCTCCTTCCTGGTGACCTAAGGTATCATTTATCTCCTTAAGACCATTAAGGTCAAATACAGTCAGTGCAAACTCTACCTCTTCTCCTTCCTCAATCTGCTTGTTGAGTTTTATCTCCATATCAACATAAGCATGCTTATTCTTAACACCTGTTAGGGTATCACGGTTAACCATAGCTCGTGCCACATTAAGATTCTTAGAATACTCAAGATCCTTCTTAACCTGTTCATCAATGTCAATTACGCCAACTACTAATTGACTACCTTCATCTTCTTCAATCATAGTTGCTCTAATTGTTGCAAAGCGTATTTCTCCATCAATCACAAGTCTTGTTCCATAAGAGAACATACCCTTCTTTTCTACTTCTGCAAGTATTGACTCTTTTGAAACCTCTTCTCTGAATCCTTCTCTATCCTCCTCATATACCATACTCAAACCGTATTTCAAGAGATTATCAAAGAAATTCTCTCCTTCTATATCAATTCTCATATCTGTATATCGATCTTCTATAGCGAATTGAAAATATTTATCTGTAACAGGATCCACATTGTAGATGCAATACACATCTCCAAAAAGAGCTGATACTCTCGCATAAGTTTTACGTTCCTTATTGATTCTTTCAATTGCTTCTTTATGTCTAATCTCTGCATCGTCATCAATATAACCAAGAACTGTTAAGGCGAGGGCAACTACACCCGTAACCGGATTAGTTGCAATCTTTCTAACAAGTATATTAACAACACCATTGCTTCTAGTTCTTGTCTCTACAACTGTTGGATTACCATTATCTCTACACTCCTCTAGCGCTTCAAGAAATACTCCACTTAAGATAGTCTTAACATGTGAGAACTGATCTCGTTTGACATCATAGATTTCTTTGTAATGTCTAGCCATGAATTCTCTAAAGGATTTATTACCTCTTGCAAGATTAATCTCATCATTATCAAATTCGAGAATAAGCATAGGCATGGTATTAAAGTAATCATGTAATGCCTCATCATCTTCTTCCGATGTAAAGGATACGTCATACAGATTAACATTTCCAAGGGTCTCATAATATTCAGACTCATCAGGATTCTCGAATCCTATCTGTGTTCCCTTCTGATATCTCATGAAAATTTCATCATGGGTAATAGGCTTACAGTAGTAGTATCCTTGTATTCTAGTACATCCAATCTCGTTAAGAAAATCTAATTGTCCCTTAGTCTCTACACCTTCTGCAACTGTCTCGCAGCCAAGACCATTTGACAACCTTATCAATTCCGTTATTATAACACGGCTCTCTTCATTATCCTCAATCTGATCTATAAATACTTTATCGAGTTTTACAACATCAAAATGAACTTTCTGAAGGATGTCAGGAGCAGAGAATCCGCTTCCAAAATCATCAAGCCACACTTTAAAGCCAAGCTCTCTAAATCTATTAACCTGTACCATCATAAATTCCATATCTTCCATGATGATACTTTCTGTTATCTCTATTGTAATTCTGCTTCTATCTACCCCTGATTTATCAACTCTACTTCGTATCTCTTCAACAATATCACAGGCATAGAAATCAGTACGGGACAAATTAATAGAATTAGGAACAACATAAAGGCCAAGTTCCATTTGCTTCTTTAATTTCTCTAACACCTTCTCAAGTACATAAAGGTCTAATTTGTATACGATTTTGGCATCTTCAAGAATTGGTATAAATTCAGCTGGGGACATAAATCCCTTTTTCGGATCATCCCACCTAACTAATGCTTCTTCATCGCATACTCTTTCATTAGCAGTTCTTACAATTGGTTGGTAGTATACTTTAATCCATCCTTCATCTAAAGCTCTATCAAGATTCTCGAAGACATATTTTCTATCTTCAAACTGCTTTAACATTTTCATGTCAAAATGATTAACAGAAGATTCGTATACACTACCACATGTATCACATGCTATTTTCGCTCTGTCAGTTGCAGTTGCAGCATTAACATTTTGAATTGCAGAATTATAAATACCAATTTTCACAGGAAGCGTCCTGCCACTATTTATAGTCTTAGCATCCTCTATCAGTTTCTCTATTTTCTTATCTAGTCCTTCTGTGAAATCATAGAAGACAAAATGATCTGCAGTTGTACGACAACAATTCTCACTTGTAAATGTACTAGCAAGGAGTCTACCCATAGCTTTAATAAGGTTATCCCCTTCCTTATAACCATAGCTTTGGTTAAATACCTGCATGCCATTAAGGTCTAAGAAAACCATTGATAAATATTTACCTTCTTTTGTGGCTTTCTCATGTGCAGTCTCTGCAAGTTCAAAGAAGTAGTTCATATCAGGAAGTCCAGTAAGATAATCAAAGCTTGTCTTATCCATAGTACCTTTATTCTGAAAATACATCTCGTGAAAATGATCTAGAGACAACATGCATGAATGAACATTAGGATCATACACTCCCTCGTTAGTATAGCTAACTTCTGCAAGACGCACTCCGTCCTCTGTATATATATGACGACCAGTAGAATGTATAATAAGCCATTCATCGCCATGCTTAAGACGATATAATACATCGTACTTTGCATCTTCTGTAGCGAATTTCAGAGCTGCGCTTGCGGTCTTAGCAATATCATCTGGATGGATATCCCTATACATATCATCATCCATTAATGCCATTGCTTCCTCTATTGTATCCGTTCCAATAAGTTGTCTAAGACCTTCAGACAAAGCAACCGTAACTACTCTCTTATCAATAAACTGGTATATTGCGAAAGGAATACTAGATCTCTCTATAAAATTTCTTTCTTCTTCACTAAACTGATACCTCTCCATAAACTACCCCGCATGCTTTAACAGTACACACCAAACTGTTAACATAGAATTATGTTCATTATATCACAATTTGTCTATTATTATCTCTCAAATAGGCTAATTAATATCTTCTTCCACTCTCTATAAGGATGTTCTCTCATAGAAAGATTCCACTTTGATGAGCCAAATAGTACCGTTTGAGGATGAGTGAATTCCTTAAATCCCCATTCTCCATGATATGCGCCCATGCCAGAATGACCTACACCATTGAATGGAACTCCCTTAACCATCATGTGAAGACATACTTCGTTAATACATCCTCCACCATACTGCATAGTTCTCATTGTTCTGTCAGCCCACTCTATATCTTCAGTAAATAGATAAAGGGCAAGTCCTTTCTCCCTTCTCTTGATAACATCTAGAAGTTCTTCTATCTTGTCATCTTCATAAGGTATAACAGGAAGAAGCGGAGAGAATAATTCCTTATTAACAATCTCCTCATGAATATCCACAGGATAAATAACTGTTGGTTCAAATTTCAAAGATGCTTTATTCCCTTGTCCACCATATACTATTCTGTCTTTATACTTATTAGCATAAGTCTCACATTTATCATAGGCCCTCTCAGTAATAAGACGAGGATACTCGCTATTATACAAAGGAGCTTTACCAAGTTGTTTATTAAATGCTTTCTTCAGCTCTACCACAAACTCATTAGCAACTTCCTTAGCAACAGCCACTTGATTAATATTAATACATATCTGTCCACTATTTAAAGCCTTAAAGAAAGCAACCTTTCTTGCCGCATCTTTAATATTAGCATCCTTTCTAATAATGCAATAGTTCCCAGTCTCCCCACCAAGTTCAAGCGCAACAGGGGTAAGATTCTTAGATGCTTTCTCAAGCACATGCTTTCCAATCTTAGGAGAACCTGTATAGAAAATCTTGTCAAATCTCTGCTCCAGACAAATATCGGCTATATCATGTCCACCTCCTAGAACAGTTACATATTTTCCAGGAAATGTCTCCTTAATTATCTTCTTCATTATCTTAGTGCAGTTCTTAGATTTAGAGCTAGCCTTAATTACCGCCGTATTACCTCCTGCAATACTTGCCGCAAGAACACCAAGTGATAGAAGTATTGGAAAGTTAAAAGGACTAATAATTAGAGTCACTCCATATGGCATCTTATATACTCTTGTTAACACACTTGGAAAACACTGAATTCCACTAAAATGTGTCTCTGGTCTTGCCCATCTTCTTAACCCTTTAATTGTCTCATTAATCTCTAGAACAAGACTTCCTATATCGCAAAAATAAGCCTCAGCAGGATCTCTTCCCAGATCATCTTCTAATGCTCTTTGTAAATCTCTTTCATGAGATATTACTGCCCGGCGAAGACGCATAAGCATCTTAATTCTAAATTCAATATCAAGTGTCTTGTTGGTGTAGAAAAACTCTCTCTGCTTCTCAACGATTGCTTTAATTCTTTCATTTTGGTCCATGATTTTTCCCCCTTTTTCTCGTAAATACACATATATCGTTTGCCTATAAATCTAAATCATCTCTAATTTCTCTTGGACTTATATTCTTCTCATTAGCGATTCTCTTAACATCCTCATATTCTGGCTTAACTCTTGATGTGCCATAACCGCTAACTTTCTTTATCCTTATCTTACCATACTTTGTCTTAATATCCTCTTCTTCTCTATGAAGTATGTGTCTATCACAAATTGATTGCCTTACTCCAATTGTAGTTGTGTACTGAAAAATACATTGAAGCATCCTATCTATGGTATCTTCTTTACATATTACAGTAAGAAGAATTCCTGGTCTATTCTTCTTCATATATACAGGAGCTGTAAATGCATCTAATGCACCTTCTTCTAAGATTTTCTCAAGGAAAAATCCCACGTCTTCGCCAGTCATATCATCTATATTACATCTAAGCTCTACAACTGTATCATGACCATCTATGCTTTCTTCCCCAAGAAATGTACGAACACAACTAAGCTTCTTGAATTCTTTCGTTCCAAATCCATAACCTATACTCTTGGTATTCATAACCGGCATACTTCTATATTCACTGGCAAAATACTTAATTAGTGCAGCACCTGTAGGCGTACACAGTTCTGAATTAATATCATCGTCTGTATACATTGGCACTCCCTCTAAAAGAAGGGCTGTTGCAGGAGCGGGAACAGGAAGAATACCATGAGCACATTCGACCATTCCGGATCCCACATTAATAGGAGAAGCTATTATTCTATCTGGCGAAATCATATCCATAAGAAGGCATACACTTACAACATCTACTATTGCATCTATTGTTCCCACTTCATGAAAATGTATATCCTTAATATTAGTTTTGTGAACCTCACTTTCTGCCTCCGCTAGAAGGTTATACACAGAAAGAGCATCTGTCTTAACCTTCTTAGGTAAGTCCAGTCCATTTATATGTACACTAATATCATCTAGAGAAGTTCCATGTGCAACATCCCCATGAGAATGTTCGCCTTCTTCTACACCATCTATCATCACGTGAGCTTTGTTACCTGTAATTCCACATTTCTTAATCCTTTCAACCTCAAAAGACACACCCGGAATGTTAAGACTATTCATCCTGGCAACAAATTCCTCTTCATTAACATGTTCAATAAGCGATGCTGCAAGCATATCACCTGCCGCTCCCATTTTACATTCTATATAAAGTGTCTTCATCTATCTACTCCTATATGATTTATCATATTGGCTTGATACGCCGCGCCAAATCCATTATCAATATTAACAACACTCACTCCACTAGCACAGGAATTAAGCATAGATAGTAAAGCAGACAATCCATCGAAAGAAGCTCCATAACCCACACTTGTAGGAACGGCTATAACAGGACAATCACATAAACCACCTACTACGCTAGCAAGGGCTCCTTCCATTCCAGCAATTGCTATAACCACTGAAGCAGTCATAATATCATCAACGCAGGATAATAATCTATGGATTCCAGCAACGCCTACATCATATAGTCTAACCACTTCACTGCCGAGTGCCTCTAATGTAAATGCCGCTTCTTCAGCGACAGGAATATCACTAGTGCCGGCAACAGCAATCACCACTTCGCCTACTCCGTTGGGCGTAGGCTTCTGGCCAATAAGTCCAATCTCTCCCATTTCATTGTATTCTAGATGAAATTCCTTCTCTATAACATCTGCCTTCTCTTTAGACAATTTGGTAATTAATATATTCGTATCACCCGCACTTGCCATTTTCCTGCAAATCTCTATTATTTGCTCAGCGCTCTTTCCTGCACCATAAATAACTTCAGCATACCCCTGGCGAAGTTTCCTATGAGTATCGACTTTCGCAAATCCAATATCTTCAAATGGTTCCTTCTTAAGAATAAGCGCCGCATCTTCTACAGACATCTCCTTCTCCGACACTTTCTTAAGCAAATCATATACACTTGTATTATCCATTTATTCTACCCCCATATAGTAGAGTTAATAAATATTATAACACCATTATATACTCATGTCCTATTATTAATAGGAAATAATTAAAATATTTGTGAGTAATTATACTCGTTTTTTGTTATAATTCTTATAATAGTTCAAAATACCATAAAAAGAAGGATTATAAAATGCAAGAAAAGCAACTAGGTCTTTCTTCACAAGAAGTAGACGAATTAACTTCACAAGGAAAAACCAATTACGTAAAAAGCGAATCAGATATGAGCATCAAAAGAATCATATTCAGAAATGTGTTCACATATTTCAATGGTATATTCGCATTACTAACATTTCTAATAATTACAACAGGCGAAATCAAGAATCTGATGTTCTTACCAATTATTATTGCCAATACATTAATTGGTATCATACAACAGCTTCGTTCGAAATTCGTGTTAGACAAACTAGCGCTGTTAGATGTTAGCGAATACACCGCCATAAGAGATGGTAATGAAGTCAAAGTACCTTCCAACGAATTAGTGGAGGGGGATGTAATACATCTAGAAAGCGGACAACAAATCCCTGCTGATGGAGTTGTTATATCTGGTGAAGCAGGTGTTAATGAATCACTTCTAACAGGCGAAGCAGATGAGATCCAGAAGACAGCAGATAGCGAACTTAAATCCGGAAGCTTTGTTGTATCTGGTAAGTTAGTTGCGAAGCTTACAAAAGTAGGCGCCGACTCTTATGCTGCACAGATAACTGCCAAGGCTAAGAAGACCAAGGAAGGTAAGTCTGAGATGATTCGTGATATTGAAAGAATTATCCTCGTTGCCGGAATTGTTGTTATTCCAATTGGTGCACTTCTTATATATCAATCAATCAGTGTTAATGAGATGAGCTATTCAGATAGTGTTCAGTCAATGGTTGGTGCAGTAATTGGAATGATTCCTGAAGGTCTGTATCTTCTATGTACAGTAGCATTGGCCCTAAGTGCGATGCGTCTTGCCCAGAAGAAGGTTCTTCTCCACGACATGAGAAGTGTAGAAACCTTAGCTAGAGTTGATGTGCTATGCGTTGACAAAACCGGAACAATCACAAGTGATAATATGTCCGTTAGCGAAGTTTTCTATCCTTCTAATAGTAGTTCTGAAGAAAAGAATGCTGCCAAGAACATTATTGCAAGTTATATCCGAGCTGTTCCTGACAACAACATTACTATGAATGCCCTTAGAGATTATTTCCCTAACTGTGAGCCAATTCAGAGTAAAGAAGTAATGCCATTTGACTCTAAGAAAAAATACTCTGAAGTAATTACTGAAGAATTCACATACCGTCTTGGTGCTCCAGAATTCTTACTCACCTCATCACAGCTAGAAGAGAGTAGGACAATTATAGAAGAGAGAACTGGAAGCGGTCTAAGAGTCCTTGCATTAACTAAAGGAAATGCCGAATGTACAACTCCTATATTATTTGTTGCTCTACAAAATGATCTTAGAGATAATGTACAGGAGATATTCAAGAATTTCAGAGAACAGAATGTAGAAATCAAAGTTATCTCAGGAGACAATCCTCTTACTGTATCACGAGTTGCAACAAAAGCCGGAGTTGAAAACGCAGAAAAGTACATTGACCTGAGCACCATTACTTCTGACGAAGAACTCAAAAAATGTGCAACTGAATACACTGTATTTGGACGTGTTAAGCCCGAGCAGAAAAAAGCATTAGTTGATGCACTTAAGGAAAACGGTATGAAAGTTGCCATGACGGGAGATGGTGTTAACGACATTCTTGCGATGAAAGAAGCAGATTGTTCAATTGCCATGGGAACAGGTAGTGATGCTGCAAGACAAGCCGCTCAGGTTGTTCTACTTGATTCCGACTTTTCACATATGAAGGAGATAGTTTCAGAAGGTCGAAGAGATATTAATAATATTACTCGTTCTGCAAGTCTCTTTCTATACAAGAATATATTCTCCTTACTGCTTGCTATATTCTCAATTATACTTACATTAAGCTACCCGCTTCTTCCGAATCAGGTATCGCTTATATCAACATTTAACATAGGTATCCCTGCATTCCTACTTGCGCTAGAGCCTAACGAGAAGAAACAGGAAGGAAGCTTTATAAGGCATACCTTATATAATGCCTTACCTGCTGCAATAACATCCTTCTTCGCCATTGCGGTAATGGTATTCTTCGGACAATTATTCAATATACCATATACGGAAATAAGTACAGCAAGTACATATCTATTGTCGGTTATTGGCTTTATGATTATATGGCAGATTATTAAGCCTCTTAACAAATGGCGTGTGTTCGTATTCCTTATATGTATTGCAGGCTTCCTACTTGGAGCATCAGTATTTGACAAACTATTCGACTTAACACACATCTCTGTGCATGCTGCTGCCCTGTGCGCAGTGTTCGCCATAGCAGAAATAACTATTATGCGATGGCTTACAATTTCGTTTGACAAACTAAGTGAATTACACAAGAAAAAAATGCAAAAGAAAGCAAGTGCCTAATGGGCACTTGCTTTTTTACTACTCAAACATTTCTACTGCCTTCTTAAGATTATCGGTAATTGGCAAATGCTGTGGACAGGTCTTCTCGCAATTCCTACATTCAATACAATCTGAGGCTTTTCCTGCATCTAATGTTGCCTTTTCATAAACTTCCTTAGCTTCTTTAGTGAGTCCATTACCAAGTTGCTTATTCATAGCCTCGAATACATCAGGTATCCTAATATTCTGAGGACAACCCTCAACACAGTATTTACATGATGTACAAGGAATCGTATTAGATTCACCTATTATTCTTTGAGCTTCTCTTATAATCTTCTGCTCCTCATCATTAAGAGGCTTAAAATCCTTCATAAAAGAGATATTATCTGCCATCTGTTCTGTGTTAGACATTCCAGATAGCACAGTAAGAATTCCATCTAAGCCAGCAACAAATCTTATAGCCCAGGATGCAAATGAGGCATTAGGATTATAATCCTTAAATAATTTCTGTACTTCCTTTGGAGGATTGGCAAGCTTACCACCCTTAACAGGTTCCATAACTGTTATTGACTTGTCATGCTTTCTTGCAACCTCATAATTAGCTCTTGATGTAATTGACTTGCTTTCCCAATCTGCGTAGTTTAACTGTAATTGGATAAAGTCAACCTCTGGATGCTCTGTCAAAAGCTTATCTAACAACTCCGGACCACCATGATAGGAGAAGCCGAAATGCTTAATTAAGCCCTCCTCCTTCTTCTCCTTCACATAGTCCCACAGATGGAACATATCGTATCTCTTATAATTATTCTCCTTTAATGAATGAAGTAAATAATAATCAAAATATCCTGCACCAGTTCTCTTAAGACTAGCTTCGAATTGCTTCTTGGCAGTCTTCTCAGTAAGCCCAGTTATGAAAGCGTTCATCTTGGTACATAGCGTATAACTATCTCTTGGATAGCGATCAACTAAGGCCTTCTTAATTGCGCTTTCAGAACCAGGATATACATAGGCCGTATCAAAGTATGTAAATCCAGCTTCCATGAACATATCTACCATCTTCTTGGTTTGTTCTATATCTGTGACCACACCCTTCCTAGGAAGTCTCATCAATCCGAATCCAAGCTTTGGAACATCTTTACCAAAATAATCTGACATAGGTCCCCTCCTTGCCGACTCATAAACTAGCCTCTTTTATTGTTGCCCCAGAATACGTTGTACTTATCTGGTTTCCAAATAGGCTCTACATCCGCAACAGCTTCAGCAGCTGTAATCTCCTTTTCAACATTATCAATATCTATAAGGGTATATAAGTCATTGCCCATACCAAGCTCCTTCATATAGCTTAGCTGGCGAAGTCCATGACGAGTCTCAACTCTCTCAATTAAAGCTTTGCCTCCTCCCTTAGGAAGATTGTAGATAAGATCTACACAGGCATTGTCACAAGATAAGATATCAAGTGATGCAAGAAGTCCAATGTCTGGTGTCACAACAGGTTCTGCCCCCGGTCCTTCGCAGTCGCAGGATACTGACATATTTCTCATAGTATTGATATAGCATACATGCGGAGCGAAATGATCAATTACAGACTTAGTACTTTCTGAGATTCTCTCCATTAATTCTTCTTCAGCAATGCCCCACATATTATCAGGCGTGCTGTGAATCTCGGCTTTACCAATTCTTCCATCGGCACATCCTATACCTATATTCTTGTTGCTTCCACCGAAGCCTCCCATTACATGTCCTTTGAAATGTGTAAGTACAAGAAGTGAGTCGTAATTAAGAAGGTTCTTACCAACATGCATTTCTTCAAACCATTTACCACCCTTAATAGGAAGTGTGGCTACTCCGTCCTCGTCAGTAATATCAACTGGGCAGAAATCCCATCCATTAATCTTCAAGGTCTCTCTATGTTGCTCAGTTGTATATCTACTGCCTTCATAATAAGTGTTAGTCTCTACAATAGTTCCATCAGGAATCTTCTTCTCAATCAGATTGCGCACCCAAGGTCTAGGTATAATATTAGGTCCTTCTGCCTCTCCTGTATGAAGCTTAATTGCAATCTTGCCTTCTAAGACAGATGCTACTCTATCATATATTTTCTGCATTCCTTCTTCCGATAAATCCCTTGTAAAGAATACGATTGATTTCTCCCCTGTTCTCTTGTCATAAGGAACATACTTATCTCCATTTCCACCTGGAATAGGTCGAATAGCCATATATACACCTCCAATATATTATTAACTTGTTATAGCATCATTATACTAGGTATTATAAGTCAATGTCTAATGCAAAAAATAATTTCGTGATTATTACCTATTAACTGCACTGAAATTATTATTAATTAAATCATAAAGTGTTGACCTAGCATCTGGAATATCTTCACAATAAATACTTGTAACAGGAACAACTTTCGCACCCTTGGCAAGCTCTTCAATCTCACCTACTGTATTGCCGTATCCACTGCTGCCCTGTGTTGCAATTAAATATATTGTCTTTCCATCGAAACTGTTCTGCTCTAAGAATGTTGCAACCGGCATAGGAATAGAATACCACCATAGCGGATATATTAAGATTACAGAATCATTATGGCAATGTAATCTAAGTAGAATAATATTATAGGTTCACTTGTATCGAAGGATACATATTGCTGCTGAAGGAATAAGTATTCTCCAATCTGCCTTTTGATAAATGCATATATTCCATATCCTGCTATGGCAATGGCATCTCCATTATAAGTCTTACTTCACAATGTCAGCTATGCCATCCCAATCTAACTCTGCAAGAAGCGACTCTATCTTAGAAACTTTCTCATCATCTTCCGGTTCTAATTGATACTCTCTAAGTTCACTTAGAACTGTCTCCATTAGGCCGTAGTCCATTGACATACTTATATCAACCATGGCTTTATATGCTTCTTCTAATTTCGCTCTATCAATCCTAGGACGTGAATCGTATTCTTTTTCTGACTCACATAGCTTAGTATCTAGGTCACGATACATCTTAAGCAACTTGCCTGTATTATCATTAATAAATTCTATATCTTCTTCATTACCAGCAACTTCCAATTCTTTCGCCAGTTCAGATAATTCTTTCGCACCAATTATTCTTGCTGAGCTCTTTAAGGCATGAACCTTGACAGTATATGAAGATATGTCCTTATTATTGTACATATCCTCTATCTCATCTGCTTTAGAAGCAGCTGTTACATGAAATACCCTAAGAACAGACAGGTATCCTTCTATAGATCCACTATTCTTTATTCCTTCTTGTGTATCTATTTCTTCTATTCTGTTAAGCCAATCTGGAAGATTAGGGTTATCAGGTGATTCTTCTTCAGTAGTAGTATCTTCGTAATTTACAACTTCGTCATCTGGCATTTCCATTTTATCATCTGGAAGATAATATGCTAACATCTTCTCTAATCTCATACCTTCCACTGGTTTAGATAGATAATCTTCAAATCCTGACTCGAGATACATCTCTCTTGCTCCTGATATAGCATTAGCAGTAAGAGCAATAGCTGGCGTATCTTTATTAATATCTATTTCGCGCATGTGCTTTAATGTCTCTATTCCATCCATATCAGGCATCATATGATCTATGAACATAACGTCATAGTGATTCTTCTTAGCAAGAACAAGTCCATCTTTACCAGACATTGCACTATCAATATGAACTAAGGTCTTCTTAAGAAAGCTTTCCATAACTGTATGATTCATCTCAGTGTCATCAATAATCAGTATCTTAGCTGATGGCGCATGGAAAAGTTCATGATACATTTCATTATCGCCACGTATATCTTCAAGTCTCTTGGCATAATCTCCAATCTCATCCCAGGATACCACTTCCTGATTAATCTCAAAATGGAATACAGAACCTTCGCCATACACACTCTCTACGCCCAGAGACGTACCCATTAGTTCAAGCAGTTGTCTCGTTATACTCATACCAAGACCGGTTCCTTCAATGGTTCTATTTCTTCTCTCTTCTATTCGCCTATATGGAGCAAATAACTTCTCCATATCTTCTGGCTTCATTCCGATTCCAGTATCTTCCACTGAGAATGACAGAAGAATGTTATTATCATCCTTCTTCTTATAGTCAACTGAAAATGTTACTGTACCTTTCTCAGTATACTTTACAGCGTTAGTTAGAAGATTCATAACACACTGCCTTATTCTAATCTCATCGCCAACAAGAAGGTATGGTATATTCTCGTTAACTTTGACTTTGAATTCCAGTCCTTTATTAATAGCTCTGTCTTTAATCATTCCCACAAGATCATTTATTATAGAAGATAATCCATATTGTACTGGGATTATTTCCATCTTACCTTCTTCTACTTTAGATAGATCTAGTATGTCATTAATAATAGAAAGAAGAGTCTTACCTGCAGACATAATATCTCTTGCATAGCTTTGTGTAGTATTCTCTTTCGTCTCTCTTAGAATCATTTCATCCATTCCAAGAACAGCATTAATTGGAGTTCTAATCTCGTGTGACATACTTGCAAGAAATGCAGTCTTCGCATCATTAGCGCGCTGTGTCTCCTTTGCATATTCTACAAGATCTGAACTCATTGCCTGTGTAAATCTTGATAATCTTTCTGTAAGAGGAAGTATCTTTTTCTTTGTAGGCTTTGGCACAGCTATATCAGGACGCTTTGCATTTTCATCAATAACACCTTCACGAAAAACTGCAGCAATAATTGTACTATTTAAAAACTCACCTCTTCCATGATGAAAGTAAATTTCACCTGATGCGTGACACTCTAAAGTGTCTGGAACAAATCGCGTAAAACATGCGGCTTCTAATGCAGCATCTTTTCTTAGAACAATAGATCTGTTACCACAGACAAAAAGTTCTATAGCCTGAGGCATAAAATCCGCAAGATCTCTAGTTTCCTTCTCTGTATTCTCGATTAACTCATCACGAATGGTATATGTGAATCTCACCTTATCATCAGATCTTATAGAACCTGGGAATATTATCTCCCCATTTTCATTACAATCATATGGTGTACGTCCAATTAGAAGTCCTTTTCTCTCAATGGCGATAGGAAATTCACATGTATTAAGTGTTAAATACTCATCAAATCCAATCCCCAGATATTTTCTATATATATCCTCCGGTTTGTTTCCATCAATTAGTTTTAAAGTAGTAACTGCTGGACTAATTGATTGATCAGACAACTCTACTGACATGGCTTTACCAATTGGTTCCCAACCAAATATACATTTGGCATCAATGTATAAATCTTCTCCTGTAAATAGTAGAAATGCCACTCCGTTTTCTATATGATTATCTGTGTTGAAAATATATGCCGGTTCGTTTCTATCTAATGCAGATATATAATACATGTCTGCTAAGGTTCCAAAAAATGGCACATCATCGAATCCCTTTGCAACATCTTCTAGAAACTCAGATATGCTAAAGGACAGCCCAACCAAAGACACATTAACTCCCTTTAAGTTAGGTGTATCCTTCATCTTCTTTCTAATATCTATAAGCACTTCTTCTTGGCTCATTTCACTATAATCATAAAGAATCTGTAAGACGCTAGCTTTCTCGAACATAAAAAATGACATACGAATTAGTGGAGTATCATCAAATTCAACGACGTCTTGCGTATCTTCAGGATATCTAAGGGCATGAACTGATACTCCTGTAAGTATTATATCTGGAAAAACCTCACATATAGGGCTTATCATATCTTTAGTCTCATCATAAGAAAGGGCAAATGCCAAAACTTTAAGAGATATTGTATATGACGAATTCGCAGTTATTCTTTTCATCTCATTTGCAACTTTAATCGCTTCATCTTTCGAAACAATTTCAAAGGTCTTCTGCCTCATATTATTCCTCCTATATATGGCTAACTTAATTCATGTCAGCCTTAAAACTTCCCATTACATATCCCTGTAAATCTAGACTCACAAATTCAAATCCTATTTCCTTTAATCTACTTACTATCTTGCAACGAACATCTTCATCAATTATTCTTTCGAACTTCTCAGTCTCAATTTCTATGCGACAGAGGTTATCATGCACACGAGCCCTTGCCTGTAGGAAGCCCATTTTATGTAAAAAATCCTCTGCTTCTTCGATCTTTCTTAGCTTATCAATTGTTATATTATCACCAAATGGAATTCTTGTCGCCAGACAAGCATAACTTGGCTTGTCCCAGGTTGGCAGGTTCATCTCTCTAGAAAGATTTCGTATCTCTTTCTTGGTTAAACCCACTTCTTTTAATGGACTAATTATACCAAGTTCCTCTACGGCTTTAAATCCTGGTCTATAATCCTTTGTATCATCTATATTAGAGCCTTCAGCTACAGTTTGAATCCCATTTTCCAAAGCAACATTTCTCATAATAGACATAAGGTTCTTCTTGCAATGATAACAACGATTAGAAGGATTGTCACAGAAGTTAGGTACACTCATTACATCATAATCTATTGTGAGTTGTCTAATACCATATGCCTTGCAAAATTCCTTCGCTTCATTATTCTCGCCCTCAGGAAACACTGCTGAATTAGCAGTTATGGCAATTACATTATCACCAAGTGCATCATAAGAAGCTTTTAATAGTAGTGTGGAATCTACACCCCCGGAAAATGCAATAGCAACTTTCTCAAGAGATTCTAGTCTATCTAATAATTTGTCATACTTTTCTCTCGCACTCATATTACTACTCCTAATTATCTAATCTCCAACGATCTTCGCGAACTCTTGTTGGAATTTTTCTTCTTCTATCGCCACAGCATCTTTGTATTCTTGTATCTTAGTAGCATCTAATTTATCTGCACCTTGAAAATGTAATGCATTAAGCGCCTTTTCTGATTTGATTACAATCTGTTGATATACATTTCCAATCTTAAGACACTTAAGACATTCACTCTTATCAAGGACTCCGCTAGTAAGCATTCCCCATGTGTCATACAAGGTATCATTAGCGATGGGGCCAATTATTACGTCATAATTATTAAGGCTATCAGGCTTTCCTCTGCGATTAGCAAAGATATAATCATACCACTCTTCATCCTGATTGAATGTTTTGATATTAAGCCCCTCTTCATCAAGTTCATATCTATTAAGGTATGTTGTCATCCCTTTTCTTCTTCGAGCCCACCTCTTAGAGAATTCCTCGTCGTCAGAAAGATAGAACCCTCTAGCAAAATCTGCATTTGCCCTACCTTCATTAATGCTTGGATTCTCAACTATAGAAAAACTAGTATGAAATAGTTTCATATATAATATGCCCCCCTTCAATATACTCTTATAATACATTATTTGATAGTTCTTATAAACATATAAAAGAAAAAATAAGGGGCTGTAAAAATAGTCTCTAAATAGCAGACCTGCATTGGCCATTGCCAATGCAGGTCTGTTTCTTTATATATAATTATTATAAATGTTGATTTTT
>ONAZ01000023.1 GCA_900315945.1 uncultured Lachnospiraceae bacterium | reverse complement strand
AGCAAGACAGGAAGCTATATTTCATGAACAGTATGTGCAGAAGCAACTTAAGGAGTTAAAAGAAGCTAGAGAAGAAGCTATTATTCATGAGCAATATGTGCAGGAGCAGCTTTCCGAAAAGGATGCTAAATTGTCAGAACAGCAGAATCTAATCGAACAACTCCAAGCTGAAAATAAAAAACTAAAAGAAAAACTCAAATAAATATTGGTTATCTATGTGAACACAAGAAGAAAGAATAGTATAAAGTGTGTAAGCCACCTGTAATAAGGCTTGCACGCTTTTTTCATTGATAAGCCTATTATCGCATAGCCCTATAAATCGTGGTAAGTACCCGCTAGTGAGCTTTTACTTAACTTTTAATGCAGGCTTGTTTGCCATGCGCTTTTTTAAGAAATCACCTCCTAAAGCAACGATAATGCTAGTAACTACAAGGTCTCACACTATGTCGTGAGCAACATTTAACGGAGAGCCTCTTTTATCTGCCTATCCATCATCATATCTATAATTTCATCTTGCCTTTTAAAATAAACTGCTGTTAAGTAATCAGCTCTTTGATCCAAATAAACTCTTTTTACAGTCTTATCGTTGGTAAATTCCAAACAAGCAAGCAATTTTTCAGATGGGATGTCAGGAAAGTCACACGCTTCCATATGACGCTGTTGGATAGGCTCAAATGCCTCTCGTAACGTATCATGCATCTGTCTTAACTCAAAATACCCAGAAGCATTCTTTGGATTACAGGCATTTAAAACTTTCTGAAAATCATCGAGTTCTTTTTTTGTATAAATGACCGCTGTTTCCATTGGGAGCGTTGAACCAAGCAATTCATCTCGCATACCATAAAGTTCAGCAAGTTTCCTAAGTCTCTTAACATCTGGTGTACATTGTGCAGATTCATATCTCGAATACGTGGTCACATCTACTCCTATGTACCCAGCAACATATTTCTGAGTATACCCATTCTGCTGACGTAATTGTTTTATTTTATAATGTAACTAATTTTTATTCACAGACTTGTTCATATCCCTCTCCTCGGTTGTCGATTTGTCATTTGCTAAAAAAGCAATTATAATCTATACTTGCCATTTTATCAATTCAGAATTCACTTAGGACGACTGTCAATTCAAAATTCACTTAGGTCGACTTGACTTTTTATCATAATTAATCTATACTGACCTTAGTGATCGAGTTCCAGATACTCGTGAGGACTGGAACCAGAGGACGACCTACGGGCCGTCCTTCATTATTATAAGGAGCATCTTATTCTAAATGTCTAAACCATATCTAACAATTGATCAACAAATCAACGTTCTCAAAGAAAAGAACCTTATCATCAAAGATGAGAAAATTGCAAAAGAAATCCTTACAAATATTGGATATTTCTCGCTTATTGGTGGATACAAGCAGTCTTTTATAAATCCTATGACAAGAAAATATGATAAGGAAACATCAATAGATGATATTCTTGCCCTTTATCGCTTTGACGAGCAATTACGTCAACTCACTTTTTGTTACCTCAATAAAATTGAGCAACGGATACAAAATATCATTGCAGATAGCTTTTGCTCAACATACGGTGTTCAACAAAAATACTATCTTGATAGCAATTCTTATTCTAAAAAGAAATCACTCTCAATGCCTATAAGCAAGTTAATAAAAACACTTGACAACATTGCCAACAGAAACAATGACCATGAATATCTCATACACCAACGAAAAACATATCATAACGTTCCATTATGGGTTACTATACATGCTATGACATTTGGTCAACTGTCAAATATGTTTTCTCTCCTTACCTCAAATGTTCAAAGTAGAATTAGCAAGCTATATCCTTATGTTTCTGAGAAAGAATTATCTCAATACCTAGCTACTCTTACACTTTTTAGAAACACATGCGCACACAAGGAACGTCTTTTTAGCTTCCATCTACGCAAAAGATACTTTCCTGACACAAAGCTTCACCACAAAATGAATATTCCTAAAAAAGGGAATCAATATATATTAGGAAAAAACGATTACTTTGGATTGGTTATCGCATTACGATATCTTTTACCCAAAGACGACTTTCTAGCATTTAAGTCGAATCTAAAAAGAACAATTGATAAGTATTGCAAAAAGAATTCTAGACTCACAAAAGAAGAATTGCTCTTACAAATGGGCATGCCCTTTAACTGGGAAAACATAACTCGATATAAACTATAGATGCCCTATGCTTCTACTGCATGAGGCTTTCCTTCTAATTCTTCTTTAACATAATCTGTTGACATTATTTTCTTAACTACACCATCCACATCTATTCTATTAGTATTATGGGATGTATATGCTTCATCACACCATCCGCAAGGTCTCCAATTGTTGTTGCGTCTTCTTTCGTTACCAGGTGATGTCACAATAACTAGTAGCAACTATAACAACAACTCTGAAGTAATCACTTTACATCTTCCATCATCAAAAAGAAGATGTCCCATTTGTGGTAGCAACAACTGTATAATTCGTGGTTCCGGAAGATGGCATGAGTATAAGCACTTCCCTGTTTTTTATGATAAGCCTATTATCGCATAGCCCTATAAATCGCGGTAGGTACCCGCTATTGAGCTTTTATTCCAAAAACTCTTCAGAATTCATTGCTTTTTCTCCGTTTATAAATAGTATAAATATTCATGCTTGTCATCAATAGTGACTAGTTACCCCCATAAACAAAAAAAGCCAGCAACTAAATAATAATAGTCACTAGTCTAATTCATTTCTATATCTCTACTTATTACATACCAAGTATAACACAATTCACAATCATATAATATACTCACATGCAAACAATATGTATTATCTTGATAGAATTATTCCTTTTTTATTTAGTTCTCCACTCCCTATACTCTTTCCCTTCCAATATATCTGCAATCCTCTCGCACGCATGTCCATCACCATAAGGATTCACCGCACGACTCGTCTTCTTATACTCTTCTTCATTCTCTAATAATTCCGTAAATGTATTATATATAGTCTCTTCATCAGTCCATACCAGTCTTAGCGTTCCTGCTTCTATCCCTTCTGGTCTTTCTGTAGTATCACGCATAACAAGAACTGGCTCTCAATACGATGAACATTCTTCTTTTATTCCACCGGAATCTGTAAGACATAGAGATAGTCTAGTTTCAAAATTATGACAATCAAGTATTCCTATTAATTCAGTAATATTTATCTTATTTCATCTCTTTGCCAACGTTCTTGTATGCCTTTTTAATCAAGTCAAGGTAACATATAGGTATCAGAATGTATGCAGTCTGTTTTTTCTTATCTGGTTGGAAATCACGCATTTCGAGAATAGGCTCTCCTTTAATCTTTCTTACATTAACATTTCCATGTGCTATTGCATTTCTAATATGCCTTACCCAGTCTCTTCCTTCCGATTTGCCATTTCCATTTCCCATCCAAACCTGTGGAAATCGCGATGCTTTCTTTGGGAAAGACAATTTTTTAGCAGAATCATAGTGTAAATCCCTTTTTTTAGAAAAGCCTTTCATTGTGTGTATCTTTTTGGTGAAACTTGTTACTTGATTCTTATTCCAATTCTCAAATTTACCCTCTTTGAGCCACCAATCCATAACTTCTCCGTACTCGTTTAAATTGTTATTTATGACATATTTAAATAAATTCAACCATCTTTTCTCCTCATCAATCTATCCTTAACTATTACAATTTCTTTCCTATATAACACACAACATATTGCTGTAAATACAACAGCCATCATAAGTCCAATAATTATATTATGGGGGCACAGGAATCTCCAAATCGCAAAAAATATAACCATAAGAACAGATATAGCAATGAACCTCTTACTTACTACCATTAGCTTCATGCAACACAAAACTATAACTGCAATAACTACTGATATTATATATCCCAATAAAGAAGCTATAGATGCTCCTTCAATCCCTATAACAGGAATCAAAATCAAATTCAATACAACGTTTCCTATTGCTCCACTAAGCAAAATAAACATACTTGGCCATGTCTTCTTAATTACCAAAAACTGATTACCTGCGACTTGATATAACATTAATAACAAGGGCGCCAAGAATAAATAAGGGGCTATAACATATCCGTCTAAATACTCTTCACTAAACAAAATTCTAAATATCCAAAAAGACAAAGCACATACAAATGCCGTCGCAACATATGATATTACTCCGAGGTATTCAAATATTTTTGAGTTTGATTCGACTTGTTTTTCTTCTTTCATAGTAGAAAACGCAAAATATTGCCACCCTCCAGCAAATGCTGTATAAATCAGCTGACTTGCTTGACCTAGCTTTGAACCTACAGCATATATTCCTGTTGCACCAACACCAATTATATTGGTTATCATAAGCTTGTCACACGAATTAAATATCCAATAAAACAAAAAATTAGGAAAAAGCGGGATCGCAATAATAAGAAGTTGTTTTAATAGTTTTTTATCAAACAACTTAGGAACGAACCATTTTCTATTCAATATGTAAAAAGAAATCTCCATCGTAATTCCAGAGACAACACCTGCCAAAGGTAATGCTATAATATAGTATCCACCCAACAATAAAGGAATAGCTAGTCCATATGACAAAATAGGTGATACAGTATTTGTTACAAGAAATACCTTACGCTTATTCTGCATTCTTGTAGGCGCAGAAATTATAGAATTGGTTGCCGATACTAGCGTTGCAATCGCCGATAAAAAAATAACATATGCCAGCTCTTTATTACCAAGAAACCACAATGCCAATTGTTCTCTAAAAATGATCATTAGAATGAACACTATAAAAGACATCCCTATGGTAAATATTAAAGCAGTTGAACATACTGTCTTCTTATATTCCTCTTCTTCTTTTTCGAAGAACATACGATACATGGCATCATACATGCCAAGTACTGCCAATGCGCTAGCAAAAGAAATAATTGTCTGAGACATGTCACTTATACCAAAATACTCAGTACTGGGCATAATCCTTGTTACTATAGGTAACATAATAAGAGGTATTATTTTACTAATAATGCCTCCTAATCCATATACCAAAATATTTTCAACAAAAAGTTTAGCTTTACTCATTTATACATTACAACTTTCTAATCCATGTCTTCAGAAATCACTTTGACAAATTCGTCGTAGTTTCTTATATATTCATCAGGATTATAATGTGTGCTTGCCAATACTAGAAGAACTGAATCATCACTAAAATCGTACATATCCTTCCATATCATAGTTGGCAAATAAACTCCTGTGTGTGGACGGTTAAGGCAATATATTGCTTCGTTGCCTTCGCCATCTTTTACTTTTACTTTACTTTTCCCAGCAACATTAATAAGAACGAACTCTGTCTCTTTATTTGCATGTTGACCACGTACAACATCTGCATCAGAGCCATAAATATAAAACACCCTTTTTATTTCAAAAGGGACATCTTTCATTGCTTCAGCAATGACTAGATGTCCCCTTTCATCTCCTAATTGTGGAAATTCTAACATTTTAACTTTATTCATATTATGCATAATCTTTGCCTCCCTTATAAACGCATTCCTCCATCAACACTAAGAACTGTTCCCGTTATATATGACGACAAATCAGATGCCAAAAACACTATAGCATTAGCTATCTCCTTAGGTTTTCCTAATCTTTTTAACATAGTCTGTTGAGAAAACTTATCAAGTAGTTTTTGAGGAACTGAATTCATCATTTTTGTCATAGTATACCCTGGAGCAATAGTATTGACTCTTACAGGTACACCTTTCCTAGAAAACTCTTTTGCCCACGATTTAGACATTGCAGTTATTCCTGCTTTGGACGCAGCATAATTGACCTGTCCAATATTACCATATTCTCCAACAACACTTCCTATTGTTACTATAGAGCCGCCACCATTTTCTTCCATAAAAGGTCCAACCATTTTAACAATATTAAATACTCCCTTTAAGTTAGTATTTATAACGGACTCAAACATATCGTTTGTCATTTTTACAGTTAATGCATCACATGTAATTCCAGCATTTGCTACAAGACAATCTATTTTCCCGTGTCCTTTTATTACATCTTCGTATAACTCTTTAACTGACCTTTCATCTGTCACATCACAATAATGATAGTTAATTAACGGATTATCAAATATCTTTTCATGTCTAGCGCAAGCGTATACTATTGCACCTTCCTCCGCAAATCTAACAGATGTTTCATAACCTATTCCTTCTGTACCTCCTGTTACAATTGCTACTTTACCTTCTAATAATCCCATTTAATCCACCTTTCTTAAAAGTGTTGCTGCACCCATACCGCCGCCTATGCAGAGTGATGCAATTCCATACTCACATGTTTTCTTGTTCATAATATGTGCTAATGTTCCAACTATACGCGCTCCTGTCATCCCTAGTGGATGCCCTAATCCTAATCCAGAACCATATATATTGGTTTTTTCTCTCATTTCGCTAGAACTAATATTATATCTTTCACAAAGAAGCTTCTCGCTTGCAAGAACCTGTGCCGCAAAAGCTTCATTAATTTCATAATAATCAATATCATTTAGAGACATGTTATACTTATCAAGAATATTAGATATTGCATAATAAGGTCCTAACCCCATGTATTGGGCATCACATCCAACAAATGATGTATCTACAATCTCTACAAGTGGGGATATACCATTCTCCCTACAATACTTCTCAGATGCCAACAACATAAAACATGCTCCATCGTTAATTCCTGAAGATGACGCCGCAGTTACTGTTCCTGAACCGTCTTTAATAAATGTTGGATTTAAGCTAGATATTTTTTCAGGTGTTGACTTACGATTAGGAAATTCATCTGTTTCAAATGTATATTCTCTATTCCTATAATCTTTAAGAGTCACCGAGATGATTTCATCTTTAAACACATCTGTATCCACTGCCGTTATTGCCTTTTGTAATGACATATATGAGTACTCATCTTGCATCTCTCTTGAAATACTAAATTTCTTAGCAACGTTTTCTGCAGTAACTCCCATATGAACTCCACTAAATGAATCAATTAATCCATCATTGGTCATAAGATCCTTCATAGTAAAGTCACCAAATTTTTTTCCAAGCCTAATATAACTATCTGTTGCATATGGAATATTAGACATAAATTCCATACCACCACACAAGACCAAATTCTCTCCACACATTATTTCTTGATAAGCTGAGCGAATTGCTTGCATTCCAGACCCGCAGACCATTCCCACTGTATAAGCAGGGACTTCTTCAGGTATTCCGGAATTTATGGCAATTTTTCTTGCTATCCCTTGTCCCATACCCGCAGAAATAACATTACCAATTATTACTGATTCTACGTCTCTTAATAATTCCTCAGAAAACCCTTTTTTAATTACTTGAGTACACACATCACATGGATCAGCTTCATATAATGAACCAAGGAACTTGCCTATTGCTGTCCTTTTTGAGTCGATTAAATAGACTCTTTCATTCATATTAGTATTCCCCCCTCACCAATCTTTATCTCATCATAATAAGCATTATTCTCTAGTACATCTTTACGAATAATTTCAAGTTCATCTTCTATACCATCTCTATCTGATTTATGTTGCCCAATGATTCTGAATCCTATTCTCAAATCGTTCGTACGCGCAGAAATATTATCTCTATGAACGCTTCCAACAATTCTATTTAAATTCAAACATTCAAATCCAATTTTCATACCCATTACAAGACTTTTTCTTCCAATTCCTCTTCCATGAGCTTCTTTATCTCCAATTTGAATTTTCCCTATTTCAGCTTGAGTATCACGAATATCATATAATGCCATACTACCTACTATTCGATTTAATTCGTTAACCTCGTCAATAGCAAAAACAATCTGTGTATCATCTAGTTGATATTCATCAAACCATTTCCTTTGCATTTCTGAAGATATATGCCCTATATCCCTCAAAAACCTTGCTTCATCTTTTTTATTTCGCCAGATCCTCAATGCTTCAATATCTTCACATTTTAAAGGTCTGATTCTAACATTATCATATTGTGCATAATAATTATGATTCATTGCATTATCCCTTCATAAAACTATTTATAGAATTTACAACTAAGGTGATTTCTTCTTTTGTCATGCCATTATACAAAGGGATAGACAAAACTGTATTAGCGTATTCTTCTGTAATTGGAAGCTCTCCTTCTTTAACATTTAAATATGAATATGCCTCAGATAAATGCGGTGGAATTGGATAGTGTATAATCGTTCCAATTCCTTTATCATCCAAATACTTTATCAAATCTTCTCTATTATTTGTTCTTATAACAAACTGATGCCATATATGTGTTGCACCTTCTCTTATCCTAGGTAATAATATTTTGTCGTTATTTATTTCAGTTAAATACCTGCTACATATTTCCTGTTTCTCCAACGTCATCTCTTTAAGATGTTTCAGTCTGACTCTAAGAAGTCCTGCCTGTATTTCATCTAATCTCGAGTTAGCACCTACAACTTTGTTATAGTACCTTTTTTCTGATCCATAGTTTCTAATGATTCTTACATCTTTATCTATTTCACTATCATTAGTAACAATAGCTCCAGCATCCCCAAATGCACCAAGATTTTTTGATGGATAAAAAGAAAAGCAACCAATATCTCCAAATGTTCCTACTTGCTTACCTTCAAATTTTGCTCCATGCGCCTGAGCACAATCCTCAACCAGTCGCAAATCATACTTCTTACATAAATTAACTATTGGAGTCATATTAGATGCTTGTCCGTACAAATGAACAACAAGTATTGCTTTTGTTTTTGAAGTAATCTTCTCTTCAATCTTCGACGCATCAATATTGTAATATTCATCCGGTTCTACAAAAACAGGAGTTGCACCATTAATAGTAATTCCCATAACACTTGCTATATATGTATTACCCTGAACAATAACTTCGTCACCCTTGCCTATTCCTAGCACCCTAAATGCAATCCAAAGCGCATCCAATCCACTAGCAAGTCCCACACAATGCTTTGCGCCTACAAATGTAGCAAACTCTTTTTCAAACGATTTCACTTCATTACCGAGCACATACCATCCGGAGCGAAGCACTTCTATTGCTTTTTTTTCAAATTCGTCTTGATACTTATAAAATGCTCTATCTAAGCGATTAGGCATTATCCTTTCCATGCACTATTTCCTTTCTGCATAAATAATTATCTATAGCTTATTTCTTCAATTTGCTCACTATCAATTAAATAGAGATAGTTCCCATTATTAAAGCCAAGCAAAAAAAGCTAAAAATTGTATTGATAAAAAAAATAAAAGTGACAACACTGTTATCACTTTTAGCTTTTTGCATATATTTATAATATTTTTGATAGTCTTTTCCAACCAGCATACCAATATATATCACGAGAAAATATAATCCGCCAAATAATTCACTCGCATAAATGTCAGCGATGTTGGAATGTGTAATGCAAATTCATGTGACGCACGCAATCCTATCTAAACTCATCTCTTTAATCAGCGCTATCAATCGTAATACATTGGTCTATATCACACCATGTTTGAAAACAAATTCTGTTAAATTTTTAATGCAAATATTTGAATTTAAATGAATATGTCTTTTTCTATCTCTTCTGAGTTAATAAGGTGTTTACATTCATATCACGTTACCTACGAAACAATTTATTCAAAATCACTTCTTAAACTAATCATCTTTCCAATTATATCTTTATGAATTTATACTGTTCCATGCGCAAATATACTTTTCAGCTATATTAATATAATTATGATATTTATCGATATATTTTCTTGAGTTGTATCCCATCTCTTCTATACAATTTCTTTCTTGAACTATTTCCTCCATTTTTGAAAAAATATATTCTTCATCTGGTTTTATATTAATAACGGGACACTCTTCTTGAGAAATATTTGCTCTTTTTAAAAACTCTCTCTCCGCTCCACCCATGACAACCTTTCCTTTTGCCATAGATATACAGGCATTCATTCCATATCCATATCCTCTACACTGATCCACAACAACATTCGTACATTCTAATGCCTTTACATATTCTGAATACTCCATCCTTTCAGCCACAATACACTCAACATCATTAGGATATTTTTTCTGTAACTTGCTCATTGCTTTAACAATATACCTTGTCCCTTTATCCTCTATTCTATTTATTCCATGAAAAAAAACTATTTTTCCTCTATTGATATTGCTTGTATATTTATATACATTAGTATTAATTGGAAACATTATTGCTGGCATTAGATTAGGCAATCCAATATACGGCGTTTCATACTCAAATGGTACACAAGGAATTATCCCGTCAGCTGATTTAATCACTTTTTTGCAAGTATAATTATTGCATATACTCACAAAATTTTTTCCATTTACTATAGACTGAGTTTCCAAATTATTCTCTAAAAGGAAACCTCTTTTTTTATATTTTCCCTCTTTCCATGCCTTATAGAGAAACCAGTCGAGCCCTGCTCCATTTACAAATAGTTTTTCATTATTATTCTTAATTCTTTTTATTGGAACATCCAATAACAAATAATGAAAAATATTAGGTGATATCATTTGAACAACATCATACCCGCTTAATTGTTCGCATCTAAGAGGTTTTATCAAAACATTTTTTATTTTTTCATAAGTGCTCATATTTTTACTATAAGAAAACAGCTCTTTATCTGCGCCTTTAAGATTCTTCCAACCATCCCCATTTGCAGCAAGAAAAACCTCATGCCCTATTTCCTGTAAACCTTGCTTTAAATTAATATTCACTCCACTAAATTCCCCAAGTAACAATATTTTCATTTTATCTCTTCACCTCTTTTAAACCATACTCACTCAAATTGCTAAACTGCTTTCCAAAAACTATATATTATACACTAGTTGCATTCAGGATTTTTCTTATCTGCACACATCTGTAATGCATAGTATATGTTTTCTCCTAGCAAATATGAAACTATCTTAACCTTAATTCGAACAGATGCTTGGGGTGAGAATAAAACTGGACGCACTATTTTTATTATTTTTCTTTTTAACAATCTTCGATGTTCTTTAAACATTTCTTTATTCTTTGATTTCAAAATTCTATTAAGCACAATAAAGTACGAGTATAATTTTCGTTCAATTATTTCAACTCTCATATATGGATAGTATTCCTCTACTTTCTCCATCGCCTCCTCGATTATTCTCACTTCACAAAACTGTTTCTCGCTAAACTCACTTCTCATTATTGATTCATTTCGTATTCTATATATATATAAAGGAGAATCAAAAACTGCTATTCTATCACATTGAAGCAGTATGTCAAAAAAAACTGCAAGATCCTCGTACAAAAGTCCTTTAGGAAATCTAATACTTTTAAAAACTTCTCTTCTATACATTTTACCCCAAGCGCTTTGACGTATTCTGTTCTTTAATGCCATTTTTACAGCATTCTCACGATTAAAAAGATCTTTTCCTCGCGCATCATTTGTGGCTATTAGGATTCCATTTTTTAATAAACTCAGTCCACACACCGACATATCTGCTTCGTTTTTTTCTAATGATTCAACTAATTCTTCAATATAATCTGGCTTAATATAATCATCACTATCCACAAAAGTAATATATGAACCATTTGCTCGGTCAATACCATAATTTCTTGCATCAGATAGTCCACCGTTTTCCTTGTGATAAACAAATATATCTATATCAGAATATTTTCTTTTTAACATTTCGCATATGTCACCACTAGAATCTGTAGAACCATCATCAACTAGCAACAGCTCAAAATTTGAATAGCTTTGTACTACAATAGAAACTATACATTCTTCCAAATAATTCTCAACATTATAAACCGGAACAATAACAGATACCAACTTCACTTCTCTTTCCCTTTCAATCTAATTCTAGTCTAAATTACAGATTGATATGGTAATACACCATATGAACCAGTTATATATACAATAATGTATGCGTAGACTATATACGAAACAACTATTCCATAATAAAATAATCCCTTAGAGCACTTGCTTCGCAGGTTATTTATAGCTAGTGGCAATAAAACTATTGTTGCTAATCCGAAAACATACTTTATCCTAGATGCGTACGGAATAACACCATTGAATATTACCGACCACGTACACAAAACCTGCGCCAAATAATATGTTTTATATTTATTATTGTCACTATATGTGTAACTACAAAATAGGAGAATTATTATTTGTACAAGAATGCCTAATATTCCAGCAAGGCTCGTAGTATCATATGATTCATCAAAATATTTAGCATATTTAGTATCAGTAAACATCAAAGGTACAATCTTACCTATAACTGGCCTTAGTACCATTAAAATCCCAGTAACAAACAGTACCACTCGGGGTGATAATTTAATCTTTTGAAATACTATTAGAGCAAAAAAGATTAGAGAAATATAATGAAAACCGCTTGCAATAATTACACAAATAAAATACTTTATGTATTCTTTTTTACTTAAAAAATGAAGTGCAACGAACAAAATGGCGCATGCAACAAGTTGCCTCATGATATTTAGCATTGCAAAATAATATGTAATTCCAAATAGAATTATAATACTATAAGAAGGATTATTTGAATCAATAAAAACAACATAAAAAACACAAAAAACAAATATCCCTGCGCATATAACGAACAACCATTGTACATCAGCATTTATTAGTCCTAGTCCATAGCTTATTAGATAGAACAACACCTCATAACTACCTCTTACTCCCTGCGACGAATAATTATTATAAATTGATACATATGACATGAAATCGGTTCCTATTCCATATCTTAATGCTGCGACCAAAAACAATGGCATTCCAGACACCAACACCATAAATACCATATATTTATTTTTTTTATATTGAACAGAGTGAGAAAATATCCAAGTAATCAAAACCGAAAGACAAAAGGCAAAGCTATAAACTATCATTATTTCTCCATTAAATTTTATATATTATCGTTGTTATTAATTAATAAATATTTTTACATAATCATATTTTTCTATATTTAAGTGTTCTTAATCTATGCACTAGTCTGATTCCAAACGAGGATACTTTTATTCCAAAATACCTTACTAATATTTTCAAAAAATAAAATCTACGAGAATATGTATAATCTATTATCCATTTTTCTTTTTTTAATTCTTCATAAAATTCCAACTTTCTTTGTTTTTCCTGAATGCCAGAATAACATAATAATCCAATGTAGTATTCATATGCCGCAAAGCTCAAGGCATATTTACCATAAGGTTCAATTGGCTTTTTATTCTTAGAATACTTACTAATTGTTTCCGACACAAAATATAAAATCCCTTTAAGAGCTTTTTCTTTACTTCCTTGAGTGATAGAACCTGTTCTTAATTGTCTATACATATAATAAGGAATGTCTATTGCGCATAAACTTTCTGCATACATAATACAATCCCTAACAAAACCCAAATCTTCGGCTTGTATATTATTATGTGGAAAACGAAGTTCATTACTATCCAAAAAAGAGCGCCTAAAAATTTTTGTACAAGATGAACCCGGAAATTTGGGTCTATTTGATAAATATAATAATATATCTTCCTTTTTTTTATTTAGAAAGTGTATTTCTTCAATGCAATCTCCTATATCAAACTCACGTCCATCTGGATAAAACTTATATGCCTTCATAAAAAAAATATCTACGTTACTATCATCAATTCTTTTTAAAATCTTTTTAACTGAATTAGGTGCTATTTTATCATCAGAATCAACAAAAGCTACATATCTTCCCTTAGCAACATTAAGTCCTGTATTCCTTGCAGATGCTAGCCCTTCATTTTTTTTGTGAATAACTATAACATCTTCAGATATTTCAGATAGCTTGTCACATATCATACAAGAACTATCAGTAGAACCGTCATCGACAAGAATAATTTCACAATCACTATCGGTTTGAGAATATATACTTCTAAAACACTCTTCTAGATAGTCTTCAACATTATAAACCGGAATTATAAAACTAATTTTTTTCATCTTATGTATTTCCTTTTATATACTTCATATTCTTTTCTGGTCAATTGACGTTATTATCCTTTCATTTGGAATTCAGCGATCTGATACACTTTTTTAATATTATTATTGACTTGATATACACTATTTTTTTTTATCATTTTTATGTTTCTTTCACTAAGCTTCTCTTTGTTATCAAGCGTATTTTTTAATGCAACTGCGAGTCCCTTTGTATCTTTAGGGTCAAATGTTGAATCAACTATTAGATCTGTATTCCCTCTTATATCACTACAAGTAACGGCTAGCCCACTCGCCATCGCCTCCATAAGGCTTACATTTAATCCTTCTCGAAGACTAGGTAATACATACACATCAGCTGCATTATAAAAATCTGCCACATCACTTCGATAACCCATAAGTCTTAGGTCAACATTACATTCTTTTGCGGCACTTTCTAATTCAAGTTTCTTGTCACCCTTACCTACAATGACATATACATAATCTGTATCTTTAATAGCTTTTATTACAGAGATATGATTTTTATTTTCATTAAGTTCTCCTACAGAGAGAAGCATTATTTGCTCATCACTAAGATTCAGCTCTTTTCGAATCTTTTCTCTTCTGTCTTGACGAGGCGCAAACTTCTTTGTGTCTACACCCACACCAGGTATATATACCGTATTCTTTGCATTAAAGTATTTCTTAGCCCTTCTATAGTCTTCCTTATTAATAGTAATTAGTACATCTGTATATTTACTAAGCCACTTTTCAATTGGATAAAATATAATCCAATTCTTAATTGGCGCACCTTTAAAAAAATGAAAACCATGCGCTGTATAAATTATTTTTGTCCCTCTTTTTCTTTGAGAAACTGCAGCTAATCTGCAAATCGCTCCCCCAATTGGACTATGGCAATGAATCAAATCATAACCTTCTGTTTCTATAATTTTTTTTACTTTTATATACGCCGACAACACAATTATGGGATTTAATGAACGAGGAATATGAATGTCAAATACTTTAACATTCATGTCATTAAGTCTTTGTATTAAATCCTTTGCTCTTTTAGTAGTAATTGTTCCTGGTTTTTTAAAATCAGCCACAACATCTACTTCATACCCCAACGATTTCAATATCTCAATATTAGGCATATTGAATTGATCAATCATTGACGCAACAGATGCTAATTGTAATGCTTTTTTTCCTTCTTTCTTTCTCTCAGTCTTCTCAACACTTGCCCTAAGCTCTACACTCTGATACTTGAAATCATACTTGCTCATCTTTTGGTCATAGCTCATATTTCCAAAAGCCTTATTCGCCAAGCCTCTAGGTTTGCCCGGAATTAGAGTTGCAAGTTTAACTCCTATATTCCATGCCTTTGACACAAGTATCTTGTGATTATTTGCATCAGCAATCATTTTAACTAGATCACTGGTTTTGCTATATTCTGCATTCTGTGGCCAAAAGATTCCTCCCTTGCCACGAATCATTATTTGACACAAGAACTCGCATAAGTTCTCAATGTAAAGCATTGAGCGTTCATTTTTTATATCTGGAAAGATTGGCATTTTCTTTGCCATCTTAGATAAAGTTGGATAATTACCTTTGCTCCCTTTACCATATATCATTGGGGGGCGAAGAACTGTTACTATGAAATTCTCCTCTGCCAGTTTTCTCACACCTTTGTCTGCTCTCCACTTTGAATCACCATAAAAATTAGCAGGATGTGGCTTTGTCTTCTTTGTTATTCTTTTCCTTTTTCCTACTGGAGCAGAGTCACCATATATAATGGCAGATGACATAAAGACAAATTGTTTTACGCCGTCTTTCTTTGCCTTCTTTGCCGTTTCTATAGCAAGGTCAGTATTAACGGCATAGTATTTCTTCTTTACTTCTTCAGTAACATTCCCAACATCAGCATGAGCAATGCCTGCTACATGATAGACAATGTCATAAGACGAAAAGTCTTTTTCACGCCAAGTACCATCTACCATATCAATTGTATCTATTGAGAATTCTTTTGAATAATACTCGTAAGCATACTTTTCAAAACTTGTACCTATATATGAATTTGCTCCGGTAATGAGCACTCTTTTCACGATATTATCTCCTCATTCATAGTTAAGCTTATGAAATAATCACTATGCTTTCTTCATATTTCCTGTTCCGCCTTCTACAACACCATCACTCTTTATTACAGAAAGAACTGTTCCCACAAAACATTTCACATCAAAAGGCAAACCAATCCTTCTAACGTATTCACCATCAAGCCTTGCCTTTTCAGCAAGTTCTAATTCATCTCTACCATTAATCTGTGCCCAACCAGTAAGTCCCGGTTTGACGTCATTAGCATTATATTTATCTCTTTCTGCAACTAGCACATCCTGATTCCAAAGTGCTGGTCTTGGACCAATAATCGACATATTTCCAACAAATATGTCCCATACTTGAGGTAGCTCATCAAGGCTTGTTCTTCGCATGAACTTACCCACTCGTGTAATATATTGATCTGGATTGTCAAGCATATGAGTTGGTACATTGTGAGGTGTAGACATCTTCATAGAACGGAATTTGTGTAGATTAAAGTATCGCTTATTCTTACCAACCCTCTTCTGTGTAAAAAGGACTGGCCCTGGGTCATCTGCTTTAATAGCGGCACTTATAATTAGATATACTGGAGAAAGAGCTACAAGTCCTACACCAGACAAGACAACATCTAATAATCTCTTGATACTAGTCTCATATATTCCAGGACTATAGTTGCTATTGCCGACGGCCTTGAGATGACCTCTTACACCATCCGCATTCTCTTTATCATTAACATCTCTAACAAAGACAACTTTCTTGCCTTCCATAGGATTTCTATCCATCTTACGCTCCATCGAACAAATTTGGCTCCTTGCCAACCATTTCTTTATGTTTCTCAATTATCTCTATTCCTACATGAACCACAGTCTTCTGGTTCATGAAGTCTACTTCTACTTCTGCAATTCTTTTATGTAGATTAATCTTTTTTATCTGACCTTTCATTCCAAGTAGTGGTCCTGACATAACAATAACTTGATCATTCTCATCAAATCCAACTTGTGAAAGGCCTACTTCATGCTCTTTCTTATTAGCATTATCATTTCTGCCAGACAATTTATTTAGCCATGACACTTCATTATCTGACAATGGATATATATCGATATCATCATCTGATTCTTCTTTGCCAAGCATTCTTAAGAACATTGGGATACTTCTAAGCTCTTTATATAGTTCGCTTGCATTTTCACTCTCAATAAATATATATCCTGGGATTAATCGCTCATGTACTATGGTCCACTTGCCCCGAAGCTTCTTCTTCATTACTCTAATTGGATAGAAGCAATCAGAATAAAGCTCTGAAGAAATCATCTTATTTATCAAGCCTTGCGCTTTAGATTCATTTCCTGAACTTACATATATTACATAATACATAGCAATTCCTCCCTTGTATGATTCCTATATTAGGGTAGGCTTCGCCACCCTCGCCTTACAGCGTGGTTAGAAATCATACTATGTCATACATACGCCTACTCAAGTGCCCTAGCTTCATGAGTACTTATATGTAATCATGTCAGATTAATCTATCAATAGTAGCTATCAAACGATAGCACCTATCTTCTGAAGTTTAACTACCTGACCTTCACTCAAACTGCCCTTCCTATACCTAGTCTGCTGGTTGCTAAGCCAGGACTTGAGTTTGAAGCCATCTTCACATTCGTAGCCTGTTGGGAGTTTGAGGTTGCCGTGGGTCTTCTTGTAGGACACAGCATTTTCGTAGCCCCTTTCCCAGAAGGCTTCGTGGACGCTCCACTTAAAACCAAGTGCATCTAGTCTGCTCTTTCTTTCCTCTGAGAGTTTACCTTTGTTATTTCTATCTCTCTGAGTGTGAAGCCATTTATTAAGATTGAAGCCATCTACTTCTAATTCTTTTGGAACGAAGTTGATATCTCCATTTTCTTCGTAGTATTTCTTAGCGCAGTGAAATCCCATCTCCCACTTTTCATCGAATCTGTCCCATGACATTCCGATTCGAGATAACATATTTATCTTGTCTTCGCTAAGTTTGCCTTTGGCATAACTGTCTCTCTGACTTGAAATCCATATTCCAAGCTTTACAGTTACCTTATTATTGTGACTGTCTATAACATGTGTTACGTAGTTGTATTGTATTATCAGATTGCCATGTTCTTCATAGAAGGCTTTGGCAAGTTCATAATTTCTATACCATTTATTCTTAAGAACTGCTGTCCACACCATATGAATAGCGTCGAGTTTCTTGATTCTATCAGGGCTCATAGCACCTTGCTGTCTTGATAGTCTCTGGGTTCTAATCCATCTTCCAAGTCCTAGTCCCTCCGGTGTTACATAGGCAGCTGGAATTAAGAGATTGCCATGCTCGCTATAATAGTTTTTAGCTTCCTTATACATAACGTCCCAACTTGCGCTAAGCGTATCTTCTAGCTCCTCGAACAATGCAACGCATTCTCTTACTTCGTCTATGATTGTAAATGTGTCATTTACAATTAAGTCAGATGCATCTTCATGCCTCATATATTGCATTGCAACTTCCATTTCTTCACGAATGGTATCTATGCTATATAGATTTTCAACATTATTGACAATGTCGAATACCGTGGGCTTCTTCTTTCTTGAAGCAGAAAGAGCCCTTCCGATCTGTTGCTTATATATGATTGGCGACACAGTCGGACGAAGAAGAATTACTCCTGACACATTTTCCACATGCACACCTTCATTTAACGCATCGATACAGAAGAGAAGTCGCATATGGCTATCGTCTTCGTTATCCTTGAATTCTTTGAACTCAGCAGATGTTGATGCATCATCAGAATATACATGGTAAATGTATGGTTTTTCATCAACTAGATGAAACCATTCATGTGTCTTATCCATTGCTTCTTTCATTGCCTCGAAATTCGCGCAGAAGATAATGTATTTGCCAGTTCTATCAGTAATGTGCTTACTAAATATCTCATCTAAGCCTTCCGCCTTATCAAGTGCTCGGCGCAACCTCTCAAGATAATCTTCTGCCTTGTCTCTTACAGCCTTATTCTTAGCAAGTCTAATTCTCTTCTCATAACGACTAAGTTCATCTTTATATGAGAAAATTGATAGGACATACTTTGGAGGATTCAAGATTCCTCTTACAATCGCTTCTCCAAGTGTCATCTCGCTTGCAATATAAGAATCAAATAGTTCCTCAGCCATATTTCTCTGATTATCCAGATATCTAATAGCTGTTGCAGAAAGTCCTAAGATTGGAACTTCACTATACATTTCAACAAGTCTGTCTACGCCATTGCCCCACTCAGCTGCTCCACATCTGTGAAATTCATCTAAGATAATGTAGTCTGGCTGAATGTTCTCTAGCTCATTTACGGACATATTCATAAGTTTTGCGTAAGTTATGAAAACGATGTTGTTACATATTGTGTCAGACTCTGCTTTCAGATTCTCAACTTGAGTCTCGAAGATATAAGAAGATGGTGATAACCATAGAATTCTTTTATCAAGATGATCCTCACAAAGTTTAAATCCAATAAAGGATTTACCTGTTCCTGTGGGATGAATAATCGCAGCTTTCCCCACCTTATCTAACATTGATAAAGCTGATTCATATGCAATTCTATTGTGTTCATACAACATAATTGACATAAGCCACCTCTGACACATCTCATGTTGTTCGAAGAAGTATACTTCTTCGGATAATTAATAGGTTGTACGATTTATACAAAATGTGACGTCTATACATATGTAGTTTATGTAGACATTTGTGGAAAAATGTGTTAATATTTTCTGTGGATTTGCGAAAAGAAAAAGTCCGAAGAAGTATACTTCTTCGGACTTTTTTCTAGTCAACTATTTGCTACCTATTTGTAATTACGTACTCCATATCTTTTTGCCTTATCAAAAAAAGTTGATTTAGGCATGCCACACATTTCTGCAGCCTTATTAATTGGAATTTCTTTGTGCTTCCACTGCAGATATACTTCATCGAAATTCTCAGGGAGCGGTCTTGGAGACGGACCAAATCTTACGCCTTTCGCTTTTGCTATTGCAATACCTTCAGCTTGTCGCTTCCTTATGTTAACTCGTTCATTTTCACTTACATAACTAAGAAGTGCAAGCACTATATCTGATAGGAAAGTCCCCATAAGATCTTTACCATTTCTAGTATCAAGTATAGGCATATCAATAACTACTATGTCAGCTCCTTTCTCTTTAGTAATACATTTCCATTGTTCTATAATATCCTTATAACACCGTCCTAATCTGTCAATGCTTTTTACATACATGACATCCCCCTTTTTTAATCGGCCTATAAGTCTCTTATAGAATTTTCTTTGGAAATCTTTTCCTGATTCTCTGTCAACGTATATATTCTGCATTGGTACCCTCATCTCTTGAAGGGCAATAATCTGTCTATCTTCATTCTGGTCTTTTGTACTTACTCTAGCATAACCGTAACAAGCCATAAATACTTCCTCCTTAAGTTTTTATTAATAATCATACGTTTATACGTAAGTTGATTATAGTACAAAAAAGAGACCTACTTAAGTGGGTCTCTTATCATATTAATTAGATATATATTTTTTTATCTTCCACAACATATACAATGGAAGATTATAAACCAAAGTATCTTTCACTTGATTATCTCCAACATTTTTTAACGATACTTTAAATCCAAATCTGGGTTTGTACTTTGCTATAAAACTTGCGAAACTCTTTGCACGCGTATTTTCCGCCGATTTAACCTCAATAGGAATCATATAACCATTATATTCAGAAATAAAATCTACTTCTGCTTGATTGCCCGAACGCCAGTAATAGCTTGGCATACCATTATTCACTAGCTCTGTTAGAACATAGTTTTCTGCAATTGCACCTTTGAATCTAATATATCTGTCATCGCCCTCAAGAATAGTTTTATAATATACGTTAGATCTATATCTAAGTAATCCAACATCTGACATGAATACCTTAAATGATGAATCATCTGCCATATAAGAAAGTGGTAATTCCGGTTCTTCTACAAGCTTCAACTTATATACTAGTCCAGCATCTATTAACCACTCTAATGCATCTTCTAATTCTCTTGCTCTACCACCCTTTTTTACATGAGAAAAAACAAACTTGTTATTATCCTTCGCTAACTGTTCTGGTATAGAATGCCATATCTGTCTTATTTTAGGCACTTCATTTATTGGGGCGTATTTAGCAAAATCATTCTCATAATCTTCTATAATGTTAGACTGAATGCTTTCGACCTCTTCATAACTATGGGTATTAATCCACGCATCAACTGCTGCTGGCATACCACCGATTATATAATAATTCAATAAATGTTTTCTTAGAGGTTCAGTATATAACTCTGGAATTTCCCTCTTATTATCCATAGAATCTAGAGCATTAATATAATCTCCATCTCCATTAGCAATAACAAACTCCTTAAAACTAAGAGGATACATTGTAATCCTTTCAACCTTTCCTACAGGGAAAGACAATTCTTCTCTATTGAGTGACACTCCAAGAAGGGAGCCTGCTGCAATAATATGTAACTGGGGCATATCTTCACAAAAATACTTTAAGGAGGTAATAGCATTAGGTGATGACTGAATCTCATCAAAGATTAAAAGTGTTTTCCCCGGCACAATTCTTTCGCCTGCGACAAAGGAGTTCAACTCACTTATAATGCGATTAACATCAAGATTATAATCAAACAGGGAACTTAATGCTTTATTTCCTTCAAAGTTAAAATAAGCTACATTCTCAAAGTATTCTTTGCCAAACTGCTTAGCAATATATGTTTTGCCACATTGTCTAACACCAAGTAACATAAGAGGTTTTCTATTACTCTTATTCTTCCACTTAACCAAGTCATTCATTACCAATCTATCCATACAAAACTCTCCCTATTATATTGCATTACAAAGCCATTTCTATAAAGCAAGTATACCACCAACAAATGATAGAAACAATATAAATCACACTTTTCATATGATTTTTTGGCGCAATATCACATTTTTCATATGAACTTTTGAAAATCCATCACACATTTTGTGTTAATTATAATAAATAAAGAGACCTACTTAAGTAGGTCTCTTATCATTTCACCTGTAAATTCCACAACAGTTTTTCCTTCTGCTTCTATCTGATACAGTGCATTAGCAGCGATGTGTTCTGCCGCCTGCTCAATATCGCGAATACCAGAGGTGTCTTTATAGATTTCCATCAAAGCATCAAGGCCATCATCTGTCATGATGCATTCTTCTTTCTTTAAGCCTATTCGCTTCAAGACTTTAGGCATTGCGTAATCTGTAAATATTACTTTCTTCTCTTCTACTGTATAATCAGGAAGTTCAATTACTGCAAACCTTGACATAAGTGGTGCAGAAATCTCACTCTTATCATTAGCTGTAGCTATTGGATATACGCCAGTAGTTGGGATATTGCATTCAATATAGTTATCAGTAAATCCCAAATTATCTAGAAGTGTAAGGAGTACATCGGCCGGATTAGCATTTCCTTTGGCAGAAGCTGCCTTATCTAGCTCATTTATAATAAATACTAGGTTAGAACTCTCAGCCTCAGCAAATGATTCCATTATAAGTCCAGGCTTCGCATTAGAATAAATCCTTGAACTTCCAGTTAACTGTTCCGGATCATTTATAGAACTCATCTCTAACGTTGCCCAAGGCATCTTAAGAATACGAGCAACTGCATAGGCTATCTGGGATTTACCTGTACCAGCAGGACCAATAAGAAGAAGTCCATAAGCAGGAAGAGTATGAGTACGATTAATCTGGATAATTGTCTCAATGATTCTCTGCTTAACATTATCCATTCCATACAATTCTTCATCAAGTATCCTGCGGGCTTCAACAGGGTCAATTGATTCAAAATAATTATTCTTCCACTGAATACCAAGCATCATTGAGATAGCACGCTGAGCATGTCTTCTTTCTTCTGGTGTTACTTCAGAAGACTTTGCAACAGCAAGGTTACGTCTTGCCCACTGATTAATATTATCAGGAAGAGTTCTACCTGCACATGTTAGAAAGTCGGTAATTGATTGAACAGAAGTTAATTTCATTCCATCCCCCTCAATATCTTCTTCCTCGTCTAGTTCAGGACCTGGTGCATCACTTAAGAAAAGTCTCTCCATCATAAATTGAAGAAATCCGTCTTGAGCCGAGAGCTTAGCCCCTCGAACATTTATACCAGTTTCTCTTATCTTATATACACAGTATCCCTTATCATTATTTCTGCCAGATAATATTACCTGGATGTGGTTCTCACCAAGCCACTTAATAAGATTGACAAATCTCGAATCAATCTTAATAATATCAGAAATCAGGACAGTATCATCTACCCGGAATTCGAATCCGCTTCCCTTAAGTGGACTTTGGAACATACCGCTAGAATGATGAGCCCACTCTCTCTTAGAATTATCAATTATTAAAATAGGGTTGTCACAATCGGCGCTCCTTCTATTAGAATCGAACACCTCATATGTAACAACCACACTTTTTGAATCTTTCTTATTATCGTTAAAATCAAATACAGCCATTATTTGTTCTTACTTTCTTTAATCTTTTGTAAAATAACAGGTTTTAAATCAGAACACTTATCCTTAATACGACGATTAACTCCTGGAGATGTAAGTAAGTCTGCAACTAATTTGGCAGCCTTATCATATTCATTGAAATACATAGCCATATTAGCAAGCATAAATTGAACTGTCTGCTCATCCATGCCACAGAACGGAGGCATCTCAGTAGAAAGAACCTGAGTAAAGCCATCATATGCCTGACGATAAAAACCTTGCATCTCTTCTTCTTTCTCCTTCTTCTGCTCTGGAGTAACATCTGCAGGAAGATTTTCAAGTTCTGCACGACGAAGCCATGCTACCTTAAGACAAATGTATGACTTCTCGCTAAGCTTGGCACGTTTTGCCATAGCTGTAACAAGTGCAAGCTTATGTCTCTCAACAGCAAAATCATATGTATATGTATCACCAGTTGGAACAGGAATTGGTCTAAACTTCTCGCACACACCAGCTCTAATCATCTTCTTCTGACCAGTTGATACATGTTCGAAGAATTTATTAAGCGCTGCATAGCCACAATGATTGCAGAATACCACACCATACTTCGTATCATCAATGCCTTCAAAGTTAGGACGAAGATCAAAATCCGGTTCTAATCTCTTGAGCTTAGTTGTAAGAGTTGACTTATATGTAATCTGAGTAAAGCAAAGTGGACACTCCACCTTCTTATCAATAAGCAAATCTTTCTCTTGTATCTCAGCCTTCTCTTCGACTGTTGCATTCTTAGGCACACTTGTCTTCTTCTTGTCATCTTTTAGGATATCGATACCTTCTGAAGTATCGAATCCAAATTTCTCCATTCCTGCTAATAAGTTGTTCATGTTTACCTTCTTCCCAAAGTATTCGAAAATTTATAATAGAATCTTAACTTGTCTATTTCTTAATCAGTAAAAAATCCGTGTATTTCATTATAGCATAAATCTATGCTTCGTGTATAAATTTATTTTGGCAACTTGAAAGAACTCTTAAGGGACACAATTCTATTAAATACCGGTGCTCCTTCGCTAGAATCCTTGGAATCTACCACGAAAAATCCCTGTCGTACAAACTGGAATCTGTCATATACATTTGCGTTCTTAACAGATGGCTCAATATAACAATCTTTTAGAACAGTAAGGGAATTAGGATTCACATTAACATTTCCATTATCATCATATACACCCTTCTCTTCATCAACAAGATTCTCATATAGACGAACTGTAGCCTTAAAGCAATCAGATGCACACACCCAATGAATTGTTCCCTTAACCTTACGACCGTCTGGGCTATTGCCACCCTTGGATGCTGGATCATAAGTACAATGTATAACAGTCACATTTCCATCATCATCAGTCTCGTAACTTGTACATGTTACAAAATATGCATTCATTAGACGAACTTCATTACCTGGATATAGTCTGAAATACTTCTTAGGTGGCTCAATCATAAAGTCATCTCTATTAATGTAAAGTTCCTTACCAAACGGAATCTTACGTGTGCCAAGCTCTGGATTCTCCATATTATTAGGTGCTTCAAGCATCTCTAAATCATTACTCTCGTAATTATCAATTACAAGTTTTACAGGATCTAGAACAGCCATTACACGAGGAGCCTTCATCTTCAAGTCTTCCCTTATGCAATACTCAAGCATTGCATAATCTACAGAAGAATTAGACTTAGATACACCACATAGTTCAACGAACTTCGCAATTGACTCTGGGGTATAGCCACGACGACGAAGGGCAGCTATTGACACAAGTCTTGGATCATCCCATCCATCAACAGTTCCTTCTTCAACCAGCTTCTTAATATATCTCTTACCTGTAACTACATTAGTAAGATACATCTTGGCAAACTCTATCTGTCTAGGTGGTCTCTCAAAACCAACTTCTCTAACAACCCAGTCATAAAGAGGTCTATGATCTTCAAATTCCAATGTACATATTGAGTGAGTCACACCTTCGATAGCATCCTCAATCGGATGTGCGAAATCATACATAGGATAGATACACCATTTATCCCCTGTATTATGATGAGTCAAATGTGCCACACGATATATAATTGGATCTCTCATATTGATATTAGGTGAATTCATATCGATTTTCGCACGAAGAACTTTGCTTCCATCCTCATACACACCATCTTTCATCTCTTGGAAAAGCTTAAGATTCTCTTCTACAGTTCTATCAGAATAAGGGTCTTTCTTGCCAGGAGTCTCTAGTGTTCCACGATACTCTCTAATCTCTTCAGCATTTAAGTCAGATACATATGCCTTGCCATCCTTAATTAACTTAATGGCACATTCATACATTTTATCAAAATAATCAGAAGCAAAATAGAGATGATCCTTAAAATCAGCGCCAAGCCACATAATATCTTCTTTGATAGAATCTACGAATTCAGTCTTCTCCTTGGTAGGATTAGTATCATCAAATCTCATGTGAAATGTTCCATCATATTCTTTTGCAAGTCCATAATTAAGAAGAATCGACTTGGCATGACCTATATGAAGGTAACCATTAGGTTCTGGTGGAAAACGTGTTACCACCTCATCATACACGCCCGCTTCTAAATCCTTCTCAATCTCTCTCTCTATAAAATTCTTAGATACATTCTCGTTTTCCATTATGTACTCCTATTTATCATTATAGTTCTAAGTATGTAGTTATTATATTGATACTTTCTGATCTAATATATACTCCCATAAATAATCATGGCTATAAGTATATAGTTATTATGATACTTTCTTGATAATATATATTCATGCATTAGTTCGAGCTTAGAATATGTTAGTGAATGATTAAGTAAGAGAAAATTTTGCCATGGACGGCAAAATTAGCGCGCGCGAACAAGGATGTGAGTCGCAAGCGGTTCTCACCACAATGATTATTAAGATTAATCATCATTCATTTACATATTCTTAGCAAAGAACTACCAGTATGAATATATATTAGACAGGAAAGTATCCTGATAAAAACTATATCATCTACTTCTTATGCACATGTGTAAATATGTGATTCTCACAATACTCGTAATTGCCATTACATTTAGAGCAGAATCTAAATGTTAGTTCTGGGTTGGTAACGTCTGTCTTGCCACAAATAGCACACTTATGACGTGCTATAACGTTATTGCGGCTTCTCTTAGGATTGCCTGCTGCAGATTGAGTATTGTTACTATCTGTCCCATTAAATGGTCTAAAGCCTGCGCCGTTACCATTAGCATGATATCCATTCCTATTAGTCTTGAATCTTGATTTGTTGCGATTTCCAAATGGTGACCACCCTGCTCCACTACCAGCCGAGACGGACTTATAATTTCTAGTGGTAAGCCAGAACAAACCAAAGTTAAGAAGGGATGCAACAATTATAATACATGACATCCAGTTCTTCATAATTAGACTTATTACAACTTGATATCCTGTAATTAACGCATAGATAACTGCCATCCATTTCATCTTAAGTGGTATGAAGAACATAAACAGTATCTGCATATCAGGATAGCAAAGTGCAAATGCAAGGAAAATTGACATATTAAGCCAATTAGTGCTTACATAATATCCAATTCCAATTGGCGCTTCACCGCCACCAACAAGATAATACACAAGATATCCAAGGAAGGCACCGCCTATTGTAAATATCAATCCACCGAACATATAAAGGTTAAACTTAAATGCTCCCCATGTTGCCTCTAATGTATTACCGAGCTGGTAATAGAAGAACATCATAATAACCATGAAGAATACACCCATAAGTCCCTGACCTGATGTTGGTGGCATTAGAACCCATGTTATAAGTCTCCAGAATTGGAATTCATGGATAATATAATATGGTTCAAGAGTTAAATAGCTTAGGATATTAACTCCACTAAAGCTTGATGTAAGATAAAGTACATATCCAATGGCATAACCAATTAGTAAGTAATTGATTAGATGTGGTATTGCGTACTTTCCTATTTTTCTTTCTAACTTATTTAACATATAGTAATTCCTTTATAAATATCACTTTTATACAACCCATAGAGATTATTTAATAATAAAATAATCTATATTTACTCATTTACAGCCTTCTTATACTCTTCTTCTTTCTCCAGTGTCTCTTTATCAAGATTCTTCATTGCAGTTGAAAGCATAAGCTTAATTCTGTTGAGCTGATTAACTTCTGATGCACCAGGATCATAGTCAATAGCAACAATGTTAGCTGTTGGATTCATATGACGAAGTTTCTTGATAACACCTTTACCTACAATGTGGTTAGGAAGACATCCAAATGGCTGTATACATACAACGTTAGAAGCACCACTTTCTATTAGCTCTAACATTTCACCTGTAAGGAACCATCCCTCACCAGTCTGGTTACCAACAGATACCACATCTTCTGCTGCCTTCGCTAAGTCTTCAATATATGCTGGTGGCTCGAATCTCTTACTCTTCTCAAATGCTTTTCTTGCATCGCGCCTTAACCACTCGAAGAATTTAATACCATAATTACTGATTCTCTTACTCTTCTTACTCATTCCGAGATTCTCTTCCTTGAAATTATTGTTGTAGAAACAATATAGAAGGAAATCTGTAAGATCAGGTACAACAGGTTCTGCTCCTTCACTTTCAAGTAAGTCTGCCAGATGGTTATTGGCAGCTGGAAGGAACTTAACAAGGATTTCTCCAACAATACCAACTCTTGGCTTCTTAATATCAAGAATTGGAAGATTATCGAAATCATTTATTATCTCTCTACACATTTTCTTATATTTAGAGTGAGATACATATCCATCCTTGGTGATAAATTCTATAATTCTTTCTTTCCATTTCTCATGAAGTTCATCAGTAGAACCTGGAATAGCTTCATATGGTCTGATTCTATATATACAACGAAGGAATATGTCACCAAATATAAGGGCATATAAACCTCTCTGAATAAGACTAGGTGTAAGCTTAAATCCAGGATTACTCTCCAAACCACTTAGGTTAATTGATATAACAGGAACTTCTGGATGACCAATCTTTGCTAATGCTCTTCTAATAAATCCAATATAGTTACTAGCTCTACATCCACCACCAGTCTGTGATATAAGAACGGCAGTCTTAGAAAGGTCATATTCTCCGCTTGTAATAGCCGTCATAATCTGCCCCACAACAATAAGGGATGGATAACATGCATCATTATTAACGTATTTTAGTCCAACATCAACACAAGTTCTTGCAGGAACATCTGGAATTACAAGCTTATATCCTGCAGCATTAAATGCAGGCTCTATTAATTCGAAGTGGAAAGGTGCCATCTGAGGACAGATTATCGTATATTCTGCCTTCATCTTCTTAGTAAATATTCTTCTATTATAGTTGGCAGGCACAATTTCTCTCTCCTGCTTATTCTTCTCTCTTACTCTAATTGCAGCAAGTAAGGATCTAATTCTAATTCTTGCAGCACCAAGATTGTTAACCTCATCAATCTTAAGGCATGTGTAAATCTTACCGGAGTTAGTAAGTATATCATTTACACAATCAGTTGTAACAGCATCAAGACCACAGCCGAATGAATTTAGCTGAATCAAATCAAGATTCTCTGTCTTCTTAACATAGTTTGCAGCTGCGTACATTCTTGAATGGAACATCCATTGATCCATAACAATAAGGGGTCTCTCAACATTTCCAAGATGAGAAATACTATCCTCTGTAAGCACAGCAATACCATAAGAATTAATAAGTTCTGGAATACCATGGTTAATCTCAGGGTCAACATGATAAGGACGACCTGCAAGTACAATACCGCGCTTACCTGTCTCTTCTAGGTACTTAAGGACTTCTTCTCCCTTGTCAGTCATGTCCTGTCTAAAGGCATTTTGTTCAGCCCATGCCTTAGCACCTGCAGCCCTTACTTCACTACTTGTAATATCAGGAAATTCCTTACCAAATACCTTTACTAATTGCTTAGTAAGAATCTCCTCACTTGTAAATGCCATGAAAGGATTAAGAAATCTTACTTTACCAGAAGTAATCTCATCTACGTTATTCTTAATATTCTCTGCATAAGATGTAACAATCGGGCAATTATAGTGATTGTTAGAATCAGGGAATTCATTTCTCTCATAAGGTATACAAGGATAGAATATGAAATCCACTTCCTTATTAATAAGCCATTGAATGTGACCATGAGCAAGCTTTGCTGGATAACATTCAGACTCACTAGGAATTGATTCGATTCCAAGCTCATATATGTTTCTTGTTGAACGAGGAGACAGAACCACCTTGAATCCTAACTCTTTAAAGAATGTTGCCCAATATGGATAATTCTCATAAAGGTTAAGAACCCTTGGGATACCAACTGTTCCACGAGGCGCATCCTCCGCCTTAAGTGGAGGATATGCAAATAATCTCTTGTACTTATATTCGTACAGGTTAGGTATGTTATCTTTATTCTTTTCCTTACCAAGACCTCTCTCACATCTGTTACCTGTAATAAATTGTCTTCCGCCAGTGAATTTATTAATTGTAAGAAGGCAATGATTATTACAATTCTGACATCTTGTAAGACTTGTCTCAAATGTAAGATTGTTAATCTCTTCTATAGACAAAGTTGTAGTTGTAGGATTCTCTTCATAGCGTTCCTTAGCAATTAATGCTGCACCGAAAGCCCCCATAATACCGGCAATATCTGGTCTTATTGCTTCAACGCCAGATATTTTCTCAAATGAACGAAGAACTGCATCGTTATAAAATGTTCCACCTTGCACTACAACATTTTCACCAAGATCAGATGCATCAGAAAGCTTAATAACCTTGAATAAAGCATTCTTAATAACAGAATATGCAAGACCAGAAGAAATATCTGCAACAGATGCTCCTTCTTTCTGTGCCTGCTTAACCTTAGAATTCATGAACACTGTACATCTTGTTCCAAGGTCAATTGGATGCTTTGCAAATAGTGCCTCCTTGGCAAAATCTCTTACAGAATAATTAAGCGACTTAGCAAAAGTCTCTATAAATGAACCACATCCAGAAGAACATGCCTCATTAAGTTGAACTGAATCAACAGTGTTGTTCTTAATCTTGATACATTTCATATCCTGACCACCGATGTCTAGGATACAGTCAACCTTAGGATTGAAATGTGCAGCCGCATAATAGTGTGCAACTGTCTCAACCTCACCATCATCAAGCATTAGGGCTGACTTAAGAAGAGCCTCTCCATAACCTGTTGAGCAAGAATGAACAATAGATGCATCTTCTGGTAGAAGCTCGTAAATCTCCTTCATAGCCCTAATACATGTATTAAGCGGACTACCATTATTGTTGTCATAGAATGAATAGAGCAAGCTTCCATCTTCGTCAACAAGTGCAACCTTAGTTGTAGTTGAACCAGCATCTATTCCAAGATAGCAATTACCCTTATGAGACTTAATGTCTGCAGTCTTCACATGGTTGCTTCCATGTCTCTTGGTAAATGCTTCATATTCTTTATCGTCCTTAAATAGAGGCTCCATTCTTGCAACCTCAAATTCCATAACAATATCTGAGCTTAATTTCTCTAATATATCTTCAAGTTCTGTATAATTCTCTTTCTTGCAATTCATGGCAGAACCAATAGCTGCAAACAAATGAGAATTATTAGGTGTAATGGCATGCTCATCATCAAGATTTAGCGTTCTAATAAATGTCTCTTTTAACTGATCTAAGAAATGAAGTGGGCCTCCAAGGAAGGCAACATGACCTCTGATTGGTTTACCACATGCAAGACCAGAAATAGTCTGATTAACTACCGCCTGGAATATTGAAGCAGATAAGTCTTCTCTTGTAGCGCCTTCATTAATAAGAGGCTGAATATCTGTTTTGGCAAACACACCACAACGAGCAGCAATAGGATAGATTTCCTTATAGCTTTTGGCGTATTCATTAAGGCCACTGGCATCTGTCTGAATAAGTGAAGCCATCTGGTCAATAAATGAACCTGTACCACCAGCGCAGATACCATTCATTCTCTGCTCAACATTTCCATTCTCAAAATAAATAATCTTGGCATCTTCACCACCAAGCTCAATTGCAACATCTGTCTGTGGTGCATAGAATGTCAAGGCAGTCGATACTGCAATAACTTCCTGCACAAATGGAATCTCTAAGTGCTTTGCAAGTGTAAGACCACCTGAACCAGTTATCATAGGCATTACCTTAATTGGACCAGTTACATCATACGCCTTCTTAAGTAGATCCTGTAGGGTCTCTCTAATATTTGCAAAATGTCTCTCATAATCTGAGAAAAGCAAGTTATTATCTTCATCTAGAACAGCAACCTTTACAGTTGTTGAACCTATATCAATTCCTAGTTTATGTAATATATTTGAACTCATGATATTTCCTTTCATAATCAGAATACACGCGTATTCTACATTATAGAATAGTATTAGAGTTCTTTCAACACACAAAATGCCTAATTTATCTGCTCATTTATGCGTTTTTTAGGCATAATATGTATGCAAAATAAAAGCGGGGCGTAATGCCCCGAGGTAAATATGTATTATTAACATATATTTATAATGTGCGTTATTAGAAACTATTTATCTTCTATCTCTTTTGCTAGTTCCATTATAGCATCTTCACTCTCTTCTAATTCATCTGCTATCTGGGAAATAGATTTCCCTTTAGAAAGTTTTTTTGATATTTTATCTAAGAGTATTTCTTTTATTCCTTCTTCTTTACCTTCATTATAATTAAGAATCATCCTACGTTCATATGTATAATCTACTGCTGTCATATCTAACACCTCCGTCCTTCTTTCCTTTAAGAACTCTTTAAGAATGTTATTCTTTATACAATAATCAATGGCTTTTTCTATATCCTGATGTAATTCCTCATCATCATGATTCTTATGGTATTCTCTTACCTTGTCTATAAATACCATATAATCCGATAGCCATTTACATCAAATTGCAGGGCAACATACACAGATGTTCTATCATATATAATTAGCTATAACAATAATACTTCGCTTTTATGAATTGCCTGCTCGAATGTTTAGTTAATTTATGTCATATTATTTCTTTTTTTACACCATATACACTTTATTAATCAAGTTTCAAAAAAAACAACCGACAAAAACACATATTATGATTATTACAAACAATAGAATAACCACAACTATAGACCTTCTATCCGCAAGGCCCATATCTTTTTTTGTATACACAAATCTTTTTCTAAACCTTTTATCATCAGCCCTGTAATTAAAGCTGAAATCGTGACCACAATGTGGACATTTTGTTATATCATCATCCAATTTGCAATCACATACAGCACATTTTTTCATAATTATCAATCCTATTCCACGTAATGTAATTCATCATATGACAAAAGAACCGCCCCCCTCAGACCGTCCGAAAACTACGTTTTCCTGCGGTCTAGCACTGTTTTTTTCAACAAAAAATCAGATATTTTTCTCTCGAATCAAATATCTGACA
>ONAZ01000034.1 GCA_900315945.1 uncultured Lachnospiraceae bacterium | reverse complement strand
GAATTTCAGGTTTACATCTTGAATAGGTTATGCTTTATTTCACTATTTAGTTTTCAATGTAGTTATGCTGCGTTGACACGCAACTCTGATATAATATCACTTCAAAGTAGTACTTGTCAACCACATTTTTCAAAAAATTCACACATAAATTTTTGAATACAAAAATCCGTGTGTGCAAGAGTTATTTTATCAAGATAATCCTATAGTGTCAACTGATTTTTTCCTTATATTTACAAGGGTTTAGACACAAAAATAGATATTGTATTTGTCTAAAAAACAAACCACAATATCTATAAAAATTACAATATTTAATTATAAAAATTTTTTAAAAGAAATAATAAAACAATGTAATTAATAAATTGTTCTCATATAAATAAGTCAGAAATGTGCTCTTCTCTATCATAGGCAAAAAATACTGTCCAAATGAGGTTGCCGTTGTAATAGATACAATGAACATGAATAACCATGTAATAAACAATCCCTTTATTACACCAAGAAACATTCCTATCCAGGAACATACACCATGAATAATTGGCATATCCTGGACATGCTTAATAATGGCATATACAATCCAACATATTATCTTAGCAATAACAAATGCTATTAGACAGGATATTCCTTTTATAATATATGAAGCGACTGTATCTGCCACTCCAGTTACAATGCTATCCTTTACTTGTGTAACCTGGTTAGATGCATCTGAGATTGCACCATTAGTAGTATCCTTTAAGGAATTTGTTACATCAGATACGACGTCAGAAGAAAGTACCTCCGGTAGAGTTATTCCATTCTTAGATAAGAAGTCTTCTATATCATTGGTGCTTGCACTTGAATTAGATGGCACATTTCCAATGGTTGAGCCAACGGTCTTATCTATTGTACTATCAACATAAGATTTTGCTGAGTTGGATATGGAGCTTGCCCATCCGGTGTTCTGTACTATAAATGTATATATATATGGATTCGTTACGATTACAAAAAAGGCAATAAAAATCCAAGAGAATATATTGAATAATACTCCCAATAAACCTTTTACATATCCTATTATTGCAAATATTACAATTACCGCAATGACTGCAATTAATAAAATGCTCATATACAATCCCTATCTCTAGCGCAATCTAACATCTTCCACCATACCATTTTGAACAAATATATAATCCTTGCCACTACTACTTGGAAGAATCTTAATTATACTATTGTCAAATGTATGCTCGAATCTCTTTATTCCTGATATTCTATGAATCTCTGCAGTCTTATCTGTAGAAAGGACTACATCATCATTCTCTAACATATACACAGTTGTGTATGAACCAGTAATTTCTTTATCAAGCTTTTTCCAGCCAGACATACTATAGACGTACATCTTCTTAACAGTTTCACCCTTATCATTAGTCTCTGGCCCAATGTATCCAAAGTTGTCCTCATTGAAGAAAATGCTATCTATACTTCCTTGTGGGAAAATCTCTTTCTTAAGCTTAGGTTCAGAACTATCATTGAATAAGACTATCTCATGATCGCCAAATGCCACAAGATTACCATTAGACATATATTCTATCTGAGGCATAACCATATCTGAGAAGGAATATGTTCCTATAATATTATCCTTCTTATCTTTGCCAGCAGAACCGAAATCATAAAATGTAATTATGGCCTGAACACTTCCTGTATTAAGGCTAATGGATGATACCGCTAACCTTGTTCCGTCTTCTGTAAATGCGATATCAATAGGTATTCCTGAGTTCTCAGCATGGGTTTCTCCAGAAGCAAGTAACTCACCATTAATATCTCTAATCTCAAGATAACTAACTGATTGCTGATTCATTAGAACAGCCACACTTCCATTGTCTGCGACACATGCCCGAAGAATTGGTTTGGAAGTTGTGACAACTCCCTTCTTGCCTGTCGTATTCATAACATATATATCTGTTCCGCCTCTATCGTATAACGCAACATAGTCATCACAAATATCTATGCAAGGCGAAGACATATCGAAGGCTTCGTTCCAGATTAAATCACCATTCTTACTTACGTAAAATGCTCCGTCAGAATTATATTTTATGATATTACCATGGAAGGATTCATAGGCAGTGCCATCTGAATCCTCCGTCTTAACATCGTTTTTAATTGTATAGTCTGAATAGGTGCGAAAATTGCTTATAGTATACCACACCAGTATTACTAGAAGTGCTACTCCGACACCTATTGAAACTTTCTTATGTGCTTTGATAAAACCCCAGACTTTATCAAAGGCATCCATCAACTTGTCTTGCATTTTCAATCCTTAGTACTTAAAAATTGCTACTCCGTATGGTGCAAGAGGATAACCCAGGGAATGATTTCTTCCATCACACTCTTGTTCCTCAGTCTTGAAATTAACCTTTCTACTTGTGGACTCACCACCGTACTTAGTAGATTCGCTATTAATAAGCAATTTGTATGTTCCACTCTTAGGAACACCAACTCTATAATCATCATATGCGATAGGTGTAAAGTTAACTACGCATAGAATGTTATTCTTGCCATCTTTTGATTTACGAACAAAGCTAAATATTCCACGATAAGAATCATTAGCATTAATCCATTCGAATCCTTCCCAACTACAATCTAATTCATACAAGGCAGGATTGTCTTTATACATATGAAGTAAATCTTTCATAAATACATTAACAGACTTGTTGTTCGGATTCTCTAGTAGATACCAATCAAGCTCTCTTTCCTCAGACCATTCCTGATACTGAGCAAAATCCTGTCCCATAAATAGAAGCTTCTTACCTGGATGGCACATCATAAATGCATATCCAGCCTTAAGATTCTTGAACTTATCTATCTCAAATCCAGGCATTTTATTAATCATTGAACATTTTAGATGAACAACTTCATCATGAGATAATACAAGAATATACTTCTCATATTGGTTATAACTCATGGCAAATGTCATCTTGTTGTGATTATCTTTTCTAAAGTATGGGTCTAGCTTCATATAGTCAAGGAAGTCATGCATCCATCCCATATTCCACTTATATGAGAAATTAAGTCCATTCTCTTCGACATTACCAGTAACCTTCGGCCAGGCAGTAGACTCTTCTGCTATCATAAGAACACCCTTATTACGTCCAGTTATAAGAGTATTGATATGCTTGAAGAATTCAATGGCATCCAGGTTCTGATTGCTTCCATACTTATTAGCAATCCATTGGCCATCTTCTTTACCATAGTCAAGATATAGCATTGATGCTACAGCATCTACTCGAAGTCCATCTATGTGATACTTCTCAACCCACATAAGGGCACTTCCAATTAGGAAGTTCTTAACTTCATTCTTACCATAATTGAAAATCTTAGTTCCCCAATCAGGATGCTCACCCATCTTAGGATCTGGATATTCATATAGTGGCTCGCCATCAAAATCAGCAAGACCATGTGCATCCTTAGGAAAATGTGCAGGTACCCAGTCAAGAATTACACCAATATTATTCTTATGGAAAGTATCGATGAGATACATAAAGTCATCTGGTGTTCCATATCTTGATGTAGGTGCATAGTAACCTGTTACCTGATATCCCCAAGAACCATCAAATGGATATTCTGATACACCCATAAGTTCAACATGAGTATATCCCATATCAACTACATACTTAGAAAGCTTATTAGCAAGTTCTCTATATGTATAGAAACCATCATCTTCTCGACCTGGATGTCTCATCCAAGAGCCAAGATGAACTTCATAGATAGACATAGGTTGCTCGAAGTAGTTATCAGCATGCTTTTCTCTATTCTTAATCCATTCCTGATCGTTCCATTTATACTTGTCAGTATTGTATATAATAGAAGCTGTTCCCGGTCTAAGCTCACATGTTGTTGCGTAAGGATCTGATTTGTAAATCTTTCTTCCTTCTGCTGTATATATAACAAACTTATACAATTGACCTTCTTTGGCATCCGGAGAGAATACTTCCCATACACCCATCTCTGTAGGATCAACTCTTGTCATCATTGTTGCTGTCTCGTTCCAGTCATTGAATTCACCAATAACTGATACAGCTGCTGCATGAGGTGCCCACACATCGAAGACTACTCCCTTTTTCTTTTTACGAGTCTTAACATGTGCCCCCATTTTCTTGTAAATGTCGTAATGTGTTGATTGACCAAATAAATAGCAATCTAGATCTGTAAAATTTTTCATATAATTGTCCCCCGTTTATATTAATTTTGGAAATCCTTCTCTCTAAGTATCATGTATCCATTTTCATCATACTTTTTGTTGCCGAATCTTTCAAACATCTTCTTCATTCCACCCTTGTCTGCGTTCTCCATAGCTTCGTCCATTATCTCTTTTACCTCAGCTATTGCAGTAGGATGATCCAAAGATTGTATTATATTAATTCTATCATATAATGCTAGAATTCCCATCTCTTCTATTACACATTCACAATCATCAGCATATTTCTTAGCAAATTCAACTAACTCATCAATTGTGAAAGGTGGAATGACAATCTTCTCTGTGAATTCTTTACTTAACTCAGCAGAAGTATTCATCACTCTCTCTATTCCAATTCGAGAATCTTCTAATATAATGAGTACTCCACTTTTATCATTCTCAATCATAAGAAGAAGTCTAATTAAGGTCTCGCGATTCATCTCGCCAGCTTTCTCAATAATAAGACATCCACCCTGTATCTTGCTAAATAGAGTTGCAATATCTTTACCATTAAGCTTATCACCGTCGACTTTACCAACATTTCCAGCTGGTAGATTAATCTGACTTTGTAGTACTTTGACTATAGATGTTGCAAGCATGGTCTTACCACTTCCAGGTATACCCTGTACGATTATATGGCCACCCTTTTCTCTCTTACCTTGTAAATATACTTTCGTATTAGTAAGTGCTTTACAAAGTGTGCGCTCCATACCTTCGATAGGCATGAAGTAAGAGAATATGTCTTTCTCTTCTTTGGTTAGATGAACCATTGTCTCATCGTCTAAGTCATCTTCTTCATCAGACTCTTCAACTGGAGTAATCACTGGCAACTCTTCGTCTTCTTCTTCAACATCTGTCTGTGGCTTGAACAAGTCATCGTCAAGGGATTCTCCAAGTGCTGCAACAGCAAGACGTTGTGTATCATCGATATTATCATCTTCATCTGAATCGTCAAGATCATATATATCATCCAAGTCATCTATATCATCTGACTCTTCTTCTGGTTCTTCTATCTTAGGAAGAACTCTTGTCTTAGATTTCTCCCAATTAGCCGGCATACGTTGTACCTCTGGCTTAACAACTTCTGGTGAAATCTCAACTTCTGCTTCCTCTAATTCTTCCTCATCTGTAATAGGAGTTAATTCAGGTTCTTCTTTACTTGCTTCCTGATTTCTAATTTCTTTATCAATCTCATTCTGAAGAGACTTATTAATATCCTCAACAATCTTACTTGCTTCTTCTAATTTTGTCTGTCTACTTTCATCTTCATTTCGAAGAATAGTACTACTCTTAATCTCTTCTTCACTAAGAACAGGTGGCTTCCAAGAAGACATTCCTGACTTAGTTGCAACAACTGCTTCTTCCTCAGGCTTCTCCTTACCAATTACATGTTCTTTCTCTACCTCAACTACAGGAAGCTCTACTCCCTCTTCCTTCTTAATTCCATCAGCTGTGAATTTAGGAACTGTGTATTTCTTCTCTTCATTTTCTACAGCTTCTTTTACATCTTCTACAGCTTCTTTTGCATCTTCTACAACTTTTGCTTCAGCCTTTTTCTTAAGCTCTTCAAGTTCCTTAAGCTTTGCTTCTGTCTCAGCCTTGATTCTTGCTCTTTCTCTTTCCCTGGCTTCTGCTTTCGCCTTGGCCTCAGCTTCTTCTTTGGCTTTCGCCTCAGCTTCTTCTCTGGCTTTAGCTTCTGCCTCTGCCTTAGCCTTAGCTTCTGCCTCTTCTTTCGCTTCCACTTCCTCTGCCTGAGTCATTACCTCTTCCTTCATAAGTTCTGAAGGTCTAACTCCTGCACTTAGTTTCGGCATTGCATCTTCTAATTTATCCATGATTTGATTTGCTTCTTCAATAGCATTTTCTTTTGCCTGCTGAAGCTTCAAATCCTCTGCCTTCTCTAATGCTTCTTCTGCTGCCCTCTGAGTCTTAGCCCAGTTATCCATTACATCCTGAATTGTAATCTGACCTTCTATCTGCTGCTCCTTCTCATGTTCTTCAGGAACGAACAGACTAATCTGGCCATCATATTCTTCTTCTAACAATTCCTGGAATTTATCCTTAATGGAATCGTCAATTTCTTTTCCTTCTTGCTTCTGCTTAGTAGCAACTTCATCGAGAGTTTCTTGTACTTGTAGATAAGGAATATCTTCGATTAATCCTTTGATATTCTCAAGGTTATCCTCTACCTCTCCTTCTTTTGTTGCTTCCATTATCTCTTCGATATTTTTCTTAATCTCAGCTTGAAGATTAACAGTATTGAAATGTTCTGGAGACTCCTCTACAGTTGCAATATCAATATCATGATGAAGAACTTCACCAGACTCAAGCATCTCATTTGCCTTGAAATGTGTAATGCCTCTTTTCTGATTCTGAAGTTCCTTATACTTCTCAGCTTGCTCATCTTCTAATGGGCTATAAAGCATCTTAAGTTCTAATGCTTTCGCAACATATGGTCCGTCACCAAACCATACAATTATCTCATCACATAAAGCAATACAGCTATCTGCATCACCAGCCCTATGATATAGGTAAGCAAGTTCGAAAGCCCATTCTTCAATGAAGTCACTGTTCTTCATTTCTTCAAGAATAAGAATAAGTTCTTTTATATCAGCATTTTTTGCTTTCGCAATGTTATATCTTAGGATGTACTTCTTGCTATCATGTGGAGCTATCTGAACAAACTCATCAACATACTTCTCTGCTTCTTCTATCTCACCCATTTTGACGCACACCAAAGTTAGATGATATAGAATCATCCTTCCTATTGGAGACCTGTCATGAGCAAATTCTAATAGTGTCTTACTATCTTCAATGTGTCCGAGTTTCTCATATAGATTACTAATCTCTATAAGTGCGTTAACATTTCTTATCTTTCTCCAATTAACGCTATCTAGAAGATCTAGTGCATCTGCTTCTCCACCTGATTTAATTAGAGCTTGTGCTTCATTGATTAAATTCTTGTAATCATTTCTATCCAAATCTCTATACCTCTATGCATTTTAACCCTTGTAGTAATTAATTAAGCATCCCTTAAGTATAATGTCTCTTTCGTCATCTGTTAATTCACCTATTCTAAGTAGGAACTTATTTAACTTTCCGTCCTTAACAACATAGGCATCAACTTCTGATGAAGCATTCTCAATTGCTTCTCTAATATCTGGAATAAAGATATAGTCATCAACTGTAAATGGCAATTCTCCCTCATCAATAATGAATGGAATCATACCCCAGTTAATAAGGTTAGATCTATATCTCTTAGTTGCATAATCATTAGCAATATTAGCCCAGCCACCAAGAACCTTCTGACAAGACGCTGCCTGCTCTCTTGCAGAGCCGTCTCCTGGTTTTACTGCAAATATTGTACTACCAACTCCAAAGTTATCATGATTAACATCTGGATATGTCTCTTTAACTGTGTGAACAATTTCTCTAAGTTCTGGCACAGCTTCTCCAGCACACTCACCAGCCTCAAGAGCCTTCTGTGCTTTCTGAATCTCTTTTGCTCTACCTACATACTCTGGATCCTTACGAGATAATGTAAACTCAGCAAGTCCAAGAGGATTAGAACGATATGATGATGTCTCTCCAGAAGGAATTAATTCATCAGTTGTTGTTACAGGATCATGTATCTCTGACACAACCTTTAAGAATAGATTCTTAGGAAGCGGACTCATCTTAGGCCAGTCTTTGATATTAGGACCAAATTGAATCTCTTGATTAGGGTCTGCTTTACCCTTAGAATCAAATACTCTATTCTCGTAAATGCTCTTATCAAAGAAGTATTTTGGCTTAGAATAATTAACATCAATATCTGTTGCTGCAGTAAGATATCCCTTGTTAGCAGCTGTAGCAGCAATTGATCTTGCATCCATAAGAGCAACTGAAGAAATCTGTCCGCTCTGCAACTTCGAACCTTCTCTATTAGGGAAGTTACGTGTTGAATGACGAATAGAGAATCCGTTATTACTTGGTGTATCTCCTGCTCCAAAGCAAGGTCCACAGAATGCTGTCTTAACAATTGCACCTGTTGCCATAAGATCTGCAACACATCCATTCTTAACAAGTTCCATATAGATAGGTGTACTTGCAGGATATACTGACAATGTAAATTCATCTGGACCTATAGATGCTCCTCTCAAGATATCTGCAGCATCAGTAATATTCTCATATCCACCACCTGCACAACCTGCGATGATACCTTGATCTACATATAACTTTCCATTTCTTACTTTATCCTTAAGAGTATAATCTACCTGACCATCTAGACTTACCTTAGCTCTCTTCTCACAATCATCTAAGATATCCATTAGATTGTTATTAAGTTCTTCTATTGTATATGTATTGCTTGGATGGAAAGGCATAGCAATCATTGGCTTAATAGCACTAAGATCAATCTCAATCATTCCATCATAGTAAGCTACGTCACCAGGATTCATCTCTTGATACTCACCTACACGTCCATGAATATCATAGAAGTCTTTTACCTTAGAATCAGTCTTCCAGATTGATGATAGACATGTTGTCTCAGTTGTCATAACATCAACGCCAATTCTGTAATCAACGCTTAGGTTATCTACACCTGGTCCAACGAATTCCATTACTTTATTCTTAACATAGCCTTTGTCGAATACTTCACCAATAATAGCAAGAGCAATATCCTGAGGACCTACTCCAGGCATAGGAGCGCCTGTCATATAGATACCAACTACTCCTGGCATATTGATATCGTAAGTCTTGCTAAGTAATTGCTTAACAAGCTCTGGTCCGCCTTCGCCCATTGCCATTGTTCCAAGGGCTCCATATCTTGTGTGTGAGTCTGAACCAAGAATCATCTTGCCGCATCCTGCAAGCATTTCTCTTGCAAATTGATGGATAACAGCTTGATGTGGTGGTACATAGATTCCGCCATACTTCTTAGCGCATGTGAGTCCGAACATGTGATCATCTTCATTAATTGTTCCACCTACAGCACAGAGAGAATTATGACAGTTAGTGAGTACATATGGAATTGGGAATTTCTCAAGACCAGATGCTCTTGCAGTCTGGATGATTCCCACATATGTAATATCATGACTTGTTAATTTATCGAATTTGATCTGAAGCTTATCCATATTACCAGATGTATTATGGTTCTTGAGAATAGCATAAGCCATTGTATTCTCTTTTGCTTCTTCTTTAGATATTTCTTTGCCTGTTTCTGCCTTTATTACATTAAGAGCATCGTTATTATCTTCAACAACTTTGCTTCCATTAACTAAGAATGCTCCGCCTTCATGTAACTTCATATATGTCCTCCTCAATAATAGGGATTTAACCCTTCATAATTTATACCAGTGCGCAGTATGCACACAATATCATTTTAATTATATTGATTCTTGACATAAAAAGCAAGACAGAGCATTTATTTATTCTTTATTTTCTTATTTACTTTACTTGATTACTTCTTACCAAATAATCCTCCGAAGCCACCCTTCTTCTTACCCTTTTCTTCAGGAGCCGGTTCTGATGCTTCTTCACTTTCTTTCCAACCAAAATATTCTGCATCCAAATCATCAGATAGAGACGCTGCTGCATCTTCACCTAGACTATCACCAAGAGGTGTTCCATCAGGATTCATTCCTTGAGCTCTAAAGTACTCTTCATTTACCCTGATCTCAGGTTGAACATTGGCAAATACATTTTCATCAGCCCCAGTATTAAACTGTCCTGATTCCTTTTGCTTGGCAATACGACGATTCTCATCCTCTATAAGATGTAGATACTTCTGTGTATCAATCAAGTCTGATAAGCTTGCCTTAAGATCTGACTGGTTCTTCTTAACAGATCTTACTTCTCTGTCAACACGCTCCTTGGTCTCATCGTAAATCTTATCAAACTTAGATATTGCATCCTTCATAATATCTTGTATCTCATTCAATGTATTATCAGTATACATTACAGAGGCAGCATATATATCTTCTGCTTTACGAGTAGATTCGAAGATAATATCGTCTCCCTCTTTCTTCATTTCACGCTTTGCCTTGGCCTGGCTTTGAGTAGTTAGTTCATATTCGTCCATCATTTCATACATACAAGAATTAAGTTCTTTGAGCAAATCCATAACTTCATTCTTGTTAACAACTACATTGATGGCACTACCTTCAAAGGGCTCTGCCTTAGAGAAAAGCACATGTATATCCCTTAAGACTTTTTCGGTATTATCTTTCGCTGACATAATTTATCCTCCGTAAATGTACTTATTATACATACTCATAATTTACTATATAAGAAATTGTACAATAACATTTACATTTATTCAAAGACTTTCATACATCTATCTAATATATTATTCATATAAGCGATGGCAGTTCCATAATTAGTAATAGGGACTCCTGCCTCTTTTGCAATCTTAATTCTGTGTTGCATTTCCTCTGCATTAAGAGTACATGCACCGCAATGAATTATTAACTTGTACCCTGATAGGTCAGTTGGGAATTCCCCTCCACTTGTAAATGTTAAATCAACATCAACTCCCGTAAATGATCTTAGCCAATTAGGAATCTTAACTGTTCCTATATCATTACATTGTCTGTGATGAGTACACCCTTCTGATATAAGGACTTTATCGCCATCTCTTAACTTAGATATGGCGCGGGCACCTTCAACCTGCCAATACAAGTCACCCTTGTATCTTGCCATAAGAATTGAGAAAGAAGTAAGCCTAATATTATCAGGTGTAAGTTCTGCTATCTTCTTAAATGCCTGACTATCAGTAACAACTAGAAGATTCTTAGCTTCCGTTAGTGAGTCTAGCATCTCTTTATATTCTGTATCTTTACATACATGAATAAGTGCGCCAGCTTCTAGAGCATCTCTAATAACCTGTTGCTGCGGAAGAATAATTCTTCCCTTCGGTGCTGATTCATCAATAGGAATAACAAGTAGAATATCATCTCCTTCACCTACCAAATCAGAGACAAGAGGAAGTTCTTTCTTCTTAGGAATGATATGGGCTATAGCTTCTTTCAACTCCTCTATACCATCTCTATTAAGAGCTGAGACCATATATACTTTATCTTCCGGCTCTCCAATTCCTGCAGAGATATGTCCCTTTAATGGTACAATATTTTCTTCGTCTATTTTATTAATTACAATAATATAGGGTATAGATTTCTCTCTAATTCTACTTAATAGAGCCTTCGTATTGGGACTGCTTATCTCATCAAATACATTATTGCAGCTAAGTACTATGAGAGCTATGTCACAAGTATTAAGAGCCTGCATAGATTTATCTACTCGAAGGAGTCCAAGTTCTCCCTCATCATCAAGTCCTGGTGTATCAATTAATACAACAGGGCCTAGTGGAAGAATCTCCATAGCTTTCTTTACAGGATCTGTTGTTGTACCAGCAACATTTGACACAACAGCCAGGTCCTGATTAGTTATGGCATTAATTAATGTTGATTTACCTGCATTTCTATTGCCAAAAATACCGATATGTATTCGTTCTGATGATGGTGTTAGGTTAAGTGACATATATTCCTCCTAATTAATAAGTCAATATCTCTCGCAATTTCTAGAATCTAAAGTCACGTTTTCCTTCGTGAATATTCTCGATGTATTCTCTTGCTTTCTCTTTGACTGTCGGATTAGTTATTACTTCTAGTTCCTTCTTAATCATTTCCTCACCAATAGCCTTCGTCTCAGGTGAAGCGTAGTCTTCAAGATATTCTTTCAGAGTCATAAGGGCATTAGGATGACAGCAATTAACAATCTGCTTACTCTTAAGAAGACTCATGAATCTGTCTCCTGTTCTTCCAGCTCTGTAGCAAGCTGTACAGAAGGAAGGAACATATCCTGATTCCATTAACCATCTAACAACTTCATCTAATGTTCTATTATCACTTACATCAAATTGTGATGTGTTCTCTTCTTCTGGTTCTGGCTCGCAGTATCCTCCTACTGATGTACGAGAACCTCCTGATATCTGGGATACACCCATCTCAAGAACCTTCTCTCTACATTCTTTGGATTCTCTTGTGGAAATAATCATACCGGTATAAGGAACAGCAATTCTTATACAAGCCACAATCTTCTGGAACAAATCATCTGTGATACCATTGTCAAATGCATCAGGATCAATATCATCTGCATGACGAAGACGAGGGACAGAAATTGTATGTGGACCAACTCCCTTGTATGCCTCTAAATGTTCTGCATGCATAATTATTCCTGTAAAGTCATATCGATAATTATTAAGTCCGAATAGTACACCAAGACCTACATCATCAATTCCACCTTCCATAGCCCTATCCATAGCTTCTGTGTGGTATGCATAATCAGACTTAGGTCCAGTTGGATGAAGCTTCTCATAAGACTCCTTGTTATATGTCTCCTGGAATAGGATGTAAGTTCCAATTCCTGCATCTTTTAGCATCTTATATTCTTCAACTGTTGTAGCTGCAATATTAACATTTACACGACGAATATCACCATTCTTATGATGGATGCTATAGATTGTCTTGATACTTTCTAATATATATTCTATAGGATTATTCTTAGGATCTTCACCTGCCTCAAGTGCAAGTCTCTTATGTCCCATATCCTGAAGTGCAATAACTTCTTGTCTTATCTCTTCCTGAGTTAACTTCTTACGCTTAATATTCTTATTCTTAGCATGATATGGACAATACTCACATCCGTTAATACAGTAATTAGACAGATAGAGCGGAGCGAACATTACTATTCTGTTACCATAGAATTCCTGCTTAATTTCTTTTGCTAATTTGAAGATTTCTTCATTAAGATCTTCTAGTTCACAATCAAGCAAAACTATGGCCTCTTTATGGGACACCCCTTTCATGGCTCTTGCTTTCTCCAGAATTGATTCTATTAATTCTCTGTTGTTCTTATTCTCTTCTGCATACTGAAGACATTCTCTGATCTCTTCATCAGATATGAATTCTTCTGCTTTTGGACTCATTACGTTGTACATGGCTTACCCTCCTATTAACTTATGTTAGTCTGTGAAATGTTACTTATACTTTCGAGTATACGGCCTTAGCCGATATTCCTTCTATACTTCCTACTTTACCTGATAATGAATTAATAACATCTTGTGGTGCATCAAGTGCCACACTAATAAGTGAGATATTCTTCTTATCATAAGGCACCCCCATACGACCAATAATGTAATCTCCAAATTCAGTAAGAAGACTATTAAGCTCAGACGCTTTGCTCTTATCTTCTACTACTATTGCAAGAATAGCTACTCTGGTATCTCCCATATATCCTTCCTCCATTTTGTTATTGTTATTAAATATAATAAAAAAGACCCTACCTATAGATAGAGTCCAATCATTACATAGAAATTATTAATCTTCTCTGTCAGGTTACCCTTTCAGATTAGACTCTTCTTTATTATTATAACATAAAAGCTATCCAACTTCGACCTTGGGAAGAAAGACGTTACCTTAGTAGTTAACTCAACCCAGGCTACCCCATGTCACTCAGATAATCAAACTTAGTGCTGCTCCATTCCTGACCTGACACGATTCGTAAGCATCCGATGCACGGGACCCAAGTCTCAACGCCACTTGCCAAGGGCAGCTCCTGCCGCCACAAGGCCTCAGAAGGATATCGCTCCGGCTATAGCTACCAGTTACAAGACGCTGCTAACGCCCCAGCTATTTGTCTATTCTATGGTATTATATTCAAATTGTCAATGTAAAAAAAAGACTAAGCATAACGCTTAGCCTTTCATAAATCTAAATTATTATTTAAGAAATGGACATGGATGATTCTTAGGAATCTTAGGGCATTTACCAGTCTCAAAATACTCGATAATCTGCTTACGATGTACTCCAATCATAAATCCAACGCTTACCCAGAAGCAAATGAAGATTAGTCTAGCAAGACGCTTGAAGAATTTCTTTCTTTTCTTCTTTCTTCTCTCTCTTCTCTCAAGCTCTAGCTTACCTATGATAACAGACTCTACTGCTTCCTTAGCTTCTTTTTTGATCTTGTCTTCCATTTCAGTCTTTTCCCACATATATCTCTTCTCCTTTCATTTCGATTTTCTCTATTTCGACTATAACACTAAGTTGTGATTTTGTCTATGGTGATTAAGTTATTATTCTCAAAGATGAGAACATTTATGTATAAAAGGTAGCGTAAAACAATACTACGCTCCACCATTTCGGTGGAGCGTATATAGGATTAATTGTTCTTATATTTCTCAAGTTCAGTCTGAAGTTGTTCGATTATAGAATCCTTCTGAGATAATTGTTTCTCCAAGCTTTCCATCTTGTTCTGTACGTATTGCTCATGGAAGATGGCTTCTTTTCTTGCTTCACACATCATTCTTACAGTCTCATCAGAATTCTGCTCGTATATG
>ONAZ01000019.1 GCA_900315945.1 uncultured Lachnospiraceae bacterium | reverse complement strand
TAATGGACAGGTTCAGTATCAGATACTTCTTGTTTCGTCGTATATTAATGACCAGGGAGTAGAAGTACTAGCATCAGATATACAGACTGTAAATGTTGTTCTGATGCCGATGTTTGGATTAAGGTAATTTTAATCCCCTCAAAGTGTTTTTCTTTGAGGGGATTTATTGTATAATATGTCGTAAGGGGTACTATGCGTTAGCATGGTGGATGCCTTACGACTGGTAATAGGATGAGATATATGCTTAATGCGAAGATAAGGAGATTACTATGCGACATCTTATGAGTCCTATGGACTTTACAGTAGAAGAACTTGAACAGCTTATGGACCTTGCCAACGATATCGAGAATAATCGTGATAAATACAGTGAAATCTGTAAGGGTAAGAAGCTTGCCACATGTTTCTATGAGCCAAGTACAAGAACAAGGCTTTCCTTTGAAGCAGCTATGATTAATCTAGGTGGTCAAGTGCTTGGATTTGCAAGTGCAGATTCTAGCTCTGCTGCAAAGGGAGAATCTGTATCTGATACAATACGTGTAATATCCTGCTATGCAGATATATGTGCTATGAGACATCCAAAAGAAGGAGCGCCGCTTGTAGCTTCTAAGAAATCCCTTATTCCTGTTATTAACGCAGGTGATGGAGGACATGAGCATCCTACCCAGACATTAACAGATCTTCTTACAATAAGGTCACTTAATGGTAAGATTGGCAATATGACAATTGGCCTTTGTGGCGATTTGAAGTTTGGCCGTACTGTTCATTCTCTTATAAATGCTCTTGTAAGATATGAAGGAATCAAATTCATTCTTATATCTCCTAGAGAGCTTCGAGTTCCTGATTATATTAGAGAAGATGTATTAGAGAAGAATAATATTCCTTACGAGGAAGTTGAGAGACTTGAAGATGCAATGCCAAGTCTTGATATTCTCTATATGACAAGAGTCCAACAGGAACGTTTCTTCAATGAAGAGGAATATCTTCGTATGAAGGGCTTCTATATCTTAGATGAAGACAAGATGAAGCTTGCTAAGAAGGATATGCTTGTACTTCATCCTCTTCCAAGGGTAAATGAGATTTCGGTAGAGGTGGACGAAGATCCACGAGCAGCATATTTCAAGCAAGCACAATATGGTGTTTATATTAGAATGGCACTAATTCTTACACTGCTGGGACTTAATAAGTAGTAGATACTTTATAGATTGTTGATTAATAGAAGTTATTACATTAATTAAGGAGATTAACATGCTTAACATAAGTGGAATACATGAAGGATACGTACTTGATCATATCAAGGCTGGTCAGGCTATGGAGATATATCATCATCTTCATCTTGAAGATTTCGAAGGAACTGTAGCAATGATTATGAATGTTGAGAGTTCTAAGATGGGACGAAAAGACATAATTAAGCTGGAGTGTTCCTTAGATGCCATTGATCTTGATATATTAGGATATGTTGACCATAGTATTACTGTAAATGTAATACACAAAGATAAAATTGTTGATAAGAAGGAACTTCGTCTTCCTAAGAAGATAACTAATGTTATAAAGTGTAAGAATCCTAGATGTATTACAAGTATAGAACAGGGATTAGATCAGGTTTTTGTTCTCTGTGACGAGAAGGAGAAACTGTATCGCTGTCAATATTGCGAGGAGAAATACTCGCCTAAAGGTAAATAGTTTTATATCTATTTAATCTAATGAATCATTTAACATGTGGGGTGATGATTAATGAATAATGTTAAGAATCTTAACAAATTATTAAAGGGATTAGATTATGAATTAATTAATGGCAAAGTATCAGGAAAAATAAGCGAACTAGTTGAGGATACAAGGAAGGTGGTAAAAGACTGCCTTTTTGTTTGTATTAAGGGTTCAGCCTACGATTCACATGAACATTTACAGGAAATCATTGACAAGGGTGCAAGAGTAATTGTAATTGAGAAAGATAATGAGGCTGCTAAAGCTTTCACCTCTACTCTTAAGTCTAAGGTTACAATTATTGCTGTTGATAATACTGAATCAGCTCTTTGCATAATTTCAGCAGCTTATTTTGATAATCCTGCTGATAAGCTAAAGGTTATTGGAATTACAGGAACTAAGGGTAAGACAACTACTACATATATGGTTAAGTCTATACTTGAGCATGCAGGATATAATGTGGGACTTATTGGTACAATTGAGATTACTTATGGAGATGTACATATTCCATCTGTTAATACAACACCAGGTTCCTACTTGCTTCAGGAACATTTTGCTAAGATGGTTGATAAGGGCATTGATATATGTGTGATGGAAGTTTCTTCCCAGGCTATGCTTAGAAAGAGAGTGGATGGATTTACATTTGAGATGGGAATATTTACCAATATTTCACCAGATCATATTGGACCTAACGAGCATAGTAGTTTCGAGAATTACTTAGAATGTAAGAGTATGCTATTTAAACAATGCAGATATGCCATAATTAATGGAGATGATGAGCATGCTAACTTCATTCTTGATTCTGCAAAATGTGATACCCTAACGTATGGATTCAATGAAGGCAATGATTTGACTGCTTATGATTTAGAACTTGTTAATGATAAGGGAATTCTTGGAGTAGACTATAAAGTTAAAGGCAGACTTAATATTGATGTAAAGGTTAATATGCCAGGAAGATTTAGCGCATATAATTCTCTATGTGCCATTGCAATCTGTAATAGGCTTGGAGTTGATATGGATATAACCAGACAGGCTGTGGAGAATGCCAAAGTGAAGGGCAGAATAGAGATGCAAGAAGTTCCTGGTGAATATACACTTATGATTGACTATGCTCACAATGCCATGAGTCTTAAGGCTTTGCTTGAGAGTCTTAGAGAATATAATCCTAGTAGGCTTGTTGTAGTGTTTGGAGCTGGTGGTAACAGAGCAAAGGGAAGAAGATATTCCATGGGCTCAGTTGCTGCAAGATATGCAGATTATTCAGTTATAACCTCTGATAATCCTAGAGATGAAGAGCCATTTATGATCATTAAAGATATTATGGCTGGTTATAAAATGGGACTTCTAGGGGATGATGCAGAGGATATAGATGATTTGTCAGAAGATGATGTTAATAACCTTGTGAAAGACCTTGATCTAAAGAGAGATCACTTCATGGTGGTTGAAGATAGAGTTGAGGCTATTGGTTTTATTATGTTAAATGCCAAGAAAGGCGACCTCATAGTTCTTGCTGGAAAAGGTCATGAGGATTATCAGATAATTAAAGGAGAGAAGCATCATTTAGATGAGAGAGAAGTAATTGCTGATATAGCTAAGGGAATCAGGAATCTACATAAAGAGCTTTCAAATAATAATGGTAAAATGATTACCCTTTAAAGGAGAATTAATAGATTACATGAAGTATTGTGATGTAGTGGTAGATATATCACACGAGAAGTTGGATAAATCATTTCAATATAAGATACCAGAAGAGTTATCAGATGTTCTAATAGAGGGAATGCAGGTTGTTATACCGTTTGGAAGAGGAAGTAGAGAGATAACTGGCTTCGTAGTTGGGTTATCTGATAAGCCTAAGTTTGACCCATCTAAGACTAAGGAAGTAATTGGAATAGTTAATAATTCCACAAGTATTGATAGTGAGTTAATTAAGCTTGCTGGATGGATGAAGAGAAACTATGGTTCTACTATGAATCAGGCTCTTAAGACTGTAATTCCTATAAAGGAAAAGAGCAAAGCAGTTGTTAAGAAGACTGTAGTTCTTAATCTTTCTGAAGATGAGTTAAATGCTGAATATACATCTCTAATGGCTAGGAATCGTCATAGTGTAAGTAAAGAGAGGTTGTTTCTTGCACTTATGGAAAACGACGAGATTCCATGGGAGGTCGTAACTAAGAAATTAAATGTAGGCTCAAGTGTTATAAGAGATTTTGAGAAGAATGGCTTTGTCACTATAAGGCATGAGAATACATATAGAAATCCTATAAACCATTTACAAGGAAAAGAGAAAAAGCTTACATTAAATCATGAGCAAGAGGCCATATGTAATAAATTCTGTAAAGATTATAGTGCCGGAGATTTCGGCACTTATCTTGTGTATGGGGTAACTGGTTCAGGTAAGACCCTGTGCTATCTAGAGATGATAGAACATGTGTTGTCTAAGGGGAAATCAGCAATTGTTCTAATTCCCGAGATTGCCCTCACTTATCAAACTGTTATGCGTTTCTATAAGAGATTTGGTGATAAAGTGTCGATTCTTAATTCTAGAATGAGTAAGGCTGAGAGATTTGATCAGTTTGAAAGGGCTAGAAATGGCGATATTAAGATAATTGTGGGACCTCGTTCTGCACTTTTTACACCATTTCCCGACTTAGGCCTTATAGTAATTGATGAAGAACATGAATCATCTTACAAATCAGACAATGTACCAAAATATCATGCTGTTAATACTGCAATTGAGAGAGCGAATATAGCGGGGGCGAGTGTTATTCTTGGTTCTGCAACGCCATCAGTTGACAGCTATATGAAGGCACTTTCTGGTGAATATAGGCTTCTTCGACTTCCTAATCGTGCAAGTACAGATTCCATGGCAAGTTGTGAGATAGTTGACATGAGAAATGAACTTCGAAGCGGCAATACCAAAATTATCAGTAGAAGACTTCATGAACTTATAGAAGATAGAATTAATCGCCATGAGCAGGTTATGCTATTCTTAAATAGGCGTGGAATGCTTGGTTGTCTAAGCTGCAGAGAATGTGGGACAACTCTTAAATGTCCACACTGCGATGTGTCTCTAAGTCTACATAGAGATGGTAAGATGCATTGTCATTATTGTGGCTATACAATAGTTAAGCCTAAGGTTTGTGGTAAATGTGGCTCTAAAGCCATGGGCGGCTTCAATATAGGTACTGAGAAGGTAGAAGAACTTGTGGCAGAAGAGTTTCCCGGTGCTAAAGTACTTCGAATGGATATGGATACAACGAAGGGCAAGAGTGGACATGAAGAAATCCTTGAGAAATTTGCTAATAGAGAAGCAGATATACTTGTGGGAACCCAGATGATTGTTAAGGGTCACGACTTTAGCAATGTAACATTAGTAGGAGCCCTTGCGGCCGATATGTCTCTTAATATTCCTGACTACAGAAGTGGTGAGAGGACATTTCAACTTCTGACACAGGCAGTAGGTCGGGCAGGAAGAGGGCATCTTCAAGGTAATGCTATTATTCAGACATATGAACCTGAGAATTATAGTATTGTTGCTTCCAAAGAGCAGGATTATGAATCCTTCTATAACCAGGAGATTGTATACAGAAAACTTATGAATTATCCTCCAGCTGCTCATATGCTTCTTCTTTCAATACAGTCAGAAGTGGAGGAGCAGGCTGATGGTATGGCTAAGGAATTAGCAGATCTTATTAATGCTCATTTTGAGAAGGCAAGAATACTTGGACCACAGGATGCTGCCATAGCAAAGATTAATGATGTATATAGAAAGACTATATATATCAAAGATAAGGACTATGACTTACTAGTAAGTATTAAGGATATAATTGATGAATTCCTATTAGATAACAATAAATATCCTAAGTCCTATGTTTACTTCGATTTCGACCCAATTAGTATGGTATGATAGGTGAGGAAATTAAGAATTAGAGAGTAGAGCAAAATCTATATGTCTAAGACCTCTCTGAAGACATTTTTAGTCGAGGAGAGGTACTTAGACATATAGATTAATATAAACACTACATATAAGGAGACTAAAATGGCAATAAGACAAATAAGAGTACAAGGTGACGAAATCCTCAATAAAAAGAGCAGAATTGTCAAGGAAATAACTCCAAGACAAGAAGAATTAATTAAGGATATGATTGAAACTATGCATGATGCAGATGGCGTAGGCCTTGCTGCCCCACAGGTAGGCGTTCTAAGACGAATCGCAGTTATTGATGTGGGAGAAGGTCCAATTGTTCTTGTAAATCCGGAGGTTATTGAGACTAGCGGTGAGCAGACGGGACAAGAAGGATGCCTTAGTGTACCAGGTAAAGTTGGTATCGTAACTCGCCCAAATTATGTTAAAGTCAAAGCTTTTAATGAGAAGATGGAAGAATTTGAGATTGAGGGTGAAGAACTCTTAGCACGTGCACTTGTTCATGAAATTGATCATCTCGATGGTCATGTATATACAGAAATTGTTCAAGGTGAACTTATGGATGTAACTTATGAAGAACCAGAAGAAGAGGATGAGGCATGAGAATAGTATTTATGGGAACTCCTGACTTTGCAGTATTTACAGTGGATGAACTCTATAATGCTGGTCATGAAATTGTTCTATGTATAACTCAACCAGATAAACCAAGGGGAAGAAGTGGAAAACTAGCTCCGTCTCCTGTTAAAGAATGGGCACTTGAACACAATATAGATGTATTTCAGCCCAAGAAGATAAGAGATGATAAGTCAATAAACTATCTTAAGGAGATTGACTTCGACATAGCTGTTGTTGCGGCATTTGGACAGATTCTTCCTAAAGAAATACTAGAAATGCCCCAATTTGGCTGTATAAATGTGCATGCGTCCCTTCTACCTAAGTACAGAGGAGCTGCTCCAATTCAATGGGCAATTCTTAATGGCGAAGAAAAGACAGGTGTTACAATAATGCAGATGGGTGTAGGCCTTGATGATGGAGATATTATTCTTACTAGGGAAGTAGCACTTGATGGCACTGAGACAGGTGGAGAATTATTTGATAATCTAGCATCGGTTGGAGCAAAAGCTTGTGTTGAAGCCATTGATAGAATAGGTAATGGAGAAATAAATCCTGTTCCTCAAGATGAATCCCTAGCTACTCATGTGGGAATGATAAGTAAAGAACTTGGTAAGATTGACTGGGGAAGCGAGGCTACTAAGATAGAGCGATATGTAAGAGGTCTTAATCCCTGGCCAACAGCATATACATCTCTTAATGGCAAGAATCTTAAGATATGGAAGAGCCATGTTGTTACAGATTCTGAACTGTCTCATAAGAATGTGGATGTATCTAATGTTGATGCGGGCAAAGTATGCTTCGTTGATAAGAAGAATCTCTTCGTAATGACAGGAAATGGAATCTTGAGTCTTGATGAGATTCAATTAGAAGGTAAGAAAAGGATGGATATATCAGCATTCTTACTGGGTAAAAGCATACTCCCTATGGAGGAACTTGGAAAATAATGTCCGATAATAATGTAAATGTTAGAAGAGTATCTCTAGAAATTGTAGTAAAGGTAATGGAAGATAGGAAATTCCTTAATGAAGTTCTTACGGATGCTTTGAATAAATACAAATACTTGGAAAAGAATAAGAGAAGTTATATATCACGTATTACAAGAGGCGTTGTAGAAAGATTCATAGAACTAGACGCATATATATCTGCTTATTCTAACACAAAACCAGCTAAATTAAATCCTAATATAAGAAATGTGCTTCGCCTTGCAATATATGAATTAAGGTACTTTGATTCAATACCGGAATCTGCTACTGTAAATGAGTATGTGAAGCTTTCTGGAAAATGTGCACCTAGTCGCTTAAAGGGCTTTGTAAATGGAGTCCTTAGAAGCATGATAAGGGATGATTTCAAGAAAGCTTGTCTTACTAAGAATGAATCCCTGTCTATGCCAAAGTGGCTATATGATAAGTTTCAAAAAGAGTATGGTTGTGCAGATGAGATATGTAAGGCTTTCCTTATGCCTAATTTGATTACAATAAGAACCAATACTACCAAGTGTACTGCTGATACACTTAGAGATAAGTTAGAAAAGGAAGGTGTTAAAGTAACACAGATTCCTGATATAGAGTATGGATTCTATCTCGAAAATGTTGATTATCTTGAGAAGCTTACTTCATTTAAGGAAGGATTGTTCTATGTTCAGGACTTAAGTTCTATGATGGTTGGAGTTAAATCAGGTGTTAAGGCAGGGGATACTGTTATAGATGTATGTGCTGCTCCTGGTGGAAAGAGCCTTCATGTGGCAGAACTTCTTAAAGTATCTGAAGAAAAGGAATATCAGAATATGGAACCTGAGCTTATCCATCAAGGCCATGTATATTCTTATGATATATCAGATGACAAGGTTAATCTAATAAAAGAAAATATAGATAGAGCAGGTCTTAGTAATATTACTGCTAGTGTAAAGGATGCAACAGTTTTTGATGAAAGATTAAAAGAAAAGGCAGATATTGTTATTGCAGATCTTCCTTGCTCTGGACTAGGAATAATTGGAAAGAAGCCAGATATTAAGTCGAGAATTAATATTCTCGATATAGAAAGTCTTGCTAGTTTACAGCAGGATATACTTAATGTATGTAAGAATTATGTTAAGAATAAAGGAAGGCTTATATTCTCTACCTGTACAATTAGTAAAGTAGAGAATCAGGATAATGTCAGAACATTTCTAGACAATAATAGGAATTATAAATTGATAGAAGAGAAACAATTTATGCCATGTAAAGAGCATGATGGCTTCTTCATTTCTATACTCCAGAGGGAGGAGTAATATGTCTCAAGATGTAAAATCAATGACTTTGTCTGAGCTAACTGAATATATTGTTTCTATTGGGGAACCTACATTTCGTGGAAAACAGATATATGATTGGATGCATATTCATCTTGCTAGAAGTTATGATGAGATGACTAATCTGTCTAAATCACTTAGAGAGAAGCTAAAGGATACGACTAGTTACATAGCTTTAGAGGCCGAGGAAATTCAGATATCTAAAGAAGACGGCACAAGAAAGTATTTATTTGCTTTGTCCGATGGAAATATGGTTGAGTCTGTACTTATGCGATATAAACATGGACTAAGTGTATGTATTTCGTCCCAGGTGGGATGCAAGATGGGATGCAGATTCTGTGCTTCAACTATAGATGGATTCCTTCGCAATCTTACTCCTTCGGAAATGTTAGATCAGATATATGCAATTTCCAAAGATGTTGGAGAGAGAATAAGTAATGTAGTTGTTATGGGCACGGGTGAGCCTCTTGATAATTATGATAATTTATTAAGATTTATTGATTTATTAACAAATCAGGATGGATATAACATTTCCCAGAGAAATATTACTGTATCAACATGTGGAATTGTCCCAAGAATATATAATCTGGCAAAAGAGAAGCTTACAATAACACTTGCTCTGTCTCTTCATGCATCAACCCAGGAGAAGAGGCTAGAGATAATGCCTGTTGCTAAGAGTTACGATATTAATGAAGTGGTTGAAGCCATGGAACATTATGCTAATTCTACAGGAAGAAGAATAACCTATGAATATACACTTATTGCAGGTGTAAATGATAGTGATTTAGACGCAAAGAATCTAGCAAAATTAATAGGTAATTGCCCTTGTCACATTAATCTTATCCCTGTAAATCCTATAAGTGAGAGAGATTATAATTCTACAAGTAGTGAAGGGGTACTCAGATTCAAGAAAAAACTTGAAAAAAACGCTATAAATGTTACTATTAGAAGAGAAATGGGTCGCGATATTGACGGGGCCTGTGGACAACTTAGAAGAAAAAAGTTGAAGGAAGGATTATCATGAGATATTATGCTTTGACTGATACGGGAGTTACTCGTACAGAAAATCAAGATTATGTCTATGCATCAGGTGATGGTGTGGGAATATTACCCAACCTTTTCATTGTTGCAGATGGTATGGGAGGACATAATGCTGGAGATTATGCTTCTCGTAAAGCTGTAATGACTGCTCTTGAAGAAATTAAGAATTCAGATGAGAGTAAGCCTGTGGCTATTCTCGATCAGGCAATAAAAAAAGCCAATAAGGTATTATACAATGAGTCAATTGCTGACCCTACCAAGAAAGGCATGGGAACTACATTTGTCTGTGCAACAATTAGTGATAAGAAATTATATGTTGCTAATGTTGGTGATTCAAGACTATATGTTGCTAATGACTCAACTATATGTCAGATAACAAAGGATCATTCTCTTGTTCAGGAGATGATGAGAAGCGGTAAAATGGGCACCTTCGATCCTAAGAGACATCCTAAGAGAAATGCAATTACAAGGGCCATTGGTGTTGAGCCAGATGTTAATATTGATTTCTTTGAAGTATCTAATAATAATTTTGAACAATTCATTCTTTGTTCAGATGGTTTAACTAATATGGTTGATGATAATGAGCTTTTCGCACAGCTTACAGGTAACGACGATGCTAAGACCAAAGCTAGTGTACTTGTAAGTCTTGCTAATAGAAAAGGCGGACTTGATAATATATCAGCAATTGTTGTTGAACCTTATGAAGAGTAGAGATATTAAGTAGGAATAAGATTTAGAAACGGAGATATAATAATGTTACAAAAAGGAATGTATCTACAAGACAGATATGAGATACTTGAGCCAGTTGGTGCAGGTGGAATGTCTGATGTATATAAAGCAAAAGACCATGTGCTTAATAGAGAAGTAGCCATTAAAGTGCTTAAGAAGGAATTTACAGAGGATATGAGTTTTGTTACGAAATTCAGAAGAGAAGCTCAATCCGCTGCTGTTCTTGAGCATCCTAATATTGTTAATATTTACGATGTTGGTTCTGAAGATGGACTATATTTCATTATTATGGAATACATCGAAGGTATTACATTAAAGTCATATATTGAAAGAAAAGAACGTCTTAATTATAAAGAGGTTCTATCTATTGCAATTCAGGTAGGACGTGGTATTCAGGCTGCTCATGAGAAGGGAATAATTCATAGAGATATTAAGCCACAGAATGTAATTATTTCTAAAGAAGGTAAAGTTAAGGTTACAGACTTTGGTATTGCCAAAGCCGTATCTTCTAATACAATCAATGCAGAGGTAATGGGTTCTGTTCATTATACATCACCAGAACAGGCAAGAAATGGTATGGTTAATTGCCAGACTGATATATATTCTCTTGGTATTGTTATGTATGAAATGATTACAGGACATGTACCATACGACGGTGATACTACAGTTGCAATAGCAATACAACATTTACAATCTGATATAATTCCACCTTCACAGTATGTGGAAGATATTCCTATTAGTGTGGAGAAGATTATTCTAAAATGTACTATGAAGAGTACAGATAAGAGATACGAGAGTATGGAAGATCTTCTACTTGATCTTAAGAAGGCTCTTGTAAATCCTGATGAAGACTTCGTAGTTATTAATGATAATGCAGATAATGTTGAAACTACACGTGTTATTACAGCAGAAGAATTAGATGCAATTAAGAAAGAAGCAGGTGTAATCGACGATAAGGCAACTCCTAAGAAGATTGACGATGATGATGAGAAGTCAGTTGAGGGTAAAGTTAATCCTAAGATGGATAAGGCTATAACAATAATGGCAATTATTGCTGCAGTTGTTGTTGTAGGTGTCTTAGTATACTTTATTGGTAGTGGCTTTGGATGGTGGAAATTCTTTGGTGGAGATTCCAATCAGGAGAGCGAGCAGGTAACAATGGTTGACTTAACAGGTATGACTGAGAAGGAAGCTATTGATAAGCTTAAGGAATTAAAGCTTGGATATAAGAAAGAAGAAGTGGCATCTGATCAGTATCCAGAAGGTCAGGTATGTGGACAATCTGTTAAGAAGGGTGACAAAGTAGCGGCTAATACTACTGTTACGATTCAGATTAGTACAGGAAAGGGCGATACTAATGTCCCTAATGTAGTAGGACAGACAGAGTCTTCTGCTATTAATGCAATTAAGACTGCAGGATTTAAACATAATGTTAATTATGAATATAGCGACCAGGAACAGGGTAAGGTAATTGCGCAGAGTCCAAATGCTAATTCTAAGGCTAAGTCAGGTGATACAATTACAATTACAGTAAGTCAGGGCTCAGAGAAGGCAAAGGTTCCTTCTGTTGTAGGACAGAGCCAGTCTTCTGCAACAGCAGCTCTAAGTGCAGCAGGACTTAATGTAACAGTTACTACTGAGAATTCTGATTCTGTAGCTAGTGGTAATGTAATTAGTCAGAGTATTGATTCTGGTAAATATGTAGAGAAAGGAACAACTGTTAATATAACAGTAAGTTCTGGTAAGAAGACAACTTATTACAGATATAATAGGACATTAAGTTCTCCAGGTTCTTACAGATTAGAAGATTCTAATGGTAATACCCTTGGAAGCTGGAATGTTGGACAAGGTCAGACACAGACCATATCTGTAAGTAATATTACAACAAGTTCAGGTACACTATATACACCTAATGGTTCTGAAGCAGTAAGCTTCCAACAACAATAGTGAGGTAGTCTTTTGGCAGGAAGAATCATTAAGGGTATTGCAGGTTTCTATTATGTACATATAAAGGGACAGGGTATATACGAGTGTAAAGCGAAAGGAATCTTTCGAAAAGAAGGAATGAAGCCACTTGTAGGTGATAAAGTTGATATTGAAATTCTATCTGAGGAAGATAAAGAAGGAAATATTACCAACATTTACGAGAGGAAAAATTCTCTTATAAGACCGGCTGTCAGTAATGTTGATCAGGCACTTATAATATTTTCAGCAAAGAATCCAAAGCCTAATTTTAATTTGCTTGACAGATTCCTTGTTATGATGGAATATCAGGATGTCCCGGTAGTTATTTGCTTTAATAAAGTGGATTTGTGCGAAGATGATTATATAAGAGAACTAGAAGATGTGTACAAAGAGACTGGATATAGCATAATTAATACAAGTGCCAAGACCAGGGATGGACACAATGAACTTATAGAGATTCTTAGTGGTAAGACATCCACAGTTGCTGGCCCTTCTGGTGCAGGGAAGTCTTCTCTGATTAACACCTTACAATCTAATATATTAATGGAGACAGGTGAGATTAGTAAGAAGCTGGGAAGAGGAAGGCATACTACAAGACACTGTGAATTAATTATGTTAGATATAGAAGAACCTAGTTATATTGTTGATACGCCAGGGTTTTCAACAATGGATATTCCTGGATTTACGAAGGATGATTTGAAAGAGTGTTATCCGGAATTCTTACATTCTTCTTCTAAGTGTAGATTCGCAGGCTGTGCTCACGTTAATGAGCCTGATTGTGAAGTAAAAAGACTCGTAGAAGAGGGTAAATTATCTAAGATAAGATATGATAATTATATTAAATTATACGAGGAATTAGATAAGAGACAGAAGTATTAAAGTAGAATACACATTTACAAAGACGAGCATAATAGGAGGATTAGAAATGACTAACTGCCTGTCACCGTCAATTCTATCTAGCGACTTCGGTAGATTGGGTGAAGACATACGAGTAGTAGACGAAGCAGGAGCAGAATATATCCATATTGACGTAATGGATGGAATGTTCGTGCCAAGTATAACAATTGGAATGCCAGTTGTAAAATCAATAAGAAAGTATACAGACAAGGTATTAGATGTACATCTAATGATTGAAGATCCTGACAGATATATTGTGGAATTTGCAGAAGCAGGAGCAGATATAATAACTGTTCATGCTGAGGCATGCAAGCATCTTGACAGGACAGTAGAATTAATCAAGGCACAATCAGTAATGGCAGCAGTTGCCCTTAACCCTGCCACATCTTTAGATGCAATAGAGTACATCCTTCCAAAGCTTGACATGGTACTTATTATGTCAGTGAATCCAGGCTTTGGTGGGCAGAAGTTTATACCATATTCGCTTGATAAAATTAGAAATCTTAAGTCAATGATTGATGAAAAAGGTCTTAATGTTGATATTGAGGTTGATGGCGGTGTCAATCTTATGAATGTCTCTGATATTATAGATGCAGGGGCTAATATAATAGTTGCAGGCTCTGCTGTATTTAATGGGGACGCAGCAGCTAATGTCAAAGCATTTATTGATAAAATGTAATATCATGTTTAGTAATTTTTAAAAGAGGAGGGATTTTACTATGTCTGATGAAAGAATTTATATTATTGCTGGAGGCCATGTAGATGATGATTTTGTTAAAGGTCTTCTATGCGATAAGAAGGGAAATAAGAAAGAGGGAATATATATTCTCGCTGTTGACAGAGGCTTAGAATGTCTGCTTCGTCTTAAGATTAATCCTGATGAAGTTATAGGTGACTTTGATTCAGTATCTGATGAAGCTAGAATTGCAATTGGGTTAGAGCCTCGTAAGAAAGCTAAGAAGAAAGCTGAAGGGGAAGAAGAATCATTTGTATTTGATGTACTTCCATATCATATAAGACAGCTTGATGTACATAAAGACCAGACTGATACAGAGGAAGCTGTAAGATTTGCTATGAGATACTTAAGAGGTGATATTGTACTTCTTGGAGCAACAGGAACGAGAATTGACCATGTCCTTGGCAATGTATCTATACTTGGCCTTGGTGTATTATCTGGATATAATATCATTCTTATGGATGAGCATAATAAAGTTACTCTTGTTAAGGATGAAATGATAATTAAGAAAAAGGAACAATTTGGTGATTTCGTATCCATCGTACCTTATACTGATGAAACTTATGTCACATTAACAGGATTTAGATTCAATGTTGAAGATAAGCATATGAAGACTAATTTGTCTCTTGGCATCAGTAATGTTATAGAAGAGGATGAAGCTAAGATAACTGTTAATAATGGCGTTGCTATTGTTATAGAGTCTAGGGATTAATAATGAATGCATCTTTGAATAAGAAAAAAACTATAATAGCTATTGTAATATTAACTCTCGCAACAATTATCGTTGTTGCGGGAGCTGTGTTTATTACGTCAGTTATTAAGAAGAGTTTGTATCAGACAGTATTTGATGCAAAGAAGGAAGTTCTAGAGGATTCAGTAGAGAATACTAAGAGCCATATTGATAATATGCGTGCTCAGCTTAGGGCAACTCATCCTGAATGGACAGAAGAACAGATTAAGGATGAGGTTACAGAGTCACTAAGAGATTTTCTATATAGTATGAACTATATAGATGACTCCTATATCTGGGTTCAGGAAGTATATAACTTTGATGGTGGAGATAAATATGCTATAAGACTAATTCATCCTAATCTTAAGGATACTGAAGGTACTCTGCTTTCTACGGGAACAACTGATTCGGAAGGAAATCATCCTTATAAGGAAGAGCTTGAGGGTATTAAGAAGGATGGACATGTATTCCTTAATTATACATTTAAGGAACTCTATTCCGATCGTGTATCTATGAAGCTTACGTATTCTTCTCTATATCCAGATTATAATTGGATTATTTCTCGAGGGGTGTCTATTAATAAGCTTGATGATGCAGTTGAGAAGATACAGGAAGTTGAATTTCCAATAATTCTTGTGATTGTAATTATATATGGTATAGCAGTTGTGACTATATTAATATATGCCTTTATGTTATGGCATAGAGCCAATGGATTAGAAGATATTAAGAAGAAATTGTCCAAAGAAATAGATTTGTCTCATAAGGCTAATAAAGCCCGCGCGAAATTCTTGTTCGATTTGTCTAATGATGTTGGTACACAGGTTGATGAGGTGTCAAAGTATACTGATCTTGCAATTGAGAATATTGATAATAGAGAGAAATTAGAAGAATATCTAGAAAAGGTTAAGGAGATCGAGCTATATGCTAAGAATTTACTTAACGATGCTAATAAGATGGTGTTCTTCGAAGATGAGAATATAGAGATAATAGAGACCAAAATGGATTTACGGGATAATACGAAGAATATAAGAGGTATTATTCCTAGCCTAATAAAGAATAAAGACGTGGAAATTGATGTGGGCGAAGGAGAAATCACCCATTATATAGTTTACGCAGATGAAATAAGATTAAGACAGATTTCAATGGTTTTACTTACAAGTGCTGTGAGATTTGCAAGGCCGGGAGGCATTATAAAATGTAATTTGTCAGAAGTTACTTCCAAGAAAGAAGGATACGCCATTTATAGGCTCACTGTTGAGGACAAAGGCGTTAGTATTCCTGAAGAGTTATTTAATCAAATGGTTGCTATACTTCAGGAAGGTACTGCTAGAGAGGATTCTAGTGAAAATAGCACGAGATATAGCTTGAGTATTATTAAGAGAATTCTAGATAGTATGAATGGCACTATAACTATGGAAAGTAAAATAGGTAATGGAACCAAATTTGTAGTTGATATTCCGCTTAGAATAGCAGAGGATAAGTAATGGAAAGAGGATTTAGAGAAAAAAAGATTATACAGACTAGTGTAATAGGAATTATTGCTAATATCCTTCTTGCTGGCTTTAAGGCGGTTGTTGGCTTTGTAAGTAATTCTGTTGCAATTACAATGGATGCTGTTAACAATGTTACTGATGCAACAAGTTCTATAATTACTATAGTTGGAACTAAGCTTGCGGGCAAACAGCCAGATAAGAAGCATCCCTTTGGTCATGGAAGAGTAGAATATATAAGTGCTCTTATTATAGCAGGACTTGTATTATATGCAGGTATTACAGCCTTAATTGAGTCGGTTAAGAAGATTATTAGTCCGGAAGAACCTAGCTATAGCATGATTTCCATAATAATAATTGCTGTAGCTGTTATTGTTAAGATAGTTCTTGGACTATATGTTAAGAAGTCTGGTGAAAATGTTAAATCTGATGCCCTTGTTAATTCAGGTAAAGATGCATTATTTGATGCTATAATTTCTTCTGCTACTGTAGTAGCTGCAATACTTTATGTTGCATTTGGCATATCAGTGGAGCCTTATCTTGCTGGAGTTATATCTATCTTCATTATTAAATCAGGAATTGATATGCTTAGAGAAACTGTATCCCCTCTTCTTGGAGAGCGAAATGACCTAGAGCTTGATGAAGAGATTAAGAAGACAGTTAGAAGCTTTGAGGGTGTAAGAGGTGCGTATGATTTAGTGCTTAACAATTATGGACCAAATTCTCACAATGGTTCTATTCATGTAGAGGTACCAGAGACATATACAGCTAATGAAATTGATAAATTGATTAGAGATATTCAGGAACAAGTGTACATAAAGCATGGTGTAATTCTTACGGCAGTAGGCATTTATTCTTACAATACTTCAGATAAAGAAGCAGTAGAAATAAGAAAGAGGGTTACAGAGATTGCTTCGAAGAATCAATATGTTAATGGTGTTCATGGATTTTATCTGAATAAAGAGGAGAAATCAATTAGATTTGATTTGATAATTAGTTTCGATGCCAAAGATAGAAGAGCAGAATGCGCTAAGGTGTCTAAGGAAATTGAGAAAGAATATCCGGATTATAAGTTGTATGTTAATATGGATACAGATTTCTCTGAGATATAGGAGGAGTTGAGTTATGAAAAAGAATCAGTCAGAAGAAGATTATCTTGAAGCAATCCTTGTAGTTCAAGAGAAAAAGGGGAATGCTCGTTCAATTGATGTAGTTAATGAGCTTAATGTGTCTAAGCCAAGTGTTAGTGTAGCGATGAAGAAGCTTCGCGCAAAAGAGCTTATTACCTTCGATGATAATGGATATATTAGTTTCACAGGTGAAGGAAGAAGCATCGCTGAGAATATATATAGCAAGCACAAGCTTCTTACAGACGCCCTTATATCTATTGGTGTGGATAAGGAGGAGGCTTTGAAAGAAGCGTGTGAAATAGAACATATTATTAGTGATCAGACATATGAATGTATCAAAAAATATTATAAAAAAGTAAAATAACTTAAGTTGCCGGTGTATACCGGCATTTTTTTTGAAAAAAAATATTGACAAATTGAAGTTAGTCCTGTATAACTATATTAGGTTAGCAATGGCTAACTCCTTTATTAACTTATTGGTTAGAGAAAACTAACCTTATTCCTGCTATTATTGTTAGTAATGCTAACCCATATTTTTTTGAATATGGGTTAGATTACACTAACTACCCATGATATATGAGGCAGGATGAGAAAGTAAGAAAGAAGGTGAATGGATGATGCCGCTTATCTATGCATCTCCCGGAGAAGAGAACATTATTAAGAAGGTTGGTGGAAATCCTGATGTTAAGAGACATCTAGAGAATCTAGGTCTAACGCCTGGGGGAACAGCTACTCTTGTTAATGTAATGGGTGGAAATGTTATTGTTAAGGTTAAAGAATCACGAATAGCAATTGATAAGGAAATGGCTAAGAAAGTGATGATTTAAAAAATGTGATTTAGGAGGAAAAGATGAACACATTAAGAGATGTTGAGATTGGAAAGACAGTCTCAGTATTAAAACTTCATGGCGAAGGAGCCATAAAGCGTAGAATCATGGATATGGGTATTACTAAGGGTACTGACATCTATGTAAGGAAAGTGGCACCACTTGGTGATCCAATCGAAGTGACAGTTCGTGGATATGAACTTTCTATTAGAAAAGCAGATGCCGAAATGATTGAGGTATCAGAGGGAGGAGAGAAATAATGAGTGTAAAAATCGCACTTGCAGGTAATCCTAATAGTGGAAAAACAACACTTTTTAATAATTTAACTGGTTCAAATCAATTCGTTGGTAACTGGCCAGGTGTTACAGTTGAGAAGAAAGAGGGTAAACTTAAGAAGCATGATGATGTAGAAATTATCGATCTTCCAGGTATTTATTCCCTTTCACCATATACACTAGAGGAAGTTGTAGCAAGAAATTATCTAATCAATGAACGTCCTGATGCAATTCTTAATATTGTTGATGGAACTAATCTAGAAAGAAACCTTTATCTTACAACACAATTAATTGAACTTGGAATTCCTGTTGTAGTTGCAATTAACATGATGGATGTTGTGAGAAAGAAAGGAGATACACTTAATACAAAAGAGTTATCAAGACAGCTTGGTTGTGAAATAATAGAGATTTCCGCATTAAAGGGTGATAACACATTAGAAGCAGCAGAACTTGCTATTAAGGTGGCAAAGGCTGATAAGAAGATTCCAATGCACACATTTGCGGGACCAGTTGAGCATGCAATTGCTCATATCGAGGAAGTTATCGTTCATGATATGCCTGAAGAGCAACAGAGATGGTATGCTATTAAGGTATTCGAGAGAGATGATAAGGTCCTTGAGCAGTTAAACATCCCTGAGGATAAGAAAGCCCATATCGAAAATGATATTAAGGCAGCTGAGAAGGAACTTGATGATGATTCCGAAAGCATTATTACTAACGAACGTTACATATATATTGCTGAGGTTTTGAAAGGCATTTACAAGAAGAAGGATGATAAGACCTTAAGTACTTCAGACAAGATAGACAGAATTGTAACTAATAGATGGCTTGGTCTTCCAATATTTGCAGCAGTTATGTTTATAATCTATTGGATTGCAATGGTTGGAGTTGGTGCACCCCTTACAGACTGGGCCAATGATGGTCTCTTTGGCGACGGATGGCACTTGTTTGGTATAGGAAGCAGTGCATATGAAGAAGCTTCTGAAGAATACCAGTCTGCTTACAATGCAGTGGACGCATATCTTAAGAAGGGTGAAGATATGAACATCGAAGAGATGAAAGCATATACCCCTGATAAAGATCACGTAGAATATACTGTTGTTGATGAAGAGACATTAGAAGAAACAGAAATTCTGGTTTATGCTGAAAGAGTGCCAGGTGATGCAGGAGAAGATGTTAATCCATTAAGTTATAGAGAAGCTGTAAAGTATTTCGAGAAGAATGGAACTGATAAGCCAGATCCTGCAGATTATGGTGTATGGGTACCAGGTATTCCTGCTCTTGTTGAGTCGGGACTTGATGCGATTGGATGTGCTGATTGGCTTAAGGGATTAATTCTTGATGGTATTATTGCCGGTGTTGGAGCAGTACTTGGCTTCGTGCCTCAGATGCTTGTGTTATTCCTCCTTTTGGCATTTGTAGAGGCATGTGGTTACATGGCAAGAGTTGCATTTGTTCTTGATAGAGTATTTAGAAGATTTGGACTTTCTGGTAAGAGTTTTATCCCAATTCTAATTGGAACAGGATGTGGTATTCCAGGAATTATGGCATCACGTACAATTGAAAATGAAAGGGATCGTCGTATGACAATTATGACAACCACCTTTATCCCTTGTGGTGCCAAAGTTCCATTTATCGCAATGATTGCCGGAGCAATATTTGGAGGAAGCGCTTGGATTTCAACAGGAGCATACTTCATCGGAATTGCAGCAATTATTTGTTCCGGTATTATCCTTAAGAAGACTAAGATGTTTGCCGGAGAACCTGCACCATTCGTAATGGAGCTTCCTGCTTATCATATGCCAACTCTTGGCAATGTTCTTCGTAGTATGTGGGAACGTGGCTGGAGTTTTATCAAGAAAGCTGGTACAATTATCTTACTATCAACAATTATTATCTGGTTCTTATCTAGATTTGGATGGACAGATGGAGCATTCGGAATGTTAGGAGAGGATGCTATAGGTGATAGTATTCTAGCTGTAATAGGAAATGCTATTTCATGGATATTCATTCCTCTTGGATTTGGGGATTGGCAAGCAACTGTTGCATCTATCACAGGACTTGTTGCCAAAGAGAATATCGTTGGTACAATGGGAGTATTATATGGAGCAGATGGACATGCATGGGCTTCAATTAGAGATGCATTCACATCAGCATCAGGAATGAGCTTCTTAATATTCAACTTACTTTGCGCACCATGCTTTGCTGCAATGGGAGCAATTAAGAGAGAGATGAATAATGGTAAGTGGACGGCATTTGCAATTACATATGAATGTGTATTCGCATATCTTGTAGCACTTTGTGTATACCAGATTGGAAGCGCATTCTCAGGTGGTCTTAATATAATTGGACTTATTGTTGCAATACTTATTGTAGTAGCATTTATATTCCTTCTATTCAGACCATATAAAGAAGCACAGACACTTAATAAAAATGTTAAGATTAAGTAAGTTAGATATTGTATAAAAGGAAAAGCGTATGGAGTGGTTAATGAGTAACATAGGAACAATAATTGTACTAATTATTCTTATTGCTGTTGTGGCAATAGTAATAGTTACAATGGTTAAAAGGAAGAAAAAAGGTAAGACGTCCTGTGGATGTGGCTGCTCTAACTGCGCTATGCAAGATAGTTGCCATAAGACTAACTAAATGAAATAATTACGCTAAAAAATCCTCCTCATGTTTATGAGGAGGATTTTTATAATTTATTTTCCGCATATATCACTTAGCTTCTTGCCATAGAAGAAATCGTGTATTAATTTGTCATATTCTTCCCAGAGAGGGAGTGTCTCACATTCTGCCTTTCTAGGACAGTCATTTTCATCTTCTGCCAGGCACGCAACAGGAGAGAGTGTGCCTTCCATAAGTTCAAGGATTTCTCCGATTGTATATTCATCAGGTGTGCGACATAGTTTATATCCGCCACCTTTTCCACTGACACCAACAATAAGCTTGGCGTTAACAAGGTCTTTTACAATTATTTCAAGATATTTCTTAGAGATATTTTGTCTTGCAGCAATATCTTTAAGAGGTATGAATTTATCTGATTCATTTTCTGCAAGATCTAGCATAACTCGAATTGCATATCTTCCCTTAGTTGTAATCATAACTTATTCCTCCTTATTATTGGTGATGAAATACTATTCTATCTATTATGTTGCATATTGTGTATCATGTATTATTCGCTAAATATGGTTTATTACCCACCAACCTATTATATAATAGGTTATTTGTAATGTCACTATATAGTATCTATAAAACCTCGCAAATCCTTACAATATAAGATATATAGTTTGTTCTGGGTTATTTACCTATTGACATAGTAGGTTAAAGGGATTATAATACAAATCAGCCAAGATTACAAGAAAGGAATTAAATTTATGATTTATGCAGATAACGCTGCAACAACAAGAATGAGTGATGCAGCAATTAATAGAATGACTAAGTTAATGACAGATACATATGGCAATCCATCAAGCCTCTATAGTGTAGGACAGAAAGCAAAGGAAGTATTAGAGGAAGCACGAGATGATGTTGCAGATGTTATTAATGCTAATCCGAGAGAGATTTATTTTACATCTGGTGGAAGCGAAGCGGATAATTTCGCAATTAGAAGTGCTGCAATAATTGGTGCTAAGAATAATAAGAAGCATATAATTAGTTCGGCATTTGAACATCATGCAGTTCTTCATACATTAAGAGCATTAGAGAAAGAAGGATTCGAAGTTACACTTCTTGATGTACATGAAAATGGACTTGTTAGACTTAATGAATTAGAAGATGCAATTAGAGAAGATACATGCCTTGTTACTATTATGTATGCTAATAACGAGATTGGTACGATTCAACCAATAAGAGAGATTGGTAAGCTTTGTCGAGAGAAGAATATATTATTCCATACGGATGCTGTCCAGGCAATAGGACACCTTCCTATTGATGTTGAGAAGGATAATATTGACATGCTTTCAGCATCAGGTCATAAATTTAAAGGGCCAAAGGGTGCAGGCTTCCTATATGCTAAGAAGGGTATTAGGCTTACAAATCTTATTGAAGGTGGTGCACAGGAGAGAGGAAAGAGAGCTGGTACTGAAAATGTGCCTGCAATCTCTGCAATGGCACTTGCACTTAAGGATGCAGTATCCAATATGGAAGATAATACGAAAGACATAATCAAAAGGCGTGATAGACTTATAGAAGGTTTAAAGAATATAGAACACAGTGCCCTCAATGGTGATGCCACTAAGAGACTTCCTGGAAATGTTAATCTTTGTTTTGAAGGAATTGAGGGAGAGTCACTACTTCTACTATTAGATGATAAGGGGATTATGGCTTCATCAGGAAGTGCATGTACTTCAGGAAGCTTAGATCCGAGTCACGTACTTCTTGCTATTGGAAGAGTACATGATGTAGCCCATGGTTCTCTTCGTCTTAGCATTAATGAAGATACATCAGATGAAGACGTGGAATATATTATTAAGTCAGTTGAAGAAGTTGTTACTTATCTAAGAGGATTTTCCCCGATATGGAGAGATCTTGTAGCAGGTAAGAAAGAATTTATATTGTAAGAACATTTTACATATATTAAGAATAGGAGGAATTAAATATGGCATTATATAGTGAGAAAGTAATGGATCATTTTCGTAATCCAAGAAATGTAGGTGTAATTGAGGATGCTGATGGAGTTGGTGAAGTTGGTAATGCAAAATGTGGTGACATCATGAAGATGTATCTTAAGATTGATGATGATGTTATAACGGATGTGAAGTTTGAAACATTTGGTTGCGGTAGCGCTATCGCATCTAGCTCTATGGCAACAGAGATGATTAAGGGAAAGCCTGTTAATGAAGCTATGCAATTAACTAATAAGGCAGTTGCAGAAGCACTAGATGGACTTCCTGATTACAAGATGCATTGTTCTGTTCTTGCAGAAGAAGCTATTAAGTCGGCTCTTGATGACTACAATTCCAAGTCATAGGCGTTAATTCGTCAGAGAATTTGTGGGTTATAACTAGCGATAAGTTATTCTTATCACAAATCACATAAAACCTATTGACTTAGTAGGTATATAGTTATAAACTGATTTTAGTTTCAAGGAAGAACTAATTAATGAGGTGGAAAAAAATGAGTAAGAAAGTTACCTACAAATTAATTAATGCTATTTATCATCGAATGTGTATTTGACGAAATGAAACATCATAACAGATAAACTAAACACATAACAATTCGATTATATAATAGTATTAAAGGAGATTATAAAATGAGTGATTTGAGATTTGAGACATTACAGTTACATGTAGGACAGGAAGTGGCTGACCCAGCTAGTGATTCAAGAGCAGTACCAATTTATCAGACAACTTCTTATGTATTCCATAATAGTAAACATGCAGCAGACAGATTTGGACTTGCTGATCCTGGTAACATATATGGAAGACTTACTAATTCTACACAGGGAGTGTTAGAAGAAAGAATAGCTGCATTAGAAGGCGGTAGCGCTGCACTTGCTCTTTCATCAGGAGCCGCAGCAATTACATACACAATAGAAGCTTTAGCTGCCAATGGTGGTCATATAGTTGCGCAGAAGACTATCTATGGTGGAAGCTATAACCTTCTATCACATACACTTCCACAATATGGAATTGAGACTTCATTTGTTGATGCCCATAATTTAGTGGAGGTAGAGAATGCAATTAAGGATAATACAAGAGCTATTTATCTAGAGACTCTTGGTAATCCTAATAGTGATATTCCAGACATTGATGCAATTGCAGAGATTGCACACAAACACGGACTACCACTAGTTATTGATAACACATTTGGAACACCATATCTAATTCGTCCTATTGAACATGGTGCAGATATTGTAGTACATTCTGCAACTAAGTTTATAGGTGGTCATGGAACAACACTTGGTGGAATTATTGTAGAATCTGGCAAATTCGATTGGAGTAAGAGTGGTAAGTATCCTAATATTGCAGAACCTAATCCTAGTTATCATGGTGTATCATTCTATGATGCAGTAGGACCTGCAGCTTTTGTTACTTATATTCGAGCAATTCTACTTAGAGATACAGGTGCTGCTATTTCGCCATTTAACGCATTCTTATTGTTACAAGGTGTAGAGACTTTGTCTCTTAGATTAGAGCGTCATGTTGAGAATACTAAGAAGGTAGTTGAATTCTTAGAGAATCATCCTAAAGTAGAGAAGGTGAACCATCCGTCACTATCTGACCATCCAGATCATGACTTATACGAGAAATACTTTCCTAATGGCGGAGGTTCAATCTTCACATTTGAGCTTAAGGGAGGACAGGATGAGGCATGGAAGTTTATTGATAATCTTAAGATTTTCTCACTTCTTGCCAATGTTGCTGATGTTAAGAGTCTTGTTATTCATCCAGCATCAACAACTCATTCACAGCTTTCAGAAGAAGAACTTCTTGATCAGGGAATCAAGAGAAATACCATTAGGCTTTCAATTGGAACGGAGCATATAGATGACATAATTGAGGACTTGGAGGAAGGATTTGCTTCGATCTAGTTTTAGGCGATAAATTTTAAGACAATAGGCGCTTACTTTATGTAAGACCTATTGTTTTTTTATACTATTTTTTAGGGAAAATGAAAAATAAACAGTTGAAAGTATAATGTGTAATTATTATAATTGTATAGGATACATTAGTATTATATAGCAATATTATACTAGTTATAGGGGAAATGTTTTTATGAGTAATGCTACGAAGAATAATTCTGAAAATGTGTTGAATAAATTAGAAAAACTAAAAATAGTAAAGATTATAAGAGATGCACTCGTTAATATTATTCCAGTGCTGATAATTGGTGCCTTTGCACTAATAATTAAGTCATTTCCTGTAGGAGCATATCAAAGTTTTATTGAGACTTTCGCAGGAGGTTTTATATATAAGCTAGCTGAGGCTATTTATAGTGCTACATTTGGGGTGCTTTCTGTCTATATGACATATTCTATTACTATTTCTTATATGCGACTTAATGAAGACTATGAAGCTAGTAGTGGAGGGGCATGTATTGCAACTCTTGTGTCATTTTTTATTCTGTCAGGTGTCTATCTTGAAGACTTTAGTATAGATTGCCTCGGGGCTAAGTCTGTATTTCTAGCAATTATAACTGGACTTGTTGCTTCCTGGTTATATTGTAAATTAGATAGATTCTTTAGACAACGTAGACTAAAGGCTTATTCTGCAGGGGCTGATAGAATATTTAATAGAATGCTACAGACAATACTACCAATAGTAATTGTTACATCATTATTTGGTCTGATTAATACAATTATTATTCTTATTGCAAATGAGAATTCAGCAAGAGAGCTGCTTGCTTCAATTGCTAATAGCATGTTTTCTTTTGGTGATGTGGGATTTTTTAAGGGATTCTTATTCGTGCTTTTATCTTCAGTACTTTGGTTCTTCGGAATTCATGGTAGCGATACTTTAGAGGGTGTGATGCAGACGTATTTTTCACCAGGGGTATTGGAGAACCAAGCTTCAGTTATGGCAGGTGAAGCTCCAACTAATATTTTGACAAAAGAATTCTTTGACTGTTTTGTGCTTATTGGAGGTTGTGGAACAACTATAAGTCTATTACTTGCAATAATTATATTCTCAAAGAATTCAGCTAGAAGAAATATGGGTTATACTGCCGCAATTCCAATGATTTTCAATATAAATGAGTTGATGGTATTTGGTCTTCCTATTATATTCAATCCTATTATGTTAATTCCATTTCTAGCAACTCCACTTGTATGCTATTCCCTGTCTTATGCATCTATTGCAACCGGAATAGTACCTATGATAACTAATGAAGTGGAGTGGACCACACCTATTATATTAGGTGGATATACAGCAACAGGATCTGTTAATGGCGCAATACTACAGGTTGTCAATGTTATAGTTGGTGTCTTGATTTACGCGCCTTTTGTACGAATACTTGATAAGTATTCTACAAAGGAAATGCAGGATGGATTTAGCGACTTCATGTCATATTACTTGGATAATGAGCAGGATTTAGCTAACATTAAGTTGACTGAACTTAATAATGTGTATGGTGAGATGGCAAGAGAGATATCTTCTGATCTTAAGAATAGTCTTGCAAAATTAGTTGTACTTTATTATCAACCACAATATAGCTATGACGGAACATGCATTGGCGCAGAAGCACTTCTACGTTGTCCTCATCCTGCCTATGGTATTCTTTATCCACCACTTGTAATTAAACTTGCACAAGAAGGGGGATATCTAATTGAATTAGAGAGAATGGTATTTGTAAAAGCTATGGAAGAGCATCCTATGTTCATACAGAAATATGGCGAAGATGCGAAATTGTCAATTAATGTAACTGCAACTACTGTGCTTTCGCCAGAGTATATTCACTTCCTTAAGGAGTATAATGATATAGAACCATTTGCTGGTAGGAATATATGCCTTGAGATTACAGAACAGGAAACTCTCACCCTTAATGATGATACTATTAAAGCACTTAAATCAATTAAAGAGATGGGAGTACTTCTTGCAATTGATGATTTCTCCATGGGACAGACATCTATCAATTACCTTAAGAATAATTTGTTTGACGTGATTAAGTTAGATGGTTCCCTTGTAAAGGGACTTCTTGAGGAAGAGAACTGCCGAGAGATTATTTCTTCTATAACCCAACTTGCAGATGCATTGTCTCTATCTGTTCTTGCAGAATATGTTGAGACAGAAGAGCATAGAGAAGAACTTCATGATATTGGATGTGATTGTTATCAGGGTTATCTTTATTCTAAAGCAGAACCTCTTAAGGAATAAAATAAGCTGTGTACCATTATTGGTACACAGCTTTCTCTTTCTTATAACATAGCCTCTACTTCTTTTCTTAATTCCTTCATATTATATGTTGGCTCAAATCTCTTAACAACATTTCCATCTCTGTCAACTAAGAACTTCGTGAAGTTCCATTTGATATAAGCTTTGTCTCCGTATTTCTTGTTGTTCTTACTAGCGATTTTGTCAAATGCTTTATTCTTAAGACCTTTGCCGAATCCCTCAAATGGTTTCTCTGTTGCAAGATATGCAAATAATGGATCTGCTGTATCGCCGTTTACATCAATCTTAGTAAATTGTGGGAATTCTGTTCCAAACTTAAGTGTACAGAATTCATGAATCTCATCGTCATCACCAGGTGCCTGATTAGCAAACTGATTACATGGGAAATCAAGAATTTCAAACCCTTTGTCTCTAAAATCTTTATACATTTCTTCAAGTGGATCATAGTGAGGTGTGAATCCACAACCTGTTGCAGTATTAACAATTAATAGTACTTTTCCTTCGTAATCCTTAAGACTTACGTCTTCGCCTTTTCTGTCTTTTACTGTGAAATCATATACATTAGCCATCTCTAAATCCTCCTTTAATCTAATTACTATTTGTCTCCATGTACGTAAGTGCTTTGTATGTCAATTTGTAAAGTGTCTCAAACTCATCCATTGTAAGACCGGTACACTTGGCAATTGATGGTGGAATATCTACTGCTTTCTCTTTAAGATTCTTTCCTTCTTCTGTGATTTGAAGTAAGAGCAGCCGTTCATCTTCCTTCATTCTGTTTCTTGTAAGATAATTAGAATTCTCTAATCTCTTAAGAACTGGTGTAAGTGTTCCGTAGTCAAGATGAGTTAATCTAGCAAGTTCTCTAGAAGAAATTGATTCCTTCTCCCACATAACCATCATCACAATGTATTGTGTATAGGTTAGCCCTAATTGCTTAAGGTAAGGGGAGTATTGTCTTACTAATTCCTTAGAGCATGCGTACAATGGAAAACAAACCTGATTATTAAGTTTTAAACAATCATAAGCATTTTCCTGAACACTCATATAGACCTCGTTTACTTTTGCACTAATTACTTTTACACAAGTAATTATATACCGTTATATTTTTTTGTCAATAGGAAATGTTAAATTTGTTATAATAATAAAACAATATTTGACAGAAGAACTTCTCTCAATTATGTTATAATTCAATATAGGAATTAACATAAGGAGGTAATTATTATGAAACTTGAATTATACATGTTCGAGACATGTCCATATTGTCGTAAGGTTATAAATGAGATACAGATGAGCGGAAGAAAAGATATTGAATTTCATGATATTCGGAAGAATGCGGATGACAGAAAGCGTCTAATAGAAGTAGGAGGCAAAGAACAGGTTCCTTGTCTATTTATTGATGGAAAGCCAATGTATGAAAGCGATGACATAATTGCCTGGTTAAAAAACAATTAGTAATGTGTCATTATTAAGATACTATTATATGGAGGGAAACTGTGAAAGATAAGAAAGTAAAAAGTATATTAATTCTAATATTAGCACTTATAGTAACAATTGTTGCTGCTGTGTTAATTATGAAAATTATATCAGGTATGTATGGAATCTATACCACAATATGTGTAATCGTAGCATTAATAATTGGCGTGGCAATAGGAATAGTTATTGGATATGTTATTGGAAGGATAAAGGGGCAAAAGAGAGATGAGTGATAATATTGATGCATGATATATTCACTTAAAACAACAAATATATAAAAAATGTCGCATTTTATGATTTAATTGTGTATATATATGTGAAAGATAAATTTTATAATAATTTATTTTTTAAAATATTATAGATTATTCGATAGAAGGGGGTAATTATTATGAGAAAAGAATTATTAAAAGGCTTAACAGATGAGCAAATTAAGAAGGTTGAAGCTTGCAAGAGTGCAGATGAAATCATAAATCTTGCTAAGGCAGAAGGTGTTGAACTTACTGAAGAACAGTTAGAAGCAGTATCTGGTGGTGGATGCTTTAAAAAATCAAAGGTAAAATGTCCTAATTGTGGTGCTGATTATCTTAGCTGTATGAAAGAAAAAGTATGGACAGATGATAGAACTAATGGATCTATTATTCAATACAGATGCTTATGTTGCGATTATGTTTGGAAACAATAATATTACATATAATGTGATAGGAGGTATATATTATGAGAGAAGAATTATTGAAGGGTTTAACAGAAGAGCAGAAGAATAAGGTTAGAGAGTGTAAGAGTTCAGAAGAGATACTCGCACTTGCTAAAGCAGAAGGTGTTACATTAACAGACGAGCAGCTTGAAGCAGTAAGTGGTGGTGCTTGTCACGGTAATAATAAACCAGATAAGTGCCCAGAATGTGGTTCTACGGATTTAGAGCTTTCAGGTGATCCATTTGCACTGTCAGGAGTATATACATGTAAAAAATGTGGTAACAGATTTGCTAGAAAAGTAGATAAGGCTCCATGGGCCTAGTGTTCTTGAAAATCAATAGACATTTGGTATAATACTTATATGACTAATTAATATGCGCCTATATAAGGCGCATATTTTAAGGGCGAGAGGTTAGCGTTAACTAACCATGTATTATAAGGTTCCGTTCCATGTCATTAACATCATTGTATTTATCTAAGGGGAATGAAATTGCAAACTGTAATAATTGGTCTTCTTATTCCATTTGCAGGAACAGCACTTGGAGCAGCATGTGTATTTTTCCTGCGAAAAGATTTAAATAATAATGTCCAAAGAGCGCTAACGGGTTTTGCGGCAGGTGTTATGGTTGCTGCATCTATATGGAGTCTTATAGTTCCAGCAATTGAGCAATCGGAAGATAAAGGAAGACTTGCGTTTTTGCCAGCATTTATTGGGTTTTGGTTAGGAATTCTATTTTTGCTGGTTCTAGATCATGTGGTGCCACATTTGCATAGAAGAATCAATCAGGTTGAGGGGCCTAAGAGCCATCTTACAAGAACTGCTATGATGGTCCTTGCTGTAACTCTTCATAATATTCCTGAAGGCATGGCAGTAGGTGTTGTATATGCAGGGCTTGTTAGCGGTTCAAGTGGCATCACTGCAGGTGGAGCCCTTGCTCTTGCCATTGGTATAGCAATTCAGAATTTTCCAGAAGGAGCAATTATATCTATGCCCTTATATGCAGAGGGAAGAAGCAAACCCAAATCCTTCTGGCTTGGGATGATGTCAGGGGCGGTCGAGCCAGTTTTTGGTGGATTAACTATTCTAATTGCAGGAGTTGTTGTTCCTGCGATGCCATATCTTCTCTCATTTGCAGCAGGAGCAATGATCTATGTTGTTGTGGAAGAATTAATACCAGAGATGTCTGTAGGTGAGCATTCCAACGTGGGAGTATTAACTTTTGCTGTGGGATTTAGCTTGATGATGGCATTAGATGTGGCGCTAGGGTAATGTTAAGAAGAGAGTATTATTTGGAAGATGATAAGAAGTAGAAATATGTAAGGAGGATAGCAACATGGGTATTTTTTTGAAATTTATTAATCAGACTAGAAAGCCAAAAGGTTTTCTTGGGAAAATGATGGTAAGTAGAATGAACAAAGGAGGACATGTCAAATTAGCTAACTGGGGTATGAAGCATCTTAAGTCCTATGTCCCAGAAGAAATACTCGAAATTGGCTGTGGCGGTGGAAGAAATGTGGGAGAGCTCTTAAGGAGATATCCTAATTCAAAGTTGACGGCAATAGATTATTCCGAAGTATCTGTGGAAAAAGCATCAAAGTATAATGCTAAAGCAATTAAGAATGGGCGATGTTTAATTAAGAGAGGCGACGTATCTAATTTAGAACTTCCTATAGAAAAATTTGATTTAGCCACAGCATTTGAAACAATATACTTCTGGCCAGGCTTGGAGAAATGCTTTGCGCAGGTGGCAAGGGTACTTAAACCTGGTGGAGTGTTTATGATTGTTAATGAATCTGATGGCACTGATGAAGAAGGGCTTAAGTATGAAATGATGATTGAAGGGATGAAGTGCTATACAGCAGAAGAAATAGAAAATGCGTTACGAAACGCAGGCTTCTCAAAGGTTAAATCGGTGCATCACAAGAGTAAGCCATGGATTACGGTACTTGCGAAAAAGTAAAGGAATTGGATTATTTGCACTAGGTACACTATTTGGCTTGGAGGGAATTAAGATTCTCTCATTCAGATACCTGCCAGATAAGGCTAAAAACGCTATGTCTGCTACTGAGGCTTCATTATATAAGATCAGATTAAGTGATAAGCTACAAGCAGAACTTGGGGATATGACTAACATTTCCCATAGGAATTGATAAAAACTAATTATTGTATTCTACAATTAAACGAACAGACACCAAAAATGACCGAATAGACATTTTTGGTGTATTTTTTTGCTTATTTCTAGGATAATAAACATTAAAAATACACTCAAACAAAAACAAATCGAAAGGAGGAAAAGATTATGGATCCAAAATTAAGAGGAATTGTAACTTCTATAATTTCAATGGTAGCTGCAGTGGTATATTTAATTCTAGGTTTTTTCTTTGGCTTGTGGCATCCTGGTTGGATGATATTCGTTGTAGCAGGAATAGCTATTGCTATTGTATCAATGGTAGGTAAATACACATACGAGAAGAAAAATGAAACTAAGAACAAGGATGACTAAGATAAGTTAACAAAATTTAATGGGGGACAAAATTATGAAAAGGAATATTAAAATTATTGTTGCAGTAATGTGTGTATTAGTTGTAGGAGCTTCCCTTGTAGGATGTAGCTGTTCGTCAACTGATAACAGGACTAATTCAACAACTTCTCAATCAGCCAATGCTAATAATGGTTCAGGAAATAGCGCAGCTCCAGCGGCAGCACCTGAGAGCAAAGGAACAGGTATTGTTGGAACGTTTAGATACGTAGATGCTGAAACACCTGAACTAACATCTTCTTATACATTTAACCAAGATGGAACAGGACAATATGAACTTTTAGGCGAGAAGCTTGATCTTACCTATAAGACGAATGGTAATATCTTATCTATCACATTTGCAGGACAAAGCATTCCTATGGATGTAGAATACACTGTTAATGCACAAGCACTTACAATGAAAGATGTTACTGGTAATGATGTAGTATACCACAGAGTATAGAAACACACTATTAAGGAGACAATACAATGGAACCGAAGAAGGATTTTTCATTGATTAATTGTATATCTACAGCAATGATTGCATATTTTTTAACGATTCCAGTTCATGAAGGAATTCATGCAATTACACTTCTAATATATGGCAATGGAGTAGAATGGTATTCTGCAGGAGCCGTTCAGCCATATGATTTAGGTGATATAGGAAGCTTACCTTATTTTCATCGTATAATGCTTGGTGGAGGAAGTGCATCAATTGTTAATGTGATAATTGGAATAATTCTTATGTTCATTGTGCTTAAAGCATCTCTTGGACCTACTGTTAGATTATTTTTAACTCAATTGATGGGTTCACATATGTCTTGTGGAATAGGATATTTCATGATTGGTGGAATGTTTTGTGCAGGAGATTGGGGTATTGTTTTTTCATATTTTACTGATGATGAGACATTTGTAATAGTATTAAGAATTGTTCTTGCAGTCTTAGGTAGTGTTGGAATAGTATTCTTATTCTTCCTTCTTAACCACTTGTCATATTACTTTATTGAGGATTCTACTAATAAGAAGGAGAAGCTAAGTGTTGCTTTTAAGCTTCATATAATAATGCTAATTATAGGCTTTACAATAGGTATGATAACGACAGCATTGTCTCCATCTGGTGAATTAAATCTCGGTCTTGGAGCATTATACAATATGATGTGGATTCCATTCTTCTGGGGCTTTATGTTCACTGGTGTTATGAATGTATTACCGCCTAAGGAGAGTAGATTTCAATATAAATTGCCATCTAGGCTTAATGTAGCTTTGTTAATAATAGGTTTGGCTTTAATACTATTCGATATTATAGTTCTAGGACCTGGCTTACATTTTGAATTATAGTGTTTCACAGATAATGGGATATTTGAAGGGAAAGAGTTCAACCGAAAGGTTGGGCTTTTTTGTGTGACATAAAATCTCAAAATTGAGATTTTTGTCAATGGGTTGATTTGGCAGGAACGGGTATGATAGACTATATTTAAATCATCTGTAATATCTCATAAAGTTTTTTGTTAAAGCATTTTCCTGTTAATTTGGGAGTTACAGGTAAGTAAGTATAAATGTAGGAGGTTATCAGGTATGAGATGTCCGAATTGCGGAAGAGAAACACAGGGGGGAGCGCATTTCTGTGGTGGCTGCGGTTTTAGATTTGGTAATCAGCAACCATATAATCCGCAGGGTAATATGCCCCCTAAAAAGTCTAAGGGAGGAATTATTGCCCTTATAGTTATTGGTTCTGTAGTAGCATTTGCACTTGTAGGATTATTAGTCTTCTTTTTAGTATCACATTTTCTGGGTGGAAGGATAAGTTCGGAAGACGCTAAAGCAATGGACGGAACATGGGAATTCGTAGCGGCTACGATTGACGGTAAGAAGGTGGCTGCTAAGGATACGGGGACGCCTATGTCTTTTGTGTTCGAGAAGAACGGTAAGGCTATATACACTCTTAACGGAGAGTCTGAGAAATATAAGTGGGAAAAAGACGGTAAATTAATCACTATATATGTTGAGGAAGACGGTAAAGAAAAAGGTCATACGGCGGTTCTATCCGATAACTATTTCACACTTCAGTGGAACGTCAACGGTAAGGAAATGGAGCTGATTTTCGCTAAGCAAGGAACTGATGCGGCAGATCCTAAGAAATATGTGCCTGAAAATACCATCGCGTCATCTCAGACAACACCGCAAACAACTGATGGTTCTTCACAGATAAAGAAAAATACTAACTCGCAAAGTAATACGCAGAATTCCGGCTCTTCCTGGAATAATTGCATAGGCACATGGAAAGCGACAAGCGGAACGGCTGCGGGACAAGAGGTAACGAATCCTGATTTCTTGGCGACATTTGTGCTATCTGGTGATGGCACGGCAAGCCAAACAAGATACCGTAAAACAACTTCGGGAATCTGGCAGTATGAGGGTGGCGAGGTTACAATTATTATTTACGATGCAGAGGGGTCGTCATATAAAGGAACAGTATCCGGCAATCAAATGAGGCTGTCAGGTGATGATGGACAATATGATATAACGATGGTTTTGTCGAAGCAATAATTATTTGCAGAAATAATGACATACGAACCATACTATAGTTCTTCACAGAACTCATTAAAGGATTTAACAAGCAAATGGTGCTTAAGCCCGATATTTACGCCCGTCTCATTATGCGTAAGATATACGGCGTCTTTTGTAATAACGATATTGATGCCGTTATATTCGTATGTCTTACTGTCGTTGTCTTCAGGTATGCTATCCGGATGCTCCACAAGGGGTACTGCATTTTCCTTCATCTTGTCATAACTATCACATAGCATAGAGATTTCGTTTGTATCGGTGAGGTAGTGATATATACTGTTTTCCTCAGTACCCTTGATTTGTAAGCCGGTAATAGCATGACCCTTTGGATTAATAAATAGTGAGTGTGAGAAAATGTTGCTAAGCCGTGCGTGTTCAAAGTAGTACGGCTCCACCTTTCCCGTTTGATATAGGGGAAGCCAGGCTATAATTGCATTAGTCAGCTCCGGAGTAGATCTTTTGAGATTGTGAATAATAATAATTTTCACACCCTTTTGAATAAGAAGCAGCATTGAATTCTGCCACTTTGTGAAAAACTGCGGGTCTTCCGTCATCCATTCCATAGAGCTGTCTGAGTAGAGACAGAGATAGCGCGGCTTTTTCTCCAGCGCTGTAGCGAAGAATTGCTCAACGGCCTGTCTCAGACCTTCATTTCCAATATAAGACATGGGGGCATCTTCTTGTTTTGTCGGAAGAATAAAATCCTTCGACCTTCTGAGCTTTTTTTGCTTAGTGGTCGCAGTGACAGTAAATGTCTCAAGAAGGCTTTTTGTGTTACTATCTCTTGGAATAACGATGGGCGCGTTGTAATCGGTAAACCATTCTTGGAACGAATCTCTGTTAAGGTTGTCTTTTTTTATTCCGCTTGATTTGCTGATAAATGAATAATCTTCGGCGGACTCAACTCTATCCCATAGTTCATTTGCCAGTTTGAGAGAGAAGTTCGACGCGGGATTAACATCCCTGCCACCGTTCCTGTATCGGCTGATGACTGCAGGGTCACAATTAAGCTTCTCTGTTATCTCTGCATTGGAAATGTTAAATCTGTCAAGAAGAACATTTATCTTATAAATATATGTCACGGTATCCCCGTGTTTATCAATTACATATTTTGTAGGCATATCTTCATACAGCCAATCGGTTATCCCCGTTTTAAAGTCATCGGATGAAAGAGCTATATCAACGCCTGTAATCTCGCTTATCGTATTAAGTTTATCGTTGTCTTTTGCATAACGGTAAATGCCGTCAATTAGTTTTACGACAGATGCACTGTGCTTGTTGGGGATTCGCTTGCCGGAAGAAATGTGACTTATGGATGTCCTGTCAATATCGGCATATTCAGAGATAGCTAGTTTGGTAGCATCAATTTCTTTTATCAGTTCGTTAATTCTATCATTTAACATGACTATACGCCTCCGATCTTTAATACTGTTAGTGTATCATTTCGGATGAGAATTGTCTATTTTACGAAAAGGATATTTACTTGTGTGACATAAAAACTCATAATTGAGATTTTTGTCAACGTATTGATTTCCGATAAGAGGATGTGATAAAATTTTATTATATATTGTAGTGGGGTTTTGTAAGAAGCAAAGGAGTTATTATATGTTTTGCGAAAACTGCGGAATGAAATTGGAAAATGGGGCAAGAATATGTCCCGGCTGTGGAAGAAATATTGGTATGCAGCAGAATAATACACAGCCGGTAAATCCTATGCCGGCGAGGAGGATTATTTTTACTCCCGAGGAACAAAAGGTTTTAAAAAGCGGGTGCAATGTAGTAAGTTACACATATCTCGGATATGCAATTTTTTGCAGCCTGTGCGCGCTAATGTTCTTAATATTCTCAATTGTATGTATTTCAGATGCATATTATTATGGTCCGTCTAATACTATTTTTTCTGTTGCGGCATTCATAGATTTTGCAGGTGTACTTATTGCATTCTTTATCAAGTTCGCCGAATACAGAAAGTATGCAAAATGTGTGGATGGTGACACCGGTGTTATCATAAGTAAGTTTCGCGGTTATAACATTGCGGGTGGTATAGTATTAAGTATATTATTCTTTTGGCCGGCAATAGTTCCGGTAATACTTACAAGTACGATGATTAACGATCCGATTAAAAAAATGACCGCCGGGTTATTATAAGTATATTATCGGATTTGGGATTCAAAAGTGTGAGACCTGCGAAAGGGGAGAACCTATGAAAAGAAGTAAAACGATTGTTGCAGTAACAATGATAATGATGCTATCCCTCTTGATAACGGGATGTGGATGCTCGTTATTCGGTAAGAAGGTAAGCAAAGAAGATGCCGCCATTATGGTAGGTATGTGGGACTTGTCTAATGTAACTATTGATGGCAAGCAAACTACTGCGAAAGAACTCGGTATTTCGATGTCATTTGAATTCTATGATGATGGCACAACGAAGTATACATATAATGGTAAGTCAGAAGTCTATGATTGGAAGAAGAAGGCAGATGCCATAATAATATATGTGCCCGACAAGACCGATTCGTCGAAGAAGGAGGAACATACGGCCATAGTTAACGGCGATTCAATGAAGCTTGATTGGGAGATTGACGGTAAGCCGGTTGAAATGGGCTTCGATAAGACAAGCAGCACTGTATCAAACGATAAGAAATCCGATAAACCAACCGCCGGTAAGAATACCGACCCTACTGCTAATCAAAATACCACTAATACTACAAATAACACTAATACTACAAATAACACGACACAGAATAAAGACAGTGCCGACAGAGCTCTGCTTATCGGTACGTGGAACGTAATAAGCTACTCAACGGGTGGAGAAACATATTCGGGAGATGATGTCTACGGATTATTCGAATTTAAAGAGGACGGAACTATAATAATGCATGGACAGGAAGACTTTTCCGGTATTTGGGAACTTTCTAATGGTAATGTGTCATTGGTAATTAATTATCCAAACGGAACAATGACACTTTCAGGAACGTTGGAAGGCACTATACTGACGATAGATGGAACAGACTCGTACGATGGCTCGTCGGGAACTATTATAATGTCTAAGCAATAATAAAGTAAGATAGTGTGAGAGGAGGATGATTTGGTATGAGATGTCCAAATTGCGGAAAAGAATCACAGAATGGAGTCTCATTCTGCAGCGAGTGCGGTTTCAGATTTGAGAACCAACAGTCATATGGCAATCAGCAGCCTAACGCTAATCAAGCACCGTATGGTAATCAGCAACCTAACGCTAATCAAGGAGCATATGGTAATCAAGGATATTACGGTAATCAAGGACCCTATAATCCGCAGGGGAATATGCCACCGAAGAAGTCTAAGGGTTGGATTATTGCGCTCATAATTATAGGCGCGGTAATATTTCTTGCCATTACAGGAGTTCTTGTGTTCTTTTTGGTGAGAGGTTTTGTTAAAAATGATGATGCGAAGACTAATACTACCATATCCTCCGAGAACCAGACGTCATTTATACAGGCTAATAATCTGACTGTATCGCCTGCCAATCAGACTTACAATAATAAAGCATATACTTATGCGCTGGATGATGAAGGCAGACAGATAATTAACGAAGGCTTAATGATTGATCAGAAGGATGCAACATTTAAGCTATATAACTATACTGAGACGACAAGCAGTGATTCTAAGACTAAAACTATATCATTCAAGTACGATATGACCATTCCGGCGGAAGTGACGGAAGACGTCGCAATTCTCGGAGGCTCCATGAGACTTAAGCTTAATGCTATTTATTACACACCGAATGTGTTCGATGGTAATACAGGTGACGAGTACGATAGTGAGGAGCATGGTGTAGGTGACGCAAGCACTACTTCGAAAAATAATACGGTTCTCTGGAATGGTACGACATATAATGTGGCTGTAAGTAAGAACATGATTTCCGGAGGCTGGGATCCTTCACAGAAAGAAACGCTTCAGGATGGCACGCTTGTATTTACGACTACGTATAGACAGACAGGACAATATACGATAACTGTTCCGATTGATTATTATGGTCCTATGATAGCACTTAATAAAATAGGTGTGGATCAATCACTTTATAACGCGTATGTCAGCAATAAAGAGGCTAACGACGCAGACAGACCAACCAAGAAATTCTATGAGACTGCCTACAAGAATTATCAACCGACAGATTACTACATTATGAAAATAAGCGATGTGCCTAAGTAAAAACCCTATCTATGCCAAAAGCGAAGACTTTGATTTTGTAGAGAATTTCATAAGAAGTTATTGTGCCAATGCAAAAGCAAAGATGGTTATGGCTGGAGGTAAGACTAAGGGAAAAAAGGATTGAAAGCTGTATAGGGTGGAATAAATGTTAGAACAATTATCGGATGGTACGTTAACGTGGACAATGAATTATGATGATGAGGAGTACAGGCATCGTAACAGGTATTATGTCAATCAAAATACAATAGAGTATTATAGTGCTCTTTTTAAGATTGACCAATCAAATTATCCCAATATGCCAAGATTTGTGGAAGAGGGGATTAACGCGATGTCGTTATTTTCGAATGACCAGACTGTTATTGACCAAGCATCTGCAGTTGATAGGGGTACATGTAATAACGAAGGACTTGAACGAAAATGGGGGCTTACTCCTAAGAGTATTAAGACAATAGAACCCAGAAAGGAAGAATGCAAGATATATCTAAAAGAATTCTGGGGAACCGGTTGTCTTGAGACAACGCCTGAGGATTTCGATACAATTCTGAATTTTGTTGTAAGCATATGTCCGAAAGCTTCTTTCGGGAAGATTGTAAAGAGATAATAAAACAATAATGTAGAATATATAAGGAGTAGTGGCAATGGATAGTATATTTCACAGAACAAGTATAAGAAAATTTGAAGACAAGATAGATAGATTGTCAAAAGTTCAAAAATATGTGGCTGGAAACCGATAGCATTGGACTTGGAGGAGTTTTGCTAGGCATTGCACCGGACAAAGAACGAAGTCAACAGGATAGGTTTGATGAGTCTCGGATTCATTATATGTAATTGAGTATTAGGGCGCATGGAGTAATGCGCCTTTCTTTTGCGTTTAATTGAAATGGTCTACTATATATGGTATGATTTACAGGTGCAGGGTGGGTACTTTTTGGTACGTTGAAATTGTAAAACCTGCATAAATAAAAGAAAGTAGGAACATTATGAAATTAGGAATTGAAATTGATTTCCTATTTCACGTATCTTAACAAACCTTCACAAATCCCTTTATTTCACGGAATTCTTAAGATTTCAATCTGATATATCATCACATATTTTCACGTAATTTAACGGCAAATTGGTGTAGAATTGGTGTCACGATTGGTGTCAAAATTGTAGTTATTATTATTCTCGGACAGAGCCTTGATATTATAAATGGTAAATCGTACACTTATTATTTACTTTTGTGCTAATATGAGTTACAATATTAGCACGAAAGTAGGTGTGTTTATGAATAGAATTGAAGAATTGTTAGATGAATCAGGACTATTATTAACAAAGGTTGCAATTAATGCTGGTGTTAAAAAGTATGAACTATATAGTTATATTGAAGAGAAAAAATATGAGCGTGTTGCTCGTGGAATGTATGTTGCACCTGATGCATGGGAAGATGAAAACTATATAATATCATTAAGGTGCCCTAAAGCTGTCATTTCTCATGATGAAGCATTGTATTATTATGGATTAGTAGATAGAGAACCATTTAAGCATACAATTACAATTTATACAGGTTATGGGACAGCAAGACTTATTAAAGATGGAATAAAGGTATATACAGTAAAAAAAGAACTGCTTGATGTTGGGAAAACTGAAGTGGTATCTTCATTTGGTCATAAGATACCTATGTACAATCTAGAAAGAACAATTTGCGATTTGGTTAGAAGCCGAAGTAGTTTTGAGATTCAAGACTTTCAGACTGCACTAAAAAGTTACCTAAAGAAAAAGGATAAAGACTTAAATCTTCTTTTGGAATACGCAAAGCTATTTCATATTGATAAGAGAGTGAGAGAGTATATGGAGGTATTATTATAATGGCATTATCTAAAGAACAACTAAAAGGCCGTATAAGGAATGTTGCTAAAGAGAATAATGCAGATGCACGTATTTTAATGCGTATTTATATGATGGAACGTTTTTTAGAAAGGGTGTCGCATTCGAAATATGCGGATAGCTTTATTATAAAAGGTGGTATTCTTGTCACATCAATGGTTGGTGTGTCTATGCGTTCAACTATGGATGTAGATACAACAATACGAAATCTTAACTTATCAGAAGAAGGCATAGTACCTATAATAAAAGAAATATGTGAAATAGATATGGATGATGATGTCTTGTTCGAAATAAAGGAAGTTTCAAGTATCATGGATGAAATGGAATATCCCGGTATTCGGATTAATATCAATGCTATGCTAGAGAGTATGGTTATAATTATCAAAATAGATATATCTACTGATGATGTGATAACCCCAAAAGCTGTAGAATATGAATATGATTTGATGCTTGAAGATAGGTCTATTAAACTCTGGTCATATAATCTTGAAACAATCTTAGCTGAGAAACTTCAAACGATTCTTTCTCGTGGTGTATTAAATACGAGAATGAGAGATTTTTATGACATATACGTATTGTTCCTTCGTTATAGAAGTGAAATAGATTATGTAGTGTTAAAAGAAGCTTTGGAAGCAACCTGTATAAAAAGAAATACGATAAGCCTTAAAGATAGTTGGAGAGACATAGTTGATACAATTGAGAATGATGCTAAGTTAAATATTCTTTGGGAATCGTATCAACGCAAATACTCCTATGCAGAAGATATAAGGTATAAAGAAACTATACAAGTAGCAAGAGGACTACTAGAAAGGATTATGTAGCTGAATTAAGAACGCGGGTTGAAAGAATAAATAGTATAATCCATGAACGATATTATGCACATCATAAATGAGTGAGTCATTATGCCTATCTATTGTTTTGCCCTGACTACTAAACACGAAAAGAAATATAGAGATGTCAACCCCCTTGCCGCGAAGCGGTGTAATGCAGGGTTGATATCTCTTATTTTTTTCGTACAATTTCTAAGGCAAAACAAAGGCAATAGAGACAGCAATCACATCCAAATCACCAACAAGCCTACATAAGCGCCTAAACGATAAGCGCATAGAAGCAAACATCATAAATTCTAAGCGAGTAGTCAAATCTGCTATAAAGCGGCAAAAAGGGATGGGGTTGTAGGAAGAGACTATGCAAAGAAGGCCTGATGTATCAGGTCTTTTTTGTATGTGTCAAATGTTGTTGAACGTAGATTTTGTGATATAATACTCTGTATAGACGACGTTGTTGCGTATAGCTTTAGGTGATATAACATATATACTTCGTAAAATTGGAGTATGCATAAAGCTTAGAAAGAATAAATGAAAGCAACAAATAAGTAGGAGAAGGAATATGGAATATAATCTATCTGCAGACGAGGTTGTTCTTGTTGAACCTATTGATGTGAGTTTGCTAGAAGAAGAAGGAAAGAAAGGTGTTGATGGGTGTGTAATGCTTACCAACAAGTATTTTGTATGGGCACAAGAACCCAAAAAATCATTATTCAGAGAGTATCCAGCACCACCTATTGAAAAAATAAAGGTTAATAAAATCAAAATATATAATGATTCCCCTCAAATAAAAATCACTACAAATGAAAAATATTATAAGGAGTTTGTAGTATATTTTGTAGATAAGACAATGCGTTTTTGCTTTTTGGAAGAGTATTTAGTAAAAAGGCTAATTAACGAAACATATAAACTATTGACTGGAAAAGAAGCATTATTCGATGAAGAAGGTGCTATAAAGGTCGCAAAATTTGTGGCAGGCAAACTTGCTGGAACAGTTAATACATTTAAAAATGCTTTTGGCGCAAAACCCGAACAAGAAATCGTACTTACAAAATTTTGTACGAATTGTGGTGCTCAAATAACAGGTGTTCAAGGTAAATCGGCTACTTGTGAGTATTGTGGTTCATCACAAATAATAACTTAAAAAGGATAAAAGATTAGTCTAATATAATCTTATTTAAATGTGATAGGCGACCATGAAAGGTATGTTATAATATTCATGACGGTTGAGCCTTTCTCTATAAATAGTTTTTGTGGTGATTAACATTTTATAGAACTCAACCGTTTTTTATATATACTTAAAGTCTCACATCAATTGTAACCCTACATTTAGAAGTTTCGCATTTTAAAACTTGACAGTGCTGCTGTGGGTCGCTATAATCAAGTTACCGTTATTCTATACAGAAGGAGGTTAAGGCTCATGGGACTGTTGAATGACACTATTCTTGATGAATTAAAGAGTATGAAGGCAAATTACACCCCCGCACTTGCTGGCGAAATATATTACGCTAGCGGATGTGGCTGCACAGGCAATTGTGGACAGTCATGCTCGGGTGGATGCTTGACTGGTTGTTCTGGTAACTGCGGAAGAAGCTGCAGTGGCTCAGGTAGCTGATATCTTCTTCATGCTAAGTATTAGTCTTTGATGCAAGGCTGCCTATCGAAATCGATGGGCAGCTTATTTTTTTGAAATGATAGATATGGACGGTATTGTTCTAGGAAAGTAAAATTTTGGAGGAGATTTTCACATGAGTGATATAAAAAAGGCATTAGGTTTTCGCCGAGCCTCTGTGTTACACATAGCTGTAATCTCGATTGTATATATTGTTATCAGAAGCATGATGGAAATAACAGGATGTCTTTTGAGACTGCCTGCAAAAGTATCGATTGGATATTTGAAAATGTCCCTGATGATATGAACGGGATAGAAATTACTTTTATTGGCGGCGAGCCACTTATAGAATTTGATCTGATAAAAAAAGTATATGAGTACACTCATGAGAAATATCCGGATGACTCATATATTTTCTATGCAACGACAAATGGCGCTTTATTAAATGATGACATGAAAGCTTGGTTTAGAGAACATAAGTCATCGTTTGTACTTGGATTAAGCCTTGATGGTCTGCCAGAAACACATAATCACAATCGGAGCAATTCCTATGAAAAGATTGATATTCCTTTTTTTAGGGATACGTGGCCGGATCAAGGCGTTAAGATGACTATATCTGAGTATTCGTTGAAGAATTTTGCAGATAATGTCATATATATTCATAATTTGGGATTTAAAGAGATAGATGGAGTGAATCTCTTTGAAGGAGAATTTGATTGGAGCGATGAAAGGTATGTAAGGAACATTATCCCTGAATTAAAAAAACTAGTTGATTTTTATGTTGAGAATGATAATTTGATGGTTGATCAAATGCTCGGACGACAAATTGATATGTGTGAGGAAAAAGATAGACCAAAAAGAAAATGGTGTGGAATTGGGACTGGAACTATTTTCTTTGACACAGATGGGACAAGACGCCCTTGTCCGTTTGTGACACCTATGACCTTTAGTCAGGAAGAACTTGATGATATAATGAAAACAGACTTTGAAGATCATTCGGTGTTTGTTGATGAAGATTGTTTTAATTCGTGTTATATATATCCGGTATGTCCAATGTGCCCTGGCGCAAACTATCTTGTTAAAAAGACATTTACAGTAAGAGACAAATCGAAATGCAGGATGCAGAAATTAATTACGCTTTATGCAGCTGATCTGCAAGCGAGAAGGCTTTTAAAAAACAAGGATAACATTCCGGAGAATCGTATATATAATACAATTGCAGCTATCGAAAAGATTAAGGAGTCTTTTTTGTCTGAGTTTGAAGAATATAAAGATATAATGTAGAAGGAAGGAAACTTCAGATGGCTGAGAATATTGTTATAAAAGGTATTCAAACAAATAACTTAAAGAATATTGATGTTGAACTGACAAAGAATGCTATCAACTTAATAATTGGACCATCTGGAAGTGGGAAGTCTTCTCTTGCCTATGATACAGTTGCTCAAATAGGTTTACATGAATTGGGAGCCATGTATTATGACGGTGTAAATGAGCCAGAGTATAAAGTGCAATCGTTTTCTAATATGGTTGTAACAATACCTATAAAGCAGCTTAATTCAAATAATAATGTTAGATCAACGATTGGTACATATTTTTCTTTAAATCCTTGTTTGGCAAAGATATATTCGTCTTTACTTGAATTCCCATATGATTATTTTGTGCTTAACAAATCTGAAAACGTATGCCCTCAATGCCTTGGCGTTGGGTATTTGAAGAAGTTAGATCCTAACAAGATAATAGATTATGATAAGACAATCGAAGAGGTTCCGATTAGGTGTTGGAGAAAGAATAAAGACTTCTATAAGCAAATTTTAAAGCTTTATTGTACAGATCGGTGTATACCGGCAACACGAAAGTTCCGTCAGTTAACGGAAACTCAAAAAAAAGCATTGCTGTATGGATGCAGTGATAGTAAATATAAAATAACATATAAGGTTACAAATCATACGTCTACTAGAACTACACAGTATTATGGTCCTATGACTGATGTTCCAATGCTTAAGAATTTCTCACCAAGTGCAGAATTCTATTCAGAATTAAGCTGCGACAAGTGTAACGGAGAAAAGTACGAAGTAAACCATAGAAACCATAAAGTATGTGGTTTTTCCATTGGGGAAATAATGATGCAATCGTTTGAAACCATTTTTCATTGGATTAACAGGGTGAGAAAAGAATATGATTGTCAGGCAATTGAGTTTTCTTTGAATCAGTTAGATACTTTTGCGAAAAAGGCATGTGAGTTAAACCTTGGGTATCTGTTTATTAATAGAAATATACCTTCTTTATCAGGCGGTGAATTGCAGAGATTAAGGTTAATTCAAGTTTTCTCATCACAGTTAAGTGATTTGCTGATTGTTTTGGATGAACCGTTAGCAGGTTTATCATTAAAAGAGAAGAATGTGGTTTATAACAATGTTTTGGGGCTTTCAAAGAGACATACACTCCTTGTTGTGGATCATCATGAAATGTTTTTTGAGAAAGCAAAGCGTATTATCACCCTTGGGGAAGGCGGTGGTAAAAAAGGTGGAAAGCTAATTGATACAAAGGCATATATCAAAGAACAAAGGCAGGCTTTCAAGTTGGAACCGCTCCCGATTGAAAGAGAAGAAAGAATTCATATAAGCTCTGATGTATATGCATATAAGGGAGTTGATTTGAGAATTGCTCCTCAGCGCTTAAATATCATATCTGGGTCGTCTGGTGTAGGAAAATCGACTTTGTTAAGGGAGTATTTCCCTCAGACCTTTGATAGTTACCTGTATATTAATCAGAAGCCCATGGGCGGAAATGTACGCTCAACTGTAGCTACTGGCCTTGATATAGCTAATCGAATCATTCAGATTTTTGCAAAAAAACACCATCAAGATAAGACTTTTTTCTCTAATATGGCTAGTGCAGACGGTGTATGTCGTACATGCGACGGAACCGGAATTATTACATTTGGTTCGGATTCCCAAAGTCAGGTTTGTCTAGAGTGCAAGGATTGTAGAGGGACAGGGTTTGATCGAAGGCTTGAAAAGTTCAAGATAAATAATGATAGTATTCAAGATATATGGAAAATGACGATTGATGAAGGGATAGAATTTTTTACGGATGTGGATGGTGTTATTGCAAAACAGTTAATTGCGGCGCAGAATCTCTTGCTAGGGCACTTGCAGATAGGTGAAAAAATATCTGATTTATCCGGAGGCGAAAATATCCGGATGAAGCTTATTAAGGCGTTATCAGCCAATAATGAAGTGATCGGGATAGATGAGCCGTTTAAGGGCTTGAGCAATAAGGAAATCTACATGGTCATTAAGTCACTAGATGAGTTGGTAAGTAAAGGAAAAACAATAATCGTCATAGACCATGAAGAGAATGCTTTCAAGTATTTTTCTAAGCATATTACTTTGGTTAATGATAAGGGTATTCTCAAAGACGGGAAATAAGATTTCATGTAATAAAACGTAAAGAGGAATGTGATAAAACAATTATCGCATTTCTTTTGTGTCAAAACTTTTGAGGTTTTAAGTACAACAAACCCTTGACAATTAGCAACAGGAAAGACAGCTAGGTCAATTCTTATATCCTGTGGAGCTAGATTAGCACCATTTGATATAGCAGAACTAAGAGAAATAATGAGTTACGACGAACTTGAATTAGACACTTTAGGGGATAAAAAGAGTGCTTTATTTATTGTTACATCAGATACAGATTCAACATTTGATTTTATAACAGCTCTTTGTATATCACATATGATGAATTTCTTATGTACTAAGGCAGATGACTATTATAAAGGCAGTCTTCCAATACATGTAAGATGCTTATTTGATGAATTTGCCAACATTAAGATTCCTGATATGCAGCGTCTTATAGCAATTATTAGATCTAGAAACATCTCAGTATCTATCATCCTACAAAGCAAAAGCCAGCTTAAAGCCAATTACAATAAGCACGCAGAAACCATTGAGGGTAACTGTGATAGCTTACTTTTTCTAGGAGGAAAGGAAAGAGAGACATTAAAAGACTTAGCAGAGCTTCTAGGTAAAGAAACAATTGATTTATATAATACATCAGATACTAGAGGAAATACAAGATCCTTTGTTACACTTCTAGGATTCAGAAGATATATTTGTAGTAGTTGTATAGTATATGTGTTAGGGAGGAAAAAGTTATGATGATCATGAAAGATTTAAACAGGGAACTTACAATGGAAGAACTTGAAGGAGTTATTGGTGGTGTTGAACCTGAAATTGATTTGGCATTAGCTAGTGAAGAAAGCACTATCGATAAGCTGAAAGGCTTAACATTAGGAGATATGACTAAAAGTTAATCTATGTGGAGGATACTGCATGGTTCGTCCTAGCCACCTGTACCGTTTGGGCTTCGCAGGGAGCTGACATAATAAGGCGTTGGTCTGCTTTTTTCATCGATTTAGTTGAAAACATACGTAAATGAAGTTATAATATAATTACAAAACAATTAAATTTGTATGTGTATTGTAGTTGGCAGGAGGAGGTATTATGTCAGAGCAAGTATTAAACCAATTTAGATCAGATAAAAAGTTAAGAGAAGATTGTGTAGAAATCTATGAATCTATGGGCATGGACTTAAATACTGCATTTCGTATGTTTATGGAAAGAACAAGAATGGAAAGAGGACTTCCTTTTCCAGCTAAACTTCCGCAAAATAAGATGACTAAAACTGAAGCAAAAAGGGTAATAGATGAGATACGTTCTGAAGCAAAGGATTTTCCTGAGATGTCATTAGACGAAATAAATGAAGAAATAAATGCGGTTCGTAGCAAGAAATAGGGGGATAGGATAGATACGTCAATTTGGTATTCAAGTAGAACCAACTTCAACAGGTATAGAACTGCCCAATGCCTGTTTTTTTATGAAAGTCTTTATTTATATCTCATGATTTCTATGTTTTCTACGCTCTTTGTTTATTCTAGGCTCCTTTAGCATATTATCAACATTTCGCTTGATTGAATAGAGCTCTTTCTCAGCATTTTTAGCAGAGTAGTACCTTGTACGAAGCTTCTTTTGCTTACTTATCAATTCAGATCTCTTGGCTTTAAGCCTATCTAAAGACACAAACTTCCCTGTAGCTGATTTGATGTATTTAAGAGAATAGGAGTAATTGATAAAATAATTCATTCTAAGATGTTTGTATAAATATGTGACTTTTGGTCCAGTCGACCAGAATTAATTGCGTTTTAGGGAACTTTCTGATATTCTAGTGTTAGAAAAGTTCCCTAAAGGAGGTAACTATAAATGGACGGTAATTTTAATGTGATTCAACAGCTACTACAAGAAAGAGCTGATTATCAGGCTCGTTTGAATCTAATTCCCTACGATGGTTCCCCGGAAGTGAAGGAAAATAGTAGTGGAAGGTATTTATATATTCGAAAAAGAGTGAATGGCAGATTGACATCCACTTACGTTGATGTGTATTCAAATGAGTTATACCAGATGCTTTTAAGAAGCACAAAGGAAGCTAGAAGCTTAAAAAAGCAAATCCGCAGAGTTGATAAAGAACTTGCAGCTAATGGTTATACTCAGAGTGAACTATCATCTGAAGTGATTCGAAATCTTGATTTCGCTAGAGCAAATATGAAGGCTAATATCTACGATCAGGCGGTTTTAGAGGGAGTTGCCACGACATTTCCACAGACTGAGGAAATAATCGAAAATGGAACGGTTAATGGTATGACTGCCGATGATGTGCAGAAGATTCTCAATTTAAAGCACGCATGGGAATTCATTATCGATAATGATGTTATACAGGCCGATAGTAATTATTATTTATTGTGTCATATTGCAAAACTTGTTAATGAAGGATTTTTCCATGATGGAGGTAGAATACGCGGGGTTACGGTTTCAATCGGAGGCACGAAGTATGTCCCGCCATTGCCTATAGAATCTCAGGTGATAGAAAGCATTAATGATATTTTAAAAAACGACAAGGACAAAGTAGATATTGCTATTGAATTATGTATGTATTGTATGAGAACACAGGTGTTCTTAGATGGCAATAAACGCGCTTCTGTAATTTTTGCAAATCATTTCATGATTAGTCATGGTCTTGGATTAATAGTGATTCCAGAGAATCATGTTCCGGAGTTCAAAAATAAACTTGTTCATTATTATGAAAGTGCAGATATTGCAGATATAAGTGAATTCCTAAAAACAAACTGTTGGAAAAAGATGTAGATTTGAATTTAAGTAGGTCACTTGTGGTCATAGTGACCACAAGTTGAATAGGATTTATTTGGAGTGATGATAATGATTTGAGAAAACTTGGTATAGAAATTGATTTCCTATTTCACGTATCTTAACAAACCGTCATAAATCCCTTTATTTCACGGAATTCTTAAGATTTCAATCTGATATATCATCACATATTTTCACATAGTTTAACAGCAAATTGGTGTAGAATTGGTGTCACGATTGGTGTCAAAATTGTAGTTATTATTATTCCCGGACAGAGCTTTGATATTATAAGTGGAAATCTGGTTTTATATTGCATAAAATAAACAAAACGTTTATAATATGTAATATGAATACAATGATTGAAAAACAGGATGTAGGTATAATCCGTCCATCTCAATTACAGGATTGGCTTACTTCACACGGAATAATAACTGTAACAACAGAAGAATGTGCACATCTCTTAGGTGTTCCTATTCGAGATGTTTCTCAAAGATTAGTAAGACTTCGATCAAAGGGTGAATTGGTTTCTGGTGCTAGAGGTCTATGGATAGCTGTGCCATCAGAGTTTAGAGAGATGGGAGCACCTGAACCAATGCGGTATATTCATAATCTTATGGGGTTTTATGATAATGAATACTGTGTAGGGTGGCTTTCTGCCGCTGCAATTCATGGTGCAAGTCATCAGGCTCCACAGGTGTTTCAGGTGGCAGTTGCTAAAACGTTACGAAACAGAAGAATAGCCTGCAAATAAAAAGTCAAGGCTAAATTAAAGAACATTGAAAATTTTATACAGGTTGAAAAGAAGGTATCAAAATAAGACCACCACAACCA
>ONAZ01000040.1 GCA_900315945.1 uncultured Lachnospiraceae bacterium | reverse complement strand
TAAAATATATGTGCGGTCTATGTGGAGGACAAACAGACATAACCGCTAATCAGTTCTTAACTACTTTTGGATATTCAACAAAGTCCAATGACACAAAGGACAGGATAAGCAAGTATAACAAACTATTGGAAGATAAGAAAATTATAAAGATAATAAGAACACCATTAGAAGATGGCAAGCGTAGAAATATCTATACATTCATAGATATATAATAACAATCAGCAAAATTGAATAAGGGACAAGCCCGCAGGGATTTGACCTTATTCAATTTTGTTTATGTATCACAGAGTGATATTTATAGTATATACCGAAAGTTGACTAATTACATACCCGATGGATGAATGGAGGGAAAACGATGGATATTGAGTATTTACACGATGCGGGATTGATGCCCGATAGATATTATTATTAGTTAGTGAATGACCCGCAAAAGGCATACAAAAAGCAAACAGGAAAGTATAAGAGTAGAAAGGGCAAGCGTGAGGATATGACCTTTATTGAAAGATTGTTTGTGGATATGGCAGAAGCCCAATTATATGCCCTTTTGGACACCACGCTTAATCACATTCTTAAAGACCTTAAATAATTGAAAAAATTAAGAAATGTTTGTGCCATTGAAAAACGCATAAAAAAAGTCATTGCCATATCTATGGCACAATTTATGGCACGTTAACAGAACGTTCATACTTTTGTGTAGATATGACAACAACTTTGTAGATTGTGGTGGAGACGGAGGGTTTCCAAATTTGCTAAATTTGTAGTAAATTCTTTCAAAAAATACTATATTTAATAGTAAAATTGAAGAATTAAATTGACTTTATGGCACAACTATGGCACAATCAAAGAAAATAGGTTGTGCGGAGGTAGTTAATATGTATTTCAGCCCAAGTGTCAAACAAATCAAAGACCGCAAAGGAAAGCCGTGGAGAGCAACAGTATATTACATTGACCCCGAAGACCAAAAGAAGAAACAGAAAACATTGGTATTAAGAGATGCCACAGGTAAAAGGGACGCATTGAAAATGGCTAATGCGTGGATGGATGAACTAAATAAAGAATATGAAGATACAGCACCATCAAAAAACAAAAAGACAGTAAAACAGGTATTACAAGAATTTGAAGATAGAAGATTAGTAGCAAGAGAAATAGAGAAATCTACATATAAGAAAGCATTATCAATAAATAAGAACTATATAAACCCGCATTTAGGACAACATATATTTATTGAAGTAGAAAGAAAAGATATAGAGAATTGGATTAATACACTATTCGCACGGGGATTATCTAAAACAACAGTAAGAAATGCTTATGCCCAGTTGAAAAAGGTATATACTTATTATTTTGATAGAGAAGAAATAGATAATACACCATTTAAGGCAGTTAAACCGCCAAGACCAAATAAAAGAATAACACATCTAACAAAAAAACAAATGGATGACTTTTTATACGCAGTATATACAGAGTATGAACCAAAAGACGCAATATTTAGTGCTTTACTATTGGCATTTTATTGCGGTATGAGACGGGGCGAGATTTGCGGATTGAGATGGCGAAATGTAGATTTTGAAAATAAAACGATTACAGTTGATAGTGCCATTGGATATGGAGATGGAGGAGGATATACAAAGAGCCCAAAGAATGAAAGCAGTAATAGAACATTTACAATGACACCACAGTTATATGAAGCATTAAAGCAAAGATATGATTATATAAACCCAGAAAATAGTTGGTTTGTTGTAGGCAAAAAAGAAAAGTTTATGTCATTAACGGCATTTAATAAAGCATTTAATGAGTTAGCAGTTAATTATGACTTAAAGGATTACTATGAGAAAAGATTGACCCCCCACGGATTAAGGCACAATTTAGCATCAGTAGGAATAAGAAGCGGAATGGATATAGCAAGTCTATCAAAGATAATGGGACACGCAAGCAGGGCAATGACATTAGACACTTATGGAGATACCGACCCCGATGCGATAAAGACCGCAACAGAGAAATTGGCATTACAGTTTGACGATGATAGCAGTATTGCCGTTAGTGATGAAGTTGCGGGAGAACTATATAGTTATGATAAAAAGCATAGAAATGTTGATGATGAAAATGAGCCGTCGTGAGACGGCTTATTTTTGTTTGTGAGCGATTTTAATTTTAGGTATGCCGACATACTGCTAAACCGCTAAAATTCAATACAGGGCATTTTAGAGCGTTTTACGGCTATTCAGCCCCTCGCCTTTCGGTTGCGTTCTCGCAAATTAGGACAATATATATTGATAATTGACAAGATAAGAATGATTTGATATTATAGCAAAAGAAAGGAGTGTGCTTTACTATGGCAGGTAAAGTTAAATTCACAGCAAAGCCCTTTAAGAAAATCACATTGGACGATATGTGCGATTTCATTGAGGAGCATTACCCCGAAGATAAGAAATGGTTTAAGGAAGTCGCATATCAAGACAAAGACGGTAAAGATATTGGCAGATATAATCACCTCGTAGCCGTCCGCAAGTTCTGCGAAAGATATAATAAAGACCTATTGCCAGTAGCAAAAGAAAAACCCGTGCCAGCAACTAAACGCCTCGCAGATTGGTAAATATAAAGGGGGTCAAGCAGACCCCCTTTTAATTATATCTAAATCAGTAGTAAAAATAACCTGTTATAAAAAAGTAGTAAAATCTATTGACAAGTGCCTTTATTAGTAGTATATTACCAGTAGAACAATTAAGTATAGTTAATATTACTACTAATAAGGGAGATAACAACAATGTGTGTTTATTTGTATTGCCGTATCAGCAGAAAGAAACAGAATATTGATAGACAGGTTAGAAACCTAACAGCCCTTTACCCGCAGGGGATTGTGATTAAAGAAGCATACACAGGAACAAAGATTGATAGACCCGAATGGAATAAACTTTATAAGAAAGTAAAAACGGGTGATACAATCGCATTTGATAGTGTAAGCAGAATGAGCCGTGATGCCGAAGAAGGCTTTAAGACCTATGAAGCATTGTTTAACAAAGGCGTTGATTTGGTATTTCTTAATGAACCCTATGTGAATACATCAACATTTAAGAACGCTTTGAATAACGGCGTCCCTATGACGGGAACAAATGTTGATTGTATTTTGGAGGGCGTCAATAAATTTCTTATGGAGTTAGCAAAAGAACAGATTAGATTAGCATTTCAGCAAGCCCAAAAGGAAGTTGATGACCTACATACAAGAGTATCACAGGGTATTGAGACAGCCCGCCTTAACGGAAAACAAATTGGAGGTAAGACGGGAAGCAAATACAATGTCAAAAAGAGTGCCGAGGCAAAAGCACAAATCAAGAAGTATTCAAAGGATTTTGATGGGACTTTGAATGATACCGAAGTTATTACCCTTACAGGGATTTCAAGAAAGACCTATTACAAATACAAGAAAGAAATGAAAGAAACCGCAATCATTTAAGATTGCGGTCTTTCATTTTTCGGGTATGATAGCGATTGAATGTTGTGGTGATGTGGATCGCAGCCGCTCCACATCTGCGAACGCAGGAGCGGGACAACGGCAAGCCCCGTGATAAGCCGTTATTGTCGTTTGAAGCGTGAGTAGAAAACACTATTGATTGATTTTTATGATTATTTTTTATATAATTTTATTAGGAAATTGGATAACCGTCTTATTCGTAGTATAAAACAAAACCCATTTAAGTGGTAAGACAGACCACACATAACGGAAATTAAAAGCAAACTATTATGAAGCCTTAAAGATACCCCCCCCGAAAATGATTGAGGGCAAAAGAGGTTAATTTATACAGCAGAAAACGCAGGATAGTATGAGGGTAATAATTATTTGTTAGATAGATATAATAAAGCAAGTCCCCCCGTCTATTATCATAGATAGGGGGACTTATTTTATAACCCTCAACAGTTCAAAATACCAGTAGAAAGGAAGATAGCATAATGAATGACGAACAATTAAGAAAAAGAATAAGATTACTTAAAGCATAGGAAATAACAACATACAAAAAGATTGCGGAGGCAATAGGGATAAAACCAAGAAGTATGTATAATTGGTTAGCAGAACAATATGACTTTTCAAGAAAAAAGAAAAACGCAATAATTCATTACTTAAATTCAATAGGAGAATAACAAAGATATATCTATCTACAAATAATTATAATATCTTTGTTGATACAGAAAATGGAAAGATACAAGAAGATATTTATACCATACAGACCAACAGATAAGGTTAATTATATCTATCTTATAAGCCTTTATAAGTGTGCTGAAAGGTATGAGGAAAAGGGCATAAAGACAGATATACCATTCACGACAATACAAGAATTGACAGATAAAATGAATAGTTAGAAAAACATAATATCACAATCAACAGTAAGAAGATTACTAAAAGATAGCAGTTATAAAGATTTCTTTAATATAGAAGAATGTGGGACATAGAAGTGGATTATATTAAATAACGATGTTCGCACAGGTCAATTAAAGCCCTTTGTTGTGCTTAACCCTAACACATATAACCTACTATACCAAGAGCAAGATAATATGTTAGCAAAATACACCATTTACCTAAAATATATGTGCGGTCTATGTGGAGGACAAACAGACATAACCGCTAATCAGTTCTTAACTACTTTTGGATATTCAACAAAGTCCAATGACACAAAGG
>ONAZ01000021.1 GCA_900315945.1 uncultured Lachnospiraceae bacterium | reverse complement strand
CACTAGGACAATTATATCATGGGCTTAACTAAGCCTATTGAACAAAATTTATTAAGTTATTAAGGTACATTTAATGTATCTAAAAAATATTATACGAGGAGGAACTATTATGAAGAAGAATACTTTCAAATCAATAAAAAAAAGAATAATAGCAACAGCTCTTGCTATTGTAACAGCATTTTCAGTAATTGGCTTTAGTGCAATTACATCTTATGCAGCAGCACCCAGTCCGAAGGAAATCGTTAAAGACCTTACGGAATATACCGTTGAAAAGGCAATAGATTTTGTACCGGGTGGGGAAATAGTACAGGATTTACTTAAGAAGGGTTCGGGCTATATCTTAGCAATGATATTCGACGAGGAAGAGACCAAAGAAGAACAACCTTCTATACAAGACGTATTAAACCAGCTAGACCAGATGGATGAGAAGATTTCAACTTACCACAATGAAGAGATGAAAGAACTTCAACTCATCAATGCAAATATTGACTCGAAGGACTTTAGACAAGAAGCTGATTCCATCTCAGACAACTATCAACAAGCAATAAGAAAGATGAATCAGTATTCTAAAAACATCACAACTCCCGGTGAAGGAATGATCGATGAGACAACTTACAGAACATACAAAGCTATAGTAGCAGATCAAACATGCGATATGTCAATGCTGGAGGCGAACTTCAATATTATGACAAGTTATGTTATAGGTAATCGTAGTTCTACAGATTATAAGTCAGGATATCGTATTACGTCTGAGTACCTTATGCAGAAAGTTCTTGCAGGTTATAAAGAGGATTCACACGATTGGAATACAACAGTTGACTTTAAAAAAGCAGTTGAAACAGTTAATAACGAATTATTAACAATGCAAGCCGACGCAACTATGGATTATGTAACGATTATGGCACTTAATGATATGAATTATAAGATTCGTGAATATGAAATAGCTAACGGCATATACACACCGACAGAACTTGAAGATCCATATAGCTACTACGTTAATTTTGCAAGAGACCTTTCGAAATCACTTTCAGCCATGAATGATTGTTACAACGAAGTAGTACAAGAGAATAATAATAATCATGATTTCGTACAGGCTACAGTAACATTATCAGAACCTGTAAACGGATTACAGACAAAGGGCTTCCACAACTTTAGCGAAGCATGGGCGGAAGCAGCAGCAACTGGTAAAGACTTTACAATAACAGGTTATCAAGATGTAAAGGCAGATGCAAAGAACGGATATAATGTATATAACTTAGATAAGACTAAGTATTGTTATACTTCAGGACCATACGGATATCTCGTTAAATCTGGACGTAACATAACAGTCGATCTTACAGGACACACATTTGATTCTTCAGCAACTTCCGTACCACAGGGAAGTAGGATGGGAGCATTCGGACTTGAAGGAAATGTCAATTTTAACTTGAAGAATGCAACGATTAAAGGTGGCGATTGGGGAATATACGTACACAAATGGGATGATGTAACAACTAATCTTGAAAATGTAAGCATAAATGGAACAAAGGATTCAGCAATTCTTTATAGCAATGATAATTCTAAAAATATGAAGCTTAACATGAAGGATTGTAACGTTACAGGAACATGCAATAACTCAGCAGTAAGGTTGGCATCAGGACACTGTATCTACAATATAGATGGATGTACATTTGAAGGCAATCACGGACAAAACGGTGGAGCAATCAATTGTCCTACGGTAAACGACAATGATAAGATTACTAATTGTACATTTACTAACAATCACGCAGATAACGGATAAGGTGGAGCACTCCACATTGGAAAGGCAATTATTTCTAACTCAAAGTTTAACAATAACGAAAGCAATTATGTTATCGGATTATCAAGATATGAAACGAGAGCAAATAAGGGTGCCGGCGGAGCAATCTCATCATCACAATTAATCATAGACAGATGTGACTTCAACTCTAACCATACCAACGACCAGGCAGGAGCCATAATAGTATGGAGTCGCGGTGGCTGGGGTGTATCAGCAATAACGAATTGTAACTTTACTAACAACGAAGCACTTAATGTAGGCGGAGCAGTCAGAGTATTCGACGTAGGCAAATGCTCAGATGTACAATATATTAAGAATTGTCAATTCAATAACAACAGATGCCACGACCAAGGCGGAAGAGGTGCAGGAGTATTCATCGAAGAGAGTGTTAATAATTACTATAACAACGTATTAAGTAACTGGGGCAACACAGGTAACAATGTAAGAGAATGGGGAATATACGCATACCAGCAATACTAAAATAAACACTAAAAACAGCCCGAAAGGGCTGTTTTTTATGTTAATAGAAATCTTCATCATATAAGAAGTCCGCCCAGTAATACTGGCTCATGTATTCATTCTGGTACGAGTTCACTGCACCGGCATCTAGCTCTTTAAATCTATAATAGTCACAATCTAATACATCAGGATTAACGGCGAGGGCATTGTAGCCCCTGTTAACCGCTTCTTCTACATCCGCTTTCTTAAGACTTTTCATCATAGCATATATAAGCTGCTGAACGTGATTCTGTTGCTTCTTATCGAAGGGTTCATCCTCAAACAGAGCCGCGGCAATTTCTCTTGTAGTACAAGAGCCACCCTGCTTATGAACAAGATAAGCAAACACTTCTTTCGATCGTTGCCTCTCAAAGTGCAACCTCTCTCCGTTAGGAAGGAACACCTCAAAATTCCCGAAGCACTGTACTTTTAGAATTGCATCATTTTTCGGTACAATAGGAAATCGAAGATCACTTAGTTCATGCTCAATTTTTTCCTTTGTGACAGGCTTCATAATATATCCCGACGCGTGAAGGCTCATAGCCTCGCCGGCATACTCCGAATAACCGGTTACAAATATAATATTCATCTTAGGATTGACGCCCTTTAATTCTTTGGCAAGCTCGACACCGTTCATCCCACGCATATGAATATCAAGAAATGCTATATCACAGCCGTTTTCTTTGGCATCATTAAGTAAATCCGCTTGCTTCTTATGAGCTGTAATGTCAGCATCAGGCTTGGCTTCTTTTATTGCCATTTCCAACATTTTAAGCATTAAAGGCTCGTCGTCAACACATAGTATTCTCATATCTTACTCCTTATCGGGGATAATTACTCTTGCAATTGTACCTTTTCCTATCTCGCTTTCAATTATGACTTCGCCGTTACACATATCATGTAATCTCTTTTTTGTATTTTCCATACCAATGTGTGAGCGGGCGTCGTTCTTAACTTCGCCAACATCGAAGCCGACACCATCATCCTCGATAATAACTTCGTGCCCGGCATCAGTCTTACGGGAAATAATCTTAACCGTGCCTCCATCGTCCTTCATTCCCACACCGTGTTTTACGGCATTTTCTACAAGTGGTTGAATGCTAAGAAGCGGTAATTCGAAGTCAGTATCTTGTATGTCATATTCAATATTTAACTTGTCATCAAATCGCATTTTCTCAATATATAAATATTTCTTCAAATGCTCTAATTCCTGCTCAAACGCTACAGGTGCTGTCTGTTTAAGGGAATCCATGTTGCCTCTTAGATAATCGGAAAACGTTACCGTGGCATCATACGCTGTATCAGGATCAAGCTTACATAGAATTGCGATGGAGCTTAAAGCGTTATACATAAAATGAGGTCGAATCTGACTTACCATTACGTTAACTTTTGCTTCGTATAATTCTCGCTGAACTTGTTGATAGTGAATTGCTTCTTTGTATTGTTGCCTATAGTCTAATGCAAAATGAATAATCTGATATATAATAGTTATCGCAAGACCTATCTTAAGATATAGACTTCCCGCAACATGAATATAGATGTCAACGAAATCTGTTATCAGAAACAGAATAAGCGGCGCCCACGAGAAAAGATAATCGAAAAGTTTGAACCCCTTCTTGCCGCGAATCTCTATTGCAAGAAGAACGACCATAGCAATAACACAGATAATCATAATAAAGGCCCGTATTCTTGTAGTGGCCATCATATCCGCAATGTCAGTCATATGAAGTATTACGCAAATTATTGTAACAATAAAATATAATGTTATGATAGATGAAGCGATAATCTTAGATACCTTCCCGTTAAGCAGTGACCTAAAGTATACCGATATAGAAAGTACAAAAAGGCAGGCAACCAATTTGTCAGTCATCATACATACGGTAGGATCTAGTATCCATAGGTTCATATACTCACTAATACGATCGACCAGCATAAATAATCCCGTAAAAAAGCATAGTGAGCCGAATGCAAGATATTGAAAATTAATCTTGCCTAACAGACCGCTTGCTATCGGGAAAAAGAAAACACCAAAGAAGCATACCAGAAGAAATACTATAATGGATGGTAACATATCGAAAAAGAAGTTCTCGTATATACCATCAGTATAACTTAACAAGATATAGAAGCAATCGGAGAAGCTTTCTGTCTTAACTTCATACGGGTATTCTACTTCCAGAGTAATTTCTTCATCATTTTGGAATTCTTGTTCTAATTGCAAATATTCGAACATTATGTAATAACCGGGAGTATTTGTAAGATACTCGCCCACATATTGAGTCTCTTTTGGAACCTCATCATTTCTACGGTCATAACTATCAAGGATTTCCCCGTTAGAATCATAAATGGTGTACCAGGCATTCTTTGATACGATGTTCATTAGCTTGCCCGATTTTAATGACTTGATAGGCTTTCCCTTGAATACTGCTTTTTGGAAATGTTCATTGATAGGCTTGGTATTATCGATAGGTTGCCACTCGCCGCCGTCGAGAGAGTACACACCTTCTATTAATGTAGTATAGCGTTTATGAGTCTCTAAGCGTTCATAGACTCTAATATTTTGCCACAGCATCCATCCCAACAATATAAGCATGGACGTAACGATACTTATTATCCATATTCTTCCTTTTGCAAGTTTCATTATAACCTCTTTGTATAATATCTGATGACATATATTTGCCTGCGTTTTTTTCATTATATACTTTTGCGCTTATCTACGCAATTTAATCTATTATTTGAATCACCCTAATAGAGTTACTATTTGATTATTACCCTAAACTTTGTTATACTACCTTAGTAATATTTGCTGGCGTGGCACAGTCGGTAGCGCACCTCATTGGTAGTGAGGAGGTCACGGGTTCGATTCCCGTCGCTAGCTTTAAATATTTAAGCATTTTCTCGGACATAGGGCTTTTTTAAAATAATTATTTAACCCAATTTTAACCAAATCATTTATGGTTTGGTTTTTTTGATTTATTATACATATATAGAAACAAATTGGTGTATACTATTTTATAAAGATATGATTTAAATACATTAGGAGGAACTGTTTTATGGATATCACAATTCTATTTGGTCTACAGACCTTATGAGAAGGAGTGGGCTCCATTTTTACGGAGTTTCTTAACAAGGTTACCTGGTTTGGAGATATGAATATTGTCATAGTTCTTATTGCTATTATTTATTGGAGTATAAGCAAGGAGACAGGGACTTATCTTCTTATGGGTTGGTCAGGAAACCGTATTGTTAATGGATTTCTGAAGGTAACTGCATCTGTATATCGTCCTTGGATTAGAGATTCTCGTATTATTCCTAATGCCGAGGCTAAGGAGCTGGCCACAGGATATTCATTTCCAAGTGGACATAGTATGAATGCCGCTTCACTCTATGGTGGTATTGGAATGAAGAAGGGTGTACATAAGGTTATTCGTATTATAATGTGGAGTATGGTGGTGCTGATTATATTCAGTAGGAACTTCCTTGGAGTTCATACTCCACAGGATGTCCTGGTAGGTGTTGTATTAGGCCTTGTTGTGATGCTACTTGCGGGCAAGTTACTTGAGTGGCTTAAGAAGCATCCTAAGATGGATTTGTTAGTTGCGGGCATTGGAATTGCAATTGCCATAGCAGTGGCTATATATGCGTCAGTTAAGTCATATCCGGTTGATTATGATGCAGAAGGCAAGATATTAGTTGATGGTCATAAAATGGCCCAGGATACATTCAAAGCAGTTGGCTGGGCCAGTGGCTTTTTTGCAGGCTGGGTGTTAGAGCGAAGATTTGTTAAGTTTGAAGATGACGTATCATTGCAGTTAAGAGCTGTTAGGGCTACAATCGGACTGTTTTGCTATTATATTGTGACTCTTATTATTAATCCTTTAATTAAGTCCGTTACTCCTTCTGAAGCTGGAAATGTAATTCGATGCTTTATACAAATGTTTTGCGTTGTATTTCTCTTCCCGTTGATATTCGTACTCATAGAGAAGAGAACAGAGAAGAATACAGCAGGGAGCGCAAAAGGTAATGAAAGATGAGATATTATTTACAAATGAAGACAGTGTAGCTATTATAGCGCCGCATCCTGATGATGAGTGTATTGGTGCTGCTGGAGTACTCATTAAGATTCCCAGCCAGACAGATGTTTATGTAGTTACTGATGGCTGCTATGGTAATAAGAATCGAAGTGCTAAGGAGGAAGCAAGACTTAGGCGAGAGTGGTTCGAAGAGGAAATGTCAATAGTTAAGCCTCACAATTGGTTTTGGCTAGGAATTGAGGATACGAAGGTTTCAGATAATCCTGATTTTGCGACTCAGATTGATTTTAAGAGGTACACGAAGGTGTTCTTGCCGTGGGGTAAAAGCCTTCATCCGGATCACAGAGCTACTTATGAAAGCTGTCTAAGTCAGATAAAACAACAAAATGCTAGTAAAGCTGAGTATTATATGTATGAGGTGTGCGCTCCATTTCATAATCCTCGATATTATATTGATATAACAGATACTATTGATAAGAAGCTTGAATTGATAAGATGTCATAGAGAAATGGAGTATGAAATAAGGCAAATTACTTTACTTAATCAATTCCGCGCTTCGCAGCTTCATGAACATACTGATTGTAAATGTATTGAAGCATTTGATAAAGTTGAGATATTTGTTTAGCACTTTATGAGTATTAATGCTTTTGAGTGAGCATTTTTCAAGGAGGTTTGTATAGCAATATGAAAGATGTAAAGAAAAGGCAATTAATAAACATTATAATTATTACAGTAATATATGTTGCTGGTATAGCTTTATGCGTTACGGCTCTTTTCGAAAAGGGCTTAGATAATATGAAGGGTGCATATCTGGTTAATTGTGGCGTAGATTTGTTCGGAATGATTGCTGGATATATTCTTATTGTGTGTTTTTTGATTGATAAAGATCGCCCTGGAGATAGAAGGAATTTCTTTTTATATCTTGTTAATATTACATTTGTAGGTTTGTTTACTGATTTTTTCTCAGGAATTCTGATGAAGGTTCCTGAATGGAGAATACTATATTTATTAGATAACACGGTGTATTTTATGGTTCTTCCTATGGAGTGCTATTTCTTCTACCGCTATATAACCGCCATATTTAGGACAAAAGACAAAATGATGCATGTAATTGACCGTGTAATGCTCATTGGACTTATTGTGGATTTGTTATCTATATTTATAAATGTGTTTACAGGTATTTATTTCTCAATAGATTCCCAGGGTGTATATTCAAGAGGACCACTTTATCTGTGCACATATATTTACTTTGTTATAGCAGTCGTGCTAATGATTGTGGTATTTGTAAAACGCAGAAAGGAGCTTGACCGCAATCATGTCCTGGCATTTTCTGTATTCTTGGGTGGTCCGGTAGTTGTTGCTGTGTTGCCAGACCCGGCTGATGGCTTATCTGTTACATGCGGTGTGATTATGGCAGCCCTAATTATGACTTACTGCTTAGTAAGTATTGAGCAGAGTAAGAATCAGATGGCCAGGGAAAAGGAGCTTGCTGCAGCCACATCTATACAATATAACATGCTGCCTAATACTTTCCCGGCATTTCCAGACCGTAAGGAATTTGATATTTTCGCTTCTATGACGCCTGCAAAGGAGGTAGGCGGAGATTTCTACGATATGTTTTTTGTCGATAATGATAATCTGGTTATTCTTATTGCAGATGTGTCTGGCAAAGGGATAACGGCGGCGCTTTTTATGGCGCAGGCAAAGCAGATTATTCAATCGCAAATGATAATATGTGGCGGTGATGCTATTGAAGCTATAAGTGCAGCAAACCTTAAGCTTATTGAAAACAGTAATGCTGATATGTTTGTAACTGTATGGCTAGGAGTCGTTAATCTTGTTACGGGGCATATGGCCTTTGTGGATGCTGGACATAATTATTCAGCTTTGCAGAAGGATGATGGAAAATATACTATAGAAAAGGACAAGCACAGTATAGTTTTAGTTGCTCTTAAGACTGCCAAGTTCCAGTTAAATGAAATTGACTTAAAGCCTAATGACACTGTTTTCTTATACACGGATGGTGTAACAGAAGCACGTAATATTGACGGTGAATTATTTGGCTCTAAGAGACTGGTGGCTGCACTAAACGAAGTAGCAGATGCCTCACCGGAGGAAATTGATGCACATGTAAGAAAGAGAGTATCAGAGTTCGTAGGTAAGGCAGAGCAGTTTGACGACATTACAACACTATGCTTTAGATACTTTGGTTAATGTTGACAGGTCCCCAGTCAACCAAGTGTTGACAAATCCGTAAAAACGGATTAGAATAAAGCTGTCTGGTTACGGCTTTATTTTTTTATCCACACAATCCGTAAATACGGATATTACAAGGAGGCTATTATGAGCATTACAGATGTTATCTTCAATAAAATGTCAGAAAAGAAAATCACACAGAAGGAGTTTTCAAAACGTACGAATATTCCTGAGAGTACCATAAGCGATTGGAAGAAAAAGGGGAACACTCCTGGAGCAGAGAAGCTTACAACTATTGCCTCTGCTCTTGGTATATCTGTTAGCGAATTGATAGGAGAAGATAAGTGTGGCCTGACAGACTATTTTATATCAGAAGAAGAGAAGATGATAATTGATGTGTATCGTAATTCTTCAGAAGATGTTAAGCGCCGCATTATTGCTTATTTAGAGAAGATGTCTCATACCATAACCAATAGAGATGCATCTTATAATGACGTAGACACTCAATGCTACGCTTTAGATGACGAGCTGCTCAATCAAAAACAATTAGCATATAAGCTACGCCGACTTGCAAGGCTAGATAGAATTCGTCTGGATGAAAGTGAACATTTATCCAAGTACAATTTACATTTACTCAAATACTTAGATTATGTTGGGCTTGATAAGTTAGATTATATCAAGAAGTATCTGTCTAATATACAGCCATTTATGATTATTGAGATTAAGTCGCAGGAGAAGTTCGATAATGCTATATGTGTTCTTGATAACTATTATCGTATATCTGTGTATATCAAGGTGGATGCAACAAGAGGGGAGGAGGTCGTTGTTTCATTTCATGAGAACAACAAGAAAGGTATTGCTAAGAAGAATAGCACATTTCCTACAAACAGATATGTATATGTATTTGCTGAGTCAATAGGAAGCTATGTGGAGACGAAGGGAACATACACTATTAATCTGTTTATTACAAGAGGAGTATCAACATTTCCAATTAATGTTCCGGCTACTAAGTATGACGAGGAAGGCTTTGCGGTGAGATATACATATATTAACAATGCCTTGGTTGATATTGCCAATAATTATTTGGAGGATTTATATACGGCCGATTTAGATTTTGATATGGTAAATGTGTTTACATCCTTACAGCAGTTATCATTTACATCTTATGGAAACGACGCTTTCTCTAATATATCTCTTATGATAGATAGTTTGCTAATTCAGAATGACTATTCATCAAGACAGATAGCTGATTCTGCGTTATGTATTTACTGTAATTCCTTGCAGCTTACTAAGTCTGATAGGCAGGAACTCCTTGACACTTTAAGAGAGAGGTTCAAGGTTAATTCTGTTAAAGCGCTACCTCAGATTATAGAGAGGGTTGAGATGAATTTGGGATCGTGATATAATCAAAGTGAGGACAGATGCGTTTATATTAGCAAGGAGAAGGCTTATGAATGATATAAGTTCTATGTTCGGAAATAATAACGGATTATCTAGTATGTTAAGTGATTATAGTGCTATTAGAAGTGGTAGTTATAAGAAGTTAATGAAGTCTTACTACAGAGATGTACAAAGCGCTTCATCATCTAGAAACAATACTGGCTCTAATAATACATTAGATAAGATAATTGAAGAAAGAAGAAATCCAACTATATCGAAGGAGGCTAGTGCGGCTAATTCTAAGCCTGCAAGCTCTATATCGTCATATAAGAGTGCTTTATCTTCATTACAAAATGAGAAGACTTATGAAAATGCAGAGGGTGGTGCTGATGCAAGAGATAAAGTTAAGAATGCACTTAAGTCTTATGTATCTGCATATAATGATTCTGTAACCACTGCTAAGAAGTCAACTAACCTTAATATGACTTCTAATGTTGCTGGTGCAATGGAGGCAACAAGAGAAGATGCGGCAGCACTTAAGGAACTTGGTGTGACACTTAATAATGATGGTACACTTTCCTTTGATGAAAAAGGATTTAAGGATGTTGATTTATCTAAAGTGAAGGATGCTTTTGATGGCAATGCTGCTTTAAGCTATGGTTCTAAAGTAGCTTCTCGCCTTAATAGAATATCTTCTAATGCAATTAGTTCTAGTACATCAACTGGTGATGCAACGAATACAGTATCAACCGTATCTAATTCTAAGAACTTAATGGAAAGCATAGGTAAGCTTAAGAGTTCTGAACTTTATACTAAGACAAATGATTCGACAGGAAATCAGACATTTGACAGAGATAAAGTAAGAGCGGAATTAGATAAATTCGTGGGATTATATAATTCGACTATTGATTCTGCTAAATCTAGCGGAGTATCGGGAGTTATATCTAATCTGGCAACAATGGAGCAGAAGACATCTATGAATGCCTATTCCCTTCAACAGATAGGAGTGTCTATTGGAAGTGATGGCAAGCTGTCCCTTAATAAGGACACATTTGATAAAGCAGATGAGAATACAATTGAGAAGAGTCTTACAGATTATGCTTCATCAATAGAGACAAATGCAAGATTGCTTAATTTCTATTCTACAACTCAGAATGGTGCGGCTAGTAGCTATTCTGCTAACGGAGCATATAATACGAATCCTTCGGATATAGTATCTCAATTATATGACCAAATCTAGATATCATAAGGAATATAAATAATATGACTTGCGATTATATGTAATAAACATATAATCGCAAGTTTTTTAATGCAAATATTAATACAATTTATTCCCTATTTATTGTATAATAGAGAATGACGAATTAAAATAATTTGGAGGAGAACTTAGATGAAGTATTTTGGTACAGATGGCTTTAGAGGAAAGGCTAATCAGGTTCTTACAGTTGAACACGCACTTAAGATCGGTCAGTTTATGGCATGGTACTTTGGCAAGAATAAGAAGGACGGACCAGTAAGATGTGTTATTGGTAAGGATACAAGACTTTCTAGTTATATGATTGAATATGGAATTTCAGCAGGACTAGCGTCTGCAGGTGCTGATGCACATTTAATGCATGTTACGACAACACCAAGTGTGTCTTATGTTACTAGAACAGAGGATTTTGATTTTGGTGTTATGATTACTGCTAGTCACAATCCATATTATGATAACGGAATCAAGATAATTGATGAAAATGGATATAAGATGTCTGAAGATGTCTTAGAAGAATGTGAGAAATATATAGATGGAGAGGTATCTATAGATTTTCATGATATTGAGCCAGGAAGAATCGTAGATTATCTTCAGGGACGTAACAAGTATATGAGCTATCTAGCATCAACATGTTCAGAATTCTTTAGGGGATATAGAATAGGACTTGATTGTGCTAATGGTGCTTCATCAATGATTGCTAAGACTGTATTCGATATGCTTGGAGCCAAGACTTATGTTATTAATAATGAGCCAGATGGTAAGAATATTAATGTTAATTGCGGTTCCACTCATATAGATTCTTTGAAGCAATTCGTTGTAGATCATAATCTTGATGCAGGATTTGCATTTGACGGAGACGCAGACAGATGTCTTGCTGTTGATGAGAAAGGTAATCTTATTGATGGTGATGGAATAATTTATATAGGCTCAAAATACCTTAAAGAAATAGGACAACTTAAGGATAACAAAGTTGTTGTAACTGTAATGTCTAATCTTGGCCTAATGAATGCATTAAAAGAGAATAAGATGGAAGCTATTGTCACACCTGTAGGTGATAAGTATATTTCACAGGAACTAATGGAGCACAACTATGGAATTGGTGGCGAGCAGTCAGGTCATATTATCTTTAATAAATATGCTACAACAGGGGATGGTATTCTAACTGCAATTGTTATGACTAACATTTTCGTTTCTAAGAAATGTCCATTCTCTAACTTGACACAGGGACTTGAAATAATGCCTCAGAAGCTAAAGAATATTAGGACTGACAAGAAGGATGAGATTGATGCGGATCCAGATGTTAGAGCATTTGCAGAGGACATGAATAAACGCCTTGATGGTAAGGGCAGACTTCTTCTTAGAAAGAGTGGTACTGAGCCAATTCTTCGTATTATGGTTGAAGCTAAGACTTATGAGGATTGTGACAAATACATTGAAGAGACAGAAGAGTTCATAAGAGAGAGGTATGCAATTTAGAGTATGAATACTTTGATTTATAATGGCAGGATTATTAATCCTGCCACTAATCTTGATGATATAGGTTATATTGTGATTACAGATGACAAGGTGTCTACACTAGAAGTATCTGGTCTTATTGATGATGCTATGGTTTCTTCGCTTAAGAAAGAACATGGTATAGATACTTGTATTGATGCAACTAATCTGTATGTAACTCCAGGATTAATTGATCTTCATGTACATTTTAGAGATCCGGGACTTACATACAAGGAGGATATAGAATCTGGTTCTAAGGCAGCAGCTAGGGGTGGATTTACAACTGTTGTTGCTATGCCTAATACTAAGCCTGTAGTTGATAACGTAGATACCTACGATTATGTATGTAACAAGGCTAAAGAAGTTAATCTTGTAAATGTTATACAAGTAGGTTCTGTCACAAAAGGCATGGAGGGAAAAGAACTATCAGATATTGAAGAAATGTCAAAACATGGTCTTATTACAATATCTGAAGATGGTAAATCCGTTATGGATTCAGGGTTATATCGTAAGGCTATGAAGCTTGCTAAGAAGCTGGATATAACAGTTCTTGCCCATTGCGAAGATATTAACCTTGTTGAAAAAGGTGTTATGAATATGGGGCCAAAATCTGAAAAGCTTGGTCTTAATGGAATTAGTAATGCTGTTGAGAATATTATTACTGCAAGAGACATAATGCTTTCAGAAGAAACTGGTGCAAAGCTTCATCTATGTCATTGCTCAACGAAAGAGTCAGTGGATATGATAAGAGATTCGAAGAATAAAGGAATTAATGTATCAGGGGAAGTTTGTCCTCATCATTTTGTTCTTACAGAAGAAGATATTGATTCAGATAATGCAATGTATAAGATGAATCCCCCTCTTAGAAGTAAAGAAGATAAAGAAGCTCTTCTTAGAGGATTAAAGGAGGGCATTATTGAGGTTATATCAACAGATCATGCTCCTCATTCAAAGGAAGAGAAAGAGAAGTCTATGAAGGAAGCTCCATTTGGTATAGTTGGGCTTGAGACATCACTTTCATTGTCTTATACATATTTAGTTGAAACAGGAATCCTGGATGTATCTTCGCTAATTGAGAAGATGAGTTACAATCCTGCCAAGGTACTTGGCATTGACAAAGGAAACATTGATATAGGTCATGTTGCGGACATAACAATATTTGATCCGCAAGTTGAATATAGAATCAACCCGCATGATTTCGTTAGTAAAGGTAAGAATACACCTTTCACCGACATGCAAGTCAGGTCTAAGGTAATCTACACCATCAAGGATGGAAGAGTTTCGTATTCAGTACAACAACCACAGAAAGGAAATAAGAAATGATTGATACTTTAGTTGAGAAGATTAAGAAGACCAACGCACCTATTGTTGTTGGACTTGACCCAAAACTTGGATTTATACCAAATTACATATTAGAGAAAGCGTATGCTTCCTGGGGTAAGACATTAGAGGGTGCAGCTCAGGCGATTCTAGAATTTAATAAAGGAATAATTGACTCTACATATGATCTTATTCCTGCAGTAAAGCCTCAAATTGCCATGTATGAACAATTTGGACTTCCTGGTCTTGTGGCATTTAACGAAACAGTTAAATATGCTAAAAGTAAAGGCTTGGTTATAATTGGTGACGTTAAGAGAGGTGACATAGGTTCCACATCAGAATCTTATGCAATTGCACATCTTGGATCAATAGATGTAGGTGGAGAGAAGATTAAAGTTTTTGATGAAGATTTCGCAACAGTTAATCCTTATCTTGGAAGCGATGGAATTAATCCATTTACTGAAGTTTGTAAGAAGGAAGGAAAAGGAATATTCATCCTTGTTAAGACATCTAATCCTAGTAGTGGTGAGTTCCAAGATAAAGATATGGAAGGAAAGCCTTTATATGAACATGTAGGTGCCAAGGTTCATGAGTGGGGCAAGGATTTGATTGGTAAATGCGGTTATTCATCTGTTGGAGCTGTTGTTGGAGCAACTTATCCTGAAGTTGGTAAAGCTATGAGAAAGGTTATGCCACACACATATATTCTTGTACCTGGTTATGGAGCACAAGGCGGTAAGGGTAAGGATTTGGTTCATTTCTTCAATGAGGATGGACTAGGAGCAATAATTAATAGCTCAAGAGGTATTATCGCTGCATATAAGAATGATGCATATTCTAAGTATGGAGAAGAGGGTTATGCTGATGCAGCAAGACAAGCAGTTATTGATATGAGAGAAGATATAGAAACAGCACTTAATTAATGATGGGGAGACAATATGAGAATTCCAGATTCATATGAACTAATAGAAGAGAAATATCTTGATGACATTAGAAAGACAGGTTATTTGCTTAGCCATAAGAAGACAAAGGCAAGGATAGCAATTATTCCAGACGAAGACGAGGATAATAAAGTTTTCTTTATTGGATTTAGGACACCGCCTTTTGATTCTACGGGTGCGCCACATATTATGGAGCATTCTGTTCTTTGTGGTTCTGACAAATATCCTATAAAGGATCCTTTTGTAGAATTAGCCAAGGGCTCCCTTAACACATTTCTTAATGCCATGACTTATCCGGATAAGACAGTTTATCCTGTGGCTAGTTGCAATGATAAAGATTTTCAAAATCTTATGGATGTGTATCTGGATGCTGTATTTCATCCTAATATCTTCAAACACAAAGAGATATTTGAGCAGGAAGGCTGGCATTATGAGCTAGAGTCAGAGGATGATGAATTAACTATTAATGGTGTTGTATATAATGAGATGAAAGGTGCATATTCATCTCCTGATTCTCTTCTGGATAGAGAGATTATGAGCACGCTGTTCCCAGATACAGAATATCATCATGAATCTGGTGGTAATCCTAAGGTTATTCCTGAACTAACATATGAAGATTTTGAAGACTTCTATAAGAAGTATTATCATCCTTCTAATTCATACATTTACCTATATGGAAATTGTGATATGTATGAGAAACTAGACTATATTGATAAAGAATATCTGTGCAATTACGAGGAACAAAGCATTAATTCCTCTATTCATAGTCAGGAGCCATTCTCTGATGTTGTAAGAGTGGAGAAGGAGTATCCTATTGCTGCTGGAGAAAGCGAAGAGGATGCAACTTATCTTACAATTAATTATTGTATGGACGTGGGAAATGATACTAAGAAGCTTGTTGCTCTTGAAATGCTTGATTATGCGCTTCTTAATTGTAGCGGTGCGCCAATTCGTAAAGAGCTTAACAAAGCAGGTGTTGGTAAAGCTGTAATGGGTGGCCTTGACGATGGTATTAAGCAGCCTGTTTTTTCTATCGGAGTAAAAAATGCAAAAGCAGAAGACGAAGACAAGTTCCTAGAGATAATTAGAACAGTATTAGAACAGCAGTCTAAAGAAGGTGTTGATAAGAAGGCTCTTCTTGCCTGCATTAATACTATAGAATTTAGAGTTAGAGAAGCAGACTTCGGCTCTTATCCAAAGGGATTAATGTATGGATTAGATATTCTGGATAATTGGATATATGATTCTAGTAATCCATTTATCAGAATGAATGATCTACAGATGCTTAAAGAACTAAAGAAAGAGATAGGAACTGACTATTTTAATAATCTTATTAAAGAGTATTTCTTAGACAATACATTTGCGGCAATTGTTGTTTCTAAACCTAAGAAGGGTATGACAACAGAAGAAGATGAGGCATTGAAACAGAGACTTGCTGAGAAGAAAGCTTCATTGTCTAAGGAAGAGATTAAGAAAATAGTTGATAATACAGCGCATCTTAAAGAATATCAAATGACGCCTTCTTCAGATGAAGATCTGGCAAAACTTCCTATACTTACAAGACAGGATCTAAGGAGAGAAATAAGACCAATTGATCTTACAGAGAAGAGCATAGGTAATATTAAGGTGTTACATCATAATATTGATACATCTAATATTCATTATCTTAGTCTTTTGTTTAATTTAGATCATATATCGCTTGAAGATTTGCCTTATGTATCATTTCTTTCTAAGATACTTGGTCTGGTAGATACTGAGAAATATTCTTATACAGAATTGTCTAATGAAATTGATATTTTGACTGGAGGATTTAGTACAGAGCTGGCTAATTTTTCCAAGACATCTGATGATTACACTCTGTATTTTGCTGTAAAGAGTAAGTTTATAAGCGATAACATAATGTATGCTACTGACCTTATAGAAGAAATAATTCTTCATTCAGATTTCTCAGATGCAGGAAGACTAAAAACCCTTGTTAAACATGAGCGCACAAGACTTGAGACATCAATGAACAGGGCTGCGCATGTTCTGGCAAGTATGAGAGCATCGGCCTCAATATCTAAGAATTCCCTTCTTGCAGATAAACTATCTGGAATAGAATATTACAGATTTATAAGGGAGTTAGAAGAGAATTTTGATAGCAGATGTCATGCACTTCAGAAGAAATGTATAGAGATGACACATTCGATTTTCAGAAGTTCTAACCTGCTTGTTAGTACAACTGGTGATGACAAGATATATAGTCAGCTTAATACATATCTGCCTCGTCTTGGTCGTCATTTGTTTACTAATAACTACAGAAAATCTTCTGCTAAAATGATATGTGTAAAGAAGAATGAAGCCTTTAAGGACGCATCTCAGATACAGTATGTTGCTAGAAGTGGTAATTTTAGAGCACTTGGATATGATTTTAGTGGATATCTTAGAGTTCTTAAAGTTATATTAAACTATGATTATCTGTGGCTAAATGTGCGAGTTCAAGGTGGTGCATATGGTTGTATGACTAAGATTAACAGAAATGGTAATATGTCTGTTGTGTCTTATAGAGATCCAAACCTTCGTAAAACTAATGAAGTGTACGAGAAGATAGCAGATTATGTTAGAGATTTTGATGTTAGTGAAAGAGATATGACAAAATTTGTTATTGGTGCAGTGTCAGCTCTTGATATGCCACTTTCTCCTTCCCAGAGAGGTCAAAGAGGTCTTCACATGTATATGGAAGGGGTATCAGAAGAGGTATTGCAGAAGGAAAGAGATGAAGTGCTTAATGCAACGCCAGATGATATAAGAAAACTTTCAGATCTGATTGATGGCGTAATGAAGCAGAATTGCCTATGCGTAATAGGTAATGAAGATATCATTGAAGAAAATGCTGAAATGTTTGACAGTATTTCGCAATTGCAATAACAATTAAGCAGGTTTTATGAGGAAATAGAAGATGAGTGAAAGTCCAAATAATAGTTTTAAGTCTGGGTTTGTAACAATTATAGGAAGACCCAATGTTGGTAAATCAACCCTTATGAATCATTTGATTGGGACTAAGATTGCTATTACCAGCAATAAGCCCCAGACTACTCGTAACAGAATACAGACTGTTCTTACTGATGAGGACAGGTTCCAGATGATATTTGTAGATACACCTGGTATTCATAAGGCGAAGAATAAGCTGGGAGAATATATGGTAAATGTGGTTAAGCAAGCCGTAGAAGGTGTGGATGTACTACTGTGGCTTGTGGAACCAGACGAAATAATAGGAAAAACTGATAGTAGAATCGCGAGTCAACTATGGGGCCTGGACATCCCTGTAATCCTTGTTATTAATAAGGTTGACAAGGTTTCACCAGAACGTGTTGCTGAAGCTATTAAGGATTTTAGTAAGCTAAGCGATTTTAATGATATTGTTCCTCTTTCGGCTTTAAAAGGAACTAATTGTGATGAGCTTATTGATGTTATATACAAACATTTACCATATGGACCTATGTATTATGATGCAGATACATTAACGGATCAGCCTGAGAGACAGATTATTGCAGAAATTATTCGTGAGAAATCCCTTCATGCTCTAAGTGAAGAAGTTCCCCACGGTATAGCTGTGTCTGTTGATAAGATGAAGAAAAGATCTGATAAAGAGCTGTGGGACGTTGATGCAACAATTGTATGCGAGAAGGACTCTCATAAGGGAATTATTATTGGAAAGAATGGTTCCATGCTTAAGAAAATCGGTTCAAACGCTAGATATGAGATTGAGCATACATTAGATAAGCATGTTAATCTAAAGTTGTGGGTTAAAGTTAAAAAGGATTGGAGAGATAGCGATTTTCTAGTTAAGAATTTCGGATATAAACAGGAAGGCGAATAAGTTGCCAGGAAATATATTGGTTAATGGTATAGTTATTTCTTCTATGCCAATAGGTGAATATGACAAAAGAATAGTGCTTCTTACAAAAGAAATAGGAAAGGTTGCTGCTTTTGTAAGAGGGGCAAGAAAGCCTAATTCTCCCTTTGTTGGAATAAGCAATGCCTTCATATATGGAGAATTTGAACTGTATAGAGGAAGGTCATCATATACTGTTAATAAAGCTAATGCAATCGAATATTTTACCAATATTACATCAGATATCGACAATATGATGATGGGTTCCTATTTTCTTGAAATTGCTAATTACTATAGTCAAGAAAATGCTGATGAGAAGACTAGACTACTTCTTCTGTACAGAGCGCTTCAGATTATGAGCAAAGAGGGAAGAGATTTAGAACTTATAAGATACATTTACGAGTTCAAGACAATGATTATAAATGGTGAGTATCCGAATTTGTTTGAATGCAAGAATTGTCATAAGAAGGATGAGCTTGTTATGCTTTCAAAGGATTTGGAAGGAATTTTATGTTCGGACTGCATTAATAAAGAACAAAATGGAATAACACTTAAGAAAAGTACCCTTTATGCTTTGCAATATGTAGCTAGTTCAGATATAAAGAAGTTGTTTTCATTTGAGCTAAAGCCTGAGATAAAAGAGGAGTTTATAGGTGTTATAAATCAATTTAGAAATAAATATATGAATCATGAATTTAATTCAGTGGAATTCTTGAAAATGTAGCAAAAAAAATATATAATACGCTAGATTGGGTGTATCAAGGAGGATATATTATGAGTGAACAGCCGGTAAGAAGACCAGCTAATAATGCAAATTCTGTTGCAAGACGTAAAGCTATTCGTCGAAAAAAACTTATGAAGAAGAGATTGATTCTAGCAGGAATGCTTGTGGGAGCTCTTGCAGTTATAGCATTAATTGTTTTTCTCATTGTAAAACTTGTATCTGGTGCAAGTTTCGCTGAAACTACAACTATGAAAATAGCAAGTGATGGCTCTATAACAATGGATGAAGTAGATGATTTTAGCGAAAGCAATTACGATGAGGATGAATTAGAGGAATATACTAAGAAGCTTGTTGATGATTACAATAATAGTGGTAATGTCGGCAAGGTAAAATTCAAGAAGGTTAAAGTTAAAGATAAAAAAGCATATCTTAGAATGGAATATTCTGATTATAATGCCTACAAACAATTTACTGGTAATGAGTTATTCATTGGAACAGTTGGTGAGGCTAAGACAGCAGGGTATGATTTCCAGGACACATTTTCAAGTGTAAGTGATGGCCAGAAGAAAGATGCCATTAGCGTAGAAGATATGACAAGTGATGATAGTAAGAAAGTAATTCTCGTACGAGCAAATGAAACTATAGTTGCACCAAATGATATTACAGCAATATCAGATGCTTGTACAACTATTGATAAGAAAGACCAGGTGTCAATTGCTCAGCCTGATGGCAATATGGATGCTACAGTTCTTACTACAATAATGTATAAATAATTTAACGATGAAGGGATAGATAATAATGGAAAAGTCGATGGAGAAAATTGTTGCTCTTTGTAAAGGAAGAGGATTTGTATATCCAGGTTCAGAGATATATGGAGGCCTAGCTAATAGCTGGGATTATGGTAATCTTGGAGTAGAGCTTAAGAATAATATTAAGAAAGCATGGTGGCAGAAGTTTGTACAGGAGAATCCTTACAATGTAGGAATTGATAGTGCAATCATAATGAATCCGCAAGCCTGGGTGGCTTCAGGACATCTTGGTGGATTCTCAGATCCTTTAATGGATTGTAAGGAATGTCATGAGAGATTTAGAGCTGACCAGGTAATTGAGAATTTTGCAAATGATAATGATATTACATTAGAGACTTCTGTGGATGGCTGGAGTGCTGAAGAGATGATGGAATTTATTAAGTCTAACAGTGTGCCATGTCCTACTTGCGGTAAGCATAATTTTACTGATATTAGACAGTTTAACCTTATGTTCAAGAGTTTTATGGGCGTTACTGAAGATGCAAAGAATACTGTATATCTTCGACCAGAAACTGCACAGGGTATATTTGTTAACTTTAAGAATGTACAACGTACTTCTAGAAAGAAGCTTCCATTTGGTATTGCACAGATTGGTAAGTCATTTAGAAATGAGATTACTCCAGGTAATTTCATTTTCAGAACAAGAGAATTTGAGCAAATGGAATTGGAATTCTTCTGTAAACCAGATACAGACCTTGAGTGGTTCGAGTATTGGAGATCATTTTGCTATAACTGGCTTCTTTCTCTTGGCATGAAGGAGGAAGAGCTAAGACTTCGCGATCATGACCCTGCTGAACTTGCATTTTATTCTAAAGGTACAACAGATATTGAATTTATGTTCCCATTTGGATGGGGCGAGCTTTGGGGAATTGCTGATAGAACTGATTATGACCTTACTCAGCATCAGGATACTTCTAAGCAGGATCTTACATATTTTGATGATGAAGCAGGAGAGAAGTATGTTCCTTATGTAATTGAGCCTTCTCTTGGTGCAGATAGAATTCTACTTGCATTTCTTTGTGCAGCATATGATGAGGAGAATATTGGAACAGAAGAGAAGCCTGATGTAAGAACAGTACTTCATTTCCATCCAGCACTTGCACCTGTTAAAATTGGTGTGCTTCCTTTATCTAAGAAGCTTAATGAAGGTGCAACCAAGGTATATACAAAGCTTTCAAAGCTTTATAATTGTGAATATGACGATAGAGGTAATATTGGTAAACGTTATCGTCGTCAGGATGAAATAGGAACACCTTTCTGTGTTACATATGACTTTGACTCAGAAGATGATAATGCTGTAACAGTTAGAGATAGGGATTCAATGAAACAAGATAGGGTACAGATTGACGAACTTGAGGATTATTTCAGAGATAAATTCACTTTCTAATAGGTTTTTATTTACAATATATGGTGTTTTGGTTTAATATACTAGTGTAGATTATTATGAATGATTTGTTTTTTATATAAGAAATATTCGTTTGTCATTAATAATATATTTTGGGGTTAATTTAGGCTGGAGGTTTTTATGAACTACAAAGAAACGATTAGAAAAAAGAATAAGCTTTTGGCATTGGCTTTGCTTGGATCTATTCTTCTTAGAACAATTGCTAATGCGCCATTTGTTGGAATAATGGCCGCAATTCCAATGGGAGTTGGAGCTGTTGTTGTGGGATTAATTTTATTCTTCTTATCCTCGAAGTTACCACCAATTCCAATGATGTTTGCTTTTTCAGTTTTTATGTCAGTAATGGTATTTCTTCTTATGACATTTTGGCCCTGTAGAGCCAACTATATGATGGTTTTCATGGCACTTTTCTTTGTAATTATGTATGAAGATATTCGTGTAATTGCTTTGCAGGCTGTATGTTGTGTCGCTGAAATGATATATTTCCATTTTGCATATTACAATGCCCTTAATGATACGGAGTGGGGTAATGATACAACAGTTATTGCTATCGTATATATAATTTCAGGTATGTTTGTATTTATTATGCTTTCAAGAATGACCAAGAAGCAGTTTGCTGAATTAGAGAAAATTAATGCAGAAGCACAGGAAGAGAAGGAGAAAGCAGAGAAGCTCCTTGCAGAGATTAGTAAGTCTGTTGGAGTTCTTGATAGTACATCTGGTAAGATTTCTGAGAGTGTTACGGTATCAGGTGATATAACTAATGAGATTAGTAAGTCTACAGAAGACGTGGCGAGACGTGCTAATAGCGAAGTTGAGGCAGCTGATACTATTAGAAACATGGTAAGTGATGGAGTTGATAATATTAAGAGCGTTACTGAAGCATCAATTAAGATGACAGAAGCTTCTAACGAGACTAATACAGCTATTGCTGACAGTGACAAGAGAGTTGTTATCCTTTCTGAAAGAATGGAGAGTCTTAACGAGAAGATGGGTGAGATATCCCGCTCTATTTCAGAACTTTCAGAAGAGAATGATAAGATTGTTAATATCTTAGGAACTCTTGGAGAGATTACAGATCAGACTAATTTGCTTTCACTTAACGCATCAATTGAAGCTGCCCGTGCTGGAGAAGCGGGTAAAGGTTTTGCTGTAGTTGCAGATGAGATTCGTAATCTGTCTGATTCTTCTGCTCAGTTTACAGATGAGATCCATTCAATCTTAGATGGTGTAGAAGCTAAGACAAGACAAGTTACAGATGAGATTGCACAAGGTCGTGAATCTGTAGAAGAATGTAATGACTATGTTAAGGAAGTTGGAGAATCATTCGAAGTTGTGCGTTCTAACTCAGATGAGATACTAGCTAAAGCACGTGATATTGAGGAGCAGTCTAATTCTCTACAGAGACTACTTACTAATACACTTGATAATGTTAATGATATTAGTGCTAACGTTGAATCAACAAGTGCAGCTATGGAAGAGATTTCCGTAAGTATTAGTAATCTTAATGGAAGTATTGGAAATGTTGTTGCAGGATATAATGATATTAATGATATTACAGCAAGCTTAGTTGAGGTTTCAGAACAGTAATATCAAATAGTACTTTTATAAATACAAAAATGTTGGATATACAACATATTGTGGTTTGTAATTTAATAGAACATATTAAGGGAGTAAAGTTTCAAAACTATTGAAATTTTACTCCCTTTCTTCTTGAAAATGTTTATGTCTATTGTTACAATAGTTCTATCTGTAGTTTAGATGCTATATATAAGATTTTTAGGAGGAAAAGAATTATGGCAAAATGGGTTTACACCTTCAAAGAAGGTAACATGACCATGCGTAACTTACTTGGCGGTAAGGGAGCTAACCTTGCAGAGATGACTGAAATTGGTCTTCCTGTACCACAAGGTTTTACAATCACAACAGAGGCATGTACTCAGTATTATGAGGACGGAAGAAAGATTAATGATGAGATTATGTCTCAGACAATGGAAGGCGTTGAATGGATGGAGAGAGAGAACGGCAAGAAGTTTGGCGATCTTAAGAATCCACTTCTTGTATCTGTTCGTTCTGGTGCTCGTGCTTCTATGCCTGGTATGATGGATACTATCCTCAACCTTGGTCTTAATGATGAAGTAGTAGAGGCTATGATTGCAGGAAACCCTGATCCTAAGTTCGAGCGTTTCGTATATGACTCATACAGAAGATTTATTCAGATGTTCTCTGATGTAGTTATGGAAGTTGGTAAGAAGTATTTTGAGCAACTTATCGACAAGATGAAGGCTGACAGAGGAGTTGAGTTCGACGTTGATCTTACAGCTGCTGATCTTAAGGAATTAGCAGAGCAGTTTAAGGCTGAGTATAAGAATCAATTAGGTTCTGACTTCCCTTCAGACCCAGTAGAGCAATTAAAGCTTGCTATCGAAGCTGTATTTAGATCATGGGATAACCCAAGAGCTAATGTATATCGTCGTGATAACGATATTCCTTACTCATGGGGTACAGCTGTTAACGTAATGCCAATGGTATTTGGTAATTTAAATGATGAGTCTGGTACTGGTGTTGCATTTACAAGAGATCCTGCAACAGGTGAGAAGAAGCTTATGGGTGAGTTCTTAAAGAACGCTCAGGGTGAAGACGTTGTTGCTGGTGTTCGTACTCCAATGCCAATCGCTCAGATGGAGCAGGAATTCCCAGAAGCATATGCTGAATTTATCAAGGTATGTGAGACTCTTGAGAATCACTATCATGATATGCAGGATATGGAATTTACTGTTGAGAACAAGAAGTTATATATGCTTCAATGTCGTAATGGTAAGAGAACAGCTCCTGCTGCACTTCAAATTGCTTGTGATCTTGTTGATGAAGGACATAAGACAGAAGCAGAAGCAGTTGCTATGATTGATCCTCGTAACTTAGATACATTACTTCATCCACAATTTGATGCTGCTGAACTTAAGGCTGCAACTCCAATTGGTAAGGGACTTGGTGCTTCACCAGGTGCTGCTTGTGGTAAAGTAGTATTTACAGCAGAAGATGCTGAAGAATGGAATGCAAGAGGCGAGAAGGTTGTACTTGTTCGTCTTGAGACATCACCAGAAGATATCACTGGTATGAAAGCTTCTCAGGGTATCTTAACAGTTCGTGGTGGTATGACAAGTCACGCTGCCGTTGTTGCTCGTGGAATGGGTACATGCTGTGTATCTGGTTGTGGCGATATTGCAATGGATGAAGAGAATAAGACATTTACATTAGCTGGACAGAAATTCGTAGAGGGTTCTGAGATTTCTATCGATGGTACAACAGGTAACATCTATGCAGGAATCATCCCTACAGTTGATGCTCAGATTGCTGGTACATTCGGCCGTGTTATGGCATGGGCTGATAAGTATAGAAGACTTAAGGTTCGTACTAATGCTGATACTCCTGCTGACGCTAAGAAGGCAAGAGAGCTTGGTGCAGAAGGTATCGGACTTTGTCGTACAGAGCATATGTTCTTCGAAGAAGACAGAATTGCTGCATTTAGAGAGATGATTTGTGCTGATACAGTTGAAGAGAGAGAAGCTGCATTAGATAAGATTCTTCCTTATCAACAGAGTGACTTCAAGGCATTATATGAAGCACTTGAAGGATGCCCAGTTACAATCCGTTTCTTAGATCCACCTCTACATGAGTTCGTTCCTACAGAGGAAGAAGATATTAAGAAGCTAGCTGACGCTCAAGGAAAGTCAGTTGACGAGATCAAGGCACTTATTGATTCACTTCATGAATTCAACCCAATGATGGGTCACAGAGGATGCCGTCTTGCAGTTACATATCCTGAGATTGCTAAGATGCAGACTAAGGCTGTTATCAGAGCTGCTATTGAAGTTCAGAAGGCTCATAGTGATTGGAATGTTAAGCCTGAGATCATGATTCCACTTGTTGGAGATGTTAACGAGCTTAAGTTTGTTAAGAAGGTAGTAGTTGAGACTGCTGATGCTGAGATTAAGGCTGCAGGTGCTAACCTTGAATACGAAGTTGGTACAATGATTGAGATCCCACGTGCTGCTCTTACAGCTGATGAGATTGCTAATGAAGCTGATTTCTTCTGCTTCGGTACTAACGACTTAACACAGATGACATACGGATTCTCTCGTGATGATGCTGGTAAGTTCTTAGATGCTTATTATGACAAGAAGATCTTCGAGAATGATCCATTTGCTAAGCTAGATCAAGACGGTGTAGGCAAGCTTATGCAGGTTGCTATCGCACTTGGTAAGATGAATAATTCTAAGCTTCATGTTGGTATCTGTGGTGAGCATGGTGGAGATCCTTCATCAGTTGAGTTCTGTGATAAGATTGGACTTGACTATGTATCATGTTCTCCATTTAGAGTACCAATTGCAAGACTTGCTGCAGCACAGGCTGCTATCGCAAGTAATCCAAGCATCGTGACAGTAGAGAAGGCAGCTAACAAGGCTAAGGACTTTGCTGATGATGTTAAGGAAAAGCTTATTGAGATCTTCAGATAAGAATTGTCTGAATAGAATATGATTATTAAACAGAGAGTCTAATGGGCTCTCTGTTTTTTTGCTTTTCATGATTCCATACATGGCAGGTAAATGTGATATAATAAGAAATCATGGTTGATTCGATTATGGAAAATGTAAAGAGAGTGACAAGTTTAGATTCCGATGACGTGTCGGTTTATGTTGGCCTAAATGAGCGACAATTAAAACGATATAACGAGCCAGATAATGGTATCTTTATATGCGAGAGCATGAAGGTTATAAAAAGGGCAATTGCTGCAGGCTATAAGCCCCAATCCTTTTTTGTTGAAGAAAGTCAGTTAGAAGGGGTGAAACAATTTAACACAGACAATACTCCAATTTATATGGCTAGTGAAAATATTATGAAGAACATCACAGGCTACTCACTAATAGGTGGTGTACTCTCAGCCATGCATAGAAAATGCCCATTAACACCCACAAAACTAATAGAAACCTGCAACAAGATTGTAGTTCTTGATGATGTTGAGAATCCGACTAATGTTGGTGCAATATTCAGGTCCGCCGCAGCGCTGGGAGCAGAGGCAGTTTTGCTGACAGAAGGGTGCGCTGACCCATTATACAGAAGAGCTGCAAGAGTAAGTATGGGGACAGTATTTCAGCTTGAGTGGACATACATTAGTAGGAGTGATATTTTGCTATTAAAAGAAAAGGGCTTTACACTTATGGCATTGTCTCTTACTGACGATGCTAGGAGCCTAAGGGACTTGAAGCTGACTACCAATAAGAGGGCGGTAGTTCTTGGTAATGAAGAACATGGCATTTCCCCAGAGGTTCTTGATGTATGTGATGTGAATGTGATTATTCCAATGTCTAATGGAGTAGATTCTCTTAATGTGGCATCCGCAAGTGCAGTGGCCTTTTGGGAGATATTTGATAAATGAAATGTGGTATAATACACTAAATAATCAATTTGGAGGTTACATATATGGAGAAAATAGTTCAGACAGCAGGAAGAGACCAATTAGGAGAATTTGCACCAGAATTTGCGCATTTTAATGATGATGTTCTATTCGGTGAGAACTGGAATAACCAGGATATAGATGTTAAGACGCGTTGTATTATAACAGTTGTTGCCCTTATGTCACAAGGAATAACAGACAGTAGTCTTAAGTATCATATTATGAATGCTAAGAAAAATGGTGTGTCTCAAAAGGAGATGGCTGCAGTTATTACACATGTTGCATTTTATGCTGGATGGCCTAAAGCATGGGCTGTATTTAATCTTGCAAAAGAGGTTTATAACGAAGAGATAACAGCAGTTACAGAAAAAGAAGCATATCAGAACGAAATATTCTTCCCAATTGGTGAGCCGAACCCTTACGGCCAATTCTTTGAGGGCCAAAGCTATCTTGCACAAATCTCATCAGAGCAGGTTCCTGTCTTTAATGTGACATTTGAACCAGGATGTAAGAATCATTGGCATATCCATCACGCCAAATCCGGCGGTGGACAGATGCTTATATGTGTTGGTGGAAGAGGATATTACCAGGAAGAAGGTAAAGAAGTACAAGAATTACTACCAGGTGATGTTGTCAATATCCCTGCAAATGTTAAGCACTGGCATGGGGCAGCTGATGACTCATGGTTCTCACATCTTGCCATAGAAGTTAATGGCGAAGATGCGAGTACAGAGTGGCTTGAGAAGGTCTAAGCTATCTTAGAATCCATCTTGAGGATGTGTTGGCTAAGCCAGGTAATAAGATAGTCAGTAAGATTGCCTAAGTATTCTTCCTGATTCTCATCAAGCTCATTTAATTCAATTTTGGAGATTCGTTCTACGAAGGAACGGTGGGCCTTCTTCTGGGCAACTAGGCCTTCGTAGTTAATTGACTCCATATATTCTTCCTCATCGGCAAAATGAGTCTCAGTATATTCTTTAAGCTCTGCAAGAGTGTCCACTATAAAGTCATATTTGTCATAGCCCTTCTTAGATGCCTCAAGAGCATCGTGCATGCTTGCAATGATTTCAAATAGACGTCTGTGCTGTTCATCAATTGATTCAATGCCCGTAAGGTATTTGTCAGTAAAATCAAATGGGTCTTCTTCAGGCTGAAGCTTTACAGCAGTACCAATAAGAGTATCAGAACCTATAATATGGTGGTAAAGCCATTTTGCGCAGAATTGTAGCAGTTCGTTAAGCTTCTGCGTTGCATTTTCATCAGTTATGCCTTCGTCCATTTCCTTCTTGATTCGCTTAATAAATGCCTTGTGCTCCATTTTTTGAATAGTAAGCTCAGGGTCGTCAATCGACTCCATATATGCTTCCTCATGTGTAAAATGTGTATTAGCATATTCAGCAAGGGATTCAAGTAGCTCTCTTGCGACCTCAGCCGTGTTGGCCTTTCCCTCTAAAGCAGCCTTGTTTGCCTCGTTTAGCGACGCGAAGAGGCCGCGATGTTCATTATCTATTGTCTCATTTCCTATAATACAATCTTCTGTAAAAATATAAGTATCCATATTAACCGCCCTCCATTATGATGCCTTCCTATACTTAAGTAAATTATAGAGAAAGCACAACTGAAATGCAAGGCAGACAAATGTGATATAATAAGGAATAATAGGTGATTATTTCTATGCCCAATGGAATAGATCCTTATAATGCTATACCAGCAAGAGTATTTGATTTTGCGAAGTAAATTAATTAGAATAAAACTCAAAGTAAAACTTGAAATTACGAAATAATAAAGAGAGAACAGATTATGAAAAAAATACTAAAACTACCACTTGCAATCAAAATATTTATTGCACTTATTCTTGGAATTATAGCAGGTATATTATTGCAGGGGCATTCTGAAATAGCAGAGAATTATATAAAGCCTTTTGGAACAATTTTTCTTAATTTGCTGAAATTCATTGTTGTTCCAATAGTGTTATTCTCAATAATGTCTGGCATTATCTCTATGAGAGACATTAAGAAGGTGGGCTCTATTGGAATTAAGGCCGTTATCTATTATTTCTGTACAACTGCAATCGCAATTGTGATAGGTCTTATTGGTGGTAATCTATTCAAGGGATTATTTCCTGTGCTTGATACAGGTGGATTAGAATATACACCTGTGGAAAACACATCCTTCATGGATACAATTGTAGGAATTTTTCCTGATAACTTCTTTACCCCACTTGTAGAAGCTAATATGCTGCAGGTTATTGTTATGGCTGTGTTCTTAGGATTTGCCATAATACTTGTAGGCGACAAGGCTAAGCCTGCCATTAAGGGAATTGAGTCGCTTAACTCAATCTTTATGAAGGTTATGGAAATGATTCTTGGCTTGTCTCCAATAGGTGTATTCTGCCTAATCGCTCCAGTTGTCGCAACAAATGGTCCTGCAATTATTGGCTCTCTTGCAATAGTTCTAGGATGTGCATATGCCTGCTACATAGCCCATATGGTAATAGTATATACAACTGCTGTTAAGACGTTAGGGGCAATGAGTCCTATCAAATTCTTCAAAGAGCATATGCCGGCCATGGTATTCGCATTTTCAAGTTCATCAAGTGTGGGCACCTTGCCTATTAACATGGAAGGCTGCGTTAAGATGGGAGCTGATAAGGATATAGCATCCTTCGTGCTTCCTTTAGGCGCTACAATCAATATGGATGGAACGGCGATTCATCAAGGTGTGTGTGCTATATTTATTGCAACCTGCTATGGTGTTGACTTAGATCTTAAGGCAATGCTAACTATTGTATTTACAGCGATTCTAGCATCTATAGGTACGGCAGGTGTGCCAGGTGCAAGTATGGTAATGCTCGCCATGGTGCTTTCGTCAGTAGGTCTGCCACTAGAAGGTATCGCCCTTGTTGCCGGAGTTGACAGGGTGTTCGACATGGGAAGAACAGTTGTTAATATTACTGGCGATGCTTCCTGCACCGTGGTCGTAAGTAATTTGGAGAGGAAGAAGGCCGCTAGAAAATTAGCGAAGGCGAAGGAAACTGGAGGTAAACCCACCGACAGCGAATAAAGGAAAATAAGAGTTCAACTTGAGAAAGGAGCAACAATGAAGGATTTTATCTATAGCGCACCAACGAAGGTGTATTTTGGAAAAGACAAAGAGTTAGAGGTTGGCAAGATTATTAAGGGATATAATCCTACAAAGGTTATGATTCACTTCGGCGGTTCTTCAGCAAAGAAAAGTGGTCTTCTTGACAGAGTTATTAAAGTACTTGACGACGAGGATATTAAGCATGTTGAATTTGGCGGTGTTAAGCCTAATCCAGAGCTTAGTCTTGTTCGTGAAGGGATTGAGTTGTGTCAGAAGGAGAATGTTGATTTTATTCTTGCTGTAGGCGGTGGATCTGTTATGGATTCTGCTAAGGACATTGCTAATGGTGTGGCAAATCCTGACATTGACGTATGGGATTTCTCCCTTGGCAATGCTATTCCCAGAAAGACACTTAATAAAGGATGTATTCTTACCCTATCTGCAGCAGGCTCAGAAATGTCCCATTCCTGCGTAATAACTAACACAGAGACCAAGGATAAGCGCGGCTATAGTTGTCCTTGTAATCATATGAATTTCGCCATAGAGAATCCAGAACTTACATATTCTGTAAGCCAGTATCAGACTGCCTGTGGGACTGTGGATATTTCCATGCATACAATAGAGCGATTCTTTATGCCGGGTGAGGATACATATCTTACAGACGATATTGCAATTGCTGTTATAAGAAATGCGTTGTCGGCAGGAAAGAAATCATATTATGAGCCAACTAATTATGAAGCCAGAGCCAATATGATGTGGGCGTCTTCTCTAGCACACAATGGACTTACAAATTGTGGAAGAGAATTTCAACTTACAGTACATCAGTTAGAACATGAGATATCAGGTCTTTATCCAGATGTTGCACATGGTGCAGGACTTGCAGCATTATGGTGTAGTTGGGCAAGGTACGTATATAAGACTAACATTTCTCGTTGGTTAAAATATTCTAATGAGGTGTGGAATATTGATATTAATTATGAGCATCCAGAAGAAACAATTATTAATGCAATAAATGCTCAGGAAGAATTCTATAAATCAATAGGAATGCCTACTAATATTAAGGATTTAGGGGTTAAGAAAGAAGATTTAGAATATTTGGCAGACAGGTGTACTCGTGGCAAGACCAGAATCCTATCAGGGTACAAAGAACTAGGATATAAAGAGATACTAGATATCTATAATATGGCATTTTTGGATTGATTCTGATATAATCACATAATACGAGTGATTATTATACTAGAAAAAAATAAATCGAGGGGAAGTATAAAAGGATGGAAGAGACAAGACCTTATCTTGATTGGCAATTAGTCAATGATTTTATGGTTGACGTATTTGTTGAATATGGAGTACCCAGAGAGGATGCAGTTATATGCGCCGACGTACTTCTAGAAAGTGATAGAAGAGGCATTGAGAGCCATGGATGTAACAGGTTCAAGCCAATCTATCTGGACAGAATTAAGAATGGAACTTTGCTTCCGAAGACTGAGATAGAGATTCTTAAGGACACACCAACCACTGTAGTTATGGATGCTCATAACGGAATGGGAATGGTAGCTAGTCATAAGATGATGGAAATGTTAATTGATAAAGCCAAGAAATACGGAATGGCAGGAGGAGCAATTTGTAATTCTACTCACTATGGTATAGCTGGTTACTGGTCAACTATGGCTGAGAAGGAAGGACTTATTGGTATTACAGGAACTAACGCCAGACCTTCTGTTGCACCGACATTTGGAATTGAGCCTATGATGGGAACGAATCCTATGACATTTACAATGCCAACAGATGAAGATTTCCCATTTAACTTCGATTGTGCCACATCAATTGTTCAAAATGGTAAAATTGAATTCTATGAGAGACAGGGAAAACCAACCCCACCTAATTGTGTGATCTCCGATACAGGAGAGACCATGACAGATTCTGGCAAAATTCTAAAGGACATGAGAGCAGGCCACGCTGCACTTCTTCCACTTGGTGGAATGGGTGAAGATACAGCAGGATTTAAGGGATATGGTTTCACAACAATAGTTGAGATATTATCTGCTGCATTAACTGGTGGACCATTTATGAAGGACTTAAATGGTAAGGACGAGGATGGTAATCCAGCTATGTATCATCTTGGACATTTCTTCTTTGTAATTAATCCAGAATTCTTCATGGGACTTGATACTTTCAAGAAGACTTCAGGAGATATCCTTCGGGGATTAAGAAATTCCAAGAAGGCACCAGGTGAAGAGAGAATATATACAGCAGGCGAGAAAGAGCATGATGCCTGGGTGGATAGGAAAGACAAGGGAGTACCTGTTGGAGAGTCCATTCAGAAAGAGTTTATTCAACTAAGGGATGAGTTAGGACTCACTCAATATAGTTTCCCATTTGAATAAGGTAATAAGGAGGAAAAAATGGTAGAAGTAACTAATCTTACCAAGAAGTTTGGTGAGAAGGTTGTGGTGGATAACACAACATGGACAGCAAAGGATGGTCATATAACAGGCTTTATTGGCCACAATGGCGCAGGTAAGACTACATCACTTAAGATGATTACAGGTGCACTTAAGCCAACAGAAGGAACAATTAAGCTTAATGGAATTGATATAAGGAAAGACCATCTTGAAGCAAAGAGGCAATTCGGATATGTGTCTGATTCCCCTGACCATTTCCTAAGACTTAAGGGTATAGAATATGTTAATCTTATGGCTGACATATATGACGACCCAGGGGATGGAAGAGCAGATAGGATTAAGACATTTGCCGAAAGACTTGGCATATATGATGCACTAGATAGCACAATTCTATCTTATTCTCATGGTATGAGACAGAAGATTATGTTAATTGGAGCATTAGTTCACAATCCTTCAATTTGGATTCTTGATGAACCAATGCTAGGTCTTGACCCACAGTCTGCCTATGAATTAAAGCAGATGATGAAGGAGCATGTGGCTAATGGTAATTCAGTGCTTTTCTCAACTCATGTGCTAGAAGTTGCTGAGAAGTTATGTGATGAAGTTCTAATTATTAAGAAAGGACAGATGCAATTTACAGGAAGTGTAGATGCTCTCAAGGAGAAATATGCAAGTGATGACCTTGAAGAGATATTCCTTAAATTGAATGGTATTGATAATGAAGAAGATTCTTAATTTATACAAAATGCTTAATAAAAACAACACCACTGGCAAGGGGGATTCCTCTAAGACATTTATGTTCATTATTGCTGGAGTGCTGTTATCATTTATCTTTGGATATGTTGGATACAAATTCGCTGATTCCATAGAAATGATGGGTGGAGTACCTATTATTCTAAGTGTATCTGGATTAGTTGCAGGCATAGCTATTTTTGCATTTGGTTTTTTTAACCTAATTAACAGTATGTATATGTCTTCTGATATTGAACTTCTTATTACGCTGCCACTGTCATCTACCCAGATTGTTCTACTTAGACTTTTGTCTTTTTTAGGACTAGCATTTGGGATTGGATTTGTTGCAATCATTCCAATTAGTATTGGATTTGCAGTTGCAACTTCCGCTGGTATTATTAGCTGGGTAAGTATAATATTAGAATTCATTTTTGTTCCTGTATTCGCCACATTTATAACGGCAAGTGTTGTAATTCTTCTAATGAGTGTTGTTAGAATATTTAGAAATGTTGATGTGTTAAGGTACATAGGAATTGGCGTGCTGTTTATTCTGTTATGCCTATATTTCTTTTTCGCTAATTCTAATAACACGCATGTAGAAGTGAATTCCTTGATTACGATTCTGGCAGGATTCGGAACTACATTACAATATGTTGATCCTGTGTCTGGCTTTATGTCAGCATTTGTAACATCAGGAAGTATAATTGATTTACTAATATCAATTGCTTTACTTGCTGCTTCAGTTTTATTGTTCTTAATTGTTGCCAAGTTCCTATATCTGGAAGGTGCTCTTAATATGCAGAGTACTTCTGTAAGTGGCAAGATATTAAATGACGAAGAATTGAATAAGGCATGTACGAATAATGGGACATACAAGTCTCTTGTTAAGAAAGAATTCAATATGCTTAGAAGGAATCCTGCTTATTCACTTAACAACTTTGTGATAGGATTCTTATGGCCAATACTTGCAATTGTATTAATGTATGGAACAATATCTTCTGTTACTAATATGTTCACTCCATCTGAGGGAGCACAAGATCCAACTACCCTTAGTATTAGGTTTGTAATTATGTCTACTTCCTTAATTATGTTCATAATGATTCTGATTCCTATGACCTATCAGTCTATTGCTTATTCGTCACTTTCAAGGGAAGGCAAATCATTTCCAATAATGAAGCAGATTCCTGTAGATTATAAGATACAGATTAAGGCGAAGCTTACAGTAGCAGAGAGACTTCATCATATTCAGACTACAGGATATGTGCTACTTGGTACTGTTATTATTTATTTAATTATGGGTGTGCCATTTTATTTCGCACTTTGCCCGGCACTTTTATCATTCACATTTACAGAAATGGCAATATGTATGGATATGCTAGACGGCTACAAGAGAGCAAGTGTTAATTGGGATAATGAGAAAAGCATAGCTAATAAGAATAGTGGAGCAATGCTCGCGTTTTATATATTAAGTGCATTTGGTGTGCCTATTGTGTGTGGACTTGGATTATTCTTTTCTTTTGATGCTAATCCTTACCTGGGACTAATTCCTATGTTGGCTTTAGCTGTAATATTTGGTATAATTATGGTGCCTTTGAGAAAGCGTGTCTTCGTAAAAGGTGATAGAAGAATAAGAACATTAAGATTCTAGGAGGTTAAGATGGGCAATTATATTTTTAACATTGTTATAGCGTTAGTTTTCATATATGAAGCATTCATATTGTTTACTAAGAAGAATGGCGGTAGCGATAGGAATTTCGAGAAATATACAGAAGAGTCATTAGCGAAATTCTCCCCAATTGGTGGAGTGGTGTTGTTACTGGCTGCAGTATATGAGATTATTGAGATTCTTCATAGAACTGGTATAGCACAATTCCTTCCTTTAGATGAAGATGGAAGAATTCCTGTCTACATTCATGTACCAGTATTATTAGGAATTGTAGCTATATATCTAATATTGTATTTTACAATGCTTAAGAAGAAGGATGATTATGTAGATCCTAAGAAAGGTGGCAATTCCAGTACACCTAGTAAGTCCGATGAGGATGAGGAATACTAGAAGATAATAAGTTGTAAATTTTTAATTGTAAGATGCTTACCTAATATGGTGGGCATCTTTTTTTAGATTATGTTAAATGATTTACTAATATGTGCTATACTAATTTCAAATGTAATGAACTAATCACTATGAAGGAGAATAATATGTTCGACGCAAATAAAGAAATCGACGGAATTGTAAATTGGATAAGAGAGTGGTTTGATAACAATGGCCCTAAGGCAAGTGCTGTAATTGGCTTATCAGGTGGCAAGGATTCGTCAATTGTGGCCACACTTCTTGTTAGAGCTCTTGGTAAGGATAGAGTAGTTGGTGTTATGATGCCTAATGGTAAGCAGGCTGACATTAATGATTCAATTACCATCGCTAATCACCTTGGCATTAAGACTTATACAGTTAATATAGAGTCTAGCTATAATGCTTTCCTTGACACGTTACAGGAAAGCGCAAGTGATATTGAGATTACCAAGGATACGAAGATTAACTTAGCCCCTCGTCTTAGGATGTCCACATTATATGCAATTGCCCAGTCCCTTCCTAATGGTGGAAGAGTTGCCAATACGTGTAACGCCTCAGAGGATTATGTTGGCTACTCTACGAAATACGGTGATGCAGCTGGGGATTTCTCACCATGTGCTAACTACACTGTAACTGAGATGCTTCAGATTGGTGATGCACTTAAGGTTCCTAAGGAACTTGTTCATAAGGAGCCATCCGACGGCTTGTCAGGAATGTCTGATGAAGATAAGTTAGGCTTTACATACGCATCCCTTGATGATTATATTATTAATGGTGTATGTGATGATGAGAAGCTTAAGGAGAGATTCGATTATCTTCATAAAATCAATCTGCACAAATTAGAAGTGATTCCAACATACAAAAGGGGAAATAAATGATTGAGTTATTCAACGGACTAGTGAAAATTGATGGGATAGTCTTCTTTTTATTTATTATTGCAATAGTTATTGCTCTTGGATATTTACTTGGTAGAATAACTATTAAAGGTGTGTGTCTTGGTACTGCAGGAGTCTTTATTGTTGCCCTTATTGTTGGTGCAGTCTTTAAGGATAGTATAGTTTCTATCAAGGTATTTGAAGCAGGCGACTATGATAGTGCGTTTAAGACCATGGAGAATTTGGGACTAGTATTTTTCGTGACATCTGTTGGACTTATTGCAGGGCCTAATTTCTTTGTTAATCTTAAGAAGTATTTCAAATCATATATTTTACTTGGTTTAATAATCATTATACTTGGTGGTTTGACTTGTGCTGCATGCTATTTCATTGGTTCCTCTAGTGAACCGGATCATGATTATTTTATTGCAATGCTTGTGGGAATAATGTCTGGAGCCCTTACATCCACACCTGCTTTTTCAGCATCGAAGGCTACGGCGGTAGCAACATTTGCAGCAGATGGTGGTGCAAGGCAGGAAGTTATTGAAAATGCTGTGACGGCAGGACATGGAATTGCTTATATATTTGGCGTTGTTGGTGTAGTGCTTTTTGTTCAACTTGTGCCAAAACTTCTTCGTGCTAATATGGACGAAGAGAGGAATAAAGTAGCCGCGATAGAGAGTAATAATAAGCGTGATGTTAGAAAAGATTTAATCAAGATTGATAATTACGGCTTGTTTGTTTTTGGTATTTCTATCATTATAGGAGTTTTCATAGGAGCTATTAGAATTCCACTTACATCTAAAGGTTTCTCAGGTACTTGTTTTAATCTTACCACCACAGGAGGGGCTCTACTTACGTCTTTGGTGTTAGGTCATTTTGGACATATTGGAAGAGTGTCTTTAGAAGTTAATAAGAAAGTGCTAGAGGTATTTAGAGAACTTGGACTTATGATGTTTCTAATTGGAGCAGGAATACCAGGTGGAGTTAATTTTGTTGCGAATTTCAAATCAGTTTATTTTGTATATGGAATCTTCATGACACTTGTTCCAATGATTGTAGGCTTTATATTTGCGAAATATATTCTTAAGATTCCATTATTTAATAACCTGGGATCAATAACTGGTGGTATGACATCAACACCTGCCCTTGGAACATTGATTAATGTAACGAAAAGCGACGATGTTGCGTCAGCTTATGCCGCTACTTATCCCATAGCGCTTGTGGCGGTGGTTTTAGTGTCCCAGTTTTTGATATTGGTATTATAAAATGGCTTTTGCGGGGGGATTTAATGAAGAAGATTACTAGAATTATTTTATCAGCGACGTTATCAATTGTATTAGTTTTATCTGTGGTTGCGCCTGTAGGTGATATTACTGTATCTGCAGAGGAAAATCTGCCAGCACAATTTGATCAGAGAAGTCTTGGAATTGTTACACCTGTAAAAATGCAAAATCCATGGGGGACATGCTGGGCATTTGCTGCAGCATCGGCAATGGAAACTAGTATACTATCATTACTTGGATTGACATATGATGATACTGTTGGAGAAGGAAATCGTGGAAAGGAAGGAGCCGGGTTAGATCTTTCTGAGAAGCATTTGACATGGTTTTCGTTTAAGACAATTACAGCAAATGAGGATGATAAACAAATTGGAGAAGGTATATCAGTAATTGGAGAAGAGGAGGATTATACCAACTTATATAATACAGGGGCTGATAATCGATTCTTTTCTACATTACTTGCATCTGGTGTAGGGCCTATTTATGAATACTATTTTCCTTATAAAGGAAGACAAGGTTTTACCAAGTATGAGTACTATCTTAATAATCGTGATGAGTGTATTGAATCGGAACGACAGAGCTTAGAGAAGGAAATGGGAGGACTGACTGTTGAGGGTTTTATTGAGAAGCTTCGTAGTGAGGGGAAACTTAATTTACTTGTAGAGACAGCAAGGGATAAAGGATGGATTGATCCTAGTGTAACTGTAGACACTATTACAGCTCAAATTCTTCTTGAAGGTATAACAGATAAGGAATATAAGGAGTATGAAAATAGCGATGAATACTCTGACAAGGATGATTGGACAATTGATGAAATTGGAGAAGATGGATATCTTAATCGGTTTAGAACTAGTGGCTTTTCATTAAAGGATGGTAATGTGCTTCCTCAACTTGCTAATCGTGATGATAATAAACATTGGACTGGAATAAATGAAGAAGGAACAATTGCGCTGAAGAAGGAGCTTCTTAATGGTCATGGAGTTCTTGCTCATTTTGAAGCTGATACATCAAGACCTGGGGAGATTTCTGCTGATAATTATTTGAATACAAATACGTGGGCACACTATACTTATGATGAAGACAAGAGAAGTAATCATGTTGTTGCTATAGTTGGATGGGATGACAATTATTCTAGAGATAATTTCCTCGCAAATCATAAGCCACCTGGGGATGGAGCATGGATTGCTAAGAATAGTTGGGGTTCTGAAACTGATTATGTAACTAATGATAATGGAAGACCAATTGGCAATGGAGCCTGGGGGCTAGAAGATGAAAATGGAAAGCATACCGGGTATTTCTATATTTCCTACTATGATATGTCTTTATTAGATGCAGAATCTATAGTTCTATCTAATAGTCTTGGCAGGGATGATGGATTCTATGCAATGCAATATGACTACTTAACATCTGATTATAAATACGATGTTAGCAGAACTGAGGAGATAAGAACTGCTAATATATTTACATTTGAGGATGGTCTTGATGCGGAGATTCAGTCAGTTTCTACTAAGACTGCAAATGAGAATGCACATGTTAAGTTCCAGATATATCTGTTAGATAAGGATAGTACAGATCCTACTGATGGTACACTTGTAAAGGAGCTAAGTGAAGACTTTGAATACAAGGGATATCATCGTGTGGATTTAGATGAGCCTATCTATATTACTTACGGACAACGACTGGCTGTAGTTGCAACTGAAACTAATACAGATAAAGAAGGCAATAATGTATATGAGATGTCTGTAAATGCTATGAATGACTACGATAGTGCCATTAGAGAAGGAATTAAATTCTATGGAAAATCAGTTGTAAATCCTGGGGAAAGTTTCATCTATACAGATGGAAGGTGGCAGGATTGGTCAGATGTAAAGGTTGATTTTACAAAAGAGGAATTTCCTGATGATGTGGATGATATGGAAGTAGATAATTTCAGTGTTAAAGTTTTTCTTGTATCTGCCACATTATTTGACAATAATACATCAATGCCAAATAACGATGATGCAACTCAGAAAACAGTTAAAGTAAAACCACCTAAGACAGAGGATGGATTGCTTCGAATATTAGATATAATAGTTGAACTTTTAATCAAGTAAAAATACATAATAAAGGAGACAGAAATTATGAAAAAAAGAATTGTAGTATCAGTAATGTTAATTACAGCGCTTTGCCTTACAGCATGTGGAGCAGGCGGTGATAAGAAGAGTGCAACTGAACGGGATGTTATTAATCAGGTGTCTTTGTTACAGGGGCTTACCTTAGGAGATTATAATGGTAGTGTGACTGCAGCTCAGCTTAAGGAGAAAGGCGACATAGGAATAGGAACATTTAATGCATTAAATGGAGAGCTAATAATGCTTGATGGTGTTATTTACAGGGCTGCATATGATGGCTCTGTTGAGAAGGTTGCAGATACTGAAACAATACCTTTTTCTAATGTAACATTTTTCGATGCAGATCACACAATGAAACTTAATAATATTTCAAATGTTAACGCACTAAAGGAAGAGCTTAACAAGAAGGTGAAAGAGCTTGGTAGCAATAATTTCTATATGATTAAGGTTGAAGGAACATTTGATAAGATGCAGGTTAGAAGTGAACTTCCACAGAGTCAGCCATATAAACCATTAGCAGAAGTGCTAAAGACTGATCAGACTGTATTTGACTATGATAACGTTAAGGGAACTATTGTAGGCTTTTATTGTCCTAATTATATGGATAGGCTAAATGCAGTTGGTTGGCATTTCCATTTTATATCAGAAGATAAGACCAAGGGTGGTCATATTCTAGAGTGTAGCTTTAATTCTGCTGAAGCTTCCTTTGATGTTTCAAATGGTTTTGCAATGACTCTTCCTAATAACGAAATGTTTAACAATTTCGACTTAACAGTAGACCAGAGTAATGATATTAAGAAAGTTGAGACTGGTGAAGAGAAGTAGAATGAATATTTACATTGACTATGATGATTGTCTGTGCGAGACAGCAAGGTATTTTACACATCTCGTATATGATATGTTTGGAAAGAAAATATCATACGAAGATATTACGTGCTTTGATCTTAAACAATCCTTTGGATTAACAGATGATGAGTATGAAGATATGATGATTAAAGCACATTTACCAGAAGAACTACTGTCTTATAAGGTCACACCTGGTGCAGTTGATGCTGTGAATAATTGGATTGATGCAGGGCATAATGTGTCTGTAATTACTGGCCGGCCTTTTGGCGTATATGAACCGTCGAGAGAATGGCTTGATAATAATGAACTAGAAGGTGTCAAATTATATTGCCTTAATAAGTATGGGCGAGAAGGTCTTTTTAAGAATAGTAAATATAGTCTTGAAATTGAGGACTATAATAAGATGCATTTTGATATTGCAATAGAAGATTCTCCATTTGCATTTAAGTTCTTTAATCACTTGCCTGATTTAAAGGTAATGGTGTACGATAGACCATGGAATAGAGAAAGTATATTACCTTCTTCTAATTATATGCGATGTACTGATTGGAAGGCGATAACAGATATGACAAAAGAGCTATTATAGGTGAGAGTATTATCTTGTTATAATATTAGCTATAATTATTTGTATTTAAATAAATACTTAAAAATTTGATTTTGATGCTTGACATATCCTTAACAAAGTAATATACTGACTCGTGTAAAGACAAAGGCGTCTTGAAGTTAAATCTTCAAGACGCCCTTTTTTTATGTTTTTATATTAAATCAAAACGGAGGTAAAAAGGCAATGTGTTCGATTATGGGATATTGTGGCACGAAGATGTCTTATGAAGACTTCAAGCGCTCATTATCTAAGACAAAAAGTAGAGGCCCTGATGTAAGCAGGATTATTAAGACTAATAGAGGATATCTTGGATTTAATAGATTATCTATTATGGGGCTAAATAATAATGGGATGCAACCTTTTGTATTTAATGATAATGCAACAGTTATTTATGAAGTAACAAATGACAGTCCTTGCTATGGAGAACCGACAGATTTCGATTATTCCCTAGTATGTAATGGTGAGATATATGGATTTAGAAGTTTAAAAGAAATGCTTATAGAGAAAGGCTATAGTTTTATTAGCGACTCAGATTGCGAGATCCTTCCTGCATTGTATAAAGAATATGGTGTTGACATGTTCAAGTTATTAGATGCAGAATTTGCTTTAATTCTTTATGACAACAGAAATGACTCATATATAGTGGCAAGAGATCCTATTGGAATTAGACCTTTATATTATGGGATTGATTCAGAAGGAGATTATTTATTCGCATCTGAACCTAAGAATCTGGTAAATGTGGTTGAAGAAATTAAACCATTTCCACCAGGACATTATTATAAGGATGGAGAGTTTGTATGCTATAGAGATTTATCTAATGTAAGTGCATACAATAGTGATAGTAAGGAAGAAATATTAGTAAATATTCATGATTTGCTTATTGAAGGTGTTAATAAGAGATTAGATTCCGATTCCCCTGTGGGATTCCTCTTATCTGGAGGCCTTGATTCATCTCTTGTATGTGGAATAGCAGCAGAACTTTTGCCAAAGCCACTAGAAACCTGGGCTATTGGAATGGATATAGATGCAATTGATTTAAAGTATGCAAGAGAGGTTGCAGATTATATTGGATCTAATCATCACGAGATAATAATAACGAAGAAAGATGTTCAGGATGCTCTAGAGCCTGTTATTGAAGCTCTTGGAACCTATGATATTACAACAATAAGGGCATCAATTGGAATGTATCTTCTATGTAAAGCAATTCACGAACAGTCAGATAACAAAGTAATTCTCACAGGAGAGATATCTGATGAAATATTTGGATATAAATATACTGACTTTGCTCCATCTCCAGAAGAATTCCAAGCAGAGTCTCAGAAGCGAATAAAAGAGATTCATATGTATGATGTTCTCAGAGCAGATAGATGCATAAGTGTTAATTCACTAGAAGCAAGAGTTCCTTTTGGCGACCATAATTTTGTAGAGTATTGTATGTCCATTAATCCAGACATTAAGATGAATCATTATGGCAAAGGAAAGTACCTTCTTAGAAAAGCCTTTGAGAAAGATGAGATTATTCCAGAAAGTATTTTGTGGAGAGAGAAAGCAGCATTTTCCGATGCAGTAGGACACTCTCTTAAGGATGATTTGGTGGAGCTTGCTGAGGAAAAGTATAGTGATGCTGAATACGAAGAAGGTATTAAAAAATATAATCATGCAAGACCTTTCACAAAAGAATCGCTCCTATATCGTGAGATATTCGAGAAGTATTATCCAAATCAGTCAGAAATGGTAAAGGATTTTTGGATGCCAAATAAGAATTGGGAAGGCTGTAATGTAGATGACCCATCGGCAAGAGTGCTGTCTAACTACGGAGACAGTGGTAAATAACGTTAGTGATATGCCCTAATAATCGGACATATTATTATAAAAAAAGAAAAGTAAGATTACTAAAAGGAGGCAGTTATGGCAAAACAAAACATACCAGAAATGTATGGTTCACTAGTATTTGACGACAAGGTAATGAGAGCGAGACTCTCTGTAGAAGAATATAATTCTCTTAGAAGAACAATAGATGAAAATGTTAAGCTTGATGCAAAAATTGCAGATGCAGTAGCAACAGAAATGAGAGAATGGGCTGTTGAGAAAGGTGCTACACATTTTACACATTGGTTCCAACCTCTTACTGGTGTAACAGCAGAAAAGCACGATAGTTTTATTTCGCCTTCTCCTGATGGTGGAGTAATAATGGAATTCTCAGGAAAAGAATTAATTAAAGGAGAGCCAGATGCATCATCTTTCCCTTCAGGTGGCCTTAGAGCAACATTTGAAGCAAGAGGATATACTGCATGGGATCCAACATCTTATGCATTTATCAAGGATCATACACTATGTATTCCAACAGCATTTTGTTCATACTCAGGTGATGCACTTGACAAGAAGACACCTCTTCTTCGTTCTATGCAGGCTCTTAATAGACAGGCAAAACGTATTCTTAAACTGTTTGGTAAGGAAGTAAAATACGTTAGAACAAGTGTGGGACCGGAACAGGAATATTTCCTAATAGACAAGGAAATGTTTGAGAAACGTCCAGACCTTGTATATACAGGAAGAACACTATTTGGTGCAATGCCACCAAAAGGTCAGGAATTAGATGATCACTACTTTGGTGTGATTAAACCAAGAGTTAGTGCATTTATGGAAGATTTAAATGATGAATTATGGAAGTTAGGAATTTTAGCTAAGACTGAGCATAACGAGGTTGCTCCTGCACAGCATGAGATGGCACCTATATATTCCACAACTAATGTGGCTACTGATAACAACCAGCTTACAATGGAGATTATGCAGAAGGTTGCAAGAAGACATGGAATGGTTTGCCTTCTACATGAGAAGCCATTTAAGGGAGTAAATGGTTCAGGTAAGCATAATAACTGGTCTATGGCAACAGACACAGGTGTAAACCTATTATCCCCTGGTGATACACCATATGAAAATGCACAATTCTTATTATTCCTATGTTCAGTAATACAGGCTGTTGATGATTATCAAGATTTGTTGAGATTGTCTGTTGCTACAGCTGGTAATGATCATAGACTTGGTGCTAATGAAGCACCTCCTGCAATTATATCAGTATTTCTTGGTGATGAGCTTTCAGCCATTCTTGATGCTATTAAGAATGATGCTCCTTATCAGGGAAAAGAGAAGGAAGTTATGAAGCTAGGTGTTCATGCACTTCCAAGATTCTCAAAGGATACAACAGATAGGAATAGAACTTCACCATTTGCATTTACTGGTAACAAGTTCGAGTTCAGATCTCTTGGTTCATCTAACAGTATTGCCTGCTGTAACATTATGTTAAATGCAGCTGTGGCAGAAAGTCTTAAGCAATATGCAGACAGACTTGAGAAGGCTGATAACTTCGAGGATGAGTTACATAATTTGATTAAAGAAACTATTACAAAGCATGAAAGAATTCTATTTAATGGTAATGGTTATACAGACGAGTGGGTTAAGGAAGCAACTAAGAAAAGAGGACTTTCTAATCTTAAGACAACTGCAGATGCAATGCCACATTTACTAGATGAGAAGAACAAGAAAATGCTTATGGCACATGAGGTGTTTACTGAGTCTGAACTTAAGTCTAGATGCGAGATTATGCTTGAGAATTATTGCAAGACAGTGAATATTGAAGGTTTAACAATGGTTGATATGGTAAGGAAAAATTACCTTCCTGCAATTGAAGGTTATGTGTTCTCTCTTGCAAAGAGTGCTAAAGCAGTTCAGTCAATTAGCAAGAAAGCACATTGCAGATATGAAGAGAAGACCATTGATAGATTGTCACTTCTTGCAGATGAAATTCTTGATAAGGTAGATGCATTAGAAGCATCCTTAGAGAAGTTAAAAGGCTACGATAACATTATTGAGACTTCAGAGGCAATAAGAGATGATGTTCTTCCTAGGATGGAAGATTTGAGATCTTCAGTTGACGAAGCAGAGACACTATCTAGTGAGAAGTGCTGGCCATTCCCAAGTTATGGCAAGTTACTGTTTAGTGTGTATTAAACTAATTTATAATATGTCTAAAAAATAAAAATAATACAGTCATCCTACAAAGGCGTAGATGGAAGTTTGATAGACAGACTTCCTGCCTAAGTAGGATGACTTTATTTATAGAAAATGTAGTTGATAGAAGGAGGTAAATGAAATGATTGACGCAATTTATGAATCGCTACATGGAGAAGTGTTCGGGGTATGGTTTTTAATTGGAGCCGCATTGGTTTTCTGGATGCAGGCTGGATTTGCAATGGTAGAGACAGGATTCTCTAGAGCAAAGAACGCAGGTAACATCCTAATGAAGAACCTTATGGACTTTTGTATTGGTTGTGTAGTATTTATACTAATTGGTTTTGGGTTGCTGCTAGGTGAAGATGTTGTGGGATTAATTGGTAAACCTGGTTTTGATATCTTTACTAATTATTCTAACTTTGATTGGTCTAACTTTATTTTTAACCTGGTATTCTGTGCAACAACTTCAACTATTGTATCAGGAGCTATGGCTGAAAGAACGAAGTTCTTTAGTTATTGTATTTATTCGGCAGTTATTTCAGCTTTAATCTATCCAATAGAAGCACATTGGATCTGGGGCGAAGGCTGGTTGTCACAATTAGGATTTCATGATTTTGCAGGCTCTTGTGCAATTCATATGGTTGGTGGAATCGCCGCAATTGTCGGTGCTAGAATGGTTGGAGCTCGTATTGGTAAGTTTGAGAAAGATAAGGATGGTAAGGTAGTTAAGGTTAATGCTATTCCTGGTCATAACATTGTAATTGGTGCACTTGGTGTATTTATTCTATGGCTTGGTTGGTACGGATTTAATGGTGCTGCTTGTACAACAGTTGATCAGTTAGCATCTGTATTTGTTACAACAACAATTGCACCATCAGTTGCAACAGTTGTATGTTTGGTTTATACATGGGTAAAATGGGGCAAACCTGATGTATCTATGTGTCTTAACGCCGCGCTAGCAGGTCTTGTAGCTATTACAGCTGGATGTGATGTGGTTGATGCTCTTGGTTCAATAATAATTGGTGCTGTAGCAGGACTTCTTGTATGTTTTGGTGTATGGCTTCTAGATTACAAATTACATATTGATGATCCTGTAGGTGCTGTTGCTGTTCACTTTATAAATGGTGTATGGGGAACAATTGCTGTTGGTTTATTTGCAACAGAATCATCTCCAGAAAATGATGGTATTGTAGGACTATTCTATGGTGGTGGTTTCTCACAATTAGGAATTCAAGCGCTTGGTGTTGTTGCAGTCGCAGCATGGGCTGGACTTATGATGTTTGTTGTATTTTCAATTATTAAGGCTATATGTGGACTTCGTGTAACAGAAGAGGAAGAAATTGAAGGTCTTGATGTTATGGAACATGGTTTGGCATCAGCATATGCTGGATTCTCAATAGCTGACATTTCAGAGAACACAATGGTAGCTAACGAGAACACTAACCTTGGAGTGCCAGAGTATGAGGAAGCATCTCCAGCTATGGTAAATGCTTCAGTACAGGTTAGCGATACTTCTAAAGAGGTAGTTGGTACAAGTCTTGATACAGGAATTAATAAGGTTGTAATAATCACAAAGCTTTCTAGATATGACAAGATGAAGAGAGCACTTAATGAACTTGGTGTATCAGGAATAACTGTAACACAGGTTACTGGATGCGGTATCCAAAAAGGCTCTGGTCAGATGTATCGTGGAGTTGAGATGGATATGACACTTCTTCCTAAGATTAAGCTTGAAGTAGTTGTAAGCGATATTCCAGTTCAAAGCGTTATTGATGTAGCAAAACGAACTCTTTACACAGGTAAGATTGGTGATGGTAAAGTATTCGTATATCCAGTTAGCAAGGTTGTTAAGATTCGTACTGGTGAGGAAGGTGCAGATGCCTTAAGAGACGTTGAATAAATGGTTTTGATAACAGAGGGAATTATTCCCTCTGTTATTATTTGTTTAGATATTTGTGGATACGAAATCCTTCTTATTAAGGCAGTTAGAAAACTCGAATGAGTGGGATAATTATGGTGTTATTATACCATAAGAGAGTAAAGAGATTATGTTAGATTTAGTCTCGGGCTTCGGCTCGAGGCTTTTTTTGTTGAAAAACGTCATTCTTGGTGCGTGACAGAAAGTCTCAATTAGCGTGACATAAAAACTCAAATTGAGTTTTTCGTCAAGGGCTTGATTTTTTTTGGGGGAGACTGTCCGAAAACCTAACATGACTTAGTATAGATGATTTGGTAAAAACATCTGCGACTAAAGTGGATGATTTACATATAAAAATGTACTTTGA
>ONAZ01000017.1 GCA_900315945.1 uncultured Lachnospiraceae bacterium | reverse complement strand
TCTATGTATTTACCTAATTCTATTGGATTAGCAATCTCAACTGTAGTAATTGTATCCGAAGGAACATGCATCATAGAACTGATAATCCCTTTTAATACATTATTGTTTGACTGGAGTACCATGCGAAACATATAGTCATTAGTCATACCATACGCTATTTTGCCATTCGCATGTCTCCATTCCTCTTTATTTAATTTTAAATTTACTGTCATAAATACCTCCATATTTATGACATGGTAGAAGTGGAACTAAGAATAAGTATAACACAAACGCATACGAACAAATTATTAACTTTTTATTAATTCTATAAATAATGCAAAATCTAGGACATGAGTGTTTTGTACTATTTACAACATAATTATAAAAGAAAAATCATTATTCTATTTCTAGATGTCTCTTCATCGAAAAGATCTGTGCAGTCTATCTCATCAAAGAATGTTATCTCATCTACTCTCATTAGAAATGCTATGTATTCATCGGAAGGGTAATAGAATAGGAGTTTAATCTCTCTTGGATTCTTGTGATAAGAATCAATAATGTTGTCAATTACCTGCTTGAATATTTCCTCCGAAAATGGATTGAAGAAATACATCACATCAGAATCATCAGGTAAAGGGTAGTCCTCCACTGAACATTTTACAAATTCCACCTTCAAGTCCTTTTCTGATAGATTCTTAAGCGAAGCTTGGTAGAATTCGTCTATACACTCTATGCCAGTGCACCTACAACCTGTCTTCTCAGCAAGATAAAGGCATGTCCTACCCATTCCACTTCCGTAATCAATCACATGGGAGTCTTCATCTATAATGCCGCTATCTACTAACCTCTCTAACACAGAATAGGGTGTAGGTTCGTAGGGAAATATGTCATCGTCGGAGTACTTCTCACTCCTACCTTCTGTATCTATATTGTGTAACTTGTCCTTGTATATATCAGCAAATTCCAAGGTTATTCCTCCTTATGGTTGGAAGTTGAAAGGCTGGGTTATAGAGTATTATTTAAGAGGCAGGTGGTGCGTACCATCCGCCTCCGTATACTCAGTCAAAATATTACGTAATGCCTTATACTTAATCCGTGCAAATTATCGAATCCCTTCAGCAAGTTCAATGGTCTTAATGTCTATCCCTTACCTTTATTGATATTATACACTCTACAGACGAGTTCTAACATACTTTTTTCTTGACTATTCTTGCATATAATATTGTATACTATTATACATAAAGTATTCACTCTCACTTGATTTATTAATTTTTTGTCAAAATACTAGTTGTATGAGTCTAGTGATGCAGAAAGGACAATAGATATGACAATCAGTCAAAGAATCAGGAAAATAGCAAATGAAAAGGGAATGACACAGATCGAATTTGCTAGGGCAACAGGAATAAGTCAAAGCACAATAAGTGACTGGGGAAGAAAAAATACTAATCCGTCTGCGGACAAAATAATGGTAATATGTAAAGCCCTAGGTGTATCTCCTTATGAATTGCTACAAGACACCATGCCTGATGGTATGAAGAAGGTTGAACATACAATTATTTCGGAAGGGACAGAAGAGTTCTTGTTATTAGAGACCTTCAAAGGTTTAACTCGTAGCAACAAGGATAGATTGATAGGATATTTACACGCACTCAAATAATAAGTGAATATAAAAGCTTGTTTTTCATTTGTCAAAGAGAGCCAAAGCCTTGACAAATGAAAAAAATTATATATTATATATCGTATAGACGATATATATAACGTATATAAATGGAGGCAATTATGAGAACAGTACCTTTAAATTTGGTAATGACATATCCTGTGTATTGGTCAAGATATCAGGTGTTGAGAGATTATGTTCAGAATTTTTACGATTCGGTTGGATACAAAGAATGGAATAAACGTTTTTGTTATACATATTCCGATTCTCTACTAACAATGTGGATTGATGAAGTGTCATTTAATTATGAATGGCTGATGCATATAGGTGCATCAACTAAAACAAAAGAATCTGGAGAGTTTGCTGGTTTTTTCGGTGAAGGTTTCAAAATTGCATCCTTATGCGCTCTGCGAGATATGGGGTGGGAAGTAAAAATGATGTCTGATGATTGGTTAATAGATGTAACTGACATAGAACAGCATATAGATGGCACGCCTGTAAGAATGCTTGCATATAACATCACGTCTCGAGAAATAATAAATGAAACGAAGTTGATTCTAAAAAACGTTAATTTTGATGATTACAACTTATTCAAAGCTGTTCTTGATAGTTTTTTCTATGAGGAAAATCTTATTATGGGGGAAAAGGTATGGCAAGGTGAGGAAGGAGCAGTTTTTTTGAGAAGCAAGAATCCTATAAATCAAGAATTGCCTTCAACAAGAGAGTTTGGAAGAAAAGGAGCAGTCTTTTGCGGCTATCAAATGCGTGGAACGAATCCCTTTGACCTAGTAATATGCCTACATCACTATAAACAAGTGGATAGAGAAAGAAAAAGTTTGTATGCATTTAATGTTATAGATGTTTTTGAGGGAATATGCAGATATATTGATGCTGAGTGCGCTATGGTAATGCTAGAAAAGATGAGAAGATATTGGAATACCTATCCCAAAAAGAAAATTGATATTTATAGTTGGAGTGGACCGATAAATATTTTGATTCGAAAGGTCGCAAATTGTGACAAGACAAGAAATGAATTTTACCAAAAACATAATAATCTATTATATGTAAAAAGAATCCGTACTATAAGTGAGAAAAATCGCAGATGGCAGGCTAAGTCATGGCTAAAAAATCAATATAAAAAATATATACTCGTCAAGGATACTTTTCGGTTGTTAGGATATCGTTCTTTAGAGGAAGAGTGTGATATTAATGATGGATTTGTAGAAGATGATAATGCAAATTCGATTCAAGAGAAAGGCTTTTCTATATTTGAGGATATATGTAACAGTATATTTCAAGGTTTTTTTCTTTACCAAAGAAAACCAGAGCGAAAAATAATCACCAATTATACGGCGTGTTATCATGGCATGGCTGTAACATATAAAAAAAGACACTTTGAAATGAATAATATGGGCTTAAAAGTTGTATCAGAAATAGATAAGATATATTTAAAAAAAGAGATATTTAATATGGATGGATATTATGACGGATTGTCAACATATATTCATGAAATGTGCCATATGTTTGGAGGCGATACAACTATTTCTTTTAGTCGCTCTTTGACCTACGCTACAGAAATATTGTTAAAAAATCACATTGTTATAGCTGATGGAAAAAGAAAATGGGAAGATGTATTTGCTGAGGAGATGAATTGTTATAATGGGTTATAAAGAAGAATACACGGATGGATATGAGGAAGGATTCGCAATAGGAGTGGCTATATCAACCATAGAAGATGTTTGTAGTCTTTTAAAGATAGGATATTCTCCTGAAGGAATAGCTGAAGCTATGGATATTTGTGTAGAAAAAGTAATGGACATCAAAGAAAACTACATGTCATTAGCTGATGAGGAACAATAATATCTGTTACTAAAAAAGCACATATCGTGGATGTTACACAGGTTAGTATAACAAACAAAATGTTTCCCTTTCATTCATACTTTCCAAGCCACGGTTTGAAATTCTGGTTTATGTAGTCCACTTCTATTTCCTTGTATCGTACAGTTATTTTACTCAGGCGGGCTGATCATTTCTTTTTTATTTTCTAAGGAGGAGGTTCAGCCACCTGTCACCTTCTCTATCTTCACGCACATCATCAGTCACCCTCATCTCCTCAATCTGAAAATGCGTATCAACTAGCACTTCCTTAATACTGTCTTCTGTCATATCAGAGAAATGTCTCTCTCTTCTTACTGCATCTTCCTCACCGTATTTGAAAGAGGTATACATAATCCCGCCTTCCTTCAAGGCCCTGTATGCAAGATTGAAAATGTGCGATAGCTCATGCCTCTCTACATGCAAGATAGACGCGCAGGCCCAGATGCCGTCGTACTTATTCTTCGCATCCAACTCGTCAAATCGCTCTACCCTAACTTCTATCCCAGTCTTATTACTGGCATACCTCGCAAGCTCTGCGCAAGCATCCGCTGCTTCTACCTGATATCCCGCAGCAAGAAATGCTCCTGTGTCTCTGCCACTTCCTGAACCCCAGTCTAGAATTATTCCACATGTAGAAATCTTACTTAAGAACTTCTCTCGTAGCAAAGACACATCAGCGAACTCCGTCCCTGATACGAATTCCATTGCGTTGTCGTTATAATATTGTAATGTGTCCATCTTGTTCATAACACTTTCACTCCTACCACACCCTTGAAAATGAGGACAACACGCCCATAATTGTCTAAATTAACTCTCCGCTAAAATGCTGTATCTCATGCTGAATAATCTGTGCTATAAAGTCTGTATACTTTCCATGCTGCGGTTTGAAATCCTGGTCTAGGTAGTCCACTTCTATTTCCTTGTATCGCACACAAGGTCGTACTCCATCTAGTGACAAGCAACTCTCTTCCGTCTCATACCTTCCACTCTTAGATGTAATAACAGGATTAACCATTGGTATTATAAATGGACCAACAGATACAACAATAATCTGCTTCTTCACACCAATCATATTAGCTGCCATACCAACACATCTATCACTATTTGCTTTTAACGTATCCATCAAATCCACTATTACTTGCGCATCATCTTTTGAAGCAGGTGTTGACTTTTGTTGTAGGAATAATGGGTCTCTTATTATTTGTTTTACCATGTTATGTTACCTTCTTATCTACATCAATACCGGTCTGCGCCAGTCTGAACCATCACGGAATATTCCGTTGGCGAGTGCTCGCCTGCGATTTTGAAAAAATTTTTTAAAAAGATTTTCATTAATCCCAATCCAAATCATCTATGGCATCATCTACACCACTTGCATAGTCAGGGTCATTCTTATATCTCTTATAGCTATAATCATCATCTTCATAGATTGCATTATATCCCGCATCATATTTTTGCGAACGCTTATATGCATCATTGGATTTCTTCTTACTTGAAGATAAACTGCTTGAGCCAGACTTTTTACCTGTACCAGACTTATTGCTCTTATTAGATGAACTTGAGTTATTAGCATTCTTTCCATATGAAGAATTAGAACTCTTGCCATAAGAGGAGTTAGTCCTAGTTGTATTGCTACTATTATTGGCCGATGAAGAGCTTTTACTAGATGAGCTACTATTACCTATTACACCTGAGCTGCTCGAGTCAGTACTCTTTTCCTTCGTATCACTTGTATAATTCGAAGTAGACGAATAATTCTTACTAGTGTCACTAGTCTTAGCCATCTTACCAGCATATATAACACCAGATGTAACCAAAAGCACCACACCAATAAGTACAAGTATACAGGCAGTCATAGCTGCCTTCGAACTCTTTATCTTAGATAGGAAATTATTAAAACCATTTTTCATAACTGTCTCCTACCACACCTGATAACCTTGCCTCTTGGCTGAGTCGTAGACCGGGCGCATGTTCTTCTCTAAAATGTTATAGAATTCCTCCTTAGAATTACCTCTTCTATATAACTCCTGATTCGCCCAGATAGAATGAAGATTATCCTTAAAACATCCCTCATACTTCTTATGAATCTGAGGCAGGCTACTGTCGTTAATCATTTCATATAAAATGTACTGATTACGAGCAAACTTCTCAAAGAATGGATCCCACTGTGGAAGCTTGTTGCTCTTAGAAGAATTCAGTGAAGAATCCATTGGCATCAGATTCCATAACTCATCATTCATAACAAATGACCAAGGGATAAAATGATCAACATCATACTTTTGAGGACATATTACTTCGGAAGTAAACACATCTTCAATCTGTCTAACTTCAATTATGGCATCCCAGAGATCATGCACCTTTTTTAGCTTACGCATTTTCTCATCCATAGGTGCCAACTTATATACAAGTCCTGGCACTTCCGGATTGTTATTCTGAAGCCACTTAACCTTCTCATACTGAATCCAACCCAGTATAGATACTGTGTTGTCCTGAATCATTTTAATCCAGGAAGGGTTAAAATACACTTCTCTCTTTATCGAGCCAGATTTCCCTAAAGTATATGGAAGAACAATAGACTGGTTGACCTCTTCAATATAGGTTACTATTCTATTAACACCACTCCAATTAGGTGCAATATCATATTTATCAAAGAAACCTGCAAGCGCACGATAAGGTACATTATTCATAAGTTGAACCTTGTACGTCTTCAATTCATCTTCGTGCTCTACTATAGCATTCTTAATCTCAATCTTAGATGCGTTAGCTGGTAAATCACTTAGCTCTTGCAAACAAATAATCGAGCGCTCCAATCCATCTCTAACTTCACCACTTACTATTCCACTTAGATGAATATGGAATTCAAGAACAGAATACCAAGCGTTAGCAATCATCTCATCAATAATATCGTTAAATGTTGTCTCAGTTACATCCTCGGAAATGAGATTAACAATTGCTTCCAACCAATAGAACTTGTAGCTAAAAGAAGGGTCCTTCATCATAAGTGAAAATGACTCTATGTCGAGGTTATTGTAATATGAATTACTAATATTTAGTTGGTTGAATGTATTATCTCTCATATCAGCTTCCTTCAACAATTATATATTTTGAATATATCTACACTTTGGGAAATTGCTGCATCCATAGAACTGATTGCCTACATTTTTTCCTTTTTTAGCTGTTCGAATTATTAATTGTCCACCACATTTAGGACAAACAAATTTGTCAAATGAATTGTCTTCGTTTTCAACATCCTTTGCCAATTTTTCATACTTATTAAAGTAATCTGAACGTTCTGGAACATTTAAGTCAAGAACCCTTTCACCAATTTCAATCATTGATTTGATATTAGAATGGGCGTCAGATTTTTGGCTTTTTAGAAAATTAATTAATTGATCACCTCGTATTACTTGCTGCTTTATTTCCTTTTTTGCAAACTTGTCGTTTACTACAGTTTTAGGGTTTGCTAAAACAACAATAGACTTATTGTAATCTGTAAAATATTTTCCTATGAAAAACTTCTTTAACAATCCTTTGTTTCTTTCAAAACAATTCTTATATACTTCCAAATGACGCTCATTCTGAGTAATCGGACTATAGATTCCTTCTTTATACCTGTGTCCTTTATAATCAAAAGTTCTTATGAAATCTCCTTTGTTATTAATCTCAATATTTCCAAAAAGGTTCTTACATTCAATAATCACATTGACATATGGGGTAATTACAAAGAAATCTATTTGTGCACTTCTTCCATCTTCGGTCTGGATATATAAATCCCTAAGAACAACAAGATCCATACCGCTATTCTTTAATTCAAATAGAACACTATTCTCACCATATATTCCTGCTTCCGTAATGGCGATTTCTTTATCGATTTTCTCAGTAATTGTAGAATTATCAGATATTTTGCTCCTTAATTTCTGCAATTTTTCTAAGTAATCTATTGAATCACAAGATTCTTTTAAAATAACAACTTCTGGTTTATGAAATAATCCCATATTTTCCCCTTTATTATCCAGTTTTTGTTTTTCAATCTAAATCAACTCTCCGCTAAAATGCTGTATCTCATGCTGAATAATCTGTGCTGTAAAATCCTTGTATATTCCATGCTTTGGTTCGAAATTTTGGTCTAAGTAGTCCACTTCTATTTCCTTATATCTTATACAAGGTCTTACTCCATCTAGTGACAAGCAACTCTCCTCTGTCTCATACCTTCCACTCTTAGATGTGATAACAGGATTAACCATGGGTATAATAAATGGTCCAACAGATACAACAATTATCTGCTTCTTCACACCAATCATGTTAGCCGCCATACCAACACATCTATCACTATTTGCTTTTAATGTATCCATCAAATCCACTATCACCTGAGCATCATCTTTAGTTGCTGGTGTTGACTTTTGTTGTAGGAATAATGGGTCTCTTACTATTTGTTTTACCATGTTATTTCACTTCTTACCTATCTATAATTAAAAAGCTGGACTCTTGCCCAGCTTAATTATCTCATTTTCACTGATTCATTCTGGCATATTAACATAGTTTTACTCTATTGTTATAATTTGATTTAGTATAGGTTCCATCTGTTCAATGATATTAACAACTAATGCATTCCCCATCATAAATCTACGTTTTTTTATCGGCATTTCAACAACTTCTCCTTTAACGTCACAGTTTCTTGTATGACCTGTTGGGAACCCTTGAATGCGTTCTGTTTCTTCAGCTGTTAATAATCTAATTTTCCCTGTCTGCTTGTCCTTAACAATATGAGTAGTTCTACTAAAAGAGCCTTCTGATGTTAGCATTGTCCTAGCCGGTTTATCATATGCATCTATCATAGGTATTGCACCTTCAGAAAAGATGTATTCATGCCCATTCTTTGCTTTTCTAGGTAGTTTCTTTGCTCCCTTTAAGTATTGCCACGTTTGACGCTTTTCCTTTGGTAATTTCCCTAGTGATTCATCGCTATGTGTAACTTCAGGATTTGTATAATATAACATCTTATCTGAAATAAAATACGATTCATCTACATTATCTTTGTCCATTACATCGCCTAAAGTAATCTGTTTTCCATTAAATTTAGATGTAGTTTTTATAGAATATACGACACCATCTCTCATTATTCCTGCATTTTCAAACAAAAACTCAAAACTATCTGATAATTCACCTATTCCTTTAGGAAGTTCTTTTATTTTAAGCTTATCAGAATCTATAGTATTAATTGGAAATGCCTTTGCAAAGAATCCTTTTTCGCTAATTAGCTTTGCCATGCTTTTACGATGCAACTCATCATCTTTATTATCAAACTCTATATCTTGTGAAATCTTCTTGTAATAATTTGTATCGTTCTTATAAGCAAATATAAAAATTCTGCGCCTTCTTTGCTGATATCCATACTCGGCCGCATTAATGACACGCCACTCAACACTATAACCCTCATCTCGAAAACATGCTAAAATAATCCCAAAATCTCTTCCCCTTTGACTTGCGGGCGATTTAATTAAACGATCTACATTTTCTAATAGCACAAAAGGCGGTTCTTTCTCTTCTAACACTTCTCTTATTGACCACCACAAAATCCCCTTTTCTCCTTCCAATCCTTTAGAAGTAGCAAGAGTAGATGCCACTGAATAGTCCTGGCATGGAAATCCGCCAACCAACAAATTAAAGTCAGGTATTGTTGTCTTGTCTACATCTTCTATGTTTACGTTTGTTGTATCTTTACCGTTAATATCAAGACATGTTCCGAAATGATATTTATAACAGTCGTGAGCATACTGTGTAGTCTTCTCAGCCGGTTCCCACTGATTATACCATACCGTCTCCCACTCTTCTTTTTCAATATTATCAGGAGAATACTTTTCGCTCTTATCAATGTGATTCAATCCGCATCGAAAACCTCCGACACCCGCAAATAATTCGCATACAGTCTTTTCCATTTTATTTATCCTTCCGCAATCATATACTTGATATTATACCAATAATGCTTGGAATGATCAACTATTTTCATCTAGAATTTTTCTAATCTGTTCAAGAATGTATAAATTATTTATCCAAAAACTTTGTGTCGTCATATATTCTCCGTTAGGAAGCATATTTGCATCTCTTTCAACATTACCGTATTCTTCACCGTTGTTAAATCGATATGCTGCTTTTTGTGCATGTGGTCTTACATGTATTATCTCAGTCTCGCTTTTATTAGGAAGATTATTTGAAAAGCTAACCTTTCCTTTTTTATCTACCTTTTTTGAAAATTGAACCCCATATTTTATTATATGTTTATACTGTTCCCATTCTTTTCTAACTTTTACTTCCAAATCATCATATGGCATATGCCAAATCATACACCCTTTTACTCTGTATACATCTCTATCTTTTTTCCACACAAAGAAAAATAGTCTTGTTTCATCGAAATAATCATGTAATGATGAATCCTCATATTCCTCATTTGCCAATTCCATAAACTTAAAGGGTGGAAATGACATGCTTTCAACTATTCTATCATTCTCCTCAACACGAATTGTTTTAACTCGAATGTTTGCCTTCTCAAACTCATCAGCATATTCACCTCTAATCCCTAAAATCTTGTAAGCCAGGTCATTCCACTGTGCCTTATTATTGTTATACTTTCGACCAAATTTCTCACACAATTCTTTATCTGACATCCCTATGTATTGTTCTACAATACCATCTAAAACTTCCTCAAAAGTCTTTTCTTCTAAAACAGAGGCATCTGTTAATATAGCATTATCCGATTTGTGACCAACAATATAATGATTAAGAACAAATGTCATATATGAATTTTTAAAGCAAAATGCTCTTTTTCTGGCAGGAATATTCTCTCCATAGTATTGAGGAACAGTACTTTTTTCTGCATTAGCACCCTTCGTACATGCTCCAAGATACATAGTATCTCCTTCAGACAATTCGTGAGCTTTACCCGTTTTAATAGTTTCTATGATGTATGCATAATCTTTCTTAATAATTATCAAATCTGATTCTGGTGGGCTAAATAGTTTTACAAATTTAATAGGATATAACAAATTGCTCTCTAATTGTTTATTTCTCCAATAATAAATGAGCAAAATCTGTTTCATTTTTTCCCATGCATGCGATTTATAGAAATCTAACTCTACTGGCTCATCATAACTAATCATTGTAAGAACCAACCTTTCACCTGCGCGTAGTTCACCTTTTTTAGTCAACTCATATGGTGTAGTTTTTAATTCTACTCCAGCCTCTGGAAAATCAGCCTCTTGGTTTGAGTTTGCCTTATATCCAAAATATACCTCTTCGAGCAAATTACCCAGACCACCTTTTCGCAGTTTATTTGCGTAGTTAAGTGCAGTTGTTTTATCTTTCAAACCACTCTCTTCAACTACCTCTAAAAATGTTTTATCTTTTAATTGTACTGCATATCTTTCTATGCTATTTGCATCTGAAGGATCATATCCCTTTTCATTATCAAACACCTAATGCTCCTTTATCAAACTACAATTTTTATAAAATCGTTTCTGCTAATCTTTAATCCAGATGAAGCCAACCTGTTAACTCTATCATAGTAGATTTTATTAACAACCTTTTGCTTTTCAGAATCTATCCCATAATGTAACAATCTATGACATATAGGGCATAAACAAACAACATTAGCATACACATCCAAACTATGTTCAAACTTATCCTGATATTTCATCGGTATAGCATGATGTCCTTCCATATACGGAGCCCCTGTTCTTTTAGCTGTAAATGTATCGTGAGAATCATCAAACTCACATAAATACCCTGCAGACTCAATTGCTTGATGTTTTATAATTGAAGACCTAGTATGCCTTGATACCTCGCGCACCTTTTTGTCTGGCACTGGGAGCTCAATATCCAACAATTGAATTTTATCTTTTCCAGCATTCGCAAAGTCATCCCCATATGCAAACCTCAAATAATTATTTAATCCGGAACTATACATCTGATGCCCTTTAGCATTTAAGTCTATAAACTCCTGGTCATCAAACAAATACGCTTTTATAACCTCCAGTTCACCTATGTCCTGTATCTCATATATGGTTTCTTCTATTTTTTCTCTCTGAACAAGCATCTGAGAAATCTTTCTTAGCGCCTGTGTATAATGTCCAACAGACGAATCCGAAAGTCCTCTAATATCTCGTAGATACTTTTCATAATATGTTAGTAAGACATGGTTCCTCATAATTCCCCCATTTAATCAAACAAAATATCTGGTTTTTCCTTTTTACACTCTCTTTTTACCTTTTCTGGTATCACTCCAAGGAAATAATCTTCAATGATATCCCACGTTTCATCGTTTTTAAATCCACCTTCATAGATATACGTTAGCATTTTTACAGAAATCAAATGTCTTTCTGAAACCGTATCCAGAAGTCTATTGTTATACCTATATGGTGCATTTAATATGTTTTTCAGAGCCTGTATCTGGTTGATGTAAATATATAGCTGACTATTCGCTCCACCAAGCATCTCAAAAGACAAACATCCTAACGCCTCTAAGATACCAAGAATAACGCTAAATTCTTTAGCCTTATTTCCGTTATCATTGATTAAATACAAGCAACCGTCTTTAGTTTCCTTCTCAATTTTTCTAACGCCACCTTCAACCCACTGAAAATACGAATTAACCGCAACATTAAACTGATACTTTGTTTTGCCTGCTGTTGTAGTTTTTTCTTGTGCAATTGGAGATGTTGTTCGTGCAAAATTCTTTCGATACGAATCCATTGATGCAATAATAACTTCGCAAATAGCCTGTGCCTTATATACACTAATATTGCATTCGTTTGCGATAGCCTCAGAAATTTCCGACACCGCCGTATGCTCAGAAAGTTGCACTTTCTTTAATACATATTTCTTCAAGGCTCCCCAAACATTATTGAATACACTTGTATACTCGACATCAAAAACCACATTTACACAAAGCGCCGGATTCATTGGGTACTTATTAACAAAATCCAATTCCTGATCCTTAGTATATAATTCGTATTTAAATTTCGGGAAGGATAATGATTTATAATCTTTACTCCAAATCATACTTAGCATTATCCTGCAAATATGCTTTTGCGGTTCAATTTCTTCAATCGCATCTGGATATCTCTTTCGCAAATTTGCTTGTACATTAGGTGCAACCTCAAAAAAGCCAATAGAGAACATTGGTATAGGTCTAACCTGTATTGGAGAGAATCCAACCTTTGATTCGAAATCCTTTTGAATCAAAAGCAACGCTGTTTTAACTTTATTTACATTGTCATCTTCATCACTTATTGGCGACCCAAAAATATATGAAAAGTTCTCTGCATCCAACAACATCGCATTTCTTTTCTTTGTGAAATCTCTTCGTTTTCCACCTTGCAAACTTTGTTGGTATAACTCATCAATCTTTTCAATTACTTTGATTAACTGATATGGCTGAATTGTTGATAATCCATGCAATCTATTAATATGCTTAAAGTCCTTTGAATTATAGTGATAATACGCCTCTCCTTTTAATGTCTCTTTTCTTGCCGCTCTTCCTATTTCCTGCACATAATCACACACATTTCCAGTAGGAGCGAAATGAACAACTAACTCAATATCATTAATGTCAATTCCCATACCGAAAGCCTTTGTTGCAAGCATTACCAGTTTTTCTTTTGCATAAAACTTCTCGTAGTTTTCCTGCTTTTCGTCTTTTTTCAGAGTTCCATAGTACTTAGTAACTCTCTCCACTTCCCTCTTGCTTCGCAAAAACTCGTAACATCTCTCAATAAGAGCGACCGTAGGAAAATATATTAACGTTTTCTTATTCGTTATAATTGCTCTTTGTATGATTTTTTCTATTTGTTCAAATTTATCAAGCTCGTATTCTGTTCTTTCCCCTTTATCTTTCTTTGAGATGTCAATATCGATTTCTATATCATTACGTTTTACATAACCCAAATAGGTAATCGGATTTAACATATGCAGGCTATTGATAGTCTCTGTATACATATCTTCCAATCCGTGATAAATAGCCGTTGCTGTAAAAGTAGCAATAACAAAAGAACGTTGCTTATCTGGATTTTCAATCTGTTTCTTTCTCAGTTTTTTGATATGATCTCCCAAATACCAATAATCTGGTCTAAACTGTTTTCCCCATGTTGTAACGATGTGAGCCTCATCAATAACAATCATTCCTATTGTTCTATTGCCTATTAATTGTTCAACATCACTTCTGCTCAATAAAGTCTCCGGAGAAATATACAGAATGTGATACTTGCCTTCTGCCACTTTGTCGATAATGTCCTGTTTAACAATTGGAGAAATATCTGAATTAATGGTTTTTGCATATTTATAATCCTTTAATTCCAAATTCTTAACCTGATCATTCATTAAACCAATCAATGGAGAAATCACTATTGTTAAAAGATTGTATTTTTCAGCTAAATATATTGCAGGCACCTGAAACATAACAGATTTACCTGCTCCTGTAGGCGCAGTTACAAAAAGATCCCTAAAATCTTTATCCTCTCCACAGTTTTCAACTTGTTCAACAAGATTTGATATTATATTCTCTTGCGATACCTGTACAACTTCCTTTTCTCCCACTTCAAGTTTTGCCATGTTATAAACTGACAAATCTCGATACGAAGAATAGCCCCAATATTTTTTTAAAATATCCGTATACTCGTCACGATGTTCAAAATCCCTATCAACAGTCTGTGTCTGAACAAAATATACATCTGTATAGTCTTTCCAATAATACGCAGCTAATTGTATATGATCTTTAAGCTTGTTGATATCACCTGTATAGTTCGAAACCCTGACATATAATTCATCTGGCTCAGAAAACAGTTTTTTTATAAAATCGATATAATCCGATTCTTCAATCAAATCACACTCAACCATTTCATTATTATCATTAGGTTCAGTGGTAATTGTCATGTTCTGTCTTTCAAACAGATTAACATTAATTACCTTTGTGTTATTCAATGTAGCGTTCCAGCTATATGCTCCTAAAAGATAACCATTATACTCTTTAAGACCATCGAATATTGATATGTATTCGTCAATATCACCTATATAAGTATCATCATTTTCCTCTGCTTCCGATTCTCCAAAATGCGTTAACAGCCCATTCCTAACATCTTGTGAAAAGCAGTCTTCTACCGGATACTGCTCCATATAGATGTTGTTATTCAAGATATAAACTTCCTTATACTGCGAAATTACAAAATCAGCCATTAAAAGGAATTCCTCATATGTGAGGTACTTTCTTTTTTTGTATATAGACATAAAGTATCCCATTTTGTTATCAATGACACTTGCCAAGTCTATAACAGTACCTTCTTCAACAATACTTAATGGAATTCCCTTTAGGACTACAATTGCATTATCATCTATTGCCAATGAATTAATCTTATCCTTAATTGCATTTGCTATAATTGAATTACTCATATTAATCTCCTTCGTCTAAAAATGCTTTCAATTTTCTCGACCGCGATGGATGACTTAGTTTTCTAAGCGCCTTGGCCTCAATCTGTCGTATTCGTTCTCTAGTCACCCCAAACTCCTGGCCCACTTCTTCCAAGGTTCTTTTTCTTCCATCATCAAGTCCATATCGTAACCGCATTATCCGTTGTTCTCGTTCTGTCAAAGTTTTTAAAACTTCTTCCAACTTCTCTCTAAGTGCGTGTTGCATAACTATATCTTCAACAGTTTCAGCACCTTCAAGTGGTATAAGTTCTCCCAGTTCACTTTCATCCTCATCGCCAACAGGAGCATTCAAAGAAGCATACGATAAATAGTTGGTCTTTAAGACCAAGCATTCTCTAACTGCTTCCTCCGGCATAGATAGTTCTTCACCAATTTCTTTTATTCTTTGAGCCAAAGGAATTTCCATCCCAATCAACCTATTATCTACGGTAACGACTTTAGCAATTCGCTCCATCATATGAACAGGAATCCTTATCGCATATCCGTTATCCATTATTTCACGCGAAATAGCTTGTCTTATCCAGAAAACTGCATATGTACTAAAAGCTGTACCCTTTTGAAACTCAAATTTTTCAGCAGCTTTTATCAAGCCAATAAAACCAACCTGTTCAAGATCCTCAAAATCTAATCGATTTCCATATCGTTTTTGGTATCGTAAAACATATTTATCTACTAAGCGTTTATTCTTTACACACAAATCCTGTACAGCCTGTCTATTACCTTCCTGAATCAAATGACATAATATATCATTAGACTGTCTTATATCCTTATTAACATTAAGTATTTCATCTGCACCAGATATTGATACTGAACTATCTTTGAATAAAGCCTCATCGTAAAGAACTTCAAAGTCATCTTCAACATCTTCGTCAACATCTAAAACGACAGTCTCGCTATCCACAAGAGTAATTCCATTTCGGTACAGTATTTCCGTCACTTTATACTGTTCTCTTCTGGATAAAACACTAAATATATTATCAAATTCGGAATATGTAATTGAACCATCCTTTACGTATGGTCCGGCCATACTAAGGATTATTTCCTCATTCATATAACCCCCTGTTAAATCCACATTACATAATCATTACATTCATTAGATATTTCTTTAAAGCATCGTGCCTCTTCAGAATCCATATCTTTTATAACAATAATCAACGTATCTATTGCTCTTGTTAATGGAATCATTGCCCAATTAAAAAGATATTTCTTTTTCTTCTCCTCCGGACTTTCTAGTAACAAAGCATCCCCTGGTTCCTCAATATACTCATCCATTTTTTCTCGAAGAAATACATCAAAATCCAAGCATACAACAGTCCAACCTTCTAATCCTCTAGCAGAATCATACTGTAGGACACGCACTTCATCTGATGAAATCGAATAATTATCTCGATTATCCTGATTTGTTCCATCCCAAATAAAAATCGAATTCTTTTCAAATTCTTTTTTTAAACTAAAGCTCATTTTTCCGTCTGTTTTACACACTAATGAATGCGGAGTCAAATACAACATGTCATATGCGATGTTACCAACGCCAAGCAGTCGCTCCATTTCAGTCTTATGAATATCATATAATTTATCACTAGTCGTAATTATTACTTTTCCGCCGTGCAACGTATTACCTGATAATATTCGAGCACTATTCATTTCAAGCTTACTAGAATACGCATTCAAAAAGCTTACAAGATTGTCTTTTTGTCTTAAACAATATTTCAGTTTTATATTGTTTCTTTCTCTAATAACCGACCAATCACACGCATCTATCCTTCTAACAAACTGTAGACCACCATCTGCTATAATGATTTTCCCCTTATCGAAAATCTTTAGGATAATATCCCTCTCTAGTATGGTCCAATCTTGTGCCTCATCTATAAGAACATAATCCCAATCCAATTGCGGATCTGACAAGGCTATTTCTTTAACTATTTCAACAGACTCTTCATCTTCCATAAAATCATTAAAATCCCTTAATACCTTTTCATAGCTATCAAGGAATTTGGCTCCTGTCATCCTGCCTTCATACATAACGCTATTAGTGAGTCTGTAAAAATATGAATGCATAGTATTAACATACACACAGCTCTCATCAAACATATCTGGTAGCTCTGCTAATGCAAATAGCCTTCTTATATCCGAAACAAGCGCTTTGTTATATGTCAAAATAAGTACACGAGCTTGTAGTTCATCAACCAAGCCTATCGCCGTTTGAATTAATCCAACTGTTTTTCCTGTTCCAGCTCTTCCCCTATAAATCGACACCTTACCATTAGTATCCGCCAGCTGATTTTTTGAAAAAGCCTTACTGGTTAATAACTCAATCCTTTTTCGCGTCAATTCTCCCATCTGTTCCTTGGCACGCGAAAACAACTCTAATGCGTCTTTTAATTTATTTAACGAGCAATCCTCATATCTGCACTCAAGATGATATTCACCTCTACTATAAAAAGGAGAAGTTTGCCATGCTAAAAGCTGCATCAATTCCTTAAAATCAAAATCAGAACCTATTAGGTTAGATTTCATTTTAGAACCATTTCTCATTAACAATGCTAAGACATCTTCTCTGTCTATCTGGGTAAACCAAATAACATTTGTTACAAACGGACTAAAATCAATCTGATTTTCGAAAAATCTTTTCACAGCATATTTTTGTTTATTTGACTGTGATGTGACACAATGCTTTTCAGCATTATACTTAACAAAAACGTCCGTCCCTTGGATAGATACCCCTGATATATCATGTCTTTTGATTTCTATAGTGGTGCAAAAATTCTTTATATCTACTGGCTTTTTTTCAGTATGAATACCGACTACGTTTCCGTTTTCGCCTTTTTCTTTTACATCAAAAACTAATGTTGGTGTATAGTTCTGCAATGTACCCAACATCATTAAATCAACATCTTTTACTTCTTGCCCAAAAAGAGTCGCACTTACCACCAATACAATTTCGCCAATCACATTGTTTGGTAGCGACTTGTTGATAATATCTTTCAGTCGCAGAGCCGCCTGATATTCATCGGACTCCTTTTCCGCACCGCAAATTCTAATCACAACGCCCATATATAACGCCTCTCCTTAATAGTATGTGTTTAAAACTACGTAGAATTACTAATAGACACATACCTATAAATGCTTCAGCAATAACACCAAACATCTTAAATACTCACGCATCACGTATTGTAATATTTTCCCATTTAACAACTTTCAAGCGTCACATTATTTAAGTTATTTCCGTAATGTACTACTTTATTTTTTATCCATACCATTCTTTAATTGAACAATTATTTGAATAGCTACTCCTTTACATAATACCTATAGATGATTACAATGTTTCATATTAACCATACATGTACCTTAATTATATTACCACAATTATTTTCTTTCTATAATATATTTACAACCTTGATAATTGCCTAATTGATACAAGCACTGCGTATTCACAGTTTTTCTCACAACAATCCTTGTCAAGTTCCTTGTAGAAATCTTCGTTCTTATGCTTTGTTACGGTAGTATCCATCTCGTTTTTCATTTCGAACATAATTGATATTATCTCATTATCATATTCGTCAGTTTCGCGATAGATATAGTCTCCTTTACTTCCAGAACGAATTTCCTTCCCCATCTTACCACAGCCCCTATCCCATTATAGGGACCGATTTTCGAACGCCTGTGCCCGAACATTAGTGCTATTCTTCACAGCTGCACACTTTGTGTATTATTACACAACAAAAGCGTGGCTGTGCCACGCTTTATTGCCCAATTTCTTATATTAATAATTTACACCTCATAATCCATACACACTCTGCTTGCAGTATAAGGTCTTACCTTACCGTCTGCTACCGCAACGTGCTTAGGGTGGGTTGCGTATCCCTTAAGTGCTTCTTCTGATTCAAATGTGGAATCAAGCATAACATCTGCATTAGAAGATGCAAGGCCTTCTGTAACTACATTTATATCAATCAGACCTGGTATCTCACCCTTAAGACCTTCTAAGCCAGACTTGATTCCAGCCTTGACCTCACTAATCTTCTCTTTAGTTAATTCATCCTTTAGTTGCCATAATATTACGTGTTTTACCATGTTGTACCTCCTGTATTACATTTTTTACAGCGAATATTCAAGCATTCTTACATTTTTCACAGCGAATATTTCTTATTTTTTACATTTTTTATAGCGAATATTTTCGGTTTTAGGGTCTTAATGATGTTATTGGAACTATATAAATTCCAGTCTTTGGGTCGCGCATTACCGTATCAAGATGCCCTACGATAACACACATATATGCTGGCTTTTTTGACACATTTTCATTAAATTTGCAGAGGCTATCTATCGCTTCCTGAATACTTCCATCACTTAACTTTATCTCAAAAGCAGCATATTCACCATCTTCAAATTCAACTATTGCATCAACTTCATCTCCAGATACATTGTCCCTGAAGTGATATAAGTGAGCATTTAAATAATTCGCGTATATCCGAAGATCTCTTTCTACTAATGCTTCAAATAATAACCCTAATGTCTCATGGTCGTTTAATAATTTCCTTTTATTAAGATTCAAACAAGCACAACATAAAGAAGGGTCAACGAGATGTCTTTTTGCAGATTTTCCAACTCTCTTAGATGATCTGTAACTGACACTATAAGCTTCTTGATCAGCAATAAGGTACAATCCTTCTAGTACACTTCTATAATCTGCTACTGTTTCTCTACTCTTAATTAATTCTTCTCCATTCTCATAGTCTTCTATGTCTTTAACTAGCGTCTTATCACCTACAATTGTAGACTCATTTCTAGATAAGGCACGTAGAAGCATACGCATCTTAACAGGGCTCCTCTTCTTATTCTGTCTCTCATGCATATCTTTTTTTACAACTGCCTCTATATAACTTTTAGGAATAATACCTATATCAGAATCATCCATGCCTATATTCTCTGGCCATCCACCACGAATTATCAATCGAACTATTTCTTCTAGCTCGACTTTTCGCACATAGCCTTCTTTTACTTTCCCTTGAAGCATTTCTGACAAAGATGCTTCTCCTGAGGATTCCTCTGATTCATATAGACTCATGGGATGCATACGAATTGTATCTATTCTTCCTGTTCCTGTATGAAATACTTTATCTTCATTCTCTGTCTTTTCTAACGAAGTAGAGCCTGTTAATATAAATTTACCCTTATTATGATCAACATCACATTCATGTCTAACTGCATCCCATATCTCCGGAACAACTTGCCATTCATCAATTAATTGAGGTCTCTGTTTTGTGAAAATGTATTTAGGGTCAATTTCAGCCATGTTTCTGGCGCTTTTTTCTGTAAGATAAGTTACACTGTTAGCATGATTAAGACTTGTCCATGTCTTGCCACACCATTTAGGACCTTCAATAGAAACTGCTCCAAATATCTTTAGCATTTTTTCTATTCGTTTATCTATTAGCCTATTTTTATATCCATCTTTTGTTAAACTCATATTTTCCCTCCAAATATAAGCTTATAATATCATTTTACTTTGCACTTTTCAAGCATTTTACTTTGCACTTTTCAGAGAGTTTACTTTGCACTTTTCAGGCATTTTACTTTGCACTTTTCAAAAAAACAGCTACCCCTCTCGGGATAGCTGTCTACTTATTATAGTTCTATTATAACTTGAACTTACTTACGATGTTAGATAGGTCGCTGGCAACATCTTTCTGCTCAGTAGCCATATCTTCCACATCATCAACCATAACAGATACTTGATCAACTGTCTCTGTAATGTCTGCAGAGTTGGCTGATGTATCCTGAGCTGATTCTGCAATGTCTGCAACAGCAAGGTTAACTTGTTCCATAGAATCTGTAATTGTATTAACAAGCTCTCCTATAGAATCTGCAAGATTCTTGAATGCAGTTGCATCCTGTCCGTATTGAACACCGATGTTAACGAAGTTATCATAATCTGGTGCAACAGTTTCTTGTACGAAGTCAAGAAGTTGGTTAGCTCCGTTACTCATTGAACCGAATGCTGACTGAACGCCTTCAATTGTAACCTTGATTCTCTCAACAGCATCACCTGTCTCAGTTGCAAGCTTATTAACTTCTGATGCAACAACTGCGAATCCTCTACCATGCTCACCAGCTCTTGCTGCCTCAATAGAAGCATTAAGAGAGAGGAGATTAATCTGATCTGCAATGTCTGCAATACTGTTAACCATTTCACCGATTTCGCTAACAATCTTAGCTCTTTCATTTGCTTCTTTAAGTTCTTCACTGTATTTCTCAACGATTGATATTGCATGATCGTAAGCCTTACGTGAGCTCTCTTCAACTTCTGAAGCTCTCTTTAGGATTTCCTTAACTTCTTCTGAAGTCTTAGATGTCTCATCTGCTAAGTATTGAACTGATTCATTTACTTCATTTACAGAAGCTGATACTTCTTCAGTAGCAGCACCTGTAGACATCATAGCCTCATTTACCTTACCCATATTGTTATGGATATCGCCGAACTTCTCTGATAGTTCTGTAGCTACCTGATTCATTCTCTGTGAAGAATCATTAACGTTTGCAGAACCTGTTGAGATTCTACTAATTACATCACGGTTGCTTTCGTACATTTCATTAAGTGAACCACTCATTAAGCCAAGCTCATCTTTACCCTTAGCATTAATCTTATCAACTGTGAAGTCACCCTTCGCAAGGTCTCCTGCAAATGCTTTAACTCTATTAAGTGTCTTAGATAAACTGTTGGCAATTAGTATGATTACTACTGCACACACAATAACTGCTATAGCTGCCACTATGATAAGAATAATTGTTAACTTCTGAACAGGTGCATTTATCTCTGATACCGGCATCTTAATCATAAGCTTCCAGTTTACACCAGGAATAGTTGCATAGTATAAGTTGTATGTCTCGCTATCACCTTTGTATTCTGTAAGTCCAGATTCATTAGCTAGAACATCTTCTCCTGCTTTTGCAAGGGATGCGTTCTCATCATCCTTGATGTTAACACCATTCTGAACCTTCTCGTTATCATCTGTATAGATATATGTACCATCAGAAGCTAGAAGCATAGCTGTTCCATTCTCTCCAACCTTAATTGATGATACTATCTCAACCATTGTATCTAGAGAAATATCACAAGTAACGCATCCTATATACTGACCATTACTATAGATTGGTGCAGAACATGTAGCCATAACTGACTTAGAGGATTCATCATAATAAGGATCAGTTATCTCTGCTGTTCCTTCTTTCATCTTAGCCGCATTAGTATAATACTCTTGACTAAAATAATCGTATTCTGCATTACTGTATTCCCATGTCTCTACGATATTATCTCCGTCTTTGTACCAATATGGTCCCATGTACTTCTCTGCGTTATAAGCATTTGGCTCGAACCATATTCCAGCACCGTTAATTATCTTGCTAGACTTAATAGCATCAGAGAAACTAGTCTTGAACACATCCATTGGTGTTGACTTATAATAGATTGATACTTCTCTTGCAAGATTGATTGCCTGCGACCTTACGATTTCAAGATCAGCATTAATCTCATTACTATTGGACTGTAACTCAGACTTCATCGTATTCTGAATCTCGTTATTAATAGTATTCTTACTATTAATCGCACTCACAACCGTAAGAACAATAGTAGCAATGATAACTGTTGGCAAAAGCTTTATAAGCATTTGACCTCGAATTCCCATTCCTCCCTTTTTCTTAGCCTGCGTTTGTCCAGTCTGATTCTTTGTTTTGTCGTTACCCATATTTTACCCTCCTGACAAACATTTTATATAATTTCGTTATTTCTTATATACATTATTAAATAGTAAGGAATTATTCTGACTTTACTACCTACATTGCTTTTCTCTCTCGTATTATTTCGTTTCCCGATACACTTATAAGCCGTATTAATAGTAGAGTCATTAATAATACCTTCCATAGATACCGAAATTCTATTCCCTACTTTTACTTCAATAGGAACAACTTCGCCATCCTTCTCTATTATAAATTCTACTTCATGATTATCGTCTGGTTTGTAATAGTACAAATCATATCCGTTATATGTAAGACATTGGGCAATTACATTCTCGTAGATGGCGGATCTAACATTTCCCTTAATTGTATCATTAAGGATTCCTCTCTTAGTCTCGAATCCGTACATACATGTAAGGAGTCCAGTGTCATTTATATATAGTTTAAATTGATCTTTCTTCGCATTTTCTAATGGTAAAATGCGTGTATTATTGACATTATAACATGAATAACACATATATGCATCAATTATCCACAAAATGTTACTTCCATATTTTCTTTTTGTCTGGCCCTTCTCTACTTTAGAATACTTGAATTTCTTCAATTCATTATTAAGTTGATTAGGGATAGAGTTATAACATCGCTTAACAAGGGTACTTTTCTTGCTGTTAAGACTTGTCTCTATATCAGTCTGATATGCACTAATTATCTTCTTCTGAATCTCAATCACTCGCGAGAAATCTTTGTTCTTGGCAAAGTCCTGTACTGCTTCTGGCATACCACCTACAACTATATACTCTCGAAATAGATTCTGGAATTTGTTATGAATACTCTCCGGAATCTCTGTCGAATCCTCCAGGTACTTAGCCATACCCTTAATTGTCTTAGGGTCGAATCCATAGGACCACAAGAATTCTTCGAATCCTAGAGGATACATTGTAATCTCTCTTATATACGTATCATTAATGTCGGAGTCAGAATCAATTCTTCCAATGGCGATAGTGTCATATCGCATATCATCTGATAGAACTTGCAAGACCTTATTAGCATTATCTATATAATGTATCTCATCTAATATAATTAATGTTTTCTTAGGTACTAGTGTTACGTTAGGAATATTAGCAGTAATTCTCTTAGTTATCTCTTCTGCAGTTATCTCACCTTGGAATATACAATAAAGAGATGTCATCTTGCGAAGATTTATATAGATGTAAGATTCATATTCTTCTTTACCGAAGTTTTTGGCTATAAATGTCTTTCCAACTTGCTTTGCTCCCTTAATTAGCAAGGATTTGTGTTCGCCTTCTTCTCTTCTTTGATATTTCCAGATTAAAAGCTCAGAATACACGCTTCTTTTCAGCATATCTTCTCACCTCAAAATGCATAAAATCGTAGGTTGATATTATATCATATTGCACTGTTTCGTAGTTTTGTGTTTTGTTTTGGCTCTTTATCCGAACTTAAATGTAATTTATGATTTTAAGTCCGTTATGATTTGCCACTATAATTTAGAACATTTCACGATTTTTTATGAATTCAACCATATTTTTATGTTTTATACCATTTCTCTTAAGTAGTGTTTTATCTAGTGTCAATACGTATTTTGGGTAGAAATCCCTTATATTCTCAAGGGGTTGGTACTTTTCCTCTTCTTCTTTTGAAGAGCCGTTTTCATCATCTTTATCCTGATTGATGTAATTTGCCACTTGTACATAGACATAGTCCATTTCAGAATCTTCTAGAACAAAATCTATTACACTCTTACTATTCTTCACTCTTCCTATTGACACTTTATAGTCCCACAGGAGTGAATAATTGTATATAACGTTCTCTAGAGAGGGTTCTATGTCTAAAGTATTATACAAATCCTCTGCATAATAGAAGCTTAGGTCCGACAGATAATACTTTTCCTTACCCTTAATGATTCTTTTCTCTGATATATCGAATCGTTGGCACTTATAGACTATTCTAGAATCCTCTAGAATCTGTAGATAATTATAGAGAGTCTCCTTTCTAACTGACATGTGAAGCGACTCAGAAAGAAACTCTTGCATATCCTTTATTATAAGGGGCTTGCCAAACCTGTTAATAACATATTTTCTAATTGCAAAGAACAGCTCTCTATTCTTTATTCTCTTATTCTTTCTAATGATCTTCTCAAATATGTCTTCTAAAATCCTACGAGAATAGGAATGCATATTGTCATAACTACTATTCCTAACAGTATATGGGAATCCCCCCTCCATCATATACTTCGTAAGTTCTTCCTGGGGGTTAATAGATACTTTCTTACCATAGAACTTCTTCATATCAAGGTATTCTTGAAAGGATAATGTCAGCATCTCAACTGTAATGTAACCCGCCCTAAGTCTTCTTACATGCTTTGGCATAGTTGTATAACCATTACTTGTAGTTACGAATATAGAAAAGCTTTCATCCTTAGTAAATTCGTTAAGGGCGCGCTCGAAATCATCTACATTCAATACCTCATCAAGAAATAGATACTTCTCACCAGTTATCTCTTTGCATCTTTCTGTAACAATACCAATGAGTTTCTGGGCAGTATTGATTCCTTTGTAAGGCCTCTTATTGAAGTTAATACTAACGATGTTTTCACTGGGAATACCCTTATCTATGAGCTCCTCAGTAATGATTTCTATAAGAGTTGTCTTGCCACAGCCTAGTACACCTGTGATGAACTTAATAGTATCTGTATCATCATAATGGGGTCTTAGCTTATTAAGATATATCTCTCTTCTATATAGCTTATTCATCTTATGCTTCTAGACCTGCACGTAAGGCTTTCGCTAATTGATCTGCACAGGAGGTATTTCTTGGCCCACAGGTATTACCTATTAATTTGCTCTCTATATCATCTACTGTCATGCCGTCAACTAGCTTGCCAATAGCTTTGAGATTGCCATCACATCCACCTGTGAATCGCACGTTATATACCTTGTCACCATCTAGATCATATTCTATTAATCTTGAACACACTCCTGTTGGTTTGTATTGTAAATGTTTCATTCTTACTTTCCTTTCTTTGTGCATTATCTATTATTACATATCTTGTCTTATAGTTCACTACCATGTCGTAATTCCTCGAAGAAATCACTCATAATAGCAGAACATTCTTCTCTCATAATTCCAGTCTCAACCTCTACTCTGTGGTTAAAGCCCTGCATCTGAAGAAGGTTAATAACTGAGCCTACGCAGCCTGCCTTAGAATTCATAGCACCGATATATACTTTCTTCATTCTAGCTTGGAGAATTGCACCGGCACACATAGGACAAGGTTCAAGTGTTACATACATTTCACAGTCCTCTAGTCGCCAGTCTCCTAGTTTCTTACAGGCTTGCTGTATAGCAAGTATCTCTGCATGGCTTGTGGTATTGCCATCTTTATTTCTTCTATTATATGACTTGGCAATGACTTTGCCTTCATCACTAACGATTACACATCCTATTGGAACATCCCCTTCTTCATAGGCTTTCTCAGCCTCTTTATAAGCCATTGTCATGTATTTTATCTTCCTATCTTCGGCTCTTCTTAATTCTTTCTCCTCTGAATTATTCTTCATTCCATCAAAGAACGCCATGTGGATTTCCCCCTTGTAATCTGATATAATATGCAATGTTACATGTATATAAGCATTACACATTTTAGATAAAATATCAAGGAAGAAGCATTAGTTATGAGAATTGTAGGATTAATGAAAACCACCCTGTTAGATTATCCGGGCAAAGTTGCATCCACAATATTTACTGGAGGATGTAATTTCCGCTGTCCTTATTGCCATAATGGTGATCTTGTGCTTAATCACACTACTATGGAGCCATATAGCGAAGAAGAGATATTTTCACACCTTAACAAACGTAAGAACACCCTTAATGGAGTCTGCATAACAGGTGGCGAACCCACACTCCAAACCGAACTTCCTGAGTTTATTCGCAAAGTAAAGTCGCTTAATCTCCTAATTAAGCTAGATACTAATGGAACCAATCCTGCCATGCTAAGTAGTCTATTAGAGGAAGGACTTCTTGACTATGTGGCAATGGATATTAAGCATTGTAAGTCAAAATACAATGATGTGGCATGTATGAATTCACTTGATATGCAGAGCATTGAAGAATCAGTGGATATTCTTAAGAATTGTGATATTGACTATGAATTTCGTACGACAGTAACAAGAGAGCTTCATAAGATGGAGGATTTCGAAGAAATAGGTAAATGGATAGAAGGCTCTAAGGCTTACTATCTGCAGCCTTACAAGGAATCAGAGCAGGTTATAAGTAAGATATTTTCAACCTATACTGCATCTGAATTCGACGAAATAGTCAGTATTCTTAATAAATATAATATTGGAAATATCAAGGTTCGCGCCTTAGATTAATGGAAATACAGGTAGTATTATTATGAATTTTGTATATGAAACAGATAGATTAATTCTTAAAATATGCGGCGAAGAGATTGCAGAAGATGTTCTAGTCTTCGACCTACATAACACTAAGGAATTCGAGGCCGTTGAGCCTATTGATGTAGATAATTTCTACAATATTGAACATCATCGTAATATTCTTAACTACGAATACAAGAAGATGCTTCAGCTTTCCGTAGTTCGTTTCTGGCTATATCGTAAGGAAGATCCTAATACAATTATTGGTACAATTTGCTTTAGAAATATAGCAAAACCTATATATTCTTCCTGCCAGGTAGGATATAGGATGGATAAAGCTCATACTGGTAAGGGTTACTGCACAGAAGCCCTTAGAGCTGGAATTAATATAATGATTAATGATTTAGAGCTTCATAGATTCGAAGCCTTAGTTCTTCCTGAGAATGCTCCTTCCATAGCAATTCTTGAGAATCTCGGGTTTAAGAAAGAAGGACTTCTTCGAGATAAGATAATGATTCAGGATAAATGGAGAGATCATTATCTATATGGACTACTAGCAAGTGAATTCGTAAAATAAAAACTTCAAGTTCTTGAGTTGAACTATTATTAGTTCTCACAAGACTTGAAGTTTTTTGTTACTTATTTATCCTTATTCTCTTATTTGTGTTCTAGAGCAAGTGTTCTAGTTGTTATATCACATACAGAGCTTGGTCCATAGTACTGAATAGCTCCTGGATATGTATAAGCAGTTTCAACAGCCCATGTATCTCTCTTCTGAGCAAAATATCTAAATGGTGCACCATCAAGCTCTACGAGAGCCTTTCTAATAACTGGCTTATCTTCACCATTTCTTCTCTCAATATTCATCATCTTAGTTATTGGCATACCACCGGCAACCCATTCTTCTGCTGGCTTAGCAAGGTTAGATACCTTAGATAAATATCCTGTGTATCCATATTGGATAAGCATAAATGCGTTATAACCAAGTGAGTAGCAATAATCTGCATCGAAGTTAGAAGGGAATGCACATCTTCCTTCATAACCGAAGAAGTGATGAAGTGGAGAGAATTTACCTTTGTATTTTCCCTTAGCCTTTCTTACATCAAGTGTATCAGCTACAAGTGAAGAGATTAATTTCTCTGACTCGATTAGTGATACCTGTACATTTCCATGAGGATCTCTCTCTAGGAATAACTGCTTCTGTACGAATTCTGGGAGAAGAGCAAATACTCTCATTGACTTATCTGTAAGACCTCTCTCTATAAAATGTTCTTTGGAAGCCCAGTCAACAAGGTTGTTAAATTCTTCTGCACTTTCTCCAGCAAGTAATTCATTAATCTCTGCAATAAGCTTAGAGAATTCAGGAACGAACTCAATAATTCCTTCTGGAATAATTGCTACACCGAAGTTGTCTCCATTATTAGCTCTAGCCTCTACAGAATCAGCAATCTGGTTAGCGATTTCTTCTAGAGACATCTTCTTAGCTGCTACTTCTTCACCGATTAGGCAGATATTAGGTTGTGTCTGAAGAGCACACTCTAGCGCTACGTGAGAAGCAGAACGTCCCATTACTTTAATGAAGTGCCAATACTTCTTAGCTGAATTCGCATCTCTCTCGATATTACCAATAACTTCACTATAAGTCTTAGTTGCTGTATCGAAACCGAATGAAGCTTCAATATCTTCATTCTTCAAGTCACCATCAATTGTCTTAGGACAACCAATTACCTGAACTCCTGTATTATGAGCAGCCATATACTCTGCAAGAACTGCTGCATTAGTATTAGAATCATCTCCACCGATGATTACAATAGCTGTAAGACCGTGCTTCTTAGCAACTTCTGTAACTATTTCGAATTGCTCTTCTGTCTCAAGCTTAGTACGACCAGAACCAATTATATCGAATCCACCTGTGTTACGATATGCGTCAATATAATGATCTGTCATCTCAATATAATCATCTTCAATAAGACCACTTGGACCACCCTTGAAGCCTAATAATACATTGTCCTTATTAGTAGCTTTAAGAGCATCATAGAGGCCGCAGATTACGTTATGTCCACCTGGTGCCTGACCACCTGATAGAATAACACCTACTACCTGTTTCTTATTATCTGATGTATTCTTACCCTTTTCAAATGTGATCTCACATTCTCCATATGTATTAGGAAATAGTGCTGCAATCTTCTCCTGGTCAGCTACACTTTTAGTTTTCTCGCCAGTCTTTACACATATTTCACTAATTCCATTTCTAAGCATTCCTGGAAGCTTAGGATTATATTCATATCTTGCTTCTTGTAATGGTGATAATTTCATATTAATTTACTCCTTTAATTATTTATAATCTTATATATCGTATTATATTTAACCCAAAATGTAAAGACATCTTATGTATTATATACCCCTACAAACAAAAAATGCCCAACTGCTTCTTTATTTCCATAAATCAGCCAGTTGGACATTAATATCATCTACTATCTGTAATTGTTCTTAGCCAAAGTATCTATCTAACAGACCCTTGAATGCCTTGCCATGTCTAGCTTCATCTCTTGCCATTTCATGAACTGTGTCATGAATTGCATCAAGATTAGCAGCCTTAGCACGTTTTGCAAGATCTGTCTTTCCTGCAGTAGCACCATTCTCTGCATCAACTCTAAGCTGTAGATTCTTCTTAGTAGAATCAGTTACAACTTCTCCTAGAAGCTCTGCGAACTTAGCAGCATGCTCTGCCTCTTCGAAAGCTGCCTTCTCATAGTACATACCAATCTCAGGATATCCTTCTCTATGAGCAACTCTAGCCATTGCTAGATACATTCCTACTTCTGAGCATTCTCCTTCGAAATTAGATCTTAGGTCTGCTAAGATGTCTTCGCTAACACCCTTTGCAACGCCTACAACATGCTCTGCTGCCCATGTCATTTCGCCTTCCTGCTTATTGAATTTCTCTGCTGGTACATGACATACTGGACACTCTTCTGGTGGCTCATCTCCTTCATGTACATATCCGCATACCGAACAAACCCATTTTGCCATTTCCTTTACCTCCTATTATCTTAATAATTACGCTTTATATTCTACATTGTAGAACCTTAGTAGTTTAATTATAACTTAGTTATAATTAAAATGAAACCATAAAACCTTCTTAAATGTTATTTTTCCAATTCAGAAAGTATTGTTGTATAATAGCCTTATAGCATATAACACATTTACACCATACATATGAAAGAGGTGACTAATATGAACAAAAAGGCAATTATTACTGGCGGAGAATCAGGAATAGGAAGAGGAATAAGTGTTGCACTTGCGAAAGAAGGCTATGATATAGCCTTCTCTTACTATAGTGGTGCAGATAATAGTGATTATTATGTAAATATGACAACAAATCTTATAACAAGTCTGGGAGCTGAGTGTTATCCATTTGATGCTGATCTTTCCAAGAAGGATGGCGCAGATATTCTTTTTAATAAAGCGATAAGTTCTCTAGGTTCATTAGACTTATGCATTAATAATGCCGGTGTTAACAAACCCCGTGCAATACAAGATTTTTCTGACGACAATCTTGATTTTCTTCTTAATCTTGATTTTCGTACATATATCAAGATGATGCATCTGTCTTCGAGATATATGATAGATAATAAGATCAAAGGTAATATTATTAATATAACCTCCTCAAGAGGAGAACGCTCTTATCCTAATTGTGGTCTGTATTGTGGTATGAAAGCAGGTCTTAACAAGATGATTGAAGCTTATGCACTTGACGTTGCTGAGTACGGAATTAGAATTAATAATGTGGCACCCGGTGCCATAAGAATTAGAACTAAGGAAGAGATAGCATTCATTGATAAACCCTCTGATATGGAATATTATTGGGATAAGAAAATAGCCGAAAGCCCACTGAATACCGTTCCTGACTTTTGGGACAATCTGAAAGATACTGTGCCTTTAGGCCGTGCGGGTACACCTAAGGATATTGCTAATGCTGTAACATTTCTTGCATCAGAGAAGGCATCATATATTACTGGTATCACACTTAGAATTGACGGAGGACTAATCCTTCCTGGTATTCCAGAAGGATCTGCTAGAACTGACGAAGGATGGAGCTAATATGAATACTAAGAAGATTAACAAAGAACAAATACTTGCTGTTTTACTTTTTGCATTTTTCTATATTATACAATTATGCCTTATTGGATATACTATTACATTCTTCAAGGCATGTGGCGCATCAGAACAGATAGCGGGAATAGTAGTTGCCATTGCATGTGCTATTGCAACATTTCTTCAGCCTGTTCTTGGAAATGTTGCTGATAGAAGTAAAATGTTTAATTGGAAGATAATACTATATATACTTACAATAATTCTTATTGTTATATCAATTAGACTTATATTCTTTAATGCTTCCATGCTTGATATAATACTATTCTGTGCTGCCATTGTTATTGCTTTCTGTATGTCACCACTAATTAATGAAAGCTGCTTCTATTACAATACTAAGGAGCATCCAGTAAGCTTTGGCCCTGCAAGAGCCGGCGGCTCCCTTTCTTATGCACTAGTATCCTGGTTAATTGGAAGCCTAATGGAGAAGATAAGTCCTGCAGTGGTTCCTACTGCTGCCTTGATTGCTGGAGTTGGTACACTTGTAATTCTTCTTATAATGCCTAAGGTAGGCCACATAACTAGAGAAACAACTGACAACTCTTTAACTACAGAAGAAAGTAATTCATCGAAGGTATCATTTTTCGCTTTTATTAAGAAATACTCTGTCTTCTTTGTTTTCTTCTTTGCTTTAATATTTATATTTACATTCCAGAATCTCTTCTCTGCTAATCTTATTAACATTGTTAATGACGCTGGCGGAAATTACAAGACATTTGGAATAGCAACAGCCATTGCTGCAATTGTAGAACTACCTGTTATGTTCTTATTCTCCAAGATTCTGAAGAAATTCTCTTCACAGTCTCTTATTGTTTTTGCAGCAATCTGTTACATAATTAGAAGCATACTATTCATTATGGCAAGTAATATTGCTTTAATTATTATTGCCCAGATTCTACAAGCACTAACATATGCTATTATTATTCCATCCATGGTTTACTTATCAGACGATACTATGTCAAGAGAAGACAAGAACAAAGGCCAGACAATAATGGGTATGACAATATCTATAGGAACAATACTTGGTTTCCTACTAGAGAGCTTACTTGTTGGAAATGGCACCCAGTTTGTAATGATAATAGGTATGGTAATTACTTCAATTGGTGCACTACTTGCTGTAATAGCATATATTCTCTATAGAAAGAAAAAGGGAACAAATAGTAATGAATAAAGATAATATACTACTGTCAATTATAATACCTACTTATAATTGCGAAGAATTCATTGATGAAGGAATTACATCAATACTTTCACAGCTTCCTGATAACTGTGAGCTTATACTAGTTGATGATGGTTCAGAGGATAATACTAGAGATGTTATATCTAAATACGAGAATTGTAAGAGTAATGTAAAGGTTATATATAATAATCATCAGGGTGCATCAGGTTCTAGAAATCTTGGTATTGATAATGCTAGAGGAAGATACATTACTTTCATGGATTGCGACGATATGATGCAAGAACATTTCCTGGAGAAAAGTCTGCCATTGACTGACTCTTACGAGGATCTATACATATTTGGCATAGAAAGATTCCCTATTGATGGAGACAGTGAAGTGTGGGGCGTTAGAGATAATATCTACGAATCAAATCACACATTTGCAGATGCATTTATTAGAGGCGAAAACCTTATGACATACTCTAATTGCAATAAATTCTATAAGAAAAGTATTATAGATTCTGTTAATCTAAGATTCGAAGAAGGTATGGGATTTGGAGAAGATAGAATCTTTAACTTCGACTACATTAAGTTATGTAAAGGAAGAATTATTACCTCTTCCCTATTACAGATAAAATACATACAGAGAAGTGAGATATCTATGTCAACTAAGCCTATTCCTGATTACTATAATATAGTTATGGGCTTACATAAGGCTAAGGTTGATTGCTTTGCAAACCTTTCCCTTAATACAACTAAGGAAGAAAAAGAAGCCTTTATTAAGAAAGACTTCGAGAAAGAAAAAAAGGACGCGCTTGAAAGAGAAAACTCCTAAAGCGCGCCATAATTATATTAATTCATATGTCTAGCCTATTACATCTTGTTCCTCTAGTTTTCTCTCTATAAACGCTTCAAATTTCTTACCTTTCATTCCAATTAGTCCTATTAAGAATGATACCAGAACATAAGCTAGTAATCCTACTAACGCCCATAGGAAGTCATACTTATATAGTCCTCCTATTGCTTCTCTAAGGGCGGATAAGCCGTATGCAAATGGCATGTATTTATATAGTACCTGGAAGAAGCCTGGAAGAACTTCAACTGGGAAGGTTCCACCACTTCCTGCTACCTGTATAACCATTAAGACTACACATATTGCCTCTCCTACTGAGCCAAAGGCATAGGTTAGAGAGTATAATAAGAATGTAAATGAGAAGCTTGTAAATGCGCATCCTATATACAAGAGAACTGGATGTTCACAATTAATCTGTACGTAGAACATGCAACCAGCGTATGTTATTATTGTCTGAAGCTGTCCCATAAGGAAGAATAGTACGTATCTTCCAAAGAATTCCTGGTATGGTTTAACATTCATAAGCCCTACAATTGGCTTAACTTTAGTCTTCATTATGGCAACAAGTATAAGCGCTCCAAACCATATAGAAAGTACAATATAGAATGGCGCTGTTGCATCTCCATTAGTCTGCATTGGGAAAATTGGCTGCTTATCAAGAGACACTGGCTCAACAATAAAGTCTGCTATAATCTCCGGATCAGTTTCAATAATCTTAGCTAGTAGCTGATATTGCTCATTATTCTCTAAGTCTTCCATGTCCTTAATTAAATCACGAAGACCTGTCTGCATCTTAACTACTTCTGCCCTTGTAGATAAGAGATTACCCTTACCTAACTTCATCATATCAGGATAACTATGAAGAATATTGGCAAGGTCGTTAATTGAATCTGATGAATAATTAAGCAAATTCTTAACTTCTAATAATGAATTCTCAACGGAATTCACTGACTGTCTAAGCTGTGGTTTCACACTATAGGTATAGTTTCTTGATAAAGTCTTAATACCATTTCTACATGCATCAATATCTGCTCTTGTAGCATCAATAGCATTTCTTGCATCTTCTAAAGTCATACTTGGAAGAGGTTTGAGTGAATTAAGATCACTCGATATCTTGTCCATATCAGCATCAACCTTAGCCGCATCAGAACTAATAGTTGGATTAGTATCCCTTACATCTTTTATACCAAGATCGTAGGCATTCTTAATTGCTTCCTGGGCTGTTATAATTGAATCTATCTGCTTATCTGTAATATTCGTATTAGTATTAATTGAATTATATAATTCGTTCATCTCATCATATAACAGAGACAATTTACCTTCTGTCTGATTCATTGTCTGCGTTGCAATATCAGATACTGTATCAACTGTATTCTCAGCAACATTTGTTGTAGCCTGAGCTGCATCAGCCATGGATTTGCCTGTCTCCTTCAAGGCATCTAATTCGCCTGTTACTTCTTTGGCAGCATCCATAACAGCACCTGCTGAATCTATAAGGCTGACATAGGAATCAATTATTGTAATACAAGTTGTTATATCACCATCTAGATCATATAACTTGTTAAGAGCTGTGTTAGTGAGATTCGTACCTTGATTATCTGATATAGCATACTCACTGACTTCTAATAATATCTTAGCTAATGTACTTACGAATGCCTTATCTACCTCAGTTTGAATGGAGGTCTTAACCTTGCCAGTTATCTTAGGGGCAATGGCATTCTTCTTCTCATTCTCATAATAATGAATAACCGGATTGTTAATATCTCCACCCAGAAAACTAATCATGTCTTCTGAGAATCGCTCATTAACCACAAGGGCGGCATAGTATTCTCCAGAATATACTCCATTAATGGCATCCTCTGATGTATCTGTAAATACCCAATGAATAGCTTTATTCTCCTTCAAATTAGCGATAATCTTATCACCAATATTAAGCTTCGCATCATCAATAGATATTCCAAGATCATCTGAGGCTACAGCAACAGATATATTGCTTGTTGCACTCTCTGAATAGGGATCCCAGTTTGATAGTGTATTAAACCAAGCATACAGACTAGGAATAACAGCAAGTCCCATAATAACTACTACAGCTACTACATTTGTATATAAGCGCCTAGCATCATGCATAAAGATTCTAAAGATATTTTTCATGAATCTTTCCTCCTTATCTTATCGCCAAGCTTATTAATTTTCTCTTGAGTCTCTTTTCCTGCTTGCTCACGTTGTTGATGAATTTTCTCTAATTCTTTCTCAAGACGTTCTTTCTCTGCAGTAATTTTGGTTTCTAAATTATCCATCTTATCATTTATGGCCTGATCTATATCATCACCCATTAGATTACGATCTAGATCATCATCTATTACGCCAAATTCTTTCATTTTGTTAAGGACTTTATAATCAGTATATTCCACATATAGCAAGTAAAACGCTATACCAAAAAGGGACACTATCCATAGCATAAGGAATAAGAACTTTGTGCCCGGAATAATAAAGCATAGGAATAAGAAGACAAGAGGAAGGATTATATTAACTTTAAATCCCATTCTTATCTTTCTTTGATTCTTCTCATGTAGTTGTGCCTCGTAGTTTTTGACCTGCTTATAGATCTCCTCGTAATCTTTAGACATAACTATAGTACCTCTGTATCTTCCATTCTCTTGTTCATATATTTCTTAAGTGACTTAAATGGCTTTCTAATCCATACTCCAATTACTAGAGCTAATATAATGAATATAGATAGCTCTAATAGATATACAAGATAATCCATCTCGTATAATCCTCCTACACATTCTCTTAGTGCATTTATTGCATAAGGGAATGGGAAGAATAAATATACGTTTCTAAAGAACTCTGGTAACAGTTCTATAGGATAAGTTCCACTTGATCCGGCAATCTGAATAACAAGTATTACTACAGATATCGCCTTTCCAACATCTCCGAATGCCTCCACAAGAGCATATATTAGTAGTGTAAATGTTAAGCTTGTGAATGCAGATGCAAAGTAGAATAGGAAAGGATGTAAACATTGCACCTTAAAGAATGCCAAATCCCCTACAACCGTAATTAGCGCCTGTAATTGACCTATTATAAAATACATTCCATATCGTCCGAAGAATCTCTCTGTACTTGTCATATCAGGATACTTCTTAGAACTTGGGGATGAACGAACTATAGCTGCAAGAATAATTGCACCAACCCATATAGCAAGTACAGTATAGAATGGTGCTACTGCAGAACCATAATTCTCAACTGGGTATATATTAGTTGTCTCTATCTGAACAGGTTCAGAGAAAAACTGACCATAAAGCTCAGGATCTCCATTAAGTGTATCAAGTAGTATCTGAACCTTTTCATTATTAGATGCTTTATCAACCTTATCAATAATCTTACTCAGGCGTGTATTAATCTCTCCAAGAGCCTGGCTAGTCTTATTCAAACTTATTGTTCCTGCATTAACCGCAGTATTAAGTGATGAGAACACCTTATCCATTCCATTAATTGTCTGCCCTGTCTGTCTCATCAATGTACTTGCATCAGTAAGAACTATTCTAAGATCGTCCATGCATTGATTAAGTTGTGGTATTAACTGACCGTTAATAGAACCCTGGGTATCATTAATAGAATTAATACATTCATTAATTGATCTCTTAGCATCCGCTTCTCTAGCCTCAATATTAGATATAATGGTATCTCCTATTCCATCAACCTTAAGGGCACTTATGACTCCATCTACTTTATCTATGGAATTTCTCACCTTCTTAATTTGACGTTTTGCTTCTTCTAATTTTATTTTCTCAGCTGGAGTTGCACCTTGAATTGTTGCATCAATTGCATCCTCAAGGGCTTCTATATCTGTCTTTGCTAATTCCACATCACTTTGAGTAGAAGATATAGTACTACTAATAGCTTTCATGTCATTAAGAACAACAGCCTGGTTAAGTTTATTATTGATATTACCTAGGCTTGTCTGAATTGTCATAACAACAAGATTAACCTGATTAACATAATCATTAAGGGTATCTTGTGTAGCACCAATACTATTATTAGTATTCTCAAGTGCATCTGCGCTAGCTATACTTCTCTCCCCTATTACTTTAGAATCAGCATTTGCAGTTTTAATAGCCGCTGTAAGAACCTGATTACCTGCTATAACAGAATTAATAGTATTCTGATAATCCTGCATCTGATCGCTGACTCTCTTCATCTTATCAATAAGACCATCTATGCCGCCTTCTTCATCAATATCAGCAGATATCTCATTAATATCTCTGAATACCTCAGAGGTCATTACTTTCACGAACTTAGTATTAATCTTAGTCTGAATCTTCTCAACAACAGTATCACTTATCTTAGTAGCTACTGGATTCTTCTTCTGATTCTCGTAGAATATAAGCTGTGGCTTATTAACTTTCTCTGTAAATACGTTGTACATGTTATGAGTAAAATCTTCGCTAATTACTATAGATGCATAGTATTCCCCTGATTCTACACCCTCTTTCGCTTCTTCAGGTGTATCTACAAAGTGCCATCGCACGCTATCACTTTTCTTTAAGTCTTCGATTACTTCATTACCTACATTTCTGTATACGCCATCATCATAATAACCTTTGTCAAGGGAAACTGCTGCCAAGTCAAGATTACCTGTGTTGCCATAAGGATCCCAGTTCGCATATATATTAAACCATGCATATAGAGCAGGAAGAATACATATACCTATAGCGACAACAAGTGCAAATAAATTGTGGGTTACACTTATAATATCATCTTTGATAATTCTCTTAATATTCTTCATATTATCCTCTTGATTAAACTATAATCTATTCATCATAATATCCTAGAGACAATGTATTACGAGACACTTCCTTTGCATTATAAAGAAGTTCATCAGCTTTATGCAGGTATTCGTCTAGCGTGTCTCCCTCTTTTGGATTGCCATAGCATATTCCTTGAGATATTGTAACTATATCACTAGCCTTGGAATATTCATGCTTTATTCTTTCTGCCTCAATTCTATCCTTTAGTTCATGAGCCATCTTATCAATATCTGAATACTCGAAGTCCTCGTAGATAATAATAAACTCATCTCCGCCGTAACGGGCGCAGAATACTTTACCATATTGTTTCTGCATTAATATTGCATTTGCAACAGATTTAATACATTCATCTCCGGCTTGATGACCATAGTTATCATTGTATTGCTTGAAATAATCAATATCTAATATCTCTATTGCAAAGCTTGTATTATTAGTTATTGCATTAGAAAATGCTTCTCTTCCGTGCTTCTGAAGACCGAATCTATTGGCCATTCTAGTCATGGCATCAGTCTCTGACTTCTTCTGAAGAGCTTTATTCTCTTTCTTAAATTCTTTCGTAATAGCAGTAAGATCGTTGAAATTGTTACGAAGATTAATCATATTCGTAACCATATTGTGATTCTCCTGCTCCATATATTCTGTTAATTCATAGTATAGAACAGCAGCACGCATATATTCTGCACGCTTATTAGTCTTCCTATAATACTTAATCTTAAGAGATAGCAGTTTTCTCTCAAGATTCTTGACAGCTGTTACCTTGGTTAATCGTTCAACTGTTTCTAAGACAATGAAGAAATCATCATAATACTCTATCTTAAGAAGCATAGAGAGATACTCATATATATCATCGAAGAAATCCATAATCGGAATATGAGAATCAATGATTTTATTCATATCGTAGATAACTACGTCTCTCTTGCTGTAATTACCTTGTTCCTGACATAGACGAGCTTGAAAACTATATACAACGATTTTGTCCATTTCATCAAGATCCTGCATACACTCATATTCAAGCTTCTCCATGAATTCATTGGCTTTATCGATATTATCGAGATAGAGATATGCCTTTCCCATTCCCACATATACATTTGTCAGATTCTGTATATATCCTGTTAGATTATCATTATTAATAATATAGTTATATGAAGACTTTATATGGTCTAGAGCCTTCTGATACTCCTCTATGTTAAGATACAAAGCACCCATATTCATATTAACAATCCACTCTAGATTAGGCAACTTATACTTCTGGCAAATAGATAAAGCTTTAAGATAATAATCCATGGCAAAAGGCGCATTTCCCCGGTTAAGAGACATTATTCCAAGCATATTATTAGCCATTACAACATAGCCCCATTCACCTATTTGCTCCATAAGGCTCATACAACTTATCATCTCTTTGTAGAACTTCATTACATCATTAAGTAGATAGTAAGTCTCACCTCTTGAGAATTGCGCAAAGCCAATTAATCCGTCATCTTCTAGCTCTGTGCCGTACTTCTCTAAACTGTTACAACTATCAAGAACTACCTGTGGATCAGCACCACGATATTGTTGAATCTTAAGTATTAAGTTTTGTACTTCGTCTTGATACTTTGATATATCCAATATAGTACCTCTTATATATATTCTATGGTTTTACTTATTCTTTATCTGGTAAATGCAATTTGAAAGTATTGCAAATTCTTCTAAAGATAAGGCTTCTCCCCTAATATCCGCTCTAAAGTTCGCTTTAGCAATGGCTTCATTAACCTGCTCCTTACTAAGACCAAGACGCGGATAATTCTTAAGGCCGTTAGCTAAGGTCTTACGCCTCTGGTTAAAGGAAGCACGTATACAATCAAATAATAATTCTTCACTTTCCACCTTAACAGGACACTTTTTGTTAATTACAAGTTTAATTACTGAAGAATCAACATTTGGCTTAGGCATAAAGCAATTTGCAGGAACGTCGCATACTATTTCGGGTGTCGTATAGTAAGCAACTGCAAGAGATAAAGCACCATATTCCTTAGAACCTGGTCCTGTCATCATTCTACTTGCAACTTCCTTCTGTACCATTACAGTAATAGATTCAATAGGAAGCTTCTTCTCAAGAAGCTCCATAATGATTGGTGTTGTAATGTAATAAGGAAGGTTAGCAACTACTTTAATTGGTTTTCCTTCGTTATACTCCGCAGCAATGCTCTCTATATCAGTCTTAAGAATATCGTTATTTATTATGGTCACATTATTGTGATTAAATAGAGTATCCTTTAATATAGGTATTAGATGGCTATCAATTTCTACTGCAATAACTTTAGAAGCTGCTTTAGATAGCTCCTCTGTCATTGTTCCTATTCCAGGACCAATTTCTAACACCACATCGCCTTTTCGTATATCGGCATTTTCTATGATTTTGGATAGTATATTATCGTCAATCAAGAAGTTTTGACCGTATTTTTTTTGAAAAGTAAATCCAAATCTCTTAAGTACTGCTGATACATAAGTTGGATTGGTAAGATTTCCCATATTATTTCCTAATCTTAGTTTTATTACAACGCTTCACCTGATATCTAGTCTATATACTAATTCCGTAGAAGCGGCATGCATTTTCCCAAGTAACATCTTCTACTTCTTTTGTAGAAATCCCTTTAATTGCAGCGATTCTTTCTACTATGTGTGATAATTTGGTAGAATCATTACGTTTTCCTCTGTATGGCTCCGGAGCCATATAAGGACAGTCTGTCTCTACTAAAATACTCTCAATAGGTATCTCTTCAACTGTCTCTTGTAACTTCTTACCATTCTTAAAGGTTACAACACCACCAACACCTATATAATATCCAAGCTTAATATATTCTCTAGCCATCTCAGGACTTCCTGAATAGCAATGAACCACTGCATTGGTGTTAAATGCTGTCTTTGCGTCTTTAAGTATATCAAATGTATCTTTGCTAGCGTCACGGGAGTGAACTATTACTGGCTTATTAACCTCTGCTGCAAGTTCTAATTGACTTGTGAACCATTTCTTCTGAAGTTCGTGATTTTCCTTGTCTTTATCCCAATAATAATCTAATCCTATTTCACCTATTGACACACATTTGCCATAAGAAGAGAGATTCCTAAGTTCATCTATGACAGAAGGCATTATCTTAAGACTATCATCTATTGATAATATATTGCTCTCATCCCCGTCAATTGGAAATGCAACTTCGCTAGGATGAATGCCTACTGCCGCATAGATATCTTCATATTGCTCTGCAAGCTCTATGGACTCCCTAGACGTATCAAGGGTTGAACCCACGTTAATTATTCGTCCAATATTATTCTCTCTCATAGCACAAAGAAGTTCGTCCCTATCCGGTGCGAACCTCTTATCTTCATAGTGAGCATGACTATCAAAAATCATACTTTACCTCTCTTAACATATTTCTGCTCCATTAGGCATATCCTTCTCAGGAGTGACTAGTGCGAGATTTCCTTTATCGTCCTCAGCACATAGTAGCATTCCTTCGGAAAGCACCCCAGCAAGCTTTGCAGGCTTAAGATTGACTAGAACCATTACTTTCTTGCCTACCATCTCTTCTGGAGAATAGTATTTCTTAATGCCTGATACAATCTGCTTTACTTCACTTCCAATTTGTACCTGTGAACAAAGTAGCTTCTTAGATTTTGGAACTTCTTCACACTTAATGATTTCACCTACCTGGAATTGCATCTTGCCAAATTCATCAAATGTAATCTCATCCTTTGGCTCAATATCAATGCCTGGCTCCACTTTATTCTCTGAATCATCTGGATGTAATTCTTCTACCTTCTTCAATACTTCTTCCATATCTAGTCTCTCGAAAAGTATCTCTGGCTTCTGAGTTACGCAAGTTCCTGTAGGATAATTGCCGAATTTATCAAGATCATCGTATTGTACAGGCTCAGTATTAAACTGCTCTAATATTCTATCAGAAGTACTTGGCATGAAGCTGTGTAGAAGCGTTGCACCTACTGTAATTCCTTCTGCAAGATTATATAGAACAGTAGCAAGTCTGTCGTTTTTATCATCATCTTTGGCAAGTGCCCAAGGCATCGTCTCATCAATGTACTTATTACAACGACGGAACAAATCGAATATAATTGAAATTGCATCAGCAACTCTAAGTTCTGCCATCTTAGCTTCCACTTTAGCCTTAGTGCCTGTTATAACTTCTTTAAGATCATCATCTACAGGTTCATTAACCTCTTTATCAAATATAACACCGTCAAAGTACTTATTACTCATAGAAAGTGTACGGTTAACAAGGTTACCAAGTATATTAGCAAGCTCAGAATTAGTACGTTCTACCATAAGTTCCCAAGAAATCGCACCATCATTCTCGAATGGCATCTCATGAAGTAAGAAGTAGCGCACTGCATCAACTCCAAATATATCCACAAGTTCATCAGCGTATATAACATTTCCAGCTGATTTACTCATCTTGCCATCAGCAAGTATTAACCAAGGATGACCAAATACCTGCTTAGGAAGTGGCTCGTCTAAAGCCATTAAGAATATAGGCCAGTAAATAGTATGGAAACGAATTATATCTTTACCAATAAGATGTAAGTCTGCCGGCCAGTATTTATTATATTGTGGAGTAGAGTTACCCTCTGCATCGTAACCGATTCCAGTAATATAGTTTGTAAGTGCATCAAGCCATACATATACAACATGCTTGTCATCGAAATCAACTGGTATTCCCCACTTAAATGACGTACGAGAAACACATAAATCTGTTAATCCAGGAAGTAGGAAATTGTTCATCATCTCGTTTTTTCGAGATACAGGCTGAATAAATTCAGGATGAGTATTAATATGCTCTATTAATCTATCAGCATATTTGCTCATCTTGAAGAAATATGCCTCTTCCTTTGCTGGCTGAACTTCTCTACCACAGTCAGGACATTTGCCATCTACAAGTTGAGACTCTGTCCAGAAAGACTCGCAAGGTGTGCAATACATTCCCTCGTAAGCCCCTTTGTAGATATCGCCTTTGTCATAAAGCTTCTTGAATATCTTCTGAACCTGCTTCTCATGATCCTCATCAGTTGTTCTAATGAATTTATCATAGCTTGTATCCATCATGTCCCAGATGTTCTTAACGGTTGTAGATACATCATCAACAAATTCCTTTGGTGATATGCCTGCTTCGTTGGCTTTATTCTCTATTTTCTGACCATGCTCATCAGTACCAGTCTGGAATAATACATCATATCCTTCCTGTCTTCTGTATCGTGCAATGGCATCAGCAAGTACTATCTCATACGTATTACCGATATGAGGTTTTCCAGATGTATATGTAATTGCTGTTGTTATATAATACTTACCCTTATTTGACATTTCTTATCCTCTTACTTTGTTTTTATTGTAAATGTTTATTCTGCTTTGTCGTTATTCTCTACTACTTCAGCGTCAACCTTCTCAGCATTGTCTTGTTCTTCTTCCTTTGTAGCGTCAAGTCTTTCGCCACATTTGTTACAATATACTGCCTCTGCATTATTAAGTGCTCCACATGATGGACAATCAACTCCACCCTTAAGCTTTTCTATTTCAACTTGAAGAGCATCCATTCTATTTAAAGCATCAGTAATATCACCTAGATCCTTCTTCTTCTTGTCCTTGTTCTTCTCATAGAAATCTCTTCCTATGCCTTCATAACGACTCTTAACGAACTTCTCCTCTTCTCTATATTCACGCTTTAATCTAGCAACCTCTTTTAAATCTTTTGCTTTCTCTTTTACATCATTAGAAGCATCTGCTATAGCTTCTGAAATATCATCTAAAAATCCCATCTTTTCTTCCTCCTTATATCATTACTCATAAAAATACACTATTTACAATTATAGAACTTTTCTATGCTAATTTCCATAAATTACTCTATTTTTGTAGTGAATTTTATACTGGGAATATACCTGTCTCTCTTAGACATACATAGACCATAAATAACACGTATAGTGCCACCATTATGACACCTTCTACTCTATTAATTCTCTTCTTGGTAATACAGAAGATAAATATTAGAATTGAGAAGAATAATAATACACAAATATCAATTATATTCTCCACTGCAAATGGAATAGGGCTAATTGTTGCTGCTATACCAAGTACAAATAATATGTTAAATACGTTAGAACCAATTACATTTCCAACTGCCATATCAAGCTGATTCTTACGAGCTGCAACTATTGATGTTACAAGTTCAGGAAGTGATGTTCCTACAGCACATATTGTAAGACCGATAATTGTATCTGATACTCCTATAGCACCTGCTATTGCAACGGCACCTTCTACAACCCAGTCCCCACCGAACTTAATGGCAACCATACCGAGAATAATAAATATAATGGACTTCCATACAGGTAAATCCTTTACCTCTTCTTCCATTTCATCGGCTAATGAACGTTCTGCTGCAACACCTGTCTCAAGCGCCCTTTTACGGGCTTTCATGGCAGATACTATTAACACAGTAATGAACCCTATAAATAGAGCCAGATATATAATTCCTGCAAGTCTATCTATCTCCCAATTCATTCCATAGCTTCCATCTTCCTTAAGTCCGAAGACACCAAGGAATATCATAAGGATTGCACAGAATATGGAAAATGGATAATCTCTCTTAAGAACATCTTTACCAACAGATAGATTATTAAAGAGAGCACATATACCAAGTACCATCATTAGATTGAAAATGTTAGATCCCACAACATTACTTACTGCCAGGGAATTAGCATTATTCATAGATGCTGACACTGATACTGCTGCCTCTGGAAGACTTGTTCCCATTGCAACAATTGTCATACCAATTATTAATGGAGGTACTTTAAGCTTCTTCGCGATAGATGAACTACCTTCAACGAATATGTCTGCTCCTTTAATAAGTAATACGAATCCAACGATAAGTAGTATTATCTTGAATATTAATGAACTTGTTATGGCTGTTAATGTTGCCATTCTTTTTTCTCCTTTTTTAATTAAAATATCGACAGGTCAATGATCCCTAATCCTTCTAATAATATCTTTATTCCAAGAAGAACAAGAATTATTCCACCAATCAGACTTGCTATAAATCTATATCTACTTCCGAAAATATTACCTATAAACACGCCTAATGCAGAAATTATAAGTGTTATAACACCTATAATTACAATAGCAAGGACTATATTAATATCCTCATAGAAAGAAAATGTTACTCCAACAGCTAATGCATCAATGCTTGTTGCTATTGCAAGCAAGGTTATTTCCTTGAAGCTAATAGGCTTGTCTTTTTCTTCTGCTATATCTTTCTCATTTCTTTCTTTAATAGCATCTATTATCATTTTAATTCCGATAAATGCCAGTAATACAAATGCTATCCAGTGAGAGAACTGCATAACGTATTTTGCAAATATATTACCCAGCAGGTATCCTATTAAAGGCATTATAGCCTGGAAACCGCCAAAGAAAGAAGCAATGATTATTAACTGGTTTTTATTAATTTTGGTCATTCCTAGGCCTTTGCATATTGATACTGCAAAGGCATCCATTGCTAAGCCAATTCCTAGTAAGATAAAATCAATTATTCCCATTTTTTCCTCTATTTCTTACGAAACCAAGTTACTACAACAGCAATAATTTCTCTTGTAAAGTACGTAGGATACATATACTTTGTTGTCTGAGCATTTATTGCTCTGGCTCTAAGGCCACATCTTGAAGCTAGAAGCTGAGCTCTGTACTGATGATATTCACTTGTTGCAATTCCTACGGATTTAGATAAACCCTTCTCATTAATGATTCTTTTGGCATTTTGTAAGTTTTCATTTGTATTCTTTGACCTGTTTTCTACAATGATCTTACTCTTTGGTATGCCGTATTTTGCAAGCTCAACAGCTATGTATTCTGCCTCAGAATCGTAGAATTCTGTTGTATTTCCGCCACAGGCTATGCACACGCTATCTGGATGTTTGTCAAGATATCTAGCTGCTGCCTTAATACGTTGATTAAGTGCATCACAAATTGAGGACTTACAGCTACATCCAAGTACTATCACCACATCCTCATCCCTTGCCAAATCATTCTTGGCATTTACCATCTTCATGTTAATTACAATAACAAGAATTATTATGAGCAGTACTATTACACAAAGTATTATCTTGAAATTCATTGAGAATAACCATGAAAATGTGCCGAATAGTAACACAAGTACACTTAATATCATTCCAACAGCATTTCCATAGTTAATAATTCCTTTCTTACCAAGCGGTAGATAGAAAATTATTATTCCTGCTATTCCTATTGCCATAAGTATTAGTCGTAATATCATAGCCTCTCCTTATTAATACACTAATAAGCCAATTTACCCCTTCTATATATTATATAGAAGGGGTGAAATAAAGTCTAATTTATTCTTGAGTATTTTTAGCTGCTTTCTTTTCCTTAAACTCAGTAATCTTCTTATCAATGAACTTCCATACAGGCCTACCAATAGCCCATCCTGCAATACCACAGATTACACCTACAACTAATCCTGCAAGTACATCTGTTGGCCAATGTACACACACATATAGTCTTGATATACCGATTATTGTTGCAAGTACTAGAGCTCCAACGCCCCACCATTTGTATTTATCCTTAAGAGCTGCAAAGATAGCTACTGCTGATGCGAAACTTGCTGCTGTATGACCTGATGGGAATGAAAAATCGTTAGGGAAGCTAACGAGCATTTTCATATTTCTTATCCAGTCTGGACCACCTTCAAAGAACATTAGCCATCCTGGTCTACACCTAATTACAAGTGGCTTAATAACTCCATTACATAGAATTACGTCTAGTACCAATGCAATAAATGATGCTACACCTATACGTCTTGTCTTAGGAATAATTAGAAGAACTATTGTAAGTATAATCCAGAATATTCCTGCATCTCCCAATTTTGTTACAAGTGGCATAACTACGTCTAGGAATGAATTATGCATATCATAGAACCACTTAAGTACTGATAATTCCCAATCCCAATAGAAAATATTAGACTTCTCAACAAGAGAAACTAACTTTTCAGAGGCGCCAAATGCCATTAACGCTGCATAATCAATTGTCATTATTTCTCCTCCTTTTATTTATACATTAATATGCTTATTAAGAATACGAAACCTTACAGAATTTCTTCTTACCCTTCTTAATAATGAACTCTTCATTGAATGCTGAAGGCTCATAAGTTGTATGAATATCTGTTACTTTATCGCCATTTACTGATACTCCGCCCTGTTGTACATTTCTTCTAGCTTCTGATCTTGAAGGAGCTAACTTAGTAGCAACAAGAACGCCTAATATATCAATCTTTCCATCTCTAAAGTCTTCTTCCTGTAATTCTACACTTGGCATATTCTCGCTAGAACCATTACCTGAGAATAGGGCCTTAGAAGCTTCTCTTGCTTTCACAGCTTCTTCCTCACCGTGTACAAGCTTTGTAAGTTCGAAGGCTAAGATATCTTTTGCTTCATTAAGCTGGCTTCCTTCCCAGCTTTCCATCTTGCTTATCTCCTCTAATGATAAGAAAGTAAGCATCTTAAGACATTTAATTACATCTGCATCATCAACATTTCTCCAATATTGATAAAATGTATATGGAGGTGTCTTGTTAGGATCAAGCCAAACTGCACCAGACTGAGTTTTACCCATCTTCTTTCCTTCTGAATTAAGAAGTAGGTTGATTGTCATGGCATTTGCTTCTTTACCACGCTTACGTCTGATAAGCTCCATACCACCTATCATATTAGACCACTGGTCATCGCCACCAAACTGAAGCACGCATCCATACTTATCGAAAAGCTTAAGAAAATCATAGCTTTGCATTATCATATAGTTGAATTCTAGGAAGCTTAATCCCTTCTCTAGACGTTGCTTATAGCACTCTGCTGCAAGCATTCTATTCACTGAGAAATGAGAACCTACTTCGCGAAGTACTTCAACGTAATTAAGATCTAGTAACCAATCTGCATTATTAACAAGAAGGGCTTTATCATCACTAAAATCGATAAATCTTGCCATCTGCTTCTTGAAACACTCAACATTTGCATCAATTGTCTCTTTTGTCATCATCTGACGCATATCTGTTCTTCCAGATGGATCACCTATCATAGCAGTACCACCGCCAATTAAAGCAATAGGTCTGTTTCCAGCCATTTGAAGTCTCTTCATAAGACATAAAGCCATAAAGTGACCTACATGAAGACTATCAGCAGTTGGATCGAAACCAATGTAAAATGTAGCTTCTCCCTTATTTATCTTATTCTTAATCTCTTCTTCATTAGTAACCTGAGCAATTAATCCTCTTTGCACAAGCTCATCATATAATTCCATTATGTCTCTTCCTTTCAACGCTATTAATATAGCTTAACATACCAATTCATTATAACTAAATGTGGATAAATCGTCAATAAATTAGAAAAGCGAATCCATTAGGATTCGCTTGAGAGGCGCCAACCAGATTCGAACTGGTGATAGAGGTGTTGCAGACCTTTGCCTTACCACTTGGCCATGGCGCCATATGCAGTCTTCTTTTAGAACGCAAAATATAGTATAACAAAGCCAGTTCCCTTCGTCAAGATATAATTCGATATTAACTTTATGTTATGAATTTGCCGTATTATCGACGCGTTCTACTTCTTCTAATGACTTTCTATACATCATTTCTGCAAAGAATCTATCAATAACGTCTAGTAAATCTTCCTTCTGAGAAGTCTTAAGAAGATATCCGTCAGGCTTGTAATTAAGAATCTTATATACATGATCCCTATCATTCTTTCCTGTAAGGAATATAACAGGAATATCCTTTGTTTCATCCTTTGTGCGGATTTTCTTAAGTAGGTCATATCCATCAAGATCTGGCATTTCATAATCCATTAGGATAAGGTCTGGTCTTGCAGTATTAAGCCCATTTATTAGCTCTTCTCCGCTACTAAATGTAGATATGAGATAATTCTTCGATAGCCATCTATTAACAACTGCAAGATAATCAGAATCGTCATCTACTACAAATAAAGTCTTCTTCCGTTGATGCTCCTCTAATAGCTCTGAATAATATAAAATATCATCAATAAATTTATTCATATCAACTGGTCGCTCATATATTCTGGATACAATACTTGCAACGCCAGCCTCTCTGGCTATATCAAGGTCGCTTACGTCTCCCATAAGCAAGAATATCTTAGAATCATCTCTACACATTTCATTAAGCATATTCATAGTGATTCCAATATGGGATTCACCCTCAGCAATAGGATGATATAGAACTATATCAGCATCCTGCCTATGTGCAATTATCTCATCAGGTTCATCAACAACAGATATTACATTGAAATTAGCATTTTTTAGGTTCTTTTCCACGCCCTTTGTAACTATACCGTGGTTAGGACGAATATATAGAACTGACTTAGTTCGACTATAAGAAAGCACCTCTTCCTTCTCTTCTTGTTTGCGTCTTTCCTTTTCTTCAGCCTCTGCCTCATTAATAAGTGCCATTATATCTTCATCTTCCATAAGTGGCCCTAGTAATTCCTTGAATTTACGATAAGACTCAAGAAGCATAGGTGTCTTCTCTTTTATCAGCTTGTAATCATTTTCCTCACAGGCATCCTCTAATTCTTTGGCAAGAGCAGCAAGGTCTCTTGCTCCTATAAGCCTTGCCATACTTTTGAGAGAATGAACGCTTAACCTATACATTGTCCATTCCCTGTCTCGCATATAATAGAGAATATCTTCGGACTTTGAATTAATAGACATAGAGAATACATATAAAGCATCGATATAATCTTCTGCACAACTACAGTTAGTTACGCCCTTAACAAGATCTATATGAGGAACAGTTTTAAGCCAAAGTGGCAACTTATCTAACTCCTCTTGAACATCATGTGAGATTTCCTCATTAGTGAACTCTTCGCTTGGCTCTGATGTCTTTTCTATCTCTTCTTGTGCAAGGATATCTTCTTCAGGAAGATAAGTCATAATAACTTCAGAAAGTTCCTTAGGATCAATAGGCTTAATTAATACATCAGCAAATCCTGCTGCTTTGTATAAATTAATATTACTACGCCCTTCTTCTGTGGTATGACACACTACTGGTACTTCTCTTCCCTGCTCCTTAAATAACTCTTTTAATTCAAGAAGAGTATCTACTCCATCATACTCCGGCATTCTATGATCTAGAAGAATAAGGTCATATTCCTTGTCGCGACACATTTCAATACACTCCCTGCCGCTTTCTGCCTGATCAGCAAGAACACCATTACTGGCAAGAAGGGACGATATTATCATTCTATTTATTACCATATCATCCACGATGATAACTCGCGATGCTTCACGATCCATAATAAGTCCTCCGTTATTACACGTCTGTCTCTAATTTATCCTACAATAGATTACCTACAACTTCAAGAAGCTTCTTCTTACCCTCTGCTTTAGATACGCTACCACTAAGGCTGTATTTACTTGCAATATCTTCTATATCACTTTCATCTTTTCCTGTTCGAAATATAACATTTACCATATTACCACGTTCTCGCATTGCCTTAAGAACATCCGGCCCATCCATTTCAGGCATTGCATAATCTAGAATTACAAGATCAACCTCATTTTCATCTAAGAAACTAAGTGCCGCCTTACCTGATGTCTTCATTGTTACATCATAACCTTCCTTAGAAAGCCAACGCGATGTTAACATCATCATATCTTCATCATCATCAACTAGTAGTATTCGTTCCATATTATTACTCCCCTTCTTCTATTAATTTTGAAAGCATTTCAAATAACGCATCTGGTTCAACTGGTTTTGACAAATGGGCATTCATACCTGCATCTAATGAAAGCTTTACATCTTCATCAAAGGCATTGGCTGTAAGAGCAATAATTGGTATGCTCTTTGCATCACTTTTGTCCATTGCCCTAATCTTCTTAGCTGCGTCAAGACCATTCATAATAGGCATTCTGATATCAAGAAGTATGGCATCATAATATCCAGCCTTACTTTCTTCGAACTTATTTGTTGCTTCAAGTCCGTTACTTACAACATCAACTTGTATGTCTTTTAGATTAAGAAGCTGCTTCATAATCTCAGCATTAATATCCATATCTTCAGCAAGAAGCACCTTGCATCCTGCAAGATTAGTCGTTGGTTCATCGAATACTTCTACGCCCTCTTGCTTAGTGAAGTAATCTTCAATTTCTCGCCTTATACCTCCTGCAAATAACGGCTTTGCAATAAATATATCTACTCCAGCTTCCATAGCTTCTTCAATTATTTCATCCCAATTATATGTTGTAAGGACAATAATTAGTTCATCGCTATTATACTTTTCTCTTATTTTTCTTGTAAGCTCTATGCCGTCCATTTTAGGCATTTTCCAATCTATAAATGCATATTTAAATGGATTGCCTGATAGTTTTCGCTTTTCTATCTTATCTAAGGCATCCTCTCCTGATAATGAAGTCTCTGCCACCATACCGATTCTAGAAAGTACCATTTTTGCATGCTCGCATGCAGTATTATCATCATCTATTACGATTACTGGTGTATTATCAAAGGTCTCCTTATTATCATTGTTATCTTCACATATTCCAAGAGGAATCGTTACTGTAAATTCGCTACCTTTACCCTTTTCAGATTCGACTTCAATCTTACCACACATCATATCAACAATATGCTTTGTTATTGCCATTCCAAGGCCTGTACTGCCATATACGTTGCTTGTGCCTTCCTTCTCCTGTGAAAATGGTTCAAACAACCTAGGAAGATAGTCTTCACTTATACCTATTCCTGTATCTCTTACAATAAAGCGAACTTTTGCTTTCTTACTGTCTCTTTCGGTTTCCTCAATAATGAACTCTACTCTTCCACCTTTAGGAGTGTATTTTACAGCATTACTTAAGAGATTAATAATCATCTGCTTTAGTTTCGTGTCATCTCCAATATAATCATCCTCAATATGACCTATTACGCTACACTCGAATAACAATCCCTTTTCCTCACACTGGGCTTCAGTCATTGTATTAACCTGTTCAAGCATACCCTGGAATGAAAATTTTTCATCAATAAGTGATGCATTACCTGACTCAATACGACTTATATCAAGTATGTCATTAAGAAGAGATAATAAATGCTTAGCACTATCGCCAATCTTAACTAAGGTCTTTTTTGTTTCATCATCAAGATTTTGTCTTCGAAGTGCAATATTATATAGCCCTATTATGGAGTTCATAGGAGTTCTTATCTCGTGGCTCATATTAGATAAAAATGCAGTTTTAGCCATATTTGCTCTCTCAGCTTCTTCTAGAGCTCTTGCAAGCATCTTGCTTCTTTCTTCCTCAACGACGTTTAATGAATCATTATCTGATTCTTCTTTAGACTCATAGGCTTTAATAATTCTTCTTATAATCTTCTTAAGATCTCTATATTCTTTAAGTAAAAATGGGGTATCCATTTTAATCATATTATAATCTTTATTTTTTCCTGCCTGCTCTAGAGTCTTAGCCCTTTCGAATATATCCTCAGCACCTATTGCACCAGAAGTACTCTTCAAGGAATGTACGCTTAATATATAATCTTCCCAATTTTCCTCTTCAATGAACTCTTCTATCTGTGAGGCCTTGCTTTCTATTGATAACTCATATGTCTCTAAAGCGAAGATATAATCATCTGCATCACCACAATACTCTATTCCCTTAGTTGGATTTAACTGTGGATATTGGAAGAATACCTTAGGAAGCTTAGATATCTCATCATTCTCTTCTCCCTGGTACTCACGTGTAAGAAGCACAGAATCCTGAGGTAAATGCTTAATCATCATGTGCTCTAGCTCATCCACATTAACTGGCTTAGATAGATAGTCAGTAAATCCAGCTCTTAACAGTTTCTCTTTATCCCCAGCAACTGCACTAGCAGTAAGTGAGATTATAGGTGTCTTCTCGTATTTATCAGGAAAACGCTTCTTAATCTCATTAAGTGTCTCAATTCCATTGAGATTAGGCATTCTATAATCTAGAAATACCAGGTCGTAATGCTCGTTACCAAACTTCTCTATACATTCTGCTCCACTTACGGCAACATCTATATGCATTCTAGAGCGACGAAGGAGACCTACTATAACTTGAAGGTTCATTGGTGTGTCATCTACCACAAGTAGTCTCATTCCTGGAGCAATGAAGAATCCCTGTTTTTTTGCCGAGCCATCACCCTCATCTACATATGTATGAAAGTCTATTTCACCAATAGGCTCATCATCTGCTATTTCCTGCTTAATGGTGAAGTAAAATGTGGAACCTTTCTCATACTCGCTCTCTACCTTGAGCTCACTATCCATAATATCAAGAAGCTGTCTTGTTATTGCAAGTCCAAGACCTGAGCCTTCTATTGTTCTTGTTTTCTTAAGGTCAAGCCTATCAAAAGGTTCAAATAACCTCTCCATATCTTCTTTTCTAATACCGATTCCTGTATCTGAGACACTAATCTTAATCTTTGCCTCATTATTCTTCTTTTCTACAAGACTAATCTTACAGCACACATTTCCTTTTTCAGTATACTTAGAAGCATTGGTGAGAAGATTAGTAACAACTTGTTTTATCCTTATTTCGTCTCCTATATATGACTTTGGAAGCTTTGGATCAACAATAAATTCTAGATTAAGGCCCTTAGCTTCAGTACGAAGGCGAACTATATTATATAGATCAACGACTAGGGATGATATATGATACTTCTCATTTTCAAGCTCCATCCTACCTGTCTCAATCTTACTGAAATCAAGAATATCGCTTATTATACCAAGAAGACTTACGCCGGCCTTCCTTATATTCTCTGAATACTCTAATATCTCCGATTCATCAGTTTCTCGCTGAATCATCTCATTCATTCCAAGAATAGCCGTTATAGGAGTTCTTATCTCGTGACTCATATTAGAAAGAAATGCTGACTTAGCCTCATTTGCCTGCTTTGCTATATTAAGTTCTTCCTTAAGATGCTCTGCTTTTTCCTTCTGTTCTTGGGCATTCTTTATCTCCGTTACGTCGAAGATAAATACATAATATACATTGCCAATTCCTGGTATATTAACTAGATGACCATAGTCATTTACCCATCTAAATTCTCCATCTTTTCGTGGAATCCTATAGTCTACATAATCTAGCTTATTCTCATTATTCTCTTCATTAATCTGGCGCTCAATAGATGATTGAATGCTATCAAAATCATCTTTATATACCATTCCCTTTAAGGAATTACCTGTAAATTCCCTAAATTCCTCCACGCTCTCACATCCATAGATCTTGACAGCCGCCTGATTTACATACAATAATTCATAAGGTGGTTCTTCTCTGTAGATAAAGCAACCTCCCGGCATTTTTTCAGCAAACCACTCAAGAGCTGTCATATTTTCTCCAGCCACTGCTATATCAGATAACTCTGCTCCAAAATTCCTATTTCTCTCCATAATCCATTTCCCCAAGCTTCTTAACAAGTTGTGTATAGTCTTCTATAAACTCCATAATATTAGCTTCTATATATTCCTTATCAGCATTGTCACATGCCTGTTCTAGCTTTAAAGCCTTAGCAGCAAGCTCATTTGCACCGATAGATGCTGATGTTGACTTAATAGAATGTATTAATGTACCCAGATCCTTATGATTATCCTCTTCTAAGTATTTGTCTATTTCCTCACATCTCTTCTTAGAACTTTGTTCATAAAGAGATATTGCATACAAATAGTCTTCTTCATCACCACAATACTCAATTCCAGAATCTACATCAAGTCCCGCTTCTCTAAGCTTTACTAGTACTTCACTCTCTTTATCCTTAAGATATTTTGACAGAGTCTTTTCTAGTGTCTCTCGCTTTATCGGCTTAGTTAGATAATCACTAAATCCTGCCTTTAGCATGATTTCTTTGTTACCGGAAAGCACATTTGCAGTAAGAGCAATAACCGGCAGAGTTGACATTACACTAGGATACTTACTCTTAAGCTCTGATAATGTCTCCATTCCGTCCATCTCAGGCATTCTCTGATCTAATATAATTAAATCATAGTTCTCATTTCCAACCATTTCTATACATTCTCGTCCACTTTCAGCCGTATGAATTATTATTCCACTATGTTTTAATAACCCACATATTACGGACAAGTTCATTGGTGTGTCATCTACAACAAGAATCTTAGCACCTCGTGCCTTAAGGAAGCTTTCTTTATCCTTCCTGTATATGTTAACTACTTCTTCTCGTCTTATATCAAAATCGCCTATAGGCTCCTTGTCACATATCTTCTGAATAATTGTAAAATAGAATTCAGAGCCTTTTCCATAAGTGCTGTTAAGCTCTATATTTGAATCCATCATGCTAAGCATTTTCTGGCTTATCGCCAGTCCAAGGCCTGTTCCTTCAATATTACTATTCTTGTCAAGATCAAGCCTATCAAATTCCTTATACAGATTCTTCTTGTCGCTTGATTTAATTCCAATTCCTGTATCTTCTACAGACATTTTGATTACTGCTTTATCCTCTTCAATAGATATAAGAGATACTCTATATATTACATGACCTTCTCTTGTGTACTTTACGGCATTAGTAAGAAGGTTCATAACTACCTGTCTTAGCTTCTTAACATCACCATATAGACCAGTAGGAAGTTTCTCATCAATTATGGCTTCGAATCTGAGTCCTTTTGTTGATGCGCTTTGTTCAATCATTGCACATATCTCAAGTAGCATATCTGTAAGAGAATACTCTTCTTCGTATAACTCTAATTTGCCCGATTCAATCTTAGATATATCCAGTATATCATTTATTATTCCCAGAAGATTATTGCTAGCCTTTTCAATGTTACCTGAATACCTAAGTATATTCTCGTCATCGCTTTCTAACTGAATCATCTCGTTCATTCCAAGAATTGCAGTAATAGGCGTTCTTATTTCATGAGACATATTAGATAGAAAATCTGACTTTAGCTTACTTGCTTTCCTTTGCCGTCTAAGATCTCTTACTATAAGAAATACAAATATAAGAATGGCTATAATTATTATTACTAGAAATTCCGTCAAATATTCCTCGAATATATCACCTATTCCATAGGTATACAATTCACCTGCATAGCTATAAGCCACCTTCTGAATGTAATCATTTCCTATAAGAGCAATACCTCGGTTAAATAGACGAAGCAAGCCTTCGTTACCAATAGCAATTCCAAAACTTCTCTCATCAACATTAGATAACTGCTTAAGGGAGAGATTATTGTAGTGCTTATTCTTAATAATATCATTAGCTCGAAGTCCATTAAGAGTCGTTGCACTCACTTCTCCATTAATTACTGCATTAAGACAATCATCTATAGAAGCATACTTCTTTATCTCAGCATCTGGATAATATGTGATTATATAGTAATACTGCATACGGTTATTCTCATTAACAGCAAAGCTTTTAATGTTGTCTTCGTTATATTCACCTTTATATACAATATCAGTAGAAGAGGACACAACGGGACTCGATTGATATATTCCATTTTCTTCAGAATAATATAATCCTCCACCTACTGGAAATACCACATCAATCTTGCCTGATACAACATCTGAAACCATATCATCGTAATTACTATATCCTGTATATACTACATTAAGATTACTAAGACCTAGTTCCTCTAGAATGGCTGGAACAATGTCTTTAACCATTCCAGTAACATTTCCTTCTTTATCAGTGTCACTATATGGTAAATAATTATTAAGATAACCTACTTTAAGTTCACTATGTGAATTAACCCAGTTATTTTCCTGATCAGAATAAATCCTTCCTGAGAAGCCTGATGCATAATATTTATTTTGAAGGGATGTAAAAAAGGATGGTTCATCATTCTGAATCTGAATTATAGTTTCATTTAATTCTTCTAACAAATCACCTCTGGCTTTATTAACACACAGATAATAATCTCTCTTGCCAAATATACCTATAACTTCAGCATCTGCTCTCTTATAGGCACCATCACCTTCTGCAGCTAATATATCAATCTGTTTATTATCAAATGCATTAAATAAGTCATCGTAATTATCATAAACTACAACCTCACTAGTAACTTTTTCATTATTTAGGTAATCATTTAATAAACCCTCAATAGCGCTCTTTAATACACCTATTTTCTTTCCTGAAATACTTGCTGGGTCTGATGTAATCTGCTTGTCGCTTTTATGCTTAACTAACATATAGTTTTCATTACCCATAGCAACATCAGGATATCCTATTATATTCTCACGTTCATTAGTCTTAGCAAGTCCAGCAAGAAAATCAATATCTCCATTGATTAACATAGTATACAATTCATCGAAATCACCATATACATATTCATAATCCCAACCTGTATACTCTGATAGCTTACGATAATATTCATAAGCGTAGCCCGACTTTTTTGCCCCTTCTTTAGCCCCCTCTTGGAATATCTCGTTTTCGTAATATCCAACCTTCACTTTCTCTTTAGTTGGTGCTGCATAAGATATAAAAAAAGGGCATACCAAAGTAATAAGGCACACTATTACTAAGGTACACACTATAATTTTACTTGATAATTTAGTTAATCCTTCTCTTTTGTGCATAGACTCTTACCCCAAAACTTTTATCTACACTTGTTCATATAGATTTCCACCCTTATCATCGCATACAACGATTGCTGGAAAATCTTTGACAGTGATCTTTCTGATTGCTTCTGCACCTAAGTCTTCATAAGCCACGATTTCTGAAGATGTAATACATTTCGACAAAAGCGCTCCTGCTCCCCCTACAGATGCAAGATAAACCCCATGATTTCTTACTATGGCATCTCTTACTTCCTGACTTCTTTTGCCTTTTCCAATCATACATTTTTGCCCCTTATCAAGAAATGTAGGGGCATATTTATCCATTCTTGACGCAGTTGTTGGACCTGCTGACCCAATTACTTGACCTTCCCTTGCAGGACTAGGTCCCATATAATAGATACAAGCATCCTGTAAGTCTATAGGAAGCTCTTTTTCTTCATTGATTAACTCAAATATCCTCTTGTGAGCTGCATCTCTTGCAACATACATTTCACCAGATAAGTATAAATAGTCACCTGCTTGTAGTGATGATGCCACCTCTGAAGTTATTGGAAGCTCTATATTTTTATCCATAATTAAATCCTACTATTATATAAAGTCATAGTCTATCTTTACCTTTTCTATAGGTTCGACTATGCTAATTTAAGATACTGTGGATTGGTTTTTACCCCCTACCGCA
>ONAZ01000015.1 GCA_900315945.1 uncultured Lachnospiraceae bacterium | reverse complement strand
TGTAGAGCATTTGACAATGTACAAAAGGACGAAGACTACAATGCTACAATTCCAGTAACACATATTGGATTTCTTGATTATGATTTATTTCCAGAGGAACTGGAATTCTATAGTAAATATATGCTTCGTAACGTAAAAACGGGAAAAATATATAATGACAAATTCACTCTATGCGTGTTATCATTAAATCAGATAAAACTTGCAACTAAAGAAGACAAGAAATGGCATATTGATGAATGGGCAAGGCTATTCAAAGCCACCACATGGGAGGAATTAAAAATGATTGCAGAAAAAGATCAAGTATATTCTGAAGCAGCCAATTCCATATACATCCAGAACTCAGATGAAACCGTTAGAGCTATGTGCGAAGCCAGGCAAGAAGCTATCTTCCATGAGCAGTATGTACAAAAGCAGCTTAAGGAATTGCAAGAAGCTAGAGATGAAGCCATCTTCCATGAACAGTATGTGCAGAAACAGCTTAAGGAACTTAAAGATGCTAGAGATGAAGCCATCTTACATGAGCAATATGTGCAGAAACAGCTTAAAGAAGCACAAGAAGAAGTTATCCGACACAAGCAATATGTACAGAAACAGCTTAAAGAAAAGGATGCTCTAATCGCGCAGCTTCAAGCAGAACTCGATAGTCTTAAGAAAAAAGAAGAATAATTATAGAAAAGGTAGGTGCGAAAGCACCTACCTTTTATGTCTCGTACAAATAATCATCTTGCAACTACAAACTTATAAGAAGCCCCCATATAATAAGCAAACATAGCCTGTGTCATACCTACTTTTCTACGAATATCTCTAATCTCTAATCCAGTCAGTTCATGAACAGGTTCAATCATATATGTTGTCTCTCTAGCATCACCAGTCCCCTGCTCATATTGCCTCTTTTAATCCCTGCTCTAAATCTTCATATAATGAGTTCATGGTCTCACCTCCTATTACTATTAGCTATCTCCTCTCTTAATACCTTAACTAATTTCTTAAGATTATTCTTCTCTGCCTCAGTAATATTCTGCTGTTCATTTTTCTTAAATGCTGTTATCAGATATGTTAATCCATATTCTCCAAAATCAAGATAGCACACTCTAGCTAGTATAATACTTTGTAGTTCTTGTAATTCATCATCTCATGCCCCTATCTGCTTCCACCTCTTAGTAAATAAGGGAATCTCTATAAAACTTCTTGTCATATAATACTAACTCATATAACAATAATACGCCCTATATTATAGGGCATCAAGACGCTTTGTTAATTATATTATGAAATCCGCGAAGAAGGCCACACATCCGCATAAGCAACTTCTATTAAAAATGTAATGAAAAACCTCAAATGCTCAGCAGAACAAGCAATGGATATCCTTGACATACCCCAAAAAGAAAGAAGTAAATATATGTCAATGCTATGATATATTTGCAATTCTAAAAGTGAGCCAGTGGCTCACTTTCTAGTTGACGAACATAACTTCTATATACTTTAGCCACTCATCACGCTACTCTACAGTAATATGATTATCAGATAAATCTATTTCTTTTTCATTCTCATCAATTCCTTCTGTATCATCATCATCATTTGCAAGTTTTTCACGAATCCGATATGCTAATTCATGCAACTCATCAGTTGTCGCTATTGAAACAGATATTTTTTTCCCACGTTTTCTTATAAACAGTTCTTTTTCAGAATTATACTTGAAAGCTGTTCCAGTTAAAACCTGCTGATTATCTGCATTTGCGTCATTTAAATACATAAACGCATCGTTTTTTCTTTTTATTAGCTTTTTACTAAGTGCAGTAAGCCCCTGCCATATCAGGAGATCACAAAGAATAATATAGAAATCCTTATCAAAAGCAAAAGGCAAATCCCTCTTTATATATTTTTCAGCAATTTGCTGATATTCCAACAGAATAAATGATAGCTCGCCAAATCGGCCTTCAACATACATTTGCAATATGTTACTCTTGTTAGAAAGAAATGTTTCTACGCAATAGAACCTGTCTACTGTCCTCTCATAATACCAATTCTGACGCTCGATAACACCTAACAATTCCTTTCTTCGCTTATCATAAGGTGTTCGTTCTCTTCTAGATATTCTATATTGTTCTGCTTCATCAATTAATGACTCTTCAAAAGACATATAATATCCATAAGGTGTTTCCATGTCCATCAAATAATTAAAGCTTCTTGGCTTATACTCAATTTCTCTTGTCCTCCATTTACGGCCATACAGAATATCCATATATTTACAATAGTTCTTAGGAATATAGAAGTTAACTCCTTCAAATTCAACCTCCATCCTTCCGCTTTCAATGACATTAATTGGAAAAGTTTTTATTGCAGCCCTATGCTGTTGTAAATAATACTTATAATTATCTATTCCCTTTCTCTTTAGTGGCATTCCATAAATATTACGAATTAAGTCTTTGTTATTCTTTATTTTGTCAATACGAAATCCACTATAATCATCCGGATAATTCACCAAGCTTCCAAAGTTCTCTTCGTAAAGCGCTGCCCCAAGAGCAATTTTATCATTCAAATCATCATTATTGCTTCTTGGAGTATATGGTAAAAGCTTCATAATTTTCACAGCTATCCCCGGATGTTTTTGTATCCCAATCATCGTTAGATTTATTGCAGTTGTATCTTTATCTACAAAATGCATAAAGGTAAACGGAAACTGTGCATTATACTTAATTGATTCCACTTCATATTTTTCATTATAATTATCTGCTATAGTCTCAAATCTGTCATAATCCCATGAAGGCATAAAAACAGTTGCAGAATTACAGTTTTCAGCAAACCCATGCAACCTCAAAGCACATATCGCCGTCTCGTTTCCAAGGAAATAATCTAGCCCGTTCTCCTGACAAATTCTATCAATCTCAACCAGTAAGCCTAAGAGTTTTTCCTGTATTCTATCCATAACATTTACATCTCCATATCAACAGATTTAATCGACTCGTTACATTCCATGATAACCATTCCATTTTTAGTCTGTAATAATGCTTCTTCATATAGTTCCTTCGCCCGTTTCAATCGACCTGTTAATTCACAAAGCCTAGCCTTCACTGCGTTGAACTCACCATCCTCTGGAAAATCGGCACATATTTTCTCAATAACGCTTTGATTACCAATAGCGTCAATATTCACAAGAAGCTTTACCTGAGTAAGCAGCAAATCCCTATCATTACTATGCAATAAAAGAGCTTTCTCTACTACCTGAAGCATATTTGAAGAAGTTTCACCCTCCTCTGACATTTTTATCAGACCATCTTTGCATGCAAGTAACTCCTTATATTTCATAATCTCATCATCAATGTAATCGTCCGGAGCCATCAAAAGCAATTTTCGTGCCTTCTTATTTTGTGAAGTATATAAGAATGCTTTTAATGCCGTAACAAATAGTTCTTTATTAACCTCCAAAAACATCTCCCATCGGTCAGAATATGCATTAAACTGTTCACTAAGATAAGGATCCAACAATTCAAATACAAGAGCATAATCCTTATTCTCTAACGCTTCTACAATTATATCTTTTTCTCTTTCCCACAGCATTTCAGCCTTTAATTCAGTGAGTTTTTTTCTTAATACTGTTTGATGATCTGCAATATCTCTTTGCTTCTCCCACACTTTAAAAGTGAAATATTTCAATTCCCTGTGAAATTCAAGCATATTTGAAGATTCATATTTTAGGTAATCAACAGTATATTCTTTATAGCTACGCTTTGTGTCTTGTGCCACATGATGCATGATTTGACCGTCGGCATCGGGTATAAGAAACCAGTCATCCCCAAAAAGAATTCTAAAATGTTCAGTATATTTAGTAGGTACTGGAAGCTTGCAATCCTCGAATGTGAAAAACTTAGGAGCACCAAATACATCCTTGTTATAAAAAATATGATCCCGCTCGTACACATATAGATATTGGGATGAGTCCTTATAATCTTCTATATGCAATTCATCAAATAGCTTCTTCCTAAGCCGCCCGACACCCACACAATCCATCTGACTTAATAATGAACGATATAGTTCCGCATTCATCTGACGATTCCTTGCAATTGGGTGAACGAGCTCACCCCAACACCGAAACTTTTCTAAAAATGCATCCCTTTCCTCCCCTTCGTCAGGACAAGGTATAAGATGAAATACATCCACCTTTATACCGTGTACACTAGGATAGTAATTCAATACATCAAATATACATGTAGTATCTACGGCTGAATACCTGCCAAAAACATTTACTTGAGTATATGGTTCAATAAACGGATCTTCATAGGCACGATTAGGCGGTAGATTTGCTGGATTTTTCATAACTTCAACAAATCTCATATAATTCTCATGATCCATCACTATATCAGCATCATCATCCCACGGCAAAAACCCATGATGTCTCACTGCTCCAAGAGCACTTCCACCTATAAGGTAGTATGTAATATTATTTCTTTTGCATATATCATCCAGCTCCTTTACAAGTTGTAGGAGAATCTCCTGAGACTCAAGCATTACTTCTTTAACCTCCCTCATTACGACTAATGAATCTTTATATCTTTCCACGCATCAATAACCTTAAAATCCTCATATGCAGAGACTGAGGAAAAGTAGTCCCTCTTAATGTTTCCATTCAAAGTCACAGCAATATCATTGTCAATATCAATATTCCACTCATCCATAAAATAACTCAAGTATTTTATCTTGTGTGGATTCAATCCCATGTATCTAACAGCAACGATATCTGCAGCAAGAAAATCATCAGAGCAAATCAAAGTTTTTGACATCTTTGAGTTTGGGCAAAACGGTCCTTGACCCTCCCCACCCATGATTCCATCTATCACAGTAAAGCGCTTTTGATGTTCATTTGTAATCAAAGTCTTGTATAGGTCTACTACCATACGCCATATCGTATCATTTCCTGGCCAGGAACCACGGTGAAGTATTCCACTAGCATAAGCTCTATCGTAGCTCTCTTTATCGGGATATTCGTCTCCTCCAGTTTCAGGTGTTCCTATTCTCCAATGTACTAGCTGATTCTTTTTTGTAATGGAACCAACAAGACCCTTTAGATTTAATGTGGCACCAACTTTTTGATGTGTTTTCAACTTAGGTATTGAAATAAACACATCTGCATCATAAATACTCCTTGCCATTGTATATAACTGAGTTTCACCCGTATGAGATGCCACTGTTTCCTCACGTTCATCAAAAACACCTCTAAATAGTTTAGAATCGACATCACAAAGAAGTGACTTCTCCCCTAGATTAATCTCAATCTGCCCGTTAGGATCTCCAAAAGCCTCAACCATTTTGTCTTTTTTTCCATACACATCCAATGACGGACACACCAATGGTCTCAAATCATAAATATGACACGGAACATTATATTTGTTTTCCAACCTCCGAATATTGGTAAATTCCATCAATTCTTCAAAATCTGCATCTATAGACGGATTATCAGCAATAATGATTTCGCCCTTTCCTTCAAGCGCCATTGCCACCCTATCTGCTACAGCTTCTATTACTGCGGGATGTGTAATGACGCAATAAAGGTCATCTACATGATTACATGATTTACGCCATCTAGATGCAACCCAGTTAGGCTTTATGGTTACTCGCATTCCAGGTTTAATAAATGCCCCAAAAGGATTTTCACCGTCCATTCCCAAGCTTATGAGTAAACTGTCTAAAGACTCTGACACCAAATCTGTATTATAGTTTTCACACCTAGCTATTGAAACTTGTTTCATTAAACTTTCTCCTCTATTATATTTAAAAATTTTTCTAATGACCAAACCAGCCATTTCTGGTCTCCTGTCATATTTTGGGTACAATTAGGCCAAAATTCTGATCTTAGCGGTCCCTGCCAGTTAGCCATCCATTCATTCATTGGACGTGGCATTGGAAGTTTTTGTGGCATATCCCATCCTGGATAAAGCCTTTTAAATATCTCCCTTATCAGGTATTTCCCCTCTCCTGCCCGTATACGTTCGAAATCCATGTCACATGCCATATAAGTATTAGCATAAGGACATATCATTTCTATTCCAGCGGTTTCTGCTGGATTATTATAGGTTCCCATCGCCTCTCTAAAAAACTCGTTTCGACAATGCTCATGAGGATCAACATATCCTTTAACATCCGTGTGCTTAATAAATGGTTCTAAAACCATTCTGTAATCTTTTAAAACGTGATAGGGTTTAACATATGAATATCTATCAACATATTCCCCAAACAGCCAAATCCCCTCAACTAATTTACTCATTCCTCCATAATTATTATCCGCACTTTCGCCAAAAATAATACGCTTAAATCCATCATTTTTAGCTTTTGCACATGCTTTATAAATTTGAAATTCTATAGAATGAATCGGAGCACCTTTATGTGTCATCAATAGGGGAGAATAATCAAGAGCATCTTCCCAATATATTTCTATTATTTCATGCTTCAAACCACACTCCTCGGCATATCTAGCAGCCTGTTCAGTTTCATCCTCAACTTTTTTCCCTGGTACTATACACTTAAATGTATATGATTTAGAACCTTTGGGCATAAAACGTGCCATAATTGCCGAATCAATACCACCACTAAGTGCAATAGCTGTTTTCCCATCAGCTGTACTCTCTTCAATTTGTCTTTTTAGAGATTTTTCAAGGTCATCGCTAGTATAAACCATGTCAACATTTTTTCTTCCTCTATACAATCTCGGCGGATAGTTTTTGCTAAATGCTTTTTTTCCGTCATAAATCATTCTGTGCATCAAAAAAGAACTAGCACAATAAGGCACATCAACTATTATATCCGATTCCGTAATAAGCTGCGACATAATCATCCTCCTCCCAATTGAGTGTCCTTAACATCAACTCTTAATGCAGAAAGTGCATCATTTATTTTTGTAGATGACACCCCTTTTGTATATGGGAAGTAAACTATTTTTATCCCAATCTCATCAAATTGTCTTTGATATTCATTCCATTTATCTGTACCATACCAATCATCACCTACAAACAGTATTGAAGCCCCCAACTCCTTACAAGCCTTTAACTTATCCATATCATACTGAGGCACAGCGGCATCCACACATTCAATCGCTCTGACTATTTCTATACGTTCTTCAAATGGAATAAACGCCTCTTTACCCTTATAAGAAACAAGCTCATCAACAGTAACACCAACTACTAACTTATCGCACATTCCTTTTGCATTTTTCAAAAGATTGAGGTGTCCAATGTGAAAAAGATCATATACGCCTGTCGTATATCCAATAACCATCTCTTAAACCTCCTTTAAATATTTATATATGCTTTCACAACACTTTTTATCATGAAAAACGAAAAAATCATCTATACGATTTTTATACATATCTTTCAAACAACAATCATTCTTGATATAATCAATAATGATTTCAACAAGATTTTCCTTGTCTCTAGCAACTTCTCCAAAACCATCCTTTTCAAAATCAAAGTAACCTTTTTTTACTGTATGATTTTTATAGAATTTTTCTTCATCAAATTGGCAGTATACAACGGGTTTGTACAAGTATGAAAAATCAAAAGCTACAGAACTATAATCCGTTACCACAAGCGAGCTTTCAGCAAAAACTTTCCTATAAGATTCCTCATAATCATATACTTTTACATCCTCCGTTTCCGAAAAAACATGGGCATACTTCAGGAAATGTACATGTGGTAAAAACGCAATTGTATATCCATATCGTTTTGCAGCTGATAGCAATTCTACATCGTTAATAAGCGATTTATAAAATGTAAAATACTCAGATGTAAAAAAACTTGATTCATTGACTTTCCAAGCCATTGTATCTGTTTTGTTATCAAATTCCCTTGTAGTTAGCCACTTTCTCCATGTAGGCATTATTGTTATTTGCTTTTTATCATCTGTATATAACCGGTCAAATCTTGGCATACCAGTGAGCCACACGTTCTTTTGCAAATAATGAAACCGTTTCGACGCAATAAAATCATATTCTCGTCTTGAGCTTACAATAATTCCATAGAAATTTCTTCCGTATCGTCCCAATATTTGTCCATTTGCGTTATGTGTTACGCCATGTTGAAGAAAAACAAATTTAGGATGTCTTATAATATCCTTAAGAAAATCTTTTGCATCATTATAAGGGTTTACTACGAATTCTTGCATCTGCGATGATATTACAAACTCAGCAATGCAATGAAGCATCCTATGACTCAAAGATAATGGTTCAATTATGCTACCAAATTCTTTTAATGCTTCATGCTCTGTTGATTTATGTTGTAAGCAGAAATATACATCTATCCCACTCATATCAACACTGCTTAGATATCTGAATAGCGCCTCCGCGTTATCATCAGCTCTATCAGGCCTATCCATTAGTAGCCATATCCTTTTAAAGCTGCTCTTATCACTGCCAATATACTTTTCAACGATTTCTTCTGCACTTTCAAAATCACTATCCTTTTGTCTAATACTCTCCATACGATACATCAAGTCCTTATAGATTTCCTCGTCAAATCCAAAGTTATATAAATAATAAAAATCTCTGATAATAATTATTTCTTGAATATCTGTTTCAGAATAATCTGCTTGGAGTATTTCTTTTCTAAAATACTGCTCATAAGAACTTATCTCAGTTTTTTTAAATGGCACTACCTTCAAAGAATCTTTATTAGCCTTAAAAAGGACTTCATCAGAATAATAATATCCTCTTTGAGTCCTATATGATATCGGACAAAGCAAATTATGATACCTTAGATTTATAGGGAAAATATAACTATCCGCAATTTTATAACCAAATCTAATATTTCCAAACGATTTATTCTTTTCAATTTTTAATCTAAATCCTATTTCTTTCCTATATACTCGATCAAATTTGCAGGCTGTTTCTATGTCGTTAATTTGATATATATTTATTATGTTTCCATTCAAATCTGCAACAGGCTCTACTTTCTTATCAACAACACTTGATGGTATCCACATGCCTCCTTCTACACAAATATCTCTTTCATCAGCTGTAATAAAATAAATAATTGTACTTAATGCATTCAAATCAATTCTTGTTTCATTTTTTTCGCTCATGCCGCTATCACGCACGCAAAGCATAAAGTCTTTAAAGTAAGAAGTCATATTTAATGATAAAATTCTTTCCTCGCTTACCATTCTTAATATACCAGCTATCTTGCCCCAAATAGCAGAATGGTCTTTTACGCCTTGATTAATTGCTTCACTTTCGTCCAATGCATTGTTTAATGCAGCATGAAAGTAACAAATGATTCCGTTTTGAATCTCAGGAATCAATTCTCGAGAATTGTCTTCTTTTTCTATAAACGCTTGTATAAGATCTGTATCACGCTCAAGAACGTCTATTGAAGTTATTCCTTCCTCCGGTATGAATAACGAATCATCTACGTCGATTCGTTCACGTAAATATCTGATGGCAAGAGCTTGTCCATAATCACCTGTAAAAACATCAATACAAAAGTCTGTTTTGGAAAACCATATAAACTTATTCTTAAAAACTAATACTTTTTTACCTAAGCTTGAAATAGAAATAGTTGTGTTTCTTACAATACCCTTGACGTCAACAACATCAATAGAAAATAGGTGGTAGCTTTTAAATACAAAAAAGTTCGAATTAATTTTAAAATCTATTCTTCCCGACTCAAAGGTGTAATCCAATTGAGGCATCAATGCATTTTCTCCTACTACAGTTCTTAGTATTATTTCTTTGACTTTGTCAGTGTCACATATGTGTCCTTGAATAAGAAAAACACCTTTATCATGCATCAAACCGTCTATCCATACAGTATATTTTTTTTCTTTTTTTACCTTTTTTTTATCTATTACCTCTACAGTATCTTTATCGCTAAGTGCTCTAATTTTTCTCAGAATTAACTCAACAACATTTAGTTTTTTCAAAATTTCATACCACCTTACTCTATAATATTATCTATTATTTTTTTACATGATTCTGATATGTCTTTATCAAAGAAAGTATCAATTTTCTTAGAAAAACAAGATTTAAGTCTACATTCTTTTTTAAGATAGTGTTTTAACAAATATATAACCTTAAACTGATATTTACATACCGGTCCAAAACCTTCTTTTATATAGTCAAAATATCCTTTATTATAAGTATGAGTTGCGAAGAATTTTTTCTTGTCAAACTGATAATAAATAATAGGTTTCCTAAGATAAGCAAAATCGAAAGCCACAGATGAATAATCTGTTATCATCAGATCACTTTCTGCAAAAACATCTTTATAATTGTCATATACAGAATATACTTTCACCCATTCAGGGACACTAAACAGATGCTCAAATTGTCGACTTAAAGGATGTGGCATAAAAGCTATTCTATATCCATATTTTTTAGTAATAAGTTGGAGCATCTTACTATTCAACAAAGAATTAATCTTTTTCAAATATTTGCTATTCTCTATATTATCATTAGCCATCCATCTACTAATTGGTATGTCTTTTTCTTTTTTTAAACTCATTAAGCCCTTTCTCCATGTAGGCATAATCAATATTTGTTTTTTTTCATTATGATATAGTTCATCAAATCGAGGCATTCCTGTTAGCAATATCTGTTCGGCTTTCAGACCATATTTTCTTTTTAAAAACTCTTGTTTTTCCCTTGATGAACTAACTATTATTGCGTAGATGTTATGGTTAAATCTATGAAAGCAATCACTTTGATCATCTTTTGTTACACCATGTTGAAGAAAAACAACTTTAGGATTATGATATAAATCTCTATAAAATTCACAATTCTCACCAAAAGGATTTTCTACAAAGCCATTCAATTGTGAAGTAAAAATATAATCAGCCATAAGCAACAAGCATTTATGTTCATCAGAAAAAGCGGATACAATATTTCCATATTTAGATAATCTCAAAAAATCAGGAGAATCTTCGGAAATAACAAAAAATGGCTCTATACACGATAATTTATTTTCACAAACATACTTAAACAAAGTTTCACCATTATCATTAGCCTTATCAAATCTATCAAAAAAGAGACAAATTCTTTTTGACTTATTATATATTTTTTTAAAATATTTTTCCCGAAGCTTTAATGCTTCAAAGGATTCATATGTATTTATATTCTCAAGCGTAGCTCTGAATCTATCTTCATAAGCAAGTACTTCACTGTGACTTCGTAAAGTTTCAACTATAAGCCTGTTTCTAATAATTCTAACAACATATTTATCAAAAACTTTATACTGGTTATCTAACAAATCTGCCACAGGAAAAAATCTATAAGAATTAATTTTATTACATGTACTTTTTATCCCATTTGTTATAATTTGAAATTCAAGAGCTATATTACAATACATTTCTAAATCTATATTAAGCCTAAATGCTTTTCGTAATTCGTAACATTCTCCGTTAATATATTGATTCAATCCAACATCAAACATTTCAAATTGAACTTCTTTTCCATTTAGTATAATCTTGAATTCACAATAATTCTCATATGCTGCCGGGATAGAAGTATTTCCATATACTTCCAAAACATTGTTAACAATATTGAGGTGATGAAGATGTGTCGCCAAATATGACATATTTGCAATGTTTGATTTCCCATACGAAATCATACAATCATCGCCTATATCTGTAAATACAACTTTCTTTTTGTATTTTTTTGAAAATATATAAACTATAAAAGGCAAATTTGCCATTCCTATTTCATTGATAATTTCAATATCATTTTTTAGTATCATATTGGAAATATTAAAGCTTGATTCCATTTCAAACACTCCACAAAACTAAGCATCTTAACACTTTATAAGTCCATATATAATAAGTCCAATGCAAAATATGAGATATTAAAGGTACGATTATCACGATATCAATTATAGCAATACTTTAGTATTTGTTCAACCAAACTCACACAAAGTGTCTCTTTCTCAAAAATTATATTTCTTATATGCATCACACACTATTTTAGGTTCATCAATCATCTTTAGAATCCCCTTCTCAATCCATACACATTTCGTACAATTATCTATTATCGTCTGCATTCCATGGCTTACCATAAGAACAGTACTGCCACCATGAATCATCTCCTTAATTCGAGCAAGTGATTTTTTTCTGAATGCATTATCACCAACTGACAGCACCTCGTCAAGTATAAGTATTTCTGCTGCATCACCGGCTGTTGCAATCGCAAATCCAAGTCTACTTACCATTCCGGATGAAAAAGTTTTAACCTTTTGATCCATAAAATCTTCAAGCTCTGCAAACGCAACTATCTCATCATAATGACTATCTAAGAATTCTCGCGAATGCCCTATTATTGCTCCATTAAGATATACATTCTCTCTGGCAGTAAGTTCCATATCGAATCCGGTGCCAAGTGTTAGTATTTGTATCTTTCTCCTATTAACGTCAACATTACCCCATGTTGGTTTAAGAGCACCTGATACAATTTTAAGCAATGTCGACTTACCGGAGCCATTTGATCCGATTATTCCTACAACTTCTCCTCTATATACATTGAAACTCACATCACGAAGCGCATATAACTTACTATATTCAACCTGACGCTTTATCCACTGAATTATATATTCCTTTAACCCGGATGCATCAGAACCGGACATATTATATACCATTGTTACGTGTCTAATTCGAATAACTGATTTACTTAGATTATCACGTCCTTCTCTCTGAACATCCTTAATCCTCTTATTATCTACAACTTTTGGAACAGGTGGAAGATCCGTCATATTGGTAGCAATATTCTTATAACCTCCTTTGTCACCGGAAGGTTGCACAACATCCTGCTCTTTCTTTACAAGTTTATCCTTATTTTTAAAGTAATAGACAAGTACGAAAACTATAACTATAACACCAGCCACACTAAGGAGCAGAATGATAGTAACAATCGGCTTAGCTGCAAGCGCCGTCATAAAGTCAGCTATTACATACCAGATTTTAGCGAAAAATCCCTTCTCTTGCTCTGTACTGGATTCATCAACATCACCTATATCCTCATCATCGGTATCGTAAATAGTATTAACATTCTGATTAGTTGATGCGCCTTCCAATTCTCGTTCCACATCATATCCCACCGTGTCATTACCAACAATCTGAATTGGCGCCTTGCTCTGAACTGTAACAGTCGCATTATAATTATTTCCAGCATTCTTAATCTTATAGTCCTTAACCTTGATAAAGGCATCTCCACCGCTTACTGCTCGAAATTGAAGCCAATACTTGTTCTTCCCGGCAGGAATGCTGTTACCTTTTATAGTAATAATACCCTTATCAGAATCAACAGACGTTGCACCCGATTCATATACAAGCCTCTTATTATCGTATAAGAGATTAACTTCGAACTCTCCGGTCGGCTCATTAGATTCGAGATATATTCCTATAGGAAAAGTTGAACCGACATTGGATTGATAATTTGTTGATCCAAATGTTATACCCGCATTTGCAGCATTAACAATCTGAAATGGTAATAATATCGTAACAGCCAAGCATATTACTGCAAGTATAATGCTTCTTATTCTATAATATATAGTTTTCTTCTCGTTCCTATAAACCAAATGCATCTCTATACCCTCTGCATTATGTCGTTTTCTTTTTTCTTATATACGATAATCCCTATTATAAACATAGCAAAAGACCATATAATCATCTTTATCCATACGGAACTATCAGACAACACACCATTAAAAGCACAATCCCTTGTGCAATGAATAAACAAATATACTGGATTATTGCCTACAATCCTTTGCATAATACCAGACAATCTATCCACTGGATAAAAGATGGCACAAAGCCAATATATCAAAGTTAAAAATACAGAATATAGATGTTTAATATCTCCAAAAAAAACATACACAGTAGCTATTATATAACTTATTCCTGTACTAAATATTAGACAAAGTATCACTGGAACAGGAACCAACAATGTGTATATAGTAGGCTGTATTCTAAAGAATAGCATTACCACCACCATCGCAATACATGTGTATAGGAAGTTAACAAACGCCGTATATATCCTTGACAGAATAAACGTTTGCTTAGGTAATTTCGATTTTATAAGCAAGCTCTTATTATCAACCAATGCAGTCATCGGACCTCTTGTCGCCTCACTAAACAAAGCCCATATTGTGTGACCAATAATGTAATAAACTGGAAAATTTTCTATATTCCTTCGAAACATCGTTGAAAAAATCAATGACATAACAATCATAAATAAAAGCGGACTTAGCACTGACCAAAGTATACCAAGTACAGATCTTGCATACTTCCTTTTTATCTCTCTCTTTGTCAGTTCTCTTATAACAAAGAAATACTGCTTAAAATCCCTTTGTTTTCTTACAGTCTTTTTTATAAAGCTCTTACGTTTTCTCCTTTTATAATCGCCAACATTATTTAAGCCCGAATTGGAACGATTACTTTTACCATATTTTGTTATACTATCATCATTAGGCGAACTCATCTCTTAATTGCCTTTCTTATATACATGAGTTTTTTATACAATCTTTCCTGTTTCAAATAATAATCTACTTTATATCCACATCTCACAATAGAACCTTCTGGCCATCCACTTGTATTTTCTACATATTTAGGATTGAACAACTTATTAAATATTCTGTATAACACAGTATTTTTCTTAACATCATTTATTGACCAGGGACGTACTATAGACTGATACTCATATTCAATAACATCATCACAAAACTGCAGCTTTTCAAGTACATTTACATCTTCTAACGATGGATATGACATAGTTTCTGCAATTAATTCCTCATTCAAATCAAAGCCCTTGCCATCATTCTTTTCACAATATACATAATCCCTCATTACTTCATATGCTGCATTCATATATAGCTTGTTAGGATTCTCTCTTCCATCAATTGATATGTATCTATTGTCTTCTTTCTTATATCCTAGGCACATACCTTCAGGGGAAGAATAAATTGCCTCAAACAAACAATTAGAGAAATGGACTTTCCTTTGATTATCTGCATAATTATCATGCATTAATCCACGTGTTACTTTGGGACCAAAGTAGTAACTATGATAATTTTTTTCTTCAACACCCCTAGGGATTTCATATAGCCCGAAGTAATACCCTTGCAGATTACTAATTTCCAATAATTGTCTTATACTTTCTTGTATGCTTCCTACCCAGCCACTATCAACAATGGCTATCTTTTCTTCAGTAACAAGTCCTTCTTGTCTTAGATATCCTAATGTATTCTCATATGCAGTTTTCGAATTATTGTTAAGATACTCCCAAAATATAGTATTTCCAGATAGCATTCGTTTGACTTTTTTTATCTCACTACGACTTAACACCCTATCAATGTCTTCTGACTTTATAATAGATATTTTTTCCACAACAGCTTCCTGCTGCTCCTTACTAAGTCCTGCTCTAATTAATATTTTTCTTAATGTAACATCTATTCCATTAATACATATATAATCTAAGCTTTTTTCTCCTAGAAGATAGTATTGAGCGCTTCTTAGTGAATACCTAGATACCTTCAAGTAACTAATACTAATATCTTCTATCTTTCTATGACTAAGAATTCTTTCTGCAGTAAGATACATAAGATATCCATCTCGTGATAGAAAGTATAGTTTTTTAATGTTTCTTTTTCTTGCATCTTCTATAACCCAAGATACGTAATCATATAATATAGGTGCGTAGTAACTTCGAAATATAATTTTATATTTTCCCTTCACGATGTTTTCGCCATTTGATAACACTTTTTGGAACTAATCCTCCCACTATGGGTCTAATAATTGCTAGACATGCTTTAATAGACATCATATTCATTTCTTTATAATTTCTATATCTAAGCCTACACTCATCCACTCTCGTGGACCAGGTTCTCTTAGCATATGTCTCTTTTGTCTCTCTATAACTAATTAGATTCTCTTGAATGTTAGCGCCATGTAACCCTCTATAATGAAGCCTCATGAATATTTCGTAATCTTCACAACGAAGAGTATCTTCTGATTCACAGTACCCGCCTTCGTTAACAAATACTGATTTCCTGTACATAACAGAAGGATGAATATACGGGGAGTATTTATAAAAATCATTCAATGAAGGAGTCGATTTCATCTTTCTTGCTCCCCATATACCATTCTCATCAAAAAGAAAAGCATTAGTACCACACCAGTCAATATCTGGATGGCACTTCAGAAAGTTCAGCTGTTTCTCTAATCTCTTAGGGTGACTATAATCATCACAATCCATTCTCGCTATAAAATTTCCTCTAGCCACCTCAATGCATGCATTAAGGGAGAAAGCGAGCCCACTATTATTATCGCTTCCTATTAGAACGATTCTGTCGTCTGATTTACTAATCTTATGAAGTATATCTACTGTTTCTTTACACGAGCCGTCATTATATATAATGAATTCAAAATCTTCATACGTCTGTTCAAGAATTGAGTCTACTGCGTAATTGATTATATTCTCATTAGTCTCATTGTAGACTCCCATAATTACCGATATTTCAGGCATAGTTATATACTCCCCTAGGTGCGATTTATAATAAAGAATCTATTTTTGCATAGATTTTTCTAAACCTATTATTAACAGAAGTCTTAGAAAACCTCTTAACACTTTGTCTTCCATTAGCAGATAATTTATTCAAGAATTTAGGGTTCTCGTACAAGCACATAATCGCATTTTTAAATGAATCAATGCTGTTATTCCTGCATACCAATCCATTAGCCATATGTCTTACATATTCTCTTGTCCCACGATTATCTAGAGCAACAACAGGAACATTACACATTAATGCCTCAACGCCAGCTATTCCTAGTCCTTCTCGAATTGACGGAAAAACAAATACATCTGCAGACTGAAGAACTCTCTCCATATCTGTTCTATAACCAAGAAGTTTTATTCTATCTTCTAATCCAAGACTTTTAATTAATTCTTCTAGTCTTTTTGCATTTTCGCCAACTCCACATAAGCTATAGTGAATCTTCTTATATGGGCACCTGGCCAATGCTTCTATAACTATTCTCTGATTCTTATTATCATTAAGTTCTGCAGCAGTAACTATATGAAATGCATCACAGGGAATGTTTAACTCTCCTCTAACTTCTTCTCTTATCTCAGGCATAGGTTTGAATCTCTTAGAATCAACCCCCATACCATTTACTTTAGCTACAAATCCACCTTTTTTAATATCAAATCTAAGTGCTCTTCTATAATCCTCATTATTAATAGTAAGAAGAACATTAGTAAAACGTGCCAGGAATACTTCTATTGGATAAAACAATAACCAGTTAATAAATGGCGCGCCCTCATAAAAATGAAATCCATGGGCTATATATATAACTAAAGGTTTAATTCTTGAGCCAACCACTGCAATTCTTCCACATACTCCACCAAGGGGATTATTACAATGGATTACGTCTATTTCTTTATTATTAACAATCTCTTTAATCTGTCCAATGGCTTTCAAATTAGATAATATTCTATAAGGCTTCTTCTTAATATCAACCCTATGAATAATCACGCCTTCTTTTATCAAGTCTTTTTCATCAAATTCATAGAAATTATTGTCAAAATCAGATGCATAATGCACCTCATATCCCATACTTTGAAGGATTCTAACTTGATTCATTTCAAACTGTGATAAGAATCCGCCAATTGTAGTTATAAACAGTATCTTTTTCATAAAAATAAACCATTCAGACCATGTTCCCATAAAGGTAACATTTCCATATTTATAGGTATAAATCATCAATTGTCCATTATAGCAATACTTTAGTATTTATTCAAGCAATTTTTTGATACTAAACTAGAAATACATGATGTGAACTATTAGAGCCAAAAACTATACATATATTATCTGTATAATACAGATATATGAGAGAAAGGAATTATGAAAAAAATTATGATTGGGACACAAATAAAAAAATTACGCACTGCTAGAAGACTCTCACAGGTTGAACTTGGCAAAGCATTAGGTGTATCAAAACAATCTGTAAGCAATTGGGAAAATGATAATATTCTTCCAAGCGTTGAAATAATAATCAAATTATCAAAATTCTTTTCTTGTTCAGCAGATTATTTATTAGAGTTATCTGATGAAAACAAAAGTTGTATTGATACATCTAAATTAACTGATGTTCAAGCAGCGCACATCCAACAACTAGTTAAGGACTTTGAGGAGGTTCAATCCCATCTGCAGCATCCTTAATGAATATTACTTTTATGGTTAAAAGCATAAGCTGTATATCTAATAGTATTGAACACTTCTGTATATACATTAGATCAAATTTTAATTTGTCCAAATCAGTTGTGTTGTACTTTCCATATACTTGAGCATAGCCAGTTATTCCTGCTTTGACTTTCATCCGGTAATCAAACTCCGGTATATCTTCTAGATACTTTTGTATTATTTCCGGTCGTTCTGGTCTTGGTCCCACAATACTCATATCCCCCTTCAATACATTGAAGAATTGTGGAAGTTCATCTATTCTAGTTTTTCGAAGAAATCTTCCAATAGGAGTTATTCTATCATCATCTATTGTCGCAAGTTGCGCTCTCCCTTCCTTTTCAGCATCCTCACGCATAGTTCTAAATTTTATAATTTCAAATATTTTCCCATTAACAGTACATCTATCTTGTTTATATATAACACTTCCATGATCATACGTTTTTATTAATATAGCAACAACCAACATTATTGGAGACGTAATAATTATTCCAATTATTGATACTATAACATCCCCTAATCTCTTAATAATTCGTTGTCCAATGTCGAGACCTATATTACGGCAAAAACATATAGGGGTGTCAAATACTCTTAGTTCTTCAGAACCTCTTACAAATATGTCCCCTAGTTTAGGAGTATAATACACCCGTTTATCCGCATAAAAACACATTTTAAGAATCAGGTTACGAGTCTCTGACGGAATATCATTAATCAAAATCGCATCAACTTTATTCATTTCCTGTTTGATGCTTTCGAGGCCCTCACTATAATGCATTTCTGATACAATGCTATATCTATCATCTCGAGAGCACATTTTGGTGCCAAGATTATTATCATAATCTCCATAAACCATTAGTATTCTATGAGGTGGAAATTTAATTCTATATATGAAACCTGTAAGCCAGGTAAATAAGAATGCAAATACAATCTGAAGCCCTAGAACTTTTAAAAGGTTTATTACAATGGTCTCAACAAATCTATTAGAACCAATTATTAGAATAAGTATTAACAATTCAATGCTATTAGCAAGTATTAAACCTAAAGTCTGAGACAGAATAGATGTTGATATTCTATTAACACCTATCATGTATCCATCGAAGGCTTTAATACATATGGCAACAACAACTCCATATAAGGCATACATTATCCATTTTTCTTCCCAGATGCCTGCTTGAAATCGTAACTCATCTAAACTAAAGGTCCATACTAATGCAAAAAATAAAATCATAACAACAGTAAGAATAATTTTACAGACAAATCTATATATTAGTTTTAAATAATTTCTATCCATTTCCAACATATACACACCTTTAATACTTGAGTATTGTTACGCAATACTCAAGTATTATAACATTTGACATACTCTAATGCAAAACACACATTGTTCATAGAAAAAAACTTGTCTAATTTCATAATCCATAATATAATACAGATGTTATATGACTGACGGAAGTGGAGTTAACCACAGGGAGTATAACGAATAAGTAGCCGACCGTCTGGGCAGAGATGTTGCCCAGGCGTTTTTTATTTATACAGACTTATTAGAATCAAGGCAATCATCTATATTGTTAATAATCACACCAGGAAACAATAAGGAGGAAGAAGATGGGAAATGCAGTTAATGATCCATGGAGAGGATTTGTTGGGGATGAATGGACTAGAAAAGTTAGTGTAAGAGACTTCATTAGAAAAAACTATACAGTATATGAAGGTGATGAATCCTTCCTAGAAGGTCCAACACAGGATACTCTAGACCTTTGGGATCAGGTAATGGATCTTTCTAAGAAAGAAAGAGAAAATGGCGGAGTTCTTGATATGGATACCAAAGTTATATCTACTATCACTTCTCATGGGCCTGGATATCTTAATAAAGATAAAGAGAAAATCGTTGGTTTTCAAACTGATGCTCCCTTCAAAAGAAGCTTACAGCCATATGGCGGAATCAGAATGGCAACTAAAGCTTTAAGCGAAAATGGTTATGAAATAGACCCTGATGTTGCTGAAACATTTACAATACACAGAAAGACACATAATGCTGGTGTATTCGATGTATATACTCCAGAGATGAGAGCCTGCCGTTCTAATCATATAATCACAGGTCTTCCTGATGCATACGGAAGAGGCCGTATTATTGGCGACTATAGAAGAGTTGCATTATACGGAACTGATATGCTAATTGAATTCAAGAAGGCTGAAAAAGCTGGCACAAGAACAATTATGTACGAGGATGTAATTCGAGAGCGTGAAGAATTATCAGAACAGATAAGAGCTCTTGAGCTTCTTGCAGAACTTGGTAGAATCTATGGAAAAGATATAACAAAGCCTGCTACTAACCTTGTTGAAGCAACACAAGCACTTTACTTTGCATATCTTGCTGCTGTAAAGGAGCAAAATGGAGCTGCCATGAGTCTTGGTAGAACTTCTACTTTCCTCGACATATATGCACAGCGTGATCTCGAAGAAGGAACACTAACTGAGAAAGAAGTTCAGGAAATTATAGATCAATTCATTATGAAACTTCGTCTAGTTAAATTTGCTCGTACACCAGAGTATAATAGTATATTTGCTGGTGACCCAACATGGGTTACAGAATCAATTGCTGGAATGGGCGTTGATGGTCGTCCTCTTGTTACGAAAATGAGCTTTAGATATCTACAAACACTTAATAATATTGGCACTGCACCAGAGCCAAACCTTACCGTTCTCTGGTCAAGAAAAATGCCTATTAACTTCAAGAGATTCTGTGCTAAGATGTCTATCAAGCACTCTGCTATACAATATGAGAATGACCATATGATGAGACTTAAGCATGGTGATGACTATGCCATTGCATGTTGTGTATCTTCAATGCGTGTAGGTAAGGAAATGCAATTCTTTGGCGCTAGAGCTAATCTTGCTAAGTGCTTACTTTATGCTATTAATGGTGGTATTGATGAGATATCTAAGAAACAGGTTGGTCCGAAATTCAGACCTATTACTTCAGAATACCTTGATTATGACGAAGTAATGGAACGTTATGCTGATATGATGAAATGGTTATCAGGAGTATATATTAATGCATTAAATGTAATTCATTATATGCACGACAAATACTCATATGAGCGTCTCCAGATGGCTTTACATGATAAATATGTAAAGAGATGGTTCGCAACAGGTATTGCCGGAATGAGTGTTGTTGCTGACTCCCTTTCTGCAATCAAGTATGCCAAGGTTAAGCCTATCAGAGATGAGAATGGCGTAGCAGTTGACTTTGAAATTGAAGGTGATTTCCCTAAATTCGGAAATGATGATGACAGAGTTGATGATATTGCCAAAGAAGTTCTACATATGTTCATAACAGACATTCGTGGACAACATACTTATAGAGATGGTGTACAGACTACTTCTATCCTTACAATTACTTCTAATGTAATGTATGGAAAGAATACTGGTGCCACTCCTGACGGACGTAAAGCAGGAGAGCCATTTGCTCCAGGTGCCAATCCAATGCATGGACGTGACATTAACGGAGCAATTGCAAGTCTTGCTTCTGTTGCAAAGCTTCCATACGAAGACAGCCAGGATGGTATCTCTAACACATTTTCAATTGTTCCAGATGCACTTGGTAAAGACGACGAGGATAGAGTAAATAACCTGGTTGGCATGCTAGATGGATATGTATCAAAGGGTGGCCACCACTTAAATGTAAATGTATTCAACAGAGAGACACTTCTTGATGCACAGAAGCATCCAGAGAAATATCCACAACTAACAATCAGAGTATCAGGCTATGCCGTTAACTTTATTAAACTAACTAAAGAACAACAAGACGAAGTTATCTCTCGTACTTTCCACGAGAGAATGTAATACAATCTCTATATTCTAAATCGAAAGGAATTAAAATGAGTACACTAGGTTATATCCACTCTCTCGAATCTTTCGGGACAGTGGATGGCCCTGGTATAAGATATGTAGTATTCTTACAGGGCTGTATAATGAGATGCAAATATTGTCACAACCCAGATACATGGTATATACCTTGGCATAGTAGAGAATATTCCTCTTCTACTGATTCCCATAGCGAAAACGCTACTTCCACAGGCGTATGCGAATGGAGTAATCTCACTCTAACACCAGAAGATGTACTTGATAAAGTCCTTCGAAACAAAGAATTCTACTCTTCTGGAGGAATAACTGTAACAGGTGGCGAAGCAATGCTACAGGCCCCATTTGTCACAGAACTATTTACCCTCGCTCATAACAATAATATCCATACCTGTCTTGATACATCTGGTATATGTTATAATGCAGATGATAAGGAATCTATGGCAAGTATTGATAAGCTTCTTAGTTTCACAGATCTTATAATGCTTGATATTAAGCATATTGACTCTACAAAACACAAAGAACTGACATTACATTCTAATGATAATATACTTGCTTTCTTAGAATACCTTGATAAGAACAACAAATCTGTATGGATTCGTCATGTCCTAGTTCCAGGGATAACAGATGACAAAGAGTCTTTAGAAGCCCTTGGTACACATTTATCCAAATACAAATGTATAGAGAAAGTTGAAGTTCTTCCTTATCATACTCTAGGAGTACACAAATACGAAAGTCTCGGTATCCCCTATCCACTAGAAGGCATAAAACAGGCAACTTCAGAAGATGCCACAAAGGCTCATAAGATTATTGAAGATGCCATGAAAAGTCATCTATAATTTATCAAAAAATCTCATTTCTTTGTTTGATTATGGAATCATTATTTGTTATACTCTTTATTGCGTAATTATACGTTTGCTCCAATAGCTCAGTTGGTAGAGCACTTCACTCGTAATGAAGGGGTCATCGGTTCAAGTCCGACTTGGAGCTTAGATACTTTAATGTATCTTATTCCACTTCTACCATGTCATAAATATGGAGGTATTTATGACATATCAAAAATTTGAAAAAGAAATCGTTGATACAATCAACAAGAATCTACCAAAAGGACACCAGACTTTAATAAAGCCGGTAGACAAAAATAATGGTGTTGTTCTTCATGGGCTTATTATTAATAATGGGCTCTGTAACATTTCCCCAACTATTTATTTGGATTATTATTACGATGAATACAAGAAGGGATTTGATATCGACTATCTTGCAAAGCAAATCATTACTCAGTACCAAAAATTTGCCCTAGAGGAAGATTTCGATATAACAGTATTTACAGATTATGAGAAATGCAAACCTAACATTTCCTATAAGCTTATTAATTACGAGAAGAACAAAGAGCTGTTAAAGGATGTTCCGCATATTATATATCTGGACCTTGCAATAGTATTCTATTGCTTATTAAACACTAGCCCCTCAGAGGCTAGCTCCATTCTAATAAGGAATTCACACATGAAGCACTGGGGTGTAACCTGTGATGACCTTTTCGATGTTGCATCTAATAACACACCAAAGCTATTAGAATCTGACATTAAGAATCTAACGGACATTGTAAAGGAATTAATTGAAGATAATCCTTCCATTGACTTAGATTCTGATAATATGCTTGATACAGACAGTTCAATGTACGTACTTACTAACAAGATTAAGCTATATGGCGCCTGCTGTATTCTCTATAAGAATTTACTAGAGGAATTTGCAAGCAAAGTAGGAAGCGACCTTTATATTATTCCTAGTAGCGTACATGAGGTACTTCTGCTACCTAATAACATCGAGTACGACAGAGACTATCTTACAGATCTAGTTAAGGAAGTTAATTCCGGTGAACTTTCTACAGAAGATATCTTGTCAGATCATGTATACTATTACTCAAGAAAAGATGATGCAATAACTTATTAAAGAAAATAGCCTCTTGCATTTACATGCAAGAGGCTTTCTTTTCACACTCATATATTATTTTCTATTCTTCTTTCCTGCAATCTTATTAGCATACATTCTATCATCGGCTCTCTTAATAATAGCACCTATATCCTCTCCTTTTCCTGCAGCATATCCTACGGCTGCAGATAAAGGTATCTCTGATTCTTTATTATTCTCAGCAATAATCTTATTCCATTCATTTACGATTTCATTCATTTTTAATTCATTCTCGTCTTCACATATCATAATGAATTCATCACCACCAACACGATATGCTTTACATTTATCATTAGTAAATCCTCGAATAGAATCGGCAATTGCCGCAATAAGCTTATCACCCATTACATGGCCTAATGTATCATTGGTCTCCTTAAGCCCATTAACATCCCAGAAAATGACACCAACCATATCAATTGTAGGATAATAATCTTTAATCATTGATAGATATTTATTCTTGTTATACAACTGTGTCATATCATCAATTTCGCTCATTCTTTGAAGATATAAACCCTTAAGTTCCCTTTTAGCCATACCATTAGACACATGAAGAAGTACAGGAATAAGGGCAAGAAGGATTATACATCTTGGAAATACATAGAACAAAGGAAGTGTAACCCATGGGTTATCATTAACAGGTCCAAAATGTGCAATTCCAGCTGCATCAACATATTCATCTAATGTACTTGTAGTAAGAAGTACCATATTAGCATCACAAAGTCCTAGGTAGTAACCTCCCATTACGGAAGCAAAAATACCTACAACGCTTAATGCGTATGTATAGAATAGAAGTTTCTTATCTGAATATTGAATAGCATATATAAGTGGAAGCACACATGCAATAATCATATGGTATGTTAATGCTATACTTAACACCGTTGTCATTAGAACAGCAAATGTAAGTATTATATACTTTAACCATGGTTTATCATATCCAGCTAGATTACACACCGCAACAAGAATAAGCATAACAACAGATAGCAAGAAGAAGCCATAATTCATAAGACTCTTCCGCACTATGAAAATTCCAAGCAAATTGAGAATCCACATAACTCCCATAATAAAATATGTAATAATAAGACAAACAACAGTAAACCTGTTAGCCTTAGCTTCAAGGGAGGCATAATCTATATCATAATCAATTTCCGTATTATCTAAGTCTAGTTTTTTCTTAAAAAATCCCATAACTACTTATCCTTATATCTTTTAGCATAATCAATCATTTCTCTAGCATTAATAAGAACCGCTTCTGTAATCTCACTTCCAGAAAGCATTCTGGCAAGTTCATTAATCCTCTCCTCTTCATTCATACCCTGAATTGAAGAAACTGTCTTAGTACCAACAACACCTTTCTGAATCAAGAAATGTTTATCAGCCATAGCCGCTACTTGTGGTAAATGTGTAATACATATTACCTGTTTACCCTCGGCAACAACACTTAACTTCTCAGATAGAGCCTGAGCAGTTCTTCCACTAATACCGGCATCTATCTCATCAAATATCATTGTATCAATTGAATCAGCTTTTGCAAGTACTGTTTTAAGTGCAAGCATAATTCTTGACATCTCACCACCTGAAGCTATGTTCCTAAGAGGCTTCATAGGCTCTCCTGGATTAGTACTTATTATAAATTCAGCCTCATCTATACCATTAGAAGTTGGATTCTCCAACTTAGTAAAATACATATCAAATTCCACATCTAAGAAATTAAGATCTGATAATGCTTCTCTAACTTTAGGAAGCAGGTCGTAAGAATATTTTTTTCGTATTGATGAAAGTTCTTCACATATATCATCTACAATATGTTTTGCACTTATTAATTCATCATTTAATTTATCCAAATATCTATCATAATCTTCTAGTTGTTCAAGTCTCTTCTCCTTTTCTTCAAGAGAATCAAGAACATCTTGAAGAGTAGGTCCATATTTTTGCTTTAACAAATTAAGGGTATCAAGACGATTCTCTATATCTACAAAGGAAGCTTCGTCAAAATCAAGCTCTGACATATAAGATGAAATCTCTCGATTAAAGTCACTTACTATGCTGTCAACATCATCAAGCATATTAGCAAGTTCAGATGCTTTACTATCATATTCCTCAATACTTCTTAGACTTCTAATAGCTCTAGCAACTTTATCCGATACACCGTCATCCATTCCTGTATTATTATACGCTTCATTGCAACTAGATACAATCTTACTTGCATTATTCATTTTCTTATATTCTTCTTCAAGAGTATCGTCTTCTCCAAGAGTAATATTAGCCTTACTTATCTCATCAATCTCATGATGTAGGAATTCTATATCTCTATCCCTGTTCATATTACTGTCTTTAGCTTTATCATACTCTGTACGTATTCTATTATATTCCTGATAAGCATGGGATAATTCATCCTTAATAGGCGCTATCTCGGCTCTTCCATACTCATCAAGCATCTCTAGATGCTTTCTCTTGTCAACTAAGGATTGGTGTTCACTTTGACCGTATATATCAATAAAGTGCGCCCCAATACTTTTTAGTTTATCAGCGGGAACCATCTCTCCATTAATCTTGGCTACAGAGCGATTCTCTGTGATTTTTCTAGAAAGAATTACTTCATCATCGAAGGAAATATCCATATTCCTAAGAGCTTCTTTCTGCTCCTCTGTTGTTATGGAAAATGTCACTTCAACTATTCCCTCTTTTGTCTCATCACGAAGCATTTCTTTAGGCACTTTCTCCCCTAATGCAAGGTTAAGTGCTCCAAGAATAATTGATTTTCCTGCGCCTGTTTCTCCTGACAGGATATTAAGGCCTTTTGTAAACTCAATCTCCTCTTCTTCAATAAGTGCTAAATTTTTTACATGTAAATATACTAACATACCTGCTCCTTTCTAACGTAAATGCTATTAACCCGTCAGATAGCACCTACATCAGAATTCCTTGGCATATATCAAATCTATTTTTCCATTATGGACCTTAGACGGCTCATAACATTTGCAACATCTTCAACGCTTCTAATAGCGCACATTATAGTATCATCACCAGCAATAGAACCAACTATCTCACCAAACTTAATGTGATCTAGGGCTGCTGCAACAGCCATTGCCATACCTGATACTGTCTTAATAACAAGAATATTCTGGGCATTGTCCATAGAAATAAAGCCATCTTTTAATATTCTAATATACTTCTCATCAAGATCCTCATTTGTCTCACTATATGCAACATAACGAAGACGACCGAAAGCATCAGCCACCTTAGTTAATTTCATCTTACGAATATCTCTAGAAACTGTGGCTTGCGTAACATCGAAACCTTCTTTCTTAAGCTCACTGGTAAGCTCTTCCTGAGTCTCTATTGGTTTATTAATAATTATATCTAATATCTTCTCTTGTCTATCATTCATAACTACGCTTGCATCTTATTTCTAATTCTATCTAGGAAATTCTCTTTACTAAGCATTACCATCTTAGCAACTTCATTAGCCTTAGATACAATAAGTTTCTCATCCTCTCTAAGATATCTTCTATGTCTTCCATCAAAGGACACCAAAGCTTTCTCATCAGTATCCCTATTTCTAGGTATTAGTTTAACAGATATTATATCCTCGCTGTCAAGTACTATACTTCGTGCATTTAATGTATGAGGATTAATAGGTGTAAGAAGAATAAGGGAAGTCTCTGGATTAACAATAGGTCCATGAGCTGACAAATTATAAGCCGTAGAACCTGTAGGTGTGGATATAACAATACCATCACAATCATATGCAAATAAATATTCATCATTAACATATACAGATAGTCTAACAACATGCTGATCTTCTGTAGATCTAATAATAATATCATTAAGGGCAGGACTTCTCATAGTAGAATCCTCAGCTGGCTTAATATAGCCATTAAGCATCATTCTTTTTTCTATATCATAATCATCTTTGAACAATCTATCTAAAGCAGAAAATACACTATCTTTATCAAGATCACATAGATAACCCATATGGCCATAATTAATACCAAGAAGTGGTATATCAGAGCCAAAACTGTTCTGAGCAGCCCTAATTACCGTACCATCACCACCTATAGCTAGAATACATTCTGTATCAGCTGGCACCTCGTAATCTGGTCCAAGGACAGAATAATTACATGTACCGCCTTTATCAACTATGGAATTTCTTATCTGTTCTGCCAGCATAATCTTATCTCTGTGATTATCTCTGACAACAATATAAAACTTCTTCATAACTAATTACATTTCTTTCCATACAATTCTTTATATCTAACTACTTATCAAGACCTTCGTGAGCCATAGATACAATTTCTCTTGCATCAATGTTTTCTCTCCAATTACTATCAGAATCAGTCTTCTTAATATACATAAGATATTCTATATTACCTTCAGGTCCTTTAATTGGAGAATAATCTATGTTTAATATAGAAAATCCAGCATCAATAGTAAAATCTAACACATTCTCTATAACCTCAAGATGTACTTTCGGATCTCTTACAACACCTTTCTTTCCCACTTTCTCTTTCCCTGCTTCAAATTGTGGTTTAATAAGGCATACCATTTCTCCCTTATCCTTAAGAAGATTATACGCCGCAGGGAGTACCTTAGATAGCGAGATAAATGATACGTCGCAACTTGCAAAATCAAGCATATCATCTATATCTTCCGGCTTAACATATCTGATGTTAGTTTTCTCCATACAGACAACACGATTATCATTCCTAAGCTTCCAGTCAAACTGACCATAGCCTACATCTACTGAATATACTTTAGCTGCACCATTTTGAAGCATACAATCAGTAAATCCTCCTGTAGAAGCACCTATATCCATGCATATACAATCCTTCAAATCAATCTCAAAGGACTTCATGGCTTTTTCTAATTTGAGACCGCCACGACTTACATAAGGAAGGGTCTTACCATGAATCTCTATATTAACATTTTCATCAAATTTGGTGCCTGGCTTATCTTCTCTCTCATTCTCTACAAAGACATTTCCAGCCATAATCATAGCCTTGGCTTTCTCTCTTGATGGAGCAAGAGATCGATTAACCAAGAGAATATCTAATCTCTCCTTCATTGTATAACTTCCTTAATCTTATTATAAATTGATTCAGGATCCATACCTAGTGACTGCTGAAGTTTATCAACACTTCCATGTTCTACGAACTCGTCTGGAAGGGAAATGTTAATTATTTCTCCCTTAAATCCATTCCTATATAGGATATTATTAACACGTTCTCCCATACCACCTGTATAAATATTATCTTCTAAAGTCACAATAACTCTATACTTTTTTGCGGCCTTCTTAAGATATTCTTCATCAAGAGGCTTTGCGAATCTTGCATTTACAATGGTAGGCTGGCTCATATTATCTTTCATAAGTTTTCCAACCTCTATTGCGTTTTTAAACATACTTCCTATAGCAAATAGAAGCACTTTCTTTCCTGAGAACACCTCTTCACATTTACCAAGTTCAATAGGTGCTCTATACTCTTTATACTTTGAATATGCTTCTCCCCTAGGGTATCTTATTGCAATAGGTCCGTCGTATTTGAATGCGAACTTCACCATATCAGAAAGCTCCCACTTATTCTTAGGTGCCATAACAACCATATTAGGCATTTCTGACAGATATGATAAATCAAATGCTCCGTGATGAGTCATACCATCTGCACCAACTAGACCTGCTCTATCTACTGCAAATACAACATGAAGATTCTGCATACATACATCATGCATAATCTGGTCATACGCCCTCTGCAGGAAGGAAGAATACACAGCGAATATTGGCTTAAATCCTTGTGTTGCCAGGCCAGCTGCAAATGTTACAGCATGCTGTTCTGCAATTCCAACATCAAAGAATCTGTCTTTGAACATATTACTGAATCTCTTAAGACCAGTTCCATCTGCCATTGCTGCTGTAATAGCAACTATATCCCGGTCTCTGTCACCCATTTTACGCATTACAGTTGAGAATACATCTGTATAGCTTGATTTACTAGAGTTAAGTGGTAGACCTTTCTCCACATCAAATGGTCCTGCGCCATGAAATCTGGATGGATGACGCTCTGCAGGAACGAAGCCTTTACCCTTCTTAGTTCTGACATGAACTATAACAGGTCCTTGATAGCGAGATGCTTCCTGCAATATCTTAACCATGTTATTAATATCATGACCATCTACAGGTCCAAGATACATGATTCCCATTTCCTCATAAAGCATTCCTGGAATAATAAGTGATTTAATACCGCTTTTCGTCTTTTGAATCTGCTTTATGATTTTATCGCCATATACAGGAATCTTCTCAAGGGAATTCATAACATCCTCCTTAAGACCTATATAATTGTTGCTTGTCCTCATCTTACTAAGATGTTCTGATACGCCACCAACATTCTTTGAAATAGACATTTCATTATCATTAAGTACAACTATAAGATTCTTCTTAAGCTCTGCTGCATTATTAAGTGCCTCAAATGACATACCACCTGTCATAGAACCATCTCCAATTACAGCAATAATTTTATAATCCTCTCCACGCATTTCTCGAGCCCATGCCATTCCAAGAGCTGCAGAAATAGATGTAGTAGAGTGTCCTGTATCGAACACATCGCAATCGCTTTCGCTTCGTTTTGGGAATCCACTCATTCCACCGAATTGTCTTAGATTATCAAATCCATCTTTTCTACCTGTAAGGATTTTATGGGTATAGCTTTGATGACCAACATCCCATATTATCTTATCCTTAGGAAGATCACATACTAAGTGAAGTGCAATTGTAAGTTCAATAACACCCAGATTAGATGCTATATGACCACCTGTCTTAGATAACTTATTGATTAGAAATTCTCTAATCTCATAACTTAATTGTATTACTTCCTCTGGGTCTAATTTCTTAACATCGTTAGGCCCATTAATCTTATCAAGTACCATATTATTAACCCTTTTATTCCCTTGCTATTATTTATTCTTCAAAAGTCTCAAAGCTTCCATCTTCTTGAAGCTTTACAACTTTCTTCTCAACTGATTCTATTTTAGTATTAACACTCTTAAGTTTCTTCATGCCCTTTTCGTATAATTCAAAGGACTTCTCAAGCGCTACACCATCTTTCTCCATCTCGTCTATTATATCTTCAAGTTCTTTGAAATCATCTTCTAATGTCTTAGCCATAAATACCTCTTATTCCTCAATTTTATTAATTCTAGATAAAACTTTTCCTTCACTAAAATATACTGTAATATCATCTCCAACATTAAGACTTGATGCCTTAGTAACATTTCTTCCACTATCATCAACTACATATGAAAAACCAGATGATAATTTCTTAGCTGGAGAGAGTAAATCCAACTTACTCGCATCATTCTCTAGTCTGTGTCTTGTCTCATTAAGCTTAATGGTAATAGCATTATCAAGTCTGTTATTAATATCCGATAGTCTAAGCATCAATTGTGTTAATTGATTAGTAGGACTTAACGCCCCAAGCCTATTCTTATATACATCAAGCATGGCTTTTGTAGCATCTAAGGATCTTGCAAAGGCATTATCTAATCTTGATTCTATATTAATCATGCTATCTCTTAAGATATCATACTCGAATACTGCCATCTCTGCTGCTGCAGTAGGTGTTGCGGCCCTTTTATCTGCCACAAAGTCGCATATTGTATAATCCACTTCATGACCTACAGCACTTATTATTGGAGTCTTTGCATTAAATACTGCTCTTGCAACCTCTTCCTCATTAAAAGCCCATAAATCTTCAATGGAACCGCCGCCACGTCCAACAATAATTACATCTAGATCTAATTCATCTAATGTCTCTATACCTCTCACAATGGATGGTGCTGCTCCAGCACCTTGTACAAGAGAAGGATACAGGATTATTTCTATATGGGGATTTCTTCTTGTGGAAGTTGTAATAATATCATGAATAGCAGCTCCAGTCTCTGCCGTAACTACACCTATTTTTGTTGAGAATCTGGGAATAGGCCTCTTATAAGACTCATCAAACATTCCCATTTCCTCAAATTCTTTCTTTAACTCTTCATACCTTTGATATAATTCACCAAGACCAGCCTGCTCAAAGGATGTTGCATATATCTGGTATTTGCCAGCTGCATTATATACACCAATCCTGCCACTTACATTTACTTTATCCCCTGTCTTTATGGGAAATGTTAAGCCCTTAGCCCTGTTTCCTCGAAACATAACACCGGCTATACATGAATCTTCATCTTTTAAAGTAAAATAGATATGTCCGCTTGTATGAAATGTTATATTAGATATCTCACCCTTAATACATATATTCTTAAGCATGAAGTCATTCTCAAACATTCCATTTATATAATTATTAACTTCGCTAACACTAAATATATCTTTTGCCATAATTAATCAACCATTTTAGCAAGTACCCCATTAACAAATGAGCCTGATTTCTCTCCACCATATATCTTAGATATTTCCACTGCCTCGTTAATTGCTATAGCAGCATCTATTTTGTCATACTTTATCTCATACACAGCAACTCTAAGAATTGCAAGTTCTACCTTGCCTATCCTGTTAATAGTCCAATTATCAAGTACACTTTCAATGGCTTTGTCTATATCTGATATATTGTCTAATATATCCTGACATTTTGAAGATACCGCCTTACTATCTTTTTCACTAAGAGTTATCTCATCATAACTCATATCCTCATTATACATAGCATCTAATTGCTGAATTTTCTGACTTTCATCATAGAAATCAGACTGAAATACACCTTTAAATACTTCTATTCTAAACTGTCTCTTAGATAATTTCTTAGACATTTCTATCTCCTTAGTTCAGAGTATTAAAATAGGGCGTCATACGACACCCTAAATTATACATTATTTGCTTGTAAATGTGAAATCAAATATGTATTATTATACAAAATCAAATATGTATTATTCTACATACAAATAAATATTACTCACTCTCATTACTTACGCTTGCAATCTTAATATCGATAGTAGATACATTCATTCCGGTCATACTCTCAATTGTTGATTTAACCTTTTCCTGAACCTGTTCACAAAGTTTTGGAATTTCATAGCCATAGCATAGATTAAGTGACATCTTAATCTTAATATTGTTATCACTATCACATGCAACCTTAACACCCTTAGCTAATTTGCTAGGACTTGACTTTGTAATCATATCATTAGTAAGATTGCCAGCTAGCGAATCAACACCATCAATCTCTGTAGCAGAAAGACCTGCAATAATTGACATTACTTCACTAGCAACGCTTACACCTTCATTTACCATAAAAACCATACTATCTTCAGCCATAATACATGCCTCCATATATATTATTCATAATCCATGTTATTATATCATACCTTTTACTATAATAACATACCTTTTAACTTGCTTCATTCATCTTCAGAAGCTTCGCAGCCTGATCAGCAGCAATAAGCGCATCAATTATCTCCTGTAGATCTCCATTTAAAATCTTATCAAGTTTATATAAAGTAAGATTAATTCTATGATCTGTTACTCTTCCATCAGGGAAATTATATGTTCTTATCTTTTCTGAACGATCTCCCGTTCCAATCTGACTTAACTTCTCTGCAGATTCTTCTGCAATCTTACGTTGCATCTCTAAGTCATACAGCTTTGTCTTAAGAAGTGCAAATGCTTTATTCTTGTTCTGCAATTGTGATTTCTCTGTCTGAGAATAAATTACGATATTCTCTGGATAATAAGTAAGACGAACAGCAGAATCAGTTGTATTTACACACTGTCCACCATTTCCTGATGCACGCATAACATCAATTCTTATGTCCTTCTCATCGATTTCAATATCAATATCTTCTGCTTCAGGCATTACAGAAACTGTTGCTGTAGATGTATGAATTCTTCCACCTGACTCAGTCTTAGGTACTCTTTGCACACGATGTACACCTGATTCGTATTTTAGTACTGAATAGGCACCATCACCATTTACAATAAAAGATACGAATTTAATTCCACCAATACCTATTTCTTCAAGTTCAGCAAGTTCTACTTTCCATCCCTTGCTCTCTGCGTAATGCGTATACATGCGATACAATTCAGCAGCAAATAGTGCAGATTCATCACCGCCGGCAGCTGAACGAATCTCTACTACTACGTTCTTATCATCATTAGGATCTTTTGGAAGAAGAAGAATCTTAAGCTCCTCTTCAAGTCTTTCAACTTCTTTCTTAGATTCATTCAACTCTTCTTTCGCAAGCTCCTTCATCTCCTCATCTGACTCTTCTTCTAGAAGTGACAATGAGTCCTCAATATTCTCTTTATGCTTCTTATATTCCTGATATGCTTTAACTATAGGAGCAAGCTCACTTTGCTCCTTCATAAGAGCTTTAAAACGATTATTGTCATTTGCCACATCTGGTTCAGATAGAAGACTCATAACCTCTTCATATCTAATGACAAGATCTTCTAATTTGTCAAACATATTATTCCTCCAATAATACTTACTGTGATAATAATACCAAAAATAGTATTAGTTATTTCTACCAATAATTACTCTGTCTAGACCACCTAAATCCTTATAAATGTGAATATCCTTATATCCCTTTTCTTCTAACAATGATTTCACATCATCTCCCTGATTATATCCTATCTCAAAGGCTATAAAACCATTATTATTAAGGTAATTAGAAGACTCTTCTATAATTCTTCTATAGAATCTGAGTCCATCTGTATCTCCATCTAAAGCCATAATGGGGTCATAATCTCTAACTTCAGGTTCCAGTTTCTCAATATCTCTTGTAGGAATATAGGGTGGATTACTAACTATTATGTCATAACTTCTATTGTTATTTATATTAGAAAACATATCTGATTCAATAATGTGAAATGTATTATTTAATGCCTTTATTCCAACTACATTCTCTACATTCTTCTCTGTAACTGCCAGGGCATCTTTAGACAAATCAACTGCTGTAACATCTATGTTAAATCCTCTTTTAATAAGTTCCTTATATATAGTTATTGCAATGCATCCACTTCCTGTACACATATCAAGAATACTAATATCAGAAGATATTTCTACATTGAAGTTTGCTTCTATAACTTCAAGTATTTTCTCAATAAGTACTTCTGTATCCTGTCTTGGAATCAACACATTAGAATCAACATAGAAATCATAGCCAAAGAAATTCTGTCTGTTAGTAATATGCTGAAGCGGCACTCTCTTACTTCTTCTTTCGATTAATTCAATATATCTTTCATAGCAAGAATCAGATGTCTCATCACTTTTTTTGAAAAAAAAATCTGATTTAGAAACACCTGTGACATATTCTAGCAAGGCAAATGCATCGAAATCAGCATCACTTACATTATTAGATTGTAGTGTATTTATTCCCTGTCTTAGACAATTCTCTAAAGTCATGATTTCCTATTATAATCCACATAATTATATACAAATATCATTTCTCACTATTAACAGAATCCACAAATTCTCTCCAGTCAAACACAGCTTCAACGCTTGTAATCCCCACTTCAATCATGTCTTCTTCTGGTTCAATAGTTGTAAGACGCTGTACTAATAGCCCTGGAGCAGATAGCACATCTATAAACTTATTATCATATCGTCCGGCAATTCTAAGAAATTCATAGGAAATTCCCGCAATCACAGGCACAAGAATAAGCCTGGCTACTATTTGCAGCAAATTATTATCAAATCTCACGAACATAAATACGAAAATACTTATAATTAAAACAATCATAAGAAATGAGGTTCCACACCTTTTATGAAACCTGGAGCTTTTCTTAACATTTTCAACATTAAGGTCAAGGCCATGTTCAATGCAATTAATACACTTATGTTCTGCTCCATGATACATAAATACTCTCTTAATATCTTCCATACGAGATATAAGAAGGATATAGAGAACGAATATAATAACCCTTAGAATTCCCTCTATAAGAGCAAGTAGACTAGGACTATCAAGCCAATTAGTAAGAAGCTTAGATAATCCATAAGGAAGTAGCATAAATAAAAGAATTGCAATAATACTTGATATTGTAATTGTAACTACCATTTCCGCAGTTTCTTTTGCCTTATTTCCAGAATCTTTTTCTCGTTTCTTTGAATCATCTGATGTCTCTACTTTGTCCTTTTTTGACTTAGCATCATCTTCTTCAAAATAGGACGCCGAAATCATAAGAGTAGATATCCCCAGAACAAGTGAATCCACAAAAGCAACGACTCCACGAACAAGTGGAATCTTATTAACTGTATCTCTATTATGCTTTTGTTTATCTTTTGTCACTTCTATTTCGCCACTTGAAGTCCTGACTGCCACTGCATAATCAGCTTTATTCTTCATCATAACGCCTTCCATGACAGCTTGACCACCTATTCCGGAGAATTTCATATCATGCCTTTCTTAACTCTATAAAAAACTAGTCTAAAATAAAGATAAGGTTGAGGAAGCCTCAACCCTATCAACAGTTTCTTTTTACTGTTCAATACCGTATTTCTTATTGAACTTATCAATACGTCCACGAGCTTGTGTAGCCTTCTGTTGTCCTGTGTAAAATGGATGACACTTAGAACAAATTTCTACGTGGATGTTCTCTTTTGTAGATCCTGTTACAAATGTGTTACCACAGTTACATGTTACTGTAGCTTGATAATAATCTGGATGGATTCCTTGTTTCATTCTTTTCACCTCTCTAATATGAATGGTTTCCGACCATTCTTTCTATGTAAATATGATGGTTTACATAATAACCGCTTACATCCCTATAAACAGCTTAATAAATATATCATAGATTTAACATTAATGCAAGAAAAAATTACCATTCTCAAGATTCAAAGAAATCATCATTCATCACTTACCATTTTCTCTAGATTTTTAAGAGTTTCCTCATCAAGCGTTAACGGAACATAGACATCAGTACCTTGTTCAATTCCCTTCCCTTCTATCTGAGTATAATTATCATCTGACATTCCAACCTGTACGTATACTTTCTCTTTCTTATATGAAGTTGAACTATTCTTCTCAACATCATCCATATTAGTTACTACTTCTACATACTTCTTACCATTATCATCTTGAATTGCAGCATTTGGTACAGATAAGACATTAGGCGTCTCGCTAGTAACAATCTTAAGCTTTGCATTCATTCCAAGTCTGATTCTCGGATTCTGCTCATCTAATGCTATCTTAATTAAGTAATTACCCGATGAACCAAGGGTCGCACTAAGAGCTGCTCCTGAATTAGGAGCATCACTTGAAGAAGCTGTTGCACTTGCTCTAGGAGCTACATAAGTAACATATCCGGTCATTACACTATCACCGGTAGCTTCTGTCTTAATTTTAACCTTCATACCAGCAGATACATCGGCAACATTAGCTTCACCAATCTGCGAGTAAATCATATATGAATTAGCATCCTCAACCATACATATTGTTCCACCTACGTATGTCTCACCAGCCTTAGCACTAAGACTCGTTACAACGCCTCCAGCAGTACTTCTTACTGTAGCTTCACCAATACTCTTTTGGAGTTCTCTAGCCTGTTCTTCCATTGCTTGTATAGAACCATCTATAACTCCATTAACACTGTTTCGAATCTCGTCCACAGAGGAATTACTATTGTCACTGTTCTGCAGTGCATTAAGGACATTAGTATATAACACTACCTTATATTGATTATTTTCTAAATCAGACTCCAAATCACTTATATTAGATTCCATCTCAATTGCTTCTATATCCCACTCACTATGATTAGGATCAGAAAGATACTGAGCATATCTGGCTCTTTGCTTATCAAGTTCAGCAGAAGTAGAATTACAAGCAGCCTGTGCTATAGCTATTTCTTGATTAATATTAGATAGCTCTGCATCCCACTCATTTTGAGCATTAAGAAGCTCTTTGTCATACTCTTGATTGTTCTTGGCCTTATCTGCTTTCGTCTGCTCAATTGTCTTCTGTAACGCAGAATATGTCCCCTGTAAAGCTGATGTATCAAGCTGACATATTACCTGTCCTGGAGTAACACTGTCTCCTTCTTTGACATAAACCGCATTTATACGACTTCCTACATGCGTACTTGATATAGCTTCACTATTGATAGAATCGAATACTCCGGAAGCAGATACAGTTTTCTCTATATCCCTTTTAGTTGCAGCCTCTACAGAACCTAAGTCTGCAGATGACAACTTATCCTTAATTGCAAAAATAATTGAAACTGCTATTGCAGATAACACAAGGATAACTGCTACAACAATTATAATTATTATGTTTCTTTTCTTAATTCTCTTTTTTTCTTCTAATGTCTTCTCTTCCATACCCTCTATCCTTATCATTATATTATTCTCACGATTTCTTCATAATTAAAATAATTATATCATTTTATATTCGCAAGGGCAACACACTGTCACAGGTTTTGTATTAAAGATTAGTACTATTCTATAACCTTCTCTTACCAACTTGAGCAATAACTTCTTTATTGCTCTTAGTTCTTGCAAATAGATTAAGAATATTCTCAACAGCTTCGTCACTTCTCATACCATTTAAGCCTTTTCGCATAATATCGACAGCACGAAGTTCATCTTCACTAAGAAGCAAATCTTCTCTTCTTGTTCCAGACTTAGCAATATCAATTGCTGGAAAGACTCGCTTCTCTGAAAGCTTCCTATCAAGGACAAGTTCCATATTACCTGTTCCTTTGAATTCCTCAAATACAACGTCATCCATCTTACTTCCTGTCTCCACAAGGGCAGTTGCCAGAATTGTAAGGGATCCTCCTTCACGCATATTTCTTGCAGCGCCGAAAAATCTCTTAGGCATATGCAGTGCAGCCGGATCAAGACCACCTGACAATGTACGACCTGATGGTGGAACAGTTAAGTTATAAGCACGGGATAATCTTGTAATAGAATCAAGCAGAATCATAACATCCTGCTTATGCTCAACAAGACGTTTTGCTCTTTCAATTACCATTTCCGATACTCTCTTGTGATGTTCAGGAAGTTCGTCAAATGTTGAGTAGATTACCTCTGCATTCTTGCCTTCAATAGCTTCTTTAATATCAGTTACTTCCTCAGGACGCTCATCAATTAATAGAATTATAATATGCATATCAGGATTAGACTCCTTAACTGAGCGTGCTATTTCCTTTAGAAGTGTTGTTTTTCCGGCTTTAGGCTGAGATACAATCATTCCTCTTTGACCTTTTCCAATTGGAGATATAAGATCAACAATTCTCATAGCATTAGAGCTATTAGCTCTCTCTAAGTGAATTCTTTCATCAGGAAATACCGGTGTCAAATCCTCGAAATTAGTACGAGCCGCTGCTTCCTCTAAGCTATATCCATTTACAGTCTCCACTACTTGAAGGGCCGCAAACTTATCAGTTGGATTATTACGTCTGTTGGTTCCAACTATAATATCACCAGTTTTAAGATTAAGTTTTCTAATCTGAGAAGGGGATACATATACATCATCAGTGCCCGGCAGATAATTCTCGCATCTTACAAATCCATATCCGTCAGATAACACCTCAAGAATACCATCTGTCCTCTTTGTAGGCTCTTCTACAGTCTCTTCTTCATTGACTGCATTTTCATTATTCTCAGCTTCAGAAACGTCTTCTTTTTTTGAAGATTTCTTAGCTCTTGTAGGTTTATCTGCTTCACTACTAGCAAGAAGAAGTGCCTCAACAAGATCCTTCTTCTTCATAGTTGATACTCCTTTAATTCCTTTTTCTTTTGCTAGTTCCTTTAGAACTGCAAGTGATAAACTTTCTAGCTTTTCTCTCATTTCTTCTCCTTTTATTTCTTCTTAATAAATCTGTTACTATCAATAAATTCATATGGTGTCTGCTGATATACATAATAGTTAAGCCAATTAGAATACAAAGTATTAGCATGGGCTCTCCATTGAAGAAGAGGCTTCTTATTAATATCATTGTCAGGATAATAATTAACTGGCATCTGAATATCAAGACCTTTATCTAAATCACGCTTATATTCTCTATCAAGTGTAACTCTGTCATACTCTGGATGTCCCATTACAAATATCTGATGACCGTCATTAGACATACATAAGAACACACCGGCTTCATCAGAATCCGCAAGAATAATAAGCTCTTTATTCTTATCAATAACTTCATAAGGAATCTCAGTATGTCTTGAATGTGGTGCAAGAAATATATCATCAAAGCCTCTAACTAGAGGAACCTTACGATTTCTCACATGATGCTCATATATACCGAATACCTTCCTATCCATAACCTGTTTCTCAATACCATAATGATAATAGAGACCTGCTTGAGCTCCCCAGCACAGGTGAAATGTTGATGTAACATGGGTCTTAGACCATTCCATAATCATACATAGTTCATCCCAATAATCCACATCTTCATAACGATTAAATTCAAGGGGTGCACCAGTTATAATAAGACCATCCAAGTTAGTATCTTTAATATCCTCATATGTCTCATAGAAAGCATTAAGATGACTCTTAGAAGTATGCTTAGAGTGGTGACTCTTCACCATAAGAAATGTAACATCAACTTGAAGGGGGGTATTAGATAATGAACGTAGCAATTGTAATTCTGTATCTTCTTTAAGTGGCATCAAATTAAGAATTCCAATCTTAATAGGACGTATGTCCTGATGAGATGCTCTTTGCTCATCCATTACAAATATATTCTCATGTTCTAGTATTGCATTTGCCGGCAAATCGGCTAAAGTCTTAATAGGCATTATATCATCCTCTTGTAATAATTAATAACCATGAACAATTTAAATAAGTCTAATTATTAACCATGTCAAATAATTGTTCTTCCGTTATAATCTCTATTCCCAATTCTCTTGCTTTATTAAGTTTGCTACCAGCATTTTCACCAGCAACAAGATAGTTTGTCTTCTTTGATACCGAGCCTGAACACTTACCACCATTATCTTCAATAAGTGCAGCTGCTTCTTTACGCCCTAGAGTTGGCAAAGTACCAGTTACCACAAAGGTTAACCCACTAAGCTTATCAGAAGCTTCAGTAGACTCAGAAGACATGTTAACTCCATACTCCTTTAGGCGTAGCAATATGGCTTTGTTATTATCATCCTGAAAATAATCATAGATTGCTTTAGCGCTTATCTCACCAATATCACTAACCTCTAATAATCCTTCAATTCCAGCAGACATTAAGTTATCAATACTCTTAAAGTGTTTCATTAAAGTCTTAGCTGCTGTCTTACCAACATTAGGTATTCCAAGACCCGAAAGTAACATATTGGCATCATTAGATTTGCTTTCTTCAATAACATTAAGTAGCTTATCAGTATTCTTAGCTTTACCAATAATGCCCTTATCAATAAGTTCATCTCTATAATCACTAAGCTTATAGATATCAGATATATCCTTAATATATCCTTCTTTAACCAAATCAATAATATATGCTGCCCCGAATCCTTTAATATCCATGGCATCGCGACCCACAAAATTAATCAAATGATTCTCTAATTGCGCCGGACAACTAAGGGATGTACAGACAATATTAGAAGAATCCTTATCACGATGTGTTGGTGCACCGCATACAGGACATACATCAGGAATCTTGTACGTCCTTGTTGTATCAGGTCTCTTATCTTTAACAACTTCTTTAATCTTAGGAATAATTTCCCCAGACTTATATACCACGATAGTATCACCAATTCCTATATCAAGATCATCTATGAAATCCTGATTATGTAATGTTGCACGGCTAACAGTAGTTCCGCACAATCTAATTGGTGAAAATACAGCTGTAGGGTTTATTCTTCCTGTTCTACCAACAGAAAGCTCCACATCAAGAAGTGTTGTCTCTTTTTCTTCTGGAGGATACTTATATGCAACAGCCCATTTAGGCACTTTAGAAGTTGCACCCATGATACTCCTTTGAGCGTAATCATTAATCTTGACTACTGCTCCATCTATATCATATCCAAGTTCTCCTCTTTTATCTCCTATTTCACATATAGCTTGCCATACTTCATCTGCTGTCTTACAAACTCTGTAATTATCAATTACTTTGATGCCCTGTGACTTCATATAATCATAGCACTCTGTATGAGTCTTAAACTCTCTACCCCTTGACTCTTGAAGATTAAATATAAATAGAGATAGATTTCTCTCTTTTACAATATTCGGATCTAATTGGCGAAGGGAGCCAGCAGCACAGTTTCTAGGATTAGCAAATAATTTCTTACCCATAAGTTCTTGGCTTTTATTAACAGCATCAAAGCTGTCATTTGTCATATAGACTTCGCCTCTTATTTCAAAATATTCAAAGGGGTCTTTTAATTGTGAAACAACGTCTTTAATCATTAACGCATTAGCTGTGACATCCTCGCCAAACTCTATTCCGTCACCACGAGTCTCAGCCATTACAAGCTTTCCGTTGTCATATCGAAGGGACATTGATAGTCCATCTATCTTGTATTCTACTACAAACTCAGGATTTTCTAAAGCATTTTCCATATCTTTTACAAAAGAAATAACTTCTTCTTTGGAAAACACATCTCGAAGACTAAGCATAGGTACATTATGCTTAACTAGTGAACCAGCTTCTCTCTTAGCAACCCCACCAACTTTCTGTGTTGGAGAATCAGGTGTAACAAGCTTAGGATTATCTGCTTCAAGCTCCTTTAAATGATTCATCATCATATCATATTCATAGTCAGAAATCTCTGGCTCGTCATCATTATAATAACGATTAATATGATACTCTATCTCTTCTCTTAATTTCTTGATTTCTTCTTCAACGGTCATATCTCATAAACCTCTTATCACTCTATACTTTTAAGCAATACATCTAGTTCTTTTCCCTCTATCTCTCTATACTTTCCTAAGGGAAGATCGCCAAGTTCAACATTCATAACCCTAATTCTATTCAAGCCTTCAACCCTATACCCCAGTTCCTTACACATACGCCTAATCTGTCTATTAAGCCCTTGCGTTAGAATTATGGAAAATGTTCTATCACTAATAGGTCTTACTTCACATTTTCTCGTTGTAGTATCGAGTTCATGCAAATACACACCATTTCTCATTTGTTTTAGGAAATCCCTAGAATAAGGGCGATTAAGGCTAACTACGTATTCTTTCTCGTGATAATTTCTGGCCTTAAGAATACCATTAACAATTTCACCACGATTAGTTAGAAGAATAAGGCCTGTAGAGTCCTTATCAAGACGACCTATAGGATATATTCTACTAGGATAATTAATAAAGTCAACTATATTATCCTTTTCCCGCTTCTCTGCAGTGCACACTATCCCTTTAGGTTTGTTAAATGCTATAATTACCGGTTTCGTACTATTAACGACTGGCTTATTCATATAGCAAACAACATCACCATCATTTACTTTATCACCTAATGAAGCCACTTTGCCATTAATAGTAACATTTCCATTATCTATCTGTCTATCCGCTTCTCTTCTTGAGCATACACCCATAGACGAGAGATACTTGTTAAGTCTAATTGTTATCCCTCCATATTAAAAGTAAGGAAAGGCCTAAGACCTTTCCTTACGTGAATACATATATCATACAGATTAATGTATAAACTCTGTCTTCATATATCCTTCAATACCCTTAATTGATACTCTTGACCATCCATCACCTGCATCACCAAGGACTGTTACTGTATCTCCTGGCACACCTACAGCAACTCTCTCACCATTCTCATCTTTAGAACCACGAACATTTACTGTATTAGTAAGTGTAACAGTATTAGTTGTTGGTTGAGGCTGTGCTTCAGGTTGTGGAGCTGGTGCAGCATTAACAGGTGCTACATAATCACTCTTAACATATGCTTTGCCACCATTATATTCAATCTTACTAAATCCATTCTCATCAGCGTACTTCTTAACCTGAGTTCCACCATCAAGTGTACCAAGAACATTTCCTGCTTCAGAAGCTGAATCTCTTACATTAACTTTCTCAGTAATAACAACCGTAGTTGCATTAGCCTCTTCCTGAGCATCTTGCTGTGCTTTAAGAGCTGCTGCCTGTGCATCCTGAGCTGCCTTAGCCTGTGCATCTGCAGCTTCTTTAGCCTTAGCTTCCGCTATTGCTTTCTGCTGTTCTTTCTGAGCCTTATATTGAGCCTTCCATTCACCTATCTTCGTTCTGATAGTTTCTGTTAAGAATTGGTTAAGTGCCGGATCAGACTTAAGCGCTTCTTCGAGCTCTTCCTCAACCATCTTCTTAAGCTTCATAACATCGCTTCGCTCATTATAAATCTCAATTACTTCTTGAACCTTAGGATCTTGAGATGTCTCATTCTCCTTCTGATTGTATGTTCCATAAGAATTATCAATGTATAGCATTCCGTTCTCATTAGTTCTTACATAGAAGAATTCAAGTCCTGGAGCCGGAGTGTTAATTCCCACAAACTTCTCCTTAACATATACAGATACGAGATATGAACCGTCTTCAAGTCCCTTCTTGGAATATACATTTACTACATTATATGCCTCAATGAACTGGCTCATAAACTTAATATAACTTGCTTCACCATCACTAATAGGCGATGCATAAGCACTAAGAGCATTGATGTCACCTGCCGCATAGGCATTATAATAATTAACCATTAGAGCATTAAGTTCGACATTAGCATCTACCTGGAAATCTTTATATACACCAGAAATATCTTCATCTTGTGTAGTCTTCTTACTAACAACGAAAGCAAGAATAAGAATAATTATGCCAAAAATAACTGCCGCAAGAAAATATCTCCATTTATCTGCTATAAATTCAATGCATTTATGCCATCCATTTTTGAAACCCATATATATTCCTCCAAATCAATAAATCTCGTCATGTAGACGACTGGATTCGAACCAGCGGTCTTCGGAGTCGGAGTCCGATGCGTTATCCAACTACGCTACGCCTACTGGTATAATTCAAATTAACCTAATTAATATTAACAAATTCATCACGTAAAGTCAATGTAACAGTAATTATATCATTTACAATCTGTACAGGAGGCTTTGAAGCATCAACTTTATGTGTATATGCCTTATTATAAGCTTCTTCACGTTCCTTCATAAGCTTCTTAATCCCGTCAATTCCAGGATTATCTGCAAGAAGAGGTCTACTTTCATCATCTTTTACCCTGCTATATATAATTTCAGGTGATGCTTCAAGAAGAATAACGTTACCTGATTTTTTCATCAATTTAATATTCTCATCACTTTTTATTATGCCGCCACCACAAGACACTATTAAGTTATCTTCAGAAGACAACTCTCTTATAAGTTCTCTCTCAAGTCCTCGAAAATACTCCTCCCCCTCAGACTCAAACATATCACTTATACTTCTACCTTCTCTTGTCTCAATTTCAATATCAGTATCAATAAGCTTATAATCTATCTTCTTACTTAATTCCTTGGCAACAGTGGACTTTCCCACTCCCATGAATCCAATTAAGTATATGTTCATTGTGTCTCCTTTACCAACTCTTTATATCAATATTACCATCGTCTAATAATTTAACTTTTCGCGTCAATCTAGCCCTAATTGATAATTTCCTTCAGCCTCTTATAATCAATCTGTCCAGGGGCAGAACTTTCATTAAAGGAACCAAATGTAATACATGAACCTGTTACATTTCCTGCAAAGCGACTTGCTTTGCCAAGATTCCCCATGGACATTGTAATTGTTAATTTATCTGTTTCTAATGAAAATGAGTTACATATATCCATAAACCTAGTAACATCTGTAGTTGTTCTAGGCATTACAGCCATCTTAACAATGTCACATTCGCTAGATTCCATTTCTTCAAGAAGTGTAAATATCACTTCATCATCTGGTGTTTCATCGAAATCATGATGAGAACAAATAACTTTTTGCCCCATTTCTTTTAACTTTGATATAACATTTTCTGGCCTATCATAAGTATAATATTCCATATCAATGAAGTCACATGTCCTAGTTTCTGCAATCTTATATAGATAATTCGTAACATCATTTTCCTTAAGTTCTGATTTGCCCCCTTCTTCAATAGACCTTATTGTTCCAACAAGAATCGTATCTTTGCAAATCTTAGACATTTTATTAAGTCCCTCTAACAGTGCGTCAATATCACTTAATTCCCTTAGAAAATCCAGACGCCATTCTATAACTTCAACATTATCGCTAACTAGACTCTTGGCAGTCTCTATACCATCTTCTATTCTAGAATCAACTATAGGAACACATACAAGGGGTTTAAAATTCTCTAGGTCAATATTCTTTATACGCATTATATACTCCTTATAAATAATTCTATCTTTATAATATGTATATGATATGGTATCATATTTTGCATATAAAATATAGATTAAAGCAAACTTTACGAATATGAATGGAGTAAATAATGAGTCTAAGATTTATAGAGAAAAACGACCTTGCAAATAGTATTAATTACGATCCAACAAAAGAATTCGCATGCCTACTTGGAAGCCCAGTATCCCATAGCATCTCTCCTGATATGCATAATTTCAGCTTTGATAAACTAGGAATAGATGCAAGATATTATGCTATTGATATTAAGCCTAATGAGCTTAGCGAAATAATGGATGATATTAGAGAAGTAGATTTTCTTGGTGCAAATGTTACTATGCCACTTAAGACTGAAATAATAAAATATCTAGATAAACTTGACATATCATCTGAACTTGCCGGTTCAGTTAATACTGTTGTCCCAATAAACGGACAGCTTGTGGGCTATACAACTGATGGCGCAGGTTTTGTTGATTCTCTTCAGGAAATAAATGTTAATGTAGAAGGAAAAGATATACTAATTCTAGGTGCTGGTGGAGCCGCAACCTCTATTATTGTAGAACTCGCACTTAATAAAGCTAATTCAATAACAATTGCAAAAAGATTTAATAAGACATTAAATAATGTTAAAGATTTTGCATCTAAAGTCACTAACAAGACAAAATGCACTACCTCAGTAATTAATATTGAAGATAACAATATATTAAAAGAAACCATTTCAAAATGTCACATTCTAATTAATGCAACACCTATCGGAATGACTTCTAATGATAGTTTAATTGATAAAACTTTTCTACGTCCAAGTCTTGTTGTATGCGACCTTATATATGAGCCTGATATGACAAAGCTTTTAAAGGACGCTTCTGACGTAGGTTGTAAATATATTAACGGCAAATACATGCTTCTTTACCAAGGAGCACGTAGCTTTAGACTTTGGACAGATCTTAGTATGCCAATAGAAGACGTAAAAGATAAATTCTTTAGCTAATACTAGAGTTATTTTGACACTTTACAGCATATGCAAGAATTGCAGATACAGTCTTAGAATCCTGTAATTTACCCTGATAAATCATATCAAGAAGTTCATCAAGTTCAAATTCAAGCACATTAATACTTTCTGCCTCATCTAAATGCTGTTTTCCAGGCTTTAAATCCCTTGCAAGATACACATCTATAGATTCATTACAAAATGCCACAGTAGTTTTAAGAGACAATAAAAATTCTATATTATCAGATGTATATCCTGTCTCTTCTTCTAATTCTCTGGTAGCACAAACTAATGTATCTTCTGTCTTACTATCTCTAGAGCCAGCAGGTACCTCTATTGTATATCTATTAAGAGCATGACGAAATTGTTTAACCATTACAATCTTACCATTAGGAAGCACAGGAAGTACGCAAGCAGCACCCATTCTATGCTCTACATAATCCCATGTCTCATGATTTCCATTAGGAAGAAGCATTTCATCACTATATACATCAATAATAGACCCTTTATGAACCAAAGTTCTTTTTTCAGTTATTACATGTTCCATATTATTTCTCCTTATAAAAAATTCAGCTGCATAATCATGCAGCTGAATATTATTCGCGTAAAACAAATCTATTTCGCGTAGTCAGTAACTCTAGATTCACGGATAACGTTAACCTTAATCTGACCAGGATAATCAAGCTCGGACTCAATCCTTTTAGTAATATCTCTAGCCATGATAACCATATCCGCATCAGTTACCTGATCAGGAACAACCATTACACGAACCTCTCTACCTGCCTGAATAGCAAAAGACTTATCAACTCCCTTAAAGTCGTTGGTAATCTCTTCTAACTGTTGTAATCTATTAGAATATGTCTCCATAGTCTCACGTCTTGCACCAGGTCTTGCAGCTGAAATAGCATCAGCAGCTTGAACAATACATGCAATAAGAGTTTCTGGTTCCACATCCCCATGATGCGCCTCAACGGCATTAATAACTGTAGGTGATTCTTTGTATTTCTTACAAAGATCTGCACCAAGTTGAATATGAGATCCTTGAGCACCTTCTTCGTGGTCAATAGCTTTACCTATATCATGAAGAAGACCTGCTCTCTTAGCTACACGCACATCTAATCCTAATTCTCCAGCAAGAAGACCAGATAAATGTGCTACTTCGATAGAATGCTTAAGTGCATTCTGTCCGAAACTTGTACGATATTTCATACGACCAAGTAGCTTAACAAGTTCAGGATTAATGCCATTAACACCAACTTCAAGTGTGGCAGCTTCTCCCTCTTCTCTCATATTAGTTTCAACTTCTTTAGTTGCTTTATCAACCATCTCTTCTATACGAGCTGGATGAATTCTTCCATCTACTATTAATTTCTCAAGCGCTACACGAGCAATCTCTCGACGCACTGGATCAAAAGCAGATAAAACAACTGCTTCAGGTGTATCATCAATAATTAGTTCTACACCAGTCATAGTTTCTAATGTACGAATATTACGTCCTTCACGTCCAATGATACGACCTTTCATATCATCACTTGGAAGTGGCACTACAGAAATTGATGTTTCTGCAACATGATCTGCAGCACATTTCTGAATAGCTGTTACTACAATATCACGAGCCTTCTTATTCGCATCATCTTTTGCTTGAGCCATTGTTTCTTTAATAAGTTTTGCGGCATCAATTTTTACATCATCTTCAACAGTTTGTAGTAATTGTTCTTTTGCTTGTACGGAGGTTAAACCTGAGATTCTCTCTAGTTCCTGTACTCTCTGTTTGTTTAATTTCGCTACTTCTTCTTTTTCCTTGTTAAGCTTTGCTTCTTTTTGCGACAACTCCCTCTCACGTTTTTCTAACTGATCGAGTTTTCTGTCAACGTTTTCTTCCTTCTGAGCAACTCTATGTTCATTTCTCTGAATCTCAGAACGACGTTCACGTATCTCTTTATCTAACTCGTTCTTTTGCTTGAGGGCATCTTCCTTAGCTTCAATTAAGGCTTCTCTCTTCTTTGCTTCAGCAGTCTTAACTGCATCATCAATAATTTCACGAGCCTTATTCTCAGCACTGTCAACTTTATTAGCAGCAGCTTTCTTATGCGCATTCCTTGATACAAAAACTGTAGCAAGAATAGCTACTATCATGGCTGCAACAGCTATAACAAGTGTAACAATAATCATTGACACAGGAGCACCTCCTTTATTTAATTTTCATTGTACATATAACATAATCAATTTATATCTGTCATAATTTACAACAAATTAATTCTACTCTTTGTATCATAAAATGTCAATGTATTATGATAGTATATTTGCAATATATAGGCAGTAACAAAAGGGTGTAATATAGCCCATCTTCTTTATAAATATTTACTTATAGTATCATAAGAAAAGCCTTTACCTATAAGAAATCTATACATTTTCCCCTTTTCTTTTTCAGTTGCATTCATGGGATTATAATTTTTCTTACGAATATACATTAATACAAGTTCATTCTCATCTGTGGTATATTCCTTATCAATTGCATTACATATTAATTCTTTATCAATCCCCTTACGATACAAATCCTGCAAGATTCTGTTCTTAGAACGATAATCTCTGTAATTTCTAACATAGGATAGTGCATATCTCTCATCATTAATGTAATTATAGGATGCTGCATATTGGATTGCTGCATCTATTGCCTCAATGGGATAACCATTCTTAGCAAGTTTTCCTCTAATCTCTTTATCAGTTCTATCCATTTTCTCAAGTAAATGCAAAGTTCTTTTCTTTGCACGAGGAATTAGAGTCTCTCTAAGAATTTCGTCGTAATTCTCTAGTTCTTTGTCAACCTCTATATTGTATTTCTTAATTTCCTTCTTATAAAGTTGAAAGTCTGTCCGATTATCTAGACAGACTTTCACTTTTGTTTTGGTGTGAGCTTCAATACTTGTAACTATCATATTATTTACCAAACATATATAAAAACTTATAAAACCGAATTATTTAGCTGGTTTTTGTTCTTGTGCTTTAGATGAATCAGCAGACTCTTTCTTTAATTCTTCGCCTTGTTCATCTGCTTCTCCGTCAAGATTAAAGTGATCTCTAACTTTCTTCTCAATCTCATTATATAATTCTTTATTCTCTGCAAGATATTTCTTAGCATTCTCGCGTCCTTGTCCAATCTTCTCTCCATTATATGCATACCATGCACCGGATTTGTTGATAATATCAATATCAGACGCAATGTCTAGAATATCACCTTCTTTAGAAATACCTTTACCAAACATAATATCAAATTCAGCTTCTTTAAATGGTGGCGCAATCTTATTCTTTACAACTTTAATTCTTGTTCTGTTACCAATTACTTCCCCTTGCTGCTTTAAGGATTCAATTCTTCTAACATCAAGTCTTACTGAAGAATAGAACTTAAGCGCACGACCACCTGTTGTAGTCTCAGGATTACCAAACATTACACCAACTTTTTCACGAAGCTGATTAATAAATATAACAATACAATTACTTTTTGCAATGACAGCAGTTAACTTTCTTAAAGCTTGTGACATAAGTCTAGCTTGTAATCCTACATGAGAATCTCCCATATCACCATCAATTTCAGCCTTAGGAACAAGTGCTGCAACAGAGTCTACAATTACTATGTCTACTGCATTAGAACGCACCATTGTTTCTGCTATCTCAAGGGCCTGTTCACCATTATCTGGCTGAGAAATATATAAATTATCAATATCTACGCCTATATTCTTAGCATAGACAGGATCTAAGGCATGCTCTGCATCTATAAATCCAGCAATTCCACCCTGCTTCTGAACCTCTGATACTGCATGTAATGCAACTGTTGTCTTACCAGAAGATTCAGGACCATATATCTCTATAATTCTTCCCTTTGGTAATCCACCTTGTCCTAATGCTATATCAAGACTTATTGAACCTGTAGGTACTGTTTCAACTTTCATCTGACTTGATGTATCGCCAAGCTTCATAACAGAACCTTTACCATATTGCTTCTCAATCTGTGAAATCGCTGCCTCTAGGGCTCTTAACTTATCATCTTGTGCCATAATTTTCTCCTTCTACGAACCTTTGTTCGTTCAAACTAAATATATAATATACTACAAAAATCAAGTTGTCAATACTTTTATAGAAAATTTGTTCGATTTTTGTTCGTGTGTTTGTTCGTGTATTTTCTACTACACATATTTTTTATAAAATTGAACTAAAAATCCACATTACATTTCCGATAATACACATATGCACAACTCATATTATAAATATTACAGGATAACGTGTCCGAATATATGGACACAAAAGAAAAAAATCCAAATAAAAATAGAATATTTTGAAATCAAATAATAAGTGAATTAATTATACTTAAAGGAAAGCAATGTGTCAAACACAAAAATGCCACTTCGTGAGAGACCTCACAAAGTGGAATAACATAATACATTTTAATAATTCTCAGCTCTAACTTCAAAGAAACTCTGTGGATGGTTACATACAGGACACACTTCAGGCGCCTCTGTACCAACTACAACGTGACCACAATTTCTGCATTCCCACATTGTAACTCCACTTTTCTTAAATACTTCCATTGCTTCAACATTATGAAGCAGGGCACGATAACGTTCCTCATGCATCTTCTCAATGGCTGCAACACCTCTGAACTGTTCTGCAAGCTCTGTAAAGCCCTCTTCTTCGGCATCTTTAGCCATTCTCTCATACATATCAGTCCATTCAGCATTCTCACCTTCTGCAGCTGCAAGAAGATTAGCCGGTGTATCTCCTACGCCTCCTAATGCCTTAAACCAAAGTTTTGCATGTTCTTTCTCATTATCTGCAGTCTTAAGAAACATAGCCGCAATCTGCTCATATCCTGCCTTCTTAGCAACTGAAGCAAAGTAAGTATATTTGTTACGAGCCTGAGATTCTCCTGCAAAAGCTTCCCATAAATTCTTCTCTGTCTTAGTTCCTGCATATTTATTCTCTGCCATATCCCTTACCTCCTTAATAGTTTACTTTAGTGGCTTATATCTCTTTAACCCACAAACCATGAAGATTGCAATATTCATAGACTGCTACTGCCTTATCTCCAGCCGGAAGTACGAATTCTGCAACAGGTTTATCTCCTGGAGAAAGATTTTTAATCATACTTCCACTGCTTGTCTCTAGAACAATAAATTGAATAAAATGTTCCTCAAGCATTGGGTGTTCAACTTCACCTACCTGAACCTTAACAACATTTCCTTCAACTGTCACTGATGGTACATGCTTCTCAAAAGCACCATCTGTAGCACCAGGAACTAGTTCTTCCATTTTCTCGCCACAACATACAACTGGTACACCAGAATCGTTTAATTTAGTGATAATATTACCACATGTGTTACATTTGTAGAATTTCATAAAAATCACCTCCTAATTTTCTATAAAATTATAAGGTATCAAATATCTTATTTGACACCTTATGTTCATATTAAAGCATGATACTATTAATTGCAAGTGAAAAATCTGTGAATCTTTTTTATACTTAAGCCTTAATAATTATAGTTTATAGTGACTCAGATAATTCAAATATCTTATCAAGTATCTCTTTAGTATTATCCATACTTTCGACACAACCCTCAGTAATAGATATTGAATCTTCTGCAGATGCAACTACTTCTTCAGATGAAGCAGACAAATTAGAGATAGAATCTATTACCTCATTATTAGCATTTGTGGAATCGCCAACCTTAGATTCAATAGCAGCAACTGCATCAGACATCTGTTGAACTGATTCGTCAATCAGCTTGAATTGTTCATCAGTCACACTAATGAGCCTTGCCTCTTCTTTAGTAGCCTCAACTGATTTTTGCATGTTATCAGAAGCCGCCACAATGCTATCAACAAGTTCATCTATTACTTCGCCAATCTTTTCTGCAGAATTTTTAGTCGTGTCAGAAAGATTACGAATTTCATCAGCAACAACTGCAAATCCTTTTCCTGCCTCTCCAGCTCTAGCAGCCTCAATAGAAGCATTTAGAGAAAGTAAGTTAGTCTGAGAAGAAATCTCTAGGATTGTCTCAACTACATCTTTAATACCTTGAACTCTATTCTGTAATTCAGCAGTCATCTCAGCAGTCTCACCATTAATGCTACTTACAATCTCAGATTGTTGCATTAGATTCTCAACAGTTTTATTACCTTCAACAATTACCCTGGATGTATTGTCACTCGTCAAAGACATTTCCTTTGTCTGACTCACAACAGCCTCTAAAGCTTCCGTAATATTAGCTGACATTGCAGTCTGAGTCTGAATTGATGTAGCTGTCTGCTTTGTTGAATTACTGATTTGGTTAATAGAAGTAGATGATGATTCTATGTTCTGAGAAAGAGTCTCTACAGAAATATTCGCGTCATCTAATAATTTTTTAATTTCAGATGTTGTCTTTTTAATCTTTTCTGCAACCTCTTGTTGTTCTAATGCTTGCTCCTCAGCTTTATCTAGAAGTTCAGCATCTTGTTTAGCTAGCATCTTAACAGCAAGAAATGCTATTACACATCCAACAATGGCAAACCAGTCATTAGTTATTACCTTGTAAAGATCTTCTCCAGTACCAAACAAAATATATAGTACTGTATAAACTGCATTGCCCACTACTGCAACTATAATACCTATTGTACAGGTCTTAACAGACTTATGAAGCATAATTACAAAACATATCAAGAATGTAAATGCATATAAAAGTGGTGCATTAATATTGGACCATAATGTATCAAAATACGTTATCAACACACCAACAAACATTACAAGATGTCCTTTATGGCTCTTACCAAAGGCAATCTTACCTATAATAGTAATAATAATACCGACAACAACAATACCAGAAGAAACAATCACTCTCATTAAACTTCCTGATTTGTTACCATACATTATTGTACATACTAAAGCTAGTGCATGAATAACAATCAAGAATACGAAGGTCAAATTATTCTTCTGTATCAAATGTTCTTTCTCAACTTCTTTTTTATTCATAAGATGTCTCCTTACGCAACAAATATACCACAATTACCTATTATCCGTATAATATTATACCATAGCCGACCTTTTATTCAATAAGAAACAGTAGAAAATCCGCAAAAAAAGGAGGGGTTATTTCCCCTCCTCAAACACATTTCAAAAATTAAAGCTGAGATGCTAAAACTTCCTTAGCCTTGGCCAGGCATTCATCAATTCCTGCAGGGTTCTTACCACCAGCCTGTGCCATATTAGGACGACCACCTCCGCCGCCACCAACAAGCTTAGCTATCTCTTTAATCATATTACCTGCATGAGCACCTTTCTTTATAGCTTCGTCAGTTGCCATTACAACAAGGCTCACCTTGCCTTCATTTGCTGAAGCAAGTACAATTACGCCTTCGCCGATACTCTTCTTGATATCATCTCCCATATCGCGAAGTCCATTCATATCAACATTATCAAGCTTCATAGCAAGGAACTTAACACCATTAACCTCTTCAACTTCAGAAGCCACATCACCAACAGCCTCTTTAGCCGCTGCATGCTTCAAGGAATCAATTTCACCTTTTAACTTCTTATTCTCTTTTAGAACTGAATTAACCTTATCTTCCAAATTGTCAGCACTTGTCTTAAGTATTGACATAACTTTGTTAAGCTTCTCTTCTAAATCACCATAGTATTCAAATACTGCCTGGCTTGTAATAGCTTCAATACGGCGAGTACCTGCAGCAACACCACCTTCAGATATAATCTTAAATGCAACAATATCAGATGTATTAGAAGCATGGGTACCACCACATAGTTCGATTGAGAAATCTCCCATCTTAACAACTCTGACTACATCTCCGTACTTCTCGCCAAATAGAGCCATTGCGCCAGATTTCTTAGCATCTTCAATGGACATCTCTTCCGTTACAACATCAAGGCCTTCGTTAATCTTAGAATTAACAATATCCTCAACCTTCTTAATTTCATCAGATGTCATTGCAGAGAAATGACTAAAGTCGAATCTAAGTCTATCTGGGCTAACTTCCGAACCCTTCTGTTCTACATGTTCTCCCAAGACTTCTCTAAGTGCTTTCTGAAGTAAATGTGTAGCAGAATGGTTCTTCATTATCAAAGACCTACGGGTCTTATCAACATCCATCTTAGCCATAGCACCGATATTGACTTCACCTTTTTCTACAACACCTATATGAGCAATCTTATCAGCTCCTACTTTAATAGTATCATTTACCCTAAATTCGCTCTGTGCCACCTTAATAACACCAGTATCACCAATCTGTCCGCCCATAGTAGCATAGAACGGTGTCTTATCAACAAATATTGCACCCTTCTGACCTGTAGTCAGTTTATCAACTATTGCATCCTCTGATGTAAGGGCAATTATAGTTGAATTAGTACTTAATTTATCATAGCCTACAAATGTACATACAATAGATGGATCTAGTTCCTCATATACACTTGCATCTTTACCCATATAATTAGTTTCTTTTCTAGCGGCTCTGGCAGTCTCTCTCTGCTCATTCATACATTTCTCAAAGCCGTCTTTATCATACGATAAGCCAGACTCAGACAGAATCTCTGCAGTAAGATCAACTGGAAAACCATATGTGTCATATAGTTTAAATGCATCCTCCCCTGGGAGTACCCTGTCGTTATTCTTTGATAGTTCCTGAATCATCTCGTCTAAGATACTAAGTCCCTGGTCGATTGTCTTATTGAATCTATTCTCTTCTTCTGTAAGGACTTTGAAAATGTATATCTTCTTCTCATCTAATTCAGAATAACCATCCTTGGACTCTTCAATAACAGTTTCTGATAATTTAGATAGAAATGTACCATCAATTCCTAACATTCTTCCATGTCTTGCTGCACGACGAATAAGACGGCGAAGAACATAACCTCTACCTTCATTAGAAGGTGATACACCGTCTGCTACAAGGAATGTTGCACTTCTAATGTGATCTGTAATAAGACGAATTGATACATCATCAGCATCATTTTCCTGATACTTCTTTCCACACATTTCGCATACCTTGTCACGAATTGCTTTCATAGTATCAATGTCAAATACAGAATCAACGTCCTGCATCACAACTGCAAGACGCTCAAGACCCATTCCGGTATCTATATTCTTATTCTCTAATTCCTCATAATTACCATGGCCATCTCCGTTAAACTGGGTAAATACGTTGTTCCACACCTCCATGTAACGATCGCATTCACAACCAACTTTACAATCAGGTTTACCACAGCCGTATTTCTCACCACGATCATAATATATCTCAGAACAAGGACCGCAAGGACCTGCGCCATGTTCCCAGAAATTATCGCATTCACCAGTCTTTGGATCACGATAAAACTTAGTTATTCTATCTTCTGATACACCTATTACATCTGTCCAAATATGTAAAGCTTCATCATCTTCTCCATAAATAGAAGGATAAAGTCTGTCTTCAGAAAGGCCTAGCACCTTCGTTAGATATTCCCAAGACCAAGTAAGAGCTTCTTCCTTAAAATAATCTCCGAAAGAAAAATTACCTAGCATTTCAAAGAATGTTAAGTGACGAGCTGTCTTACCAACATTATCAATGTCACCTGTACGTACACATTTCTGACATGTACACATTCTAGTTCTTGGCGGAACCTCCTGCCCTGTAAAATAAGGCTTAAGCGGTGCCATTCCAGCATTAATCAAAAGTAAACTATTATCATTCTCCGGAACAAGAGAATAGCTTCCTTTAGATAAATGACCTTTGCTTTCAAAAAACTCCAAAAAGCTTCGTCTTAATTCATTTACTTTGTTATTCATCAGTAGAATCTCCTTCTGTAGCAGTTACTGCTTCAGCAGCGAGTGCTTCTTTCTTATCTTTTCTCTTGCGGAGAGCTTTGCCAACTAATACACCGCAAACTGCTACTGCTACAAGAATTATCATAATTATTAAGTATTGTAGAAAACTACCTAAAAATGCCATATTGTTTTCCCTCCATTAATATCACAAATATGCTTAAAATTATATACGATTTTCTTCGCATTATCAAGATTCGAACTATTTCATACGTCTTATTATTTCATTGGCTCTTCTATATACTTCATCTCTGTCAAATCCAATATTAAACTTGCCACAATCATATAGAATCTTTCCATCAACCATTGTAAATATAACGTTTTGTTTGCTACCTGAATATACAATATTCTTAACAATATTATTAACTGGCTGCATATTAGGCTGTTTTAGATCAATTGCAATAACATCCGCTTTCTTACCAACAGCAAGCTTGTCACAATCATTTAGCCCCATACACTTTGCGCCATTAACTGTAGCCATATAAAGCACATCTTCTGCTGGAACGCATGAAGCATCCCCTTCTCTTACTTTAGCTAAGGCTGTAGTTAAGAACATTTCTCTAAACATATCAAGGCAATTGTTACTAGCAGGTCCGTCAGTACCTATGGCAACTGGGATATCCATTTGCAAATACTTGTTAATTGGTGCAACACCACTTGCTAGCTTAAGGTTACTTGCCGGATTGGTTACAGCATATAATCCAGCTCTCTTAAATATCTCAAAATCATTAGGCGACATATGAACACAATGATATCCACCACCACCGAATCTATACATACCAAGATCATCTGTAAGCTCTGTAGGTGTTTTTCCCCATCTTTCTTTGCACTCCTCAACTTCCTTCATTGTCTCGGAATTGTGCATAAACATTGGGGATTGGTATTTCTCGCACAAATCAGCAACCCCCTCCATAATCTCCATAGAAGTAGTGTATTCTGCGTGAAAGCCTATAATAAATGAGGATAAATCACTCATCTCATTTACAATATTATAATTCTCTTCTAGCTGCTCAACTGAACCACCAAAATTATTAAGTCCAGATGTCTGAACTGTTCTAAATCCACAGTCAATGGATGCTTTGGCATTCTTTGGAGGGAAGAAATACATATCGAAATTAGAAGTGATTCCTGAAGTCAAATATTCCATTATTCCAAGAATATCTAACCAATATACATCATCTTCTGTAAGCTGTCCCTCTTTAGGAAAGACCTGATCAAAAAGCCAGCTTTGAAGTGGTAAATCGTCTGCATATGAACGAAGAAATGTCATAGCAGTATGTGTATGTGCATTTTTGAATCCAGGCATCAATAGATTACCTTCCAAATCACGCTGAAGGTCAAATTCCTGACAAGGCGTTCCTTGCTCATAACTTACACTAGAGTCAAATTCACAACTATCTACTCCCACAGGAGTACCCTTAATGTAAGAAATCTTATTATCAATTATGTGCATCTCCCCTCTGATGATTGTAAATGTCTTGTCATCATTTGTAAGTAGAATAAGTGCATTATAAAACTTTGTATTCATTACCTTCCTCCTTATAAAACGTATTCTATTAGATGTTAGTAATTATCTCTGTAACAAGGGCACTAAATTTCTTGGCAACCTTGCGTCCTGCTTCAAGAACCTCTTCTTCTGTAAGAGGTGTTGGACTAATGCCTGCCGCAAGATTAGATATACATGATATACCGATTATATCCATCCCCATATGATTAGCTGCAATTGCTTCACAGACTGTGGACATTCCAACAGCATCAGCCCCCATAGTCTTAGCCATTCTAATCTCTGCTGGAGACTCATAATTAGGTCCAGGCATCTGAATATATACGCCCTCCTTAAGTTCTATCCCCTGATTTTTTGCACATTTACGAGCCAAGTCCTGTAACTTCTCATTGTAAATGTGTGACATATCAGGAAATCTTACTCCAAGCTCTGATATACTCTCACCTCTTAAAGGCGATGGAACAAGCTGCGATATCTGATCTGTTATAAGCATAAGATCGCCAGCATTAAAGTCAGAATTAATTCCACCACTTGCATTAGTAAGAAATAGTGTCTTCGCTCCAAGAAGCTTCATAAGACGAATAGGAAGAACTACATCAGACATATCATATCCTTCGTAGAAATGCACTCTTCCTTGCATGACAACAACCTTGGTATCACCAACGAAGCCGAATATAAATCTCCCCACATGACCAGGTGCTGTTGATACAGGAAAACCATCAATATCCTTATAATCTAATGTTGCTTCTACCTTCATCGTATCAGCATAGTCTCCAAGACCAGAGCCAAGAACAAGTGCAACGTCTGGCACAAAATTCACCTTTTCTCTAGCACATTTTAGACATCTTTGTAACTTATCGTATACAGGATTCATATTTACCCCCTAATTACCAGTCGTAAGGAATCCTCCCACTACGTGGGTCCCTCCTTACGACATACTATACATTAAATCTAAACAGTATTACATCTCCGTCCTTAACAACATAGTCTTTACCTTCCATGCCAACTAGTCCTTTGTCTCTAGCATTAGATAGAGAACCACATTCCATTAGGTCAGAGTAATTAACAACCTCTGCCTTGATAAAGCCTCTCTCGAAATCAGTATGGATCTTACCAGCAGCTTGTGGTGCTTTCGTTCCCTTAGTAATGGTCCATGCTCTACACTCATCTTCTCCTGCTGTAAGATAACTAATAAGACCAAGTAAGCTATAGCTAGCTTTAATTAGCTTATCAAGACCTGACTCTTCCAGTCCAAGTTCTTCTAAGAACATTGCCTTCTCTTCGTCATCAAGCTCTGCTAAGTCTTGCTCGATTGCTGCAGAGATAACGAATACCTCTGAGCCTTCTTTAGATGCATACTCACGGACCTTCTTAACATTTTCATTAGAAGCACCATCATCAGACAAGTCATCTTCTGCTACATTGGCAGCATATATTACGGGCTTAGCAGTAAGAAGGTTGTACTCCTTGAAATATGCCTCTTCGTCCTCGTCGTTAAGAGTAAATGTCTTAGCCATATTGCCGTCTTCCATATGCTTATAGAGGCGCTCCTGCATAGCAGCTTCCTTCTGAAGAGACTTGTCCATTCTTGCCGCCTTGCCAGTCTTAGACATACGACGCTCTAATATCTCCATATCAGAAAAAAGAAGTTCAAGATTAATAGTCTCAATATCACGTAGCGGGTCAATTGAGCCATCAACATGAACTACATTGCCATCCTCAAAGCAACGAACAACATGAACAATTGCATCCACCTCACGAATGTTGGCAAGGAACTGATTGCCAAGACCTTCGCCCTTACTAGCACCCTTAACAAGCCCTGCAATATCAACAAATTCAATTGTTGCGTGTGTCACTTTCTTAGTATTATATAATTCTCCTAGCTTCTCAATTCTAACATCAGGCACCTGCACCACACCTACGTTAGGGTCAATTGTTGCAAATGGATAATTCGCAGCAAGTGCTCCTGCCTTAGTTAATGAATTAAACAACGTAGATTTACCTACGTTTGGAAGTCCTACTATACCTAATTTCATAATATTCCTACTTTCCCCTATTTTTCAAGGTTTCTTAATTATCATCAGGGAAGCTCTTTCATATCCGAAACAGAGCCTTGATACTATAAAAATATAACATAAGACAGCCCTGTTTACAATGAATTTACCCTCAAATTTCCGCAGCACGTTTTAAGAAATCCTCGAACTTTTGTCTTTTGATCAGAGTCTTTTTACCCACATGAGGCTGTCCTAAAACTGCTTGTAGTGAAAAGTGATTCCCAATTTGTCCGAGAATAAAGCCTAATGAGGGAGGCGATGTGGAACATCGTTGACTGAATTAGGCAAGATTATCGGGCAAAGTGGGGATTAATTTTCCCTGCAATGAGTTTTCGGACAGTCTCACATACAATGTAAAATCACAAAGTGGACTTTTGGATATTTCTCTAATCTTGTTAACACCTATCCCTGAATACGCAGAAGCCTCTTTAATAGTTAATGTACACTTCTTTTCTATGGTAGCACGGTGTTTGTTTTCGTCCTGCTGGATATGGTAGCAGAACTGTGAATACATTAGAGGTTTATCGCCGGATTGCCGACATTCCTCCATGTATTCTGTCCATAAGAGCTTTTTTGTAACACCATTCTTTAAAAGCTCCTTGCGAATGTAGTCATAATCAGGCATTCGCTTGGCGGTTGTAGTTGATGCAGGAGATTTGAATTGTTTCTCTAAATCTGCATCTGTTGTGCCTTCGGGAAGTGGCCATGAGATGTTCATCGCATTGGCAAGCTTAATAACCTTAGACACAGTGTTACGCGAACATGGAACAGATAAAGCAATGTTCCTTTCGCTGAATCCCAGACTTTTTAGTCGTAGGATTTCTCGATATTTGGTCATAGTCTTGACCTCCTTAAAATGAATTTACGCATTACTGCGCATAGTATTCATTTTAATCGGTTCAAGCTAGTGACTCAACATTTCCAGAATAGTGGCTCACTCAAAAACGGAATGGTGGCTCACTTTGACCGGACAGGTGGCTCAATATGAGCCATATTATTCAGTTGTCCGGGTGTTGCAAGAATCACCATGCATTCTTAGTACAGCTCCTATACCAATTCGGATATACGCACAGAGTACCTGCGGAGGGACTTGAACCCTCATGCTTTCGCCACGGTTTCTAAGACCGCTATGTATACCATTTCCATCACACAGACTTATACAAAATAAAAAGGAGACACTACTTTTTCGCAGTATCTCCATAGACTTAACCTATAAAAAATACCGCCTATGCACTAAGCATAAGCGGCTATCTATCATTTAGCTTTCATTTTCCACTTATATCTTCAGCGCATAACAAATATTCCATTGTCTGATTCTGATTCGAGACTATGGAGCGAATATTCACTATGCAGATATAAGTTTCTAAATGTGTTCATTGTTTTTTTAATTCCTTTCAAAGATTTTATGGTTCGATTATAACACGATATATTTATTTGTAAAGTATACCTGAAGTATATTATATAATAATCTTGATAGCGTTTAACCCCATTGCCCACATCATATAAATAATACTCCACTCATATTATTACCTACCATTTTTGATCAGAAATTTATTAAAGTCCTCAAATGTAGTATTCTTCCAAAAAATAGGGCATCCTCCATTACACCGCTCAAACAAATCACAGAATTTACATTTATCTGAAGGAAGCTTTTTCAATTCATCAATGGAGTCAACGTAATGTTTTAGATCCGAGTATTTTTCAAACTCTTCTGCTGATGAAAAATCTTTTTCAAATTGACCTAAAAATGTATTAATAAACATACTACATGGAATTAATCTTTTATTTGTGTCAAAAGTAATCCCCAAACCATTAAAAATCTGACATGGTGATGCCAACCTCCCTTCCAATAAATCTAATTGCTCCTTTGTATAAACACATAATGGAAAAGTATATTCAACCCACCATTCTCCATGCGTAATATCATCCAACATTTTTATTTGCGAAACAAAATCATCAACCAACTTACAAGGATTATTAGATAAAAAATACTCCTCACCTTTTTTATCGGACACGTTATTATCTAAGACAAAACTAAACGAAAACTGACGAGCTCCATAATCATATGCCTTTTTAATTACATCGCAAAATCCAATAACATTTTCTTTAGTTAAAACCATCGAGCAAGTAAGCGTAACCGGTAGCTTTGAAAGATTATTTATCGCAACAAGCTGAGATTCCAAACAATTAACCCCTGAAATAATTGTACAGTTATCTTCATTATTTCCCTTTAAAGAAATATCAATGTACTTTATTCCATTATCGATTAATTCTTTACAATATTCATAATTTGACAATTTAATGCCGTTGGAAGACATAGACACCGACATAACTCGTTTTCTAGAACAAATATACTTTAATAGTTTTATTAATTCTTTGTATAAAGTTGGTTCGCCACCAGTTAATACGATATCATTAATTTCTAGATCATTGCAAAAATCAACAATTTTGGTTAGATCTTCAAATATAATATAATCATTTTCTTTATAACCAGTTTCCTTTGCATAACAAAAATCACATCTCAAATTACAATTTCTCGTCAGCGTTAAAACACATTGATTAATTGTCGCTTTTTCCATTATTATAACTATTCCTTATTCCCCATAAATATATTCAAAGAAGATTTTTTATTTTGAAACACTTTCTTTGGAAAATCATTAGCCATTATTTTTCCGCCTTTTTCACCACCATTCATTCCAAAGTCAATTATATAATCTGAAATTCGAGAAATAAATTCAATATTATGTTCTATAATCAGAATGGTCTCATTTAATTCTTGTAATGAAAGAAGTGTTTTTTCAAATCTTTTTATATCGACATCATTAAGCCCCGATGTCGGTTCATCAAGAATATATAATGTTTTCCCGCCTGAAGTAACACTCAGTGCTCTTGCTAGTTTTATTCTTTGAGCCTCTCCTCCCGAAAGATTCATTGACATTTGTCCAAGAGATAAATAGCCAAGACCTAAATCGATCATACAGGAAAGAGTCGCATAGATCTTTTTAGAATCTGAAAAACAATCTATAATATTCTCTATTGGTGTATCTAGCACATCCAATATACTTTTACCTTTATATTCACAAGATAATACTTTTGAAGAAAATCTTTTTCCTTCACACTCAGGACAGGTGATATACGAACTTGGCAAATAATGTAATTCTATTTTTTGTAATCCAGTTCCTTGACAACACTCACATCTTCCACCCTTTACATTCATACTAAAATGAGAAGAGCTTAACTTTAGCTTTTTAGCTGTAGCAGTTTGGGAAAATAAATTTCTTATTCCATCATAAATATCAAGATACGAAACTATCGTAGATCTAGGTGTTTTTCCAATTGGTGCTTGATTTACTTGAACCACCCTCTTAATTCCACCAACGCCACTAAAAAATTCACAATTTATATTTCTTTTTCTTTCAAAACAATCTTGTATTACAGAAGCCAACGAAGACTTACCGGATCCCGAAACTCCAGTAATACAAGTAATTCCACCTTCTGGAAAAATAACATTTTCTGCTTTAATATTTCTAAAGGCTATTCCCTCAAGTTTAAAGTAATGATCCCACTTTTGTTCTTTTTTATAATTCAAACTATATGTCCATGATTTAGGACATTCGGAAACATCAATAACATACCCTCCATCTGGTCCACCTACTGGTCCCAATTCAATTACATTATCAGCAGAAGCAATATATTTCTTATTATGTTCTATGGCAACAACCGTATTTCCCTTTGAAATCAAATCTTTCGTTGCCTGAATAATATAATCTATATCTCTGTAATGTAATCCTTTACATGGTTCATCAAGTATATAAATCAATCCCTTAAGAGAACATGTTAATTGAGCCGCTACGCGAATTCTCTGCCTTTCCCCACCAGATAATGAAGGAATTGACCGATTCAAACATAAATATCCAACATTTAATCTTATTAATGCATCTGTACGAATCTTCATACTATCTATCAATTGAGAAACAAGATCTTTCTTTGATTCCAGAATATCATTATACGAAAATTTTTTTAACCATTTATATAATCTACTAAATTCCATGTTCTCAATTTCATAATAATTATATCCATTAACCTTATAATTTAATACTTCATTTTTTAACCTGGTTCCATTACAAACGTGACACGGAATCTCTTCCATATACTTTTGATACATCGAACTAGATGTCGTATTGTTTGTTAATGTAATCTTTTCTTGTATATCGGTGATTGCCCCTTGTAATGTGACATAATGCTGTTTTCTTCTTTTCCCTTCTTTATACGAAATACGCTGTTGTATTTTATCATTTGAATATAACAGTAATGATAATTCTTTTTTAGTCAGTTCAGATATTCTCTTATTAACATCAATATTATAATATTCACATAATGCTTTTAAAACCGCTTGCTCTTTCCCTTCAGATGTTCCTTTATAATATAGAATTCCACCTTCTAGTAAAGTTTTCTCCTTATCAGGAATTAAAAGAGATTCAGAAACAACCGTTTCTATTCCTAGCCCATAACAATTCGTACAACAAGAATTAGGGTTATTAGCAGAAAATACATTTTCGGAAATTGTATTTTTTGAATCGCTGTTAATAATAGAAAACAACGATCTCAAATAATACGATATTTCAGTGACCGTGCCAATAGTAGAACGAGGATTAACATTATAATAGTTTTGAGAAATATTAAGGGCAGGACGTAAGTTTTCCACGCTTGATACCTTCGGTTTGTTCATAAGCTTTTGTCCATAGATATTTCCAGACATTCCTTCTAAAAATCCTCTTTGACTCTCAGCATAAATAGTATCAAAAACTAATGAGGATTTCCCACACCCTGAGCATCCTGTAACACATGTAAATGCATTTAAAGGTATATCAACATCAATATGTTTTAAATTATTTTCATATGCATTTTTAACTACTAATGACTCCATATAATTCCCTCAAATACTTTCATCATTTTTTATCAATTTTCTTGTGAATCATCGAAGCAACCCGACAGTGAAAATCAGTAACTCTAAATTCATCACCATCAGTGTTTTCATTTGAATTATTCATCATACAAATTGTACAGTATCCTCTATCATCACAGGTCAAACACTTCACAAACTTATCTAACGTTATGTTTCGTAATTCTTTAACCTTTTCTGAATTTTCCCAAATATCTGATATTGTATCTTTATTGAGATTTCCTATTACTTTAGTCTGCCAGCCAACACAAGGAAAAACATTACCTTCAGCTGAAATACATAAATAATACCTGCAAACAGAACATACTGGTGAATCAAATGTCAATTGCCTCTTTTCATTAACTTTATCAAGTATATAACTAATCCTATCCTCCGATAACTCATCATCATATATACTTTCCACTTCCTCAAAAGACAACCTATTTTCAAGATTTTTATTTACTTCGTCATATTCTGCAAATATTACAAAATCAGTCCCTACTGGAATATTGTTTTCTATCCCCCATTCAACAACTGATTTATATGTTTTAAAATTTTGTTTCATAACTGGACAAGAGATTTGCACAGGAATACCTGAAGAACATAATTTCAAAATATTATTCTTAGTTTTTTCAAAACTACCCTTCACACTTGTTATCTCATCATGTATATTAGAATCCATTGAATACAACGACGTCTGAACCGATAACAAAGGATTCTTTTTCATTTCAATAATGATATCGTTTGATAACAGTGTAAGATTTGATAATACATTTACAGATAAATCAAGTAGCCTACATTTTTCCAGAAAACTAATAATATCTTTATGTAATAATGGTTCACCTCCAGAAAGAGTAACGTTTATTATATTTAGATCTCGTCCTTCTTCAATAATCCTATAAAATAAATTACTATCGATATAAGAATCTTTATACTTATGAGGAATATAACAATGTACACAACGTTCATTACATTCGCTAGCAATTTCAATATGAATACTTCGCAGAAAATCATTAGGATTAACTGTATTCTTTCCGCATTCTTCAACAAAAAAAGCATTATCTAGCGATTCATTTTCATCTTCAGTAATTAAATCTACATCATTTTCATTACACTCTTTTATAGTATCACCATAACACAAGAATCCCTCATCTACAAACTGCATATAAAATTCAACTGTATCTTGCTTAATTTCTTCATAATCTACATCTACAAAAATAGTCAACAGCTCTTTTATAATGCTTTCTATATTTCTCGGGTGCTTACTCAGCATCCCCAACATTATAGCTCCACTTTCTGATACATACTCTTCACCTGGATAATAAGATTTATCATTTAGCATTCTATATCCAAACATGGCATTGTCGGTTATATATCCATAATCATCATACGGCCTAAACATAATCTTATTTTTAATTTTAAAATACATATCACACCCCTCAAAACAGAAAGAAGGACACAGTAGAACTACTGCATCCTTCAAACAAACGCAATATCAGCAAAAACTTATGCCTTTTTTGAACAAGGTCTGCCACACTGCTTTCCACCACCGCAAACTGCAGCACGTATTTTCTTAGCATTTAAAACTGCTGGCTTCTTATATTTCATACTAATACCTCCTAAATCGGTTTTTTTCAATTATACTATGGTTACATTATACAATATCTTTATGTAAAATCAATGATTTTCGTACATTTTATACTAATATTATTATTTGCTTTTCTTATGATTTATCTCATAAAAATAATCAGTCATCCTCACCATAGCCATACTTGATATTCTTATAACCACAATGCGGACATCTTACATAAGCGTTTGGGTTATCTCCATCTTCCCAAGGAAGTGAGAATTCTCCTCTTTCAAGTGATCCACCACAGTTTTCACATTCCAGGCCGTTCCCCTGGCTATTATCCGATTGTTGATGCGAAGTTGGACAGTTCTCATAAAAGCTCCAATAATCGTAATATCCCGGAAACTTAATCCCTACTTCCCTCTTCCTAAACTTTGTTTTCTGAAATGCAAAAATATCAGCTTTCCACATCCAAAGACAATCCATAAAATCACACTTTTTAAGTACAGCACTTGTCCCGTCAATGTTCCACGATAAGAATTTCATTAGTGCCTCCTATTAGACAGTTTATACCCACTTGTTGCTATTTATACAATTTAGCATATCATTTAGTCTAATGCACTATTTCCCCTTCGTTACGATGTAGCTAAACTAAACATGGCACAGGATTTATCCTTTTTTGCGCCACATCTGTCTAGCCAAAAGGTCCGTCCCAATGCCATTAAGTTAAGGATTTCCCTTCATCACACATTTAAAACTTCATAAATGATTTTACTACTTTAAGATGGTTTGCATATATAAGCAGA
>ONAZ01000001.1 GCA_900315945.1 uncultured Lachnospiraceae bacterium | reverse complement strand
GTTGAAGACAGAAATTACACGTATCGCATCTACAACAGACTTTAATGGTAAGAAGATGCTTTCTGGTTCAAGCGTAGCTATATTCGTTGGATATACTAATGCAGCAGCTAATACAATTTCTATTGCTGGTGTTGGATTATCAGCAGTTTCAACAGCTATTGGTTCTATTACAAGTACTGATACAGCTAAGGCTAGACTTGCTGAGATTTCTACACAGATTGAGCAAGTATCTACATGGAGATCAACATTTGGTGCTATGCAGAACAGATTAGAGCACACAATTGATAACTTAGACAACATTGTAGAGAACGTAACAGCAGCAGAATCTCGTATCCGTGATACAGATATGGCTGATGAGATGGTTAAGTATAGCAAGAACAACATCCTTACACAGGCTGGACAATCAATGCTTGCTCAAGCTAACCAATCTACACAAGGAGTTCTTTCATTACTACAGTAATGAGAAGCTGATATTGGTATTCGTACACAATACTAAGTGGGAACCACGAAAGTGGTTCCCATATTTTATGCTTGTTTTTTGGGTTTAAGAGGAGTTTTTATAGTAAATAAAAATATATATTGAAAATTATAAAAAAATTAAATTTAGGTATAAAGTTTTGATAATAGGGTACGATATATAAGGTGTAAGCAACAAAGACATTGCTTACAAAAAACATCGGTGTGTGAAACAAATTAAAAACAGTCTAATTCGCAAGGGAAGGCGAATTATTTTCAAGGAGGAAATTATTATGGTAGTACAACACAACATGCAGGCAGCAAATGCTTCAAGAGTATTAAACATCACAGCTAATCAGCAATCAAAGAGCACAGAGAAGTTATCTTCAGGTTATAAAATTAACCGTGCAGCTGATGACGCAGCAGGACTTTCAATTTCTGAGAAGATGAGAAAGCAAATCAGAGGTCTTGATAGAGCATCTACAAATGCTCAAGATGGTATCTCTGCAGTACAGACAGCTGAAGGTGCGCTAACAGAAGTTCACTCAATGCTTCAAAGAATGAACGAATTAGCAGTTCAAGCAGCTAACGGAACAAACTCATCAAAGGATATCTCAGCTATCAATTCTGAGATTAGCCAGTTAAAGACAGAAATTAGCCGTATCGCATCTACAACAGACTTTAATGGTAAGAAGATGTTAGCAGGATCTGGCGTAGCAATCTTCGTTGGATACACAAATGCAACAGCAAATACAATTTCTATCGCTGGTGTAGGACTTGCATCTGTATCAACAGCAATTGGTTCTATTACAGATAATGATTCAGCTAAGACTAGACTTGGTGAGATTTCTACACAGATTGAACAAGTTTCAACTTGGAGATCAACATTTGGTGCTATGCAGAACAGATTAGAGCACACAATTGATAACTTAGATAATATCGTAGAGAATGTAACAGCAGCAGAATCTCGTATCCGTGATACAGATATGGCTGATGAGATGGTTAAGTATAGCAAGAATAACATCCTAACACAGGCTGGACAATCAATGCTTGCTCAAGCTAACCAATCAACACAAGGTGTACTTTCACTTCTTCAATAAGGAAGTGTTATAGACTAAAACACATGATGTTTGGAAGACCACGAAAGTGGTCTTCTTTTTTGTTTTATACAATATATGGTATAATATATTAAATTGTAATTATATGGGGGCAATTATGAGTAAGCCAAAATTAACAATATCAATATTAATATCAAGAAACTATGAAGGTGTTAAAAGATGTCTTGATTCTATACAGCCTATTTTAAAGCAGGTTCCTTCAGAGTTAATACTTACTGATACAGGGTGTGGTAAGGAAGTTCGTAGACTTATAGAAGGCTATACTGATAATATTATTGATTTCGAATGGATTAAAGACTTTTCCGCTGCAAGAAACGTTGGCTTGAGGGCGGCAAAAGGAGAATGGTTCTTATATATTGACGATGATGAGTGGTTTGATGATGTTACAGAGCTTGTTAGATTCTTTAATTCTAAGGAAAGTGATAAGTATAATGTTGCTACATATATTCAAAGAAACTATCTTGATATAAATGGTGATAGATATGGTGATCATAGCGTAGATAGAATTCTTAGGATTACACCTAAATTACATTTTGAACATAGAATTCACGAGGCGTATACAGGAATTGAGATTGGAACAAAAAAGAAGCTTAACACATTTGTACATCATTATGGATATGCATACAAAGATGATGAAGAGAAAACGGAAAAGTCCAATAGAAATAGAGAGTTACTAAAACTAGAATGTGAAGAACATCCTGATGATATGAGAATGCTCCATCAGCTTGTAATAGATTACCGCGGAACGAAAGATTATGATGAGGCAATTCAGACTGCATTTATTGGGATTAAGCAAAGAAGTAATTCTCAATACTGGGATGCTCTACATACGGATATATTATATTGCTTTTATTTAATGAAAGACTGGGATGCGCTCATTAAGAATGGTGAACAATTTCTAAAGGATAAGTTGTTTGCATATGATGAGTTTGGAGTTAGACAATATTTGATTTGTGCATATTGGAGTATGAAGCAATATGGGAAGGTATGTGGCATAGCATCTAACGCAATATCAACCTATATAGATTATAAGAAGAATCCTCGCAAGTATGATGCCAATCAATTGATGAGAGATGATTTCTGGCAAGAAGAAAACATATGTAAGATGCTTCTTTTTATTCTGGATAGTGCAATTGCGACGAAGGATAGTGATGTAATTAGTAAGCTTCTTAATCATGATATTAGAAATGATTTATTGAAGATAGCTAGCGAAGAAACCTATGAGACTTGGGCAATTCAAATGCTGAATGCAACATGTCAAGATGAGGAGCAATTAGAATTATGGAATAAGTTTCCTATATCTAAAGATATAGATTTGGGTATTGTGTTAAATGTTCCTGAGATAGAATTTGAGAAACTAAAATTTAAACCAGAATTTTTCGAGGCAGAGACTAGAGATGGATTCTTTATTGAACCTCTTGTTAAGAATGCATGGGCGGCACAGTTAGAGACTCTTTCTATGTTCGATAAGATATGTGAGGCAAATAACCTTACATATAGTGTAGATTGGGGTACCCTTCTTGGTGCCATAAGACATAAGGGATTTGTTCCTTGGGATGATGATTTAGATGTATGTATGCCTAGAGAGGATTTGATGAAATTCTATAGAATTATTAGTTATTATCCAGAATTAGAATGTTTGAATCCTTATAATACACCAGACCTTGGGATTCATGCTTCTAGATTAAATCTTTCAAGAGATTTTACTATTGATAGGGATAGACTTAAAGATTTACATGGATTTCCATTTCCTGTGGGGATTGATATATTCAATGTGGATTATGTTCCAAGAGATAAGGCAAAGGAAGATGAACAGATTGCGCTTATGGAAAAAGTAAATTACGCTGCTAATCTTACAATTCTTATTGATGAACATGATGAAAAGGAGAAGGAATATAAAGAGGCGTATAAGAGGTATATTAAGGAAATAAAGGAAATAACTAATATAGAGTTTTCTAAGGAAGAGCCAGATCTATATGAGCTAACGATTCTATATGATGAAATTCAAAGCACATATGGGGAGGAAGAGGCTGATTATATATCGGAGCTTCCTAACATTATGGTTGGAAGAGATTATTATCTTCCTAAAGATACATATGATAATTTGATAAGAGTACCTTTTGAGAACCTTATGGTTCCTGTACCTAAGAATTATGATGAAGTTCTTAAGACTAAGTATGGTGATGATTATATGACGCCACAAAATGTAGGCGGAGGACATGGATATCCTTTCTACAACGAATTATTAGAAGATGTTATGAAATCAATGGGGACGGAGGATTTTGAAGGGACTAAAGCTCACATTGAGAAAATATCTACCGAGTATTATAGAGCCTTTTTGAATAGAACAACAGAACCTGTATTACATTTTCACGATGAAGATTTAGATAGAAGTGATAATAGAATTAGGGCTGCACTTCTTGAAGTTTTAGAAGAGATTGATAGACTTTGTAAGAGTAATGGGATAAATTATTATTTCATAAATGAAACACGAGATGAAATAGATAATATTAAGTCACTTAATAGTGATTCTCTTGATATTCATATTGGAATGAAAAGAATAGATTATATGAGGTTCCAACAGATACTTCAAGAAGAATTAGGTGTGTGGTTTGATTATAGAAGTATCTATTCACATAAAGACCATATGGATATGAGAACATATGTGATTACTGATGCGTATGGAACTAATGAAGGAGAATATGAAAAGAGGTTCCATGGTTGTAATGATATAGTAGGTGTCGATATTGCGGCAATTGATTTCGTTAACGATGATGACTCTGTTGAAGAGTTGAAGAAGAATGTTGTAGAGAAATTATTAGTAAGTGCTCCAAGTATGCCGACTAATCCACCATATGACGACAGCATAATTGAGGTTGTTAATCAGTGGGAAGACTTACTTCATGTTGGAATTAATACTAGAGGGAATCTTATAAATGAGTTTTTGAAGGCGGCTGATAATGTGGCAATGTCGGATAATAATGAAAGCTTTAGAAGAATGCGTATATCCGCAGATATGAGCGATGGGAAATATGTATTATACGATAGGTCAGACATTGGTATATAAGCGTTAATACTAATATAGAATAAAAAATTAGCCGATATATTATTATTGAGAGACTAATAATTAATTATACTTCGCGAGGTATTATATGTTAGATTTTGATATAAGTTATTTTGAAGAAGAGACAAGGGATGATTTCACAATTCCTGCATTTATGAAGCATGCCTGGGCTTCTCAGCTTGAGTTGCTTAATAAGGTTGACATTATATGTAGAGAAAATGACATACCTTATTATGCTGATTGGGGAACATTACTTGGAACCATACGTCATAAAGGATATATACCATGGGATGACGATATTGACCTTTGTATGATGCGTCATGACTTAGAGAGATTTTGCGAAGTAATAGATAATTATGATGGGATTATTATTCATACATGCTATAACGCGCCAGATCATGGTTTTCATGCTGCTCGTGTAATGAATTCTACAATGTTTACTGTCGAAAGAGATGTATACAAAGAATATCATGGTTTTCCATTTCCAGTAGGATTAGATATATTTACACTTGATTATGTGCCTAGAGAAAAGGAATTAGAGAATGAACAGATTGAGGCACTTAAAGTATGTACGACAGCGTTTCATGCAAGAGAGTGGTTAGATGAACATACACCTGTTGATAAAGAATATGTTACTCAATTTGCGGAGTATAAGGCAGCACTTAAATGGTTAGAAAAGACTTGTAGTATCGAATTTAGCGAAGAGAATCCAAGTGGGCAAGAGATATTGATTCTAAGCGAAGAGATAGCAGGGCTATATGGAGATGAGGACTCTGATTACATAACACAAGTAGCGTGTCTTGGTGTGGGAATGGATTATTATATTCCGAAAGATGTGTATGCGTCGTCAACAAGAATGCCATTTGAGAATACTACAATACCTGTTCCTGCTGGATACGATTTGCTCCTTAGGAAAAAATATGGCGATGATTATATGACTCCGGTACAGGCAGGTTGTGGTCACGATTATCCTTTCTATAATACATTTATAAGAGCAATATTTGATGAAAAGAAGCACAAGACTTTTGAGGGGGCTTGTGAATATATTGAGAATATTTCAAGTAGATATTATATTAAATTCAGGAACAAAACGACAGAGACTTCACTAGATATTGATGAGGATTTCTTTAAGGAAGAAGTAGTTGAAGATAAGAAGATTACTGAAGAAGAAAAGAGAAAGATTGCTGCGCAGTGCGAGGTATTAGAAGAGTTTAAGAGACTATGTAAGATTACTAATACTACCTATTATGCAATTGATGATACCCTTACGCAGGCTATAACAGAAGATAAGTATTTGTGTGATGATTCTAATATTCATGTAGCTATAAAAAGAGAAGAACTAAATAATTTCTTGCTATCGTTAGGGCAAGAATTAGATCCATGGTTTAATTATTCATGTCTTTATTCTAGTGAGAAGCATGAGAATATGAGAATATTTATTTGGTCTGATAGTTATATGTGTGATGAAGAAGAATACTGTAGTAGGTTTCACGGATATGACAAGGAGGCTACAATAGACATTGCTATAATCGATTTGGTATCGCCAGACGCTTCTAAGGATGAAGTAAGAAAGATGTTAATAGAGAATCTAATTACTACAGCTAGAAATATGCCAAGTGAACCCCCTTACTCTGATGAGATTTTCGGAATAATAGATGAATGGAAAAGGATTGCTGATGTTAGGGTGAATTCTGAATTAAATCTTAGAAGAGAGTTCTTGAGGGCTGCTGATAATATAGGAGGAGCGGTAGTAGATGAGAACGCTACAAGGGTTAGGATAACGGCTGAACTGCAAGATGGAATTGATAGGATATATGACAGAAAAGACTTTGAGGATGTAGCAGAGATGCCTTATTTTGCTACAACAATAAATGTTCCTAGTGGATATAAGAATATGAATCTGTAATGGAGAATAGAATGGTAGATATAGATAGACAGCTTAATGTACTTAATAGAATATTGAATGCTACGGATGATGAGATTCATAATGTTGATTTTATATTATCCCAGGTTCGAGAGTATGGAATTACGCCCCTTCCTTGGCTTCAAGAGTTGGGAGAAGAAGCAGTATTTACTGAAAATGGAATGATTCAAGTTCCAGGAGAATTTGCGAACTTTTGTCATTATCTTGTGGATATGAAAATACAAAGCGCAATTGAAATTGGAGTATATAGGGGAAGAAGTTCTTACTTTATATGCGCAATTTTGTATAGAAATAATCCTAATCTTGTATATGAGATGGTTGATATAGAAGATTATCTTGATGGATATGAAGAGTTTAGTAAGATTCTACCTTGTCTTAAGAAAAGTATTCCAAGTACAACAGATGATTATAAAGGCAAAGAATACGATTTTGTATTTATTGATGCAGATCATAGTTATGACGCTGCTATGAAGGATTATCTGAATGTGGGAAGATTCGCTAAGAAAATTGTGTGCTTCCATGATATATTTGCTCATGAATATGATTCGTGTAATGGTGGAATAGTAAGATGCTGGAATGAGGTTGGAGTTTTAACCGAAAGTTTACCTAAGATGATTTTTGCTCAGTTTCCTAATAGATGGATGGGAATAGGAGTTATAGTTAATAAAGGTAAGAGTGCTTCTATAGGAGTTAAAGGAGATTTTGAGGATATACAAGAAAAGGCTAAGTCTTTTATTAGTAGGATAAAAGGAGTAGGTAAAGTATATGTATATGGAGCAAGAAATGATAGCAGAAGGATGTATGATGCATTAGCAAGGATAGATATATGTGATTGCTCGCTTGTAATTAAAGAAGATAGTGAAAATCCTGAAAATGTTATTAATTATCCTATTGCTAAGCTTGATGAAATTAGGAAAGATTCAACAGTAGTTGTGTGTTATCGTGACTCGCTAGTAGAGAGTGCACTAGTTAATCTTAGAGAAATAGAAGAATTAAATGTTGTCATAGTAGATGAAAAGGTAGCGTCCTTTATATAGAGTAGTGAAAGCGAGGATATATGTTCACATTTCCAGAGGAATACTTTGAAGAAGAAGTTAGAGATGGATTTACAATATCAAAGATGATGAAGAGGGCTTGGGCGGCTCAGATAGAAGTGCTTGGTGAAATAAAACGAGTGTGCGAGATATTAGATATACAATATTTCGCCGATTGGGGAACTATGCTTGGCGCCGTGCGTCATAATGGTTTTATTCCTTGGGATGATGATCTTGATGTTGGCATGCTTCGCCGAGATTATATGAAGTTTCTAGAAGAAGCACCAAAGCATCTTGATAAATGGTTTGAGTTAAAAAGTGTATATAATGATCCTACAGATGATATTGTTAAAGCTCGTGTTATTAACGAAAGACATATGAATTTCGAGCCAGAATTCTTAGAAAGATTTCATATGTGTCCTTATGTTGTGGGTGTAGATGTGTTCCCTGTTGATAATATACCGTCAGACGCTAAGAGATTAGAGACAACGGTAGATACATTGAAATTCTTGCTTAAGGTTGAAGCGTCTATTCCTGAAGAGCCACCATATGATGATGATGTGATGGATCTAATGTCTCAGATAGAAGACACACTAGGAATAGAGATAGATTATAATAATCGATTAAGACATGAAGCTAAGAAGGCATTTGATATTGTTTCTGCAAGTTATGTTGATGAAGAGACGACAGAAGTTAGTTGCATGCTTGCGCTTGCTATTGATTGGGATTATTATCATTGTGATAGAAAATGGTATGAAGAATATATTGATATGCCTTTTGAGAACACAACTATTCCTGTTCCTGTGGGATATGAAAACATATTGAGGTTTAATTATGGAGACGATTATATGACGCCGAAGAATGTGGGTGCGTCCCATGAATATCCATTCTATAAAGAACAGCGTGAGGGACTAAAAGAAGTTATGGAAAAGGAATTCAATACAGCACTTAGCGATGAGATGATGGATGAACTCATTGAGATGAAGATAAGAGGAGTATAAGCGAATAATCAGTCAAAACCCACCAAGCGATTTTCTTATGAGCGGGTGGGTATTTGATGATTATTCGTATGTGGGAGATTATCATGAAAAAAGTAATAACTTACGGTACATACGATTTATTTCATAATGGACATTACAATCTATTAAAGCGCGCTAAGGAATTAGGAGATTATCTAATAGTTGGTGTAACAACTGACCATTACGATGAGGCTCGTGGTAAGGTCAATGTCGTTGACCCTATTATGACGCGTATTGAAAATGTTCGTTCCACGGGTTTTGCTGATGAGATTATTGTGGAAGACCATGTTGGTCAGAAGATAGAGGATATTCAGAAATATGATGTTGATATATTTACACTTGGTTCTGATTGGGTGGGAACCTTCGATTATCTTAAGCAGTTCTGTGAAGTAGTATATCTTGACAGGACGCCTGATGTGTCGTCAACCCAGATTAGGAATAATAGCTTTAAGATTATTAATCTTGGTATTGTTGGGACAGGTAGAATTGTTCCAAGATTCCTATCGGAGGTCAAGTATGTATCTGGTGTAAATGTAATATGTACATTTAACCCTGAAGTAAAGGAAGACAAGTTCTTGAAGAAGAGATATGTACTGGACAATTATTATGAGTCATATGATGAATTCTTAGATAAGGTGGATGCTATATATATTGCATCACCTAATGAGACACATTATGAATATGCTAAGCAGGCACTTCATGCAGGTAAGCACGTCTTATGTGAGAAGCCGCTATGCTTTAAGAGAGATGAAGCGGAAGAATTATATGATTATGCCAAGGAGCATGACCTCGTATTAATGGAGGCTATTAAGACTGCGTATTGTCCAGGATTTCAACAGTTAATGAATGTTGCAAGTTCTGGTGTAATAGGTGAAATCCGAGATGTGGAAGCGGCATATACCAGATTAGCAGAGCCTAATTCAAGAGAGAGGACTTCTAACATATACGAGGGAAGCTTTTTGGAATTCGGAAGCTATACATTGCTTCCAGCTATAAAGCTACTTGGCAAAGAATATAAGGATATTAGATTCAAGACATTATATGATGATAAAGGCGTCGATATATATACCAAGACGGAATTAGAATACGGTAATGGTATGGCTACATCTAAGAATGGTGTTGCAGTTAAGTCGGAAGGTAATCTTGTAATATCTGGTACAAAGGGATATATTCTTGCACCATCGCCTTGGTGGATGACAAAGCATTTTGAGGTACATTTTGAAGATCCGTCTAAGGTGGATGTATATGAGCCAAGCTTCCAGGGAGATGGATTCAGATACGAGATAAGTGAATTCGTCTTGAAGATTAATGGAGCTGGAAGAAACAGCTATAAATACACAGCAGGAGAAGCTGTAGTCATGGCTGAGATTATTGGGAAGTATATGAAGCATAGAATGAGCAACAAAGCTTTATAATCTAAAAGCTAACATTATTGCGATATTTAGATAAATTAAACGCTTAAAGTTGTCTAAATGTTAAAAATAAGGAGGGGGTTAGATGGATTAAAACTTGAAATGCGTCTAAAAGTGTACTATAATATTGTCTAGGAGGGCAACATATGAATTCTGGACAAATTATAGGACGAGAAGAAGAATGTGAAAAGTTGAAAAACTGTATGGAAAGTGACGAGGCCCAACTTGTTCTTGTGTATGGAAGGCGTAGAGTGGGCAAGACTTTTCTGGTAAACGAGTTTTTTGAGAATAGATTTGACTTTAAGTTTACAGGGGAATACAAGGCGACAAAAGAAGTACAGCTTAGAAATTTTGCTTATGAATTAAGTGGGCAGACAAATAAGGAAATAACTGCACCAAAGGATTGGCAAGAGGCATTCCATTTGCTTTATGTATATATTAAGTCTTTGCCGGCAACGGAGAAGCATGTGGTTTTCTTTGATGAGATGCCTTGGATGGATTCAAGGCGTTCTGGATTCCTTAATGCCTTTGAGTATTTTTGGAATTCGCATGGAAGTGCTATTAAGAACCTTGTATTTATTGTATGTGGTTCCGCGACATCGTGGCTTCGCGATAATATCATGCATAATAAAGGTGGATTATACAACAGACTAACATGCAGGATATATCTTAGACCTTTTAATCTCGCGACCACAGAAGCTTTTCTAAGGGGAAAAGGTATCGAGTGGCCTAGATTTAACATAGCTGAATGCTACATGATAATGGGCGGGATACCCTATTATCTAAGATTACTGTCTCCCCAACTAACATATAACGAGAATATAGATTCGATTTTCTTTAGGAAGCGAGCTGAGCTTTGGGATGAGTTTGAGCATTTGTATAGAACTCTTTTCTCATCTAGTGAAAAGTATATCAAGGTCGTTGAAGCATTAGGTTCAAAGCGTAGAGGGCTAAGCCGTGAAGAGATATCAGAGATTACTAATTTTCCACAAAATGGTGAACTCACAAGGATTCTAAATGATCTTATAGATTCTGATTTTGTCAGAATGAATTATTTTTGGGGGAATAAAAAGAAGAAATCGTTATACCAGCTGGCCGATTATTATACACTCTTTTATTATAAATTTATAAAGGATGGGTACGGAAATGATGAACATTTTTGGAGTCATAGTATCGATAGTAGTTCGAGAATAGCATGGAGAGGATTTACATTCGAGCAGTTATGTTTAGACCACATTTATCAGATAAAGAATAAGCTTGGGATAGGAGGAGTTCTCACACAACACTCCATATGGTATAAGAAAGCTGACGAGGTATATGATGGAGTACAGATAGATTTGTTAATTGACCGCCAGGATAAAGTTATTACAATATGTGAGATGAAATTCTCTTCAGATGAATTTGTCATTGACAAAGAATATGACAAGAGCCTGAGACGCAAGATGGAGACTTTTCGCTTGGTTTCAGGAACAAAAAAGGGTGTAGGTCTTGCAATGATAACAACCTATGGTGTCAAGAAAAATATGTATAGTGATATAGTTAGTAGACAAGTTATACTAGATGATTTGTTTGAAGATAATCGTTGGTAGAAGGAGAAGAATATGTTACGAATCGGAGTTCAGTCAAGTATAGCGGTTAATCATGAAGAGCCATTAGAAGACTTGAAGAGACTTAAGGAGATTGGTTTTTCAAGTATTGATTTCAGCCTGCATTCATATCTTACTAACAAGGATTTATACAAGACTAAAAAGAATCCTTTCTTTGATAAAAGTGAAGAAGAGCTTTATGAATACTTTGCGCCACTTAGGAACGGTTGTGAGGAATCGGGTATAGAGATATTCCAGATGCATATGCCTTATCCTAACTATGTGCCTACTGCGTCCGGGGAATTCAATGACTATCTTCGGGAAGTAATGGCAGTTAAGAGTATGAAGATATGCAGTTATCTTGGATGTAGATATATTGTTATTCATGGTTTCAAACTGTCAAGGTTCCTGGGCTCGGAGGAATTAGAGTGGCAGGAGACACAGAAGTTCATAGAATTTTTGGCGCCTTTCGCAGCAGAACATGGAATAACAATATGTATTGAGAATATATACGAGAGCGCAGGAGCGCATATTATAGAAGGACCGTGTTGCAATGCAGCCAAGGCTGTTAAGAGAATAGACGAGATAAATGCAAAGTACGGAACAGAAGTGTTGGGCTTTTGCTTTGATACAGGACATGCCAATCTTGTAGGAATTAATTTCCGGGAATTCATTGAGACACTTGGGTCTAGACTCAAGGTTCTTCATATACATGACAATGACGGCATGGCAGACCTTCATCAAGTGCCTTTTACATTTACAAGGTCGAGAGAGAACAAACCCAGCACCGATTGGGATGGGTTCGTGAAGGGACTAAAGGCTATTGGATACGACGGAGTGTTAAGCTTCGAGACATCACCTGTGCTTAAGTCCTTCCCTGAAGAGCTTAGGGGAGATGCGCTAAGGGTGATATATAGGATAGGATGTTATCTGGGTAATTTGTAAATAGACTTAAAGGATGTATTGCGTTGAAATAATTTCAGATTAATAATATAATTAATTTGTATTAGTAAAAAGTGAAGGATAATTGTAGATTATCGGTTGTTTTTTTGGAGACTTAGGTTGAGAAGGTTATCAGATAGTTACTGGGACAATTTTAAAAAGAATAAAACCATAAATACGAAAAGCACCAGAGACGGACATATCTTTGAAGATCTTGTCGAAGAATTATTGATTCAGATGTTTCCGTATGGAGAATGGCGTAGAACAAAAAAGAGTCATGACGACAACCGGGATTTCTATCTTTCAAACGAAAGGCAAAGAATTTGGGCGGAATGTAAAAATTTTTCTGACAGTATTTCGTTAAAAATCATAGCTCCAACGCTTGTAATGGCCAGAGCGTATTCGGTAAATAAAATCCTTTTCTTTAGTTACTCTAAAATCAATAAAAATACACGAAAAAAACTGGCTTTATATGCGGAAAAGACTAATAGCGAGATAAATATTTATGATGACAGGCTTCTAGACGAGATGGTTCTTGCAGTCAAGGACACCCTAAGTAGTAAATTTAAGCCGAAACCTGAAGATATAATCTATGAAGAAAAGGATGAACGTAGCATTGATGTCGTTTTTTATACTGTCAGAGATGTGGTTTTTGGAGCCGTTACAGATGACGAATTAATGCACACATATGAAAAGACAGAGTATCTTGACAGGTTTTCACCATTTGAGCTCATTATTTATGTAGACGTTCCTGATAACAGAGATATTGCGGAAGTATTAGTGAGCATTCCCGATGTTGATGATAATGCATGGTTTGAGAATCTGCATCCAAAGATGTCAGGCAGAGAGAATATAGATATTAAGACATCTTCTCAGAATTCTTGCATTAGAATTCCTCTTAAACCTATTATGTCTGCTGAATCTGTACTTCTTCCGCAGGTATCTGTACGAGTCACCTGTAACGGAAAAACTAACATATTCAACAGTCCCGTTAGTAAAACGCGGTTACTTTGGAACAACGAGGTTGAATTGACAGGAAATGAATATCGTAGCTGTGTACAAGACTTTAATAATACGATAATCGATAGAACACGTTTTTGCTGTTTCGCATTACAGGGAAGAAGTGGCATAGGAAAATCCCGTCTATTAAGGGAGATGCGAGACAAACTAATTGTCAATGGCTATAGGATAGTTAGCTTTATGGATATGGTATCTGAGGATATAACAATACTGCTTAGGGAGATTCTGGCATTTCTTTACGATATACCCTCTGTGGATATTTCATCTATGATCGAAGATGATGTACTTTCTGAAAATGAAAGTTCAGACGGGGCTGCCCGTGCATATAGGATAATTAATATAATAAATCGCGTAGGTAAAGAAAAATTGCTAGATATGAAATTTATAGATATGATAGCCCATTTAATAGCCGAAAAAGCTTCAGAGCGCAAAACCGCGATTATTATAGATGATCTTCAGAAATATGGAGATACAGCGATAGCGTTCTTCTCAAGATTTATAGAATATGCAAATGCTATGCGAAGACCTAATCAATCTGTTTTCATATTTTCCTACAACTATGAGCGTGGAAATGAAAGTGTCGTAAACCTTATGAAGATGGTGTCCGGTGCAAATAATGACAACAGCTGCTTTATTTCTCTAAAAATATCGGGATTTGATAGGAATGAATCAGAAAGTTTTCTTCGAAATATTCTGTCAGTAAAGGACGATAAATTCGTCCCTTTGCTTAGGATGATTCTGAACCGGTACGATAACCCATATATGATAAAGAGCGTTGTAAAACAGCTTATATCCAGTTCCTGTATTATCCTAGATGGTAAGGAGTTGTCATCTATTCCCAAACCTGATATGTTTAAAAGAACACTTGAGAAGCTTCCAACAGATATGTATGAACTAATGGTTTCCCAATATAAGGGTTTTGTAGAGAATCACGGCGTGGAAGAAAAGGATGTTCTCGCCATTCTCTCCTTGATAAGTTTAATTCCGAAGGCGACAAGAAATGATATTTCTACACTGTCATTAGATGTTAGTGTTCTTGATCTTTTGTGTGGTGAATATATCCTGTATGAAACAGACAATGGAAGATTCAAGTTTGTTCACGAACAATTTGAGATAGCATGTATCAGATATAAGGAAGAAAACTATTTCCAGATAATAAACAAAGTAGTTAAATCTAAACTGATAAACGATGTTAAAAGATATCCTTTGCTTTATGCATTGTGCACAATCAAAACGAAAAGTATGCATAGGAGAGCGGTTATAGAGTGGTCATCAGTACTTACATCAATAAGACAGCGAGAGGTTTGCAGTTACTATATTTATAAAAGTACTATTTCATATATCCTAGAAGAAATCCAGGATGATTCTTATGACTCTGAAGCAGTATTACTAGCCATGGATTTATGCTATAGTTACAGAAATATCTATGGATATGAAAAGTCCCTGTTGCTTTTTGATATCATTAACAAAAATATTCTTAAAGTGAACTATGATGTATTGTACCAATTCAATGAATTTCGTGTGTTTGTAGATACATATGCAGACACTATGCGTATCGTTTCAAGGACAGATGAGGCATTGACGTTTCTGCAGGAGTTGGAAGCTGCATCAGTCTCCTTACCAGATGATGATCAGAAAAATGCACTGCTGGCATTAATATATAACAGAGAGATGGTGGTATACCGAGATTTTGATTATTCCAATGACAACGAAGCCCAAATAATGACCGTTTACAATAAATCTATGTACTACGCAGAAAGAATAAATGATCAATCTCTGCGTGAGGAGATGATATATTTGAACGAATCTGATCTAGGTTACTTATACTATACTTATAACCAAAACAGCAATAAAATTATATCATTATGGGGAAAATGCCTTACTCACGACATAAAACTCATTCCATCAAAAATTCTTAACATTTACAGAAAAACCGCACAGCTGTGCCTGATTAAGGGGGATGTGGAAGGCGCACGTACAGCGGCTAGGCTTATACGCGAGTACTTATTGAATAATGACAGGGACCGGAATCATCTTGTTTTTTCCATTTTTTTGAAGAAGCTCGATATCGTGTGCAGGCTATTGGAACGAGACGAAGAAGACTTTTCTAAGATAGACGATTGCATTAATGAAGTGATGACAATGGATATGCTTAAAAATCCCATGAAAGTAGGGGACTCTTTTATATTAAAAGGGATATTTTTCTTTTATGCTCAAAAATATAATTCCGCTATAGAATGTTTCAATGAAGCTCTAATACTAATGGAAAATGTACCGACGACATTGAACAGAAAAGCCAAAATGGATCAAATAAATCAAAATATTAATCAATGTAGATCTATTAAAAACTGTGCCTCTGAAAAGAAGTCAACAGTCTTGGTAAATGGTATTTTGAAGACGCAGGACGGCTTGCTGAATCTTCCCTTGTTAGTATGAACCTAGCAAGCACGATTGCTGATGTCGGCTAACATATGAACACATCCATTTCTGTCTACAACATAGTCACGGGAAATGTCCCTGTGATTAAACCAAAGGCTGTTATCAAATAGTTCTAAAAAACTGTCTACAAAATAGAGTATTGGTGATGCGGTTTCAATTATATCAAAAGCAACCATCTTATGCAGGGTAAGATGGTCAATGTCTCTTGTCTTTACCGGAACTACATGATTTTCAAGAAACTCTATACCCTGCTCGTGAAGAAGTCCATAATAATAGCTACGATCATAAACGGTTGAAAGATCTAAAAGGAACACCCTTCGTGCAAAATCACTATTTATCTTCCTGAAGTATGAAAAGGAGATATTGAACCATTTTCCCAAATCAATTGGAATCCGCTCTCCCCACTTGCTATAAAACATAGCCTTGCTATCGGCATTGAGGTATTTAAAAGAATATGACTTGGAATTTTCGGGATCCGAGCTGCCTTTATGATATGCAACTGAGTTGGCGCAGGCTACGGTGGATTTTCCTATATCACCGAGCCTAAAACAATAATCTATGTCCGTGTATGTATAGGGTAGATTGATGTCCATTCCGTTAATTTCTTCAAACAAAGAGCGCCTAGTGGTGAGTACTGCGCTGCAAATGGACTGCACTCTTCTGTTTTCATAAGCAAGGTAAAACGACGGCCTTTCTCCCATTAATGGGTGTACGGCATTAACCATTGTATGCGAAATCCCGAAATCTATGATACGCCCGGTAGACGGATTAATAAGCTTACATCCAACCGCTCCAATATCATTATTTGCGATGGCCTCTATGAGTGGTTCATACCAACCACTTTTTACAAATACATCAGGATCAACAAATGTAATTATTTCACCATTAGAGCGCTCTACGCCAAAGTTAATTGCCCGTGGATAAAATAGGTTCTCTTCAATTGCATAGTATTTTACATTGCTGTATGGGAAGTCCACCACTAGTTCTTCTGATAAGTAGTTGTTACCGACAATAACTATCTCCACATCAGCGGAAACTGTCTTAACAATACAATTTACTGCGTATTTAATCATCTCTTTGTCCCTGTGATACGGAATTATGATGGATTGTCCTGACATAAAAGCTCCTATTTCAACCGATAATCTACAATTATCCTTCACTTTTAATACTCATATATTAAATTGATTCCTAGGATGTTTAGTGGCGAGAATTTCTTTTTGCTTGGACATAGAGACATGTGTATATATTTGCGTTACAGATAAAGAACTGTGTCCTAGAAGTTCTTGTATGTATCTTATGTCTACACCGGCATCCATAAGTGAAGTAGCAAAAGTATGACGGAACATATGAGGAGTAATGTGCTGAGATACTGAAGCTAGATCGGAATAACGTCGGATTATGCGTCTGGCAGATTGGTCAGACAGTGCTGTTCCTTTTTTGTTAGCGAAGAAACGATTACAGTTGACGATAGCATCTTGAAAGTGTTTGTAGTAGCTTTGTAGAGCATTGAGAGTGTCAGAATTTTCAATCTGAATCATTCGTTCTTTCATACCTTTCCCATGAATAAGAATTATATGGTTGTTCAAATCGACATCCTTTGGTGTAAGACTACATAGCTCCGATATTCTGATTCCGGTTGCAAATAGAAGCTCGAGCATTGCAATATCCCTAATAGAATCCTCCCTTCTTTTATCGGTTGCACCCATAGTTTTTTCGTTATAAGCGGCTTTTAGAATTGCTTCAATAGTTGATAGAGGGATGGTTTTTGGGAGATTGATTGGGTCTCGAAATTTTATGGATAATTTAGAGAATGGATTTATTCTAATCAGATCCTTATATTCCAAGTAATGAAAAAATGCTTTGATTGAAGCAAGTTTTCGTCTCACAGTTCGTGGTTTATATTTACGATGAAGAACAGAAATGTATGACTCAAGCTTCGTTGACGTGATGGCTTCAATACACTCTTTATCAAAGTAATGGCAAAACTGTCGTAGGTCTATTTTGTAAGCTTTTATTGTGTGATTGTTTAAGAGTTTAATATCTTTGCAGTAACTTAGATATCCTTCTATTAAATTAGTAAGTAGCATTGTTATTTACCTCCTGATATTAAATGTGAATTTAGTGATAAGTTTATAATTATCAACAACAAAAAACGATTGTCTTTTATTCCTTATGATGTTATCATACCCTTAAGCAGAATATTTCTATTAATCAATTATTATTTATTATAAAAATTCTAATATTCAAACAGAAATTCCTGCTTATTAACCCCACAAAAATATAAGCAGGAGTTGTTATATATAGGCGTATTAACTCCTGTAATGAAACTAAGGAGGAAATGCCTATGAGTGAAAAAGAAAAGTATGTAAACGAGGTAGAGTCTATTATTGACAATATGTGTCTAATGGATGACGACCTAATGTCTAGGGTATTTGATGAGAACATTGAGGCTACACAGATTCTAATTAGAAATATTCTTCAGACTGATGTCGAGGTAGTGGAATCTAAGGGACAGTGGAACATTAAAAATGAACTCGTTGACGGTAGAGGAATTAGATTAGATATTTTTGCAAGAGATTCTAATGGTGACTATTTTGACTGCGAAGTACAAAGACGAGATGATGGAGCAGACCCGAGGCGGGCAAGGTTCAACTCCAGTATGTTGGACACAAGAATGTTGATGTCAAGTCAGAAACCGAAGGAATTGAAAGATTCTTATGTAATATTTATCACCGAGAATGACTACTTCGACAAGTGTAATCCTATATATCGTATAAACAGGACTCTTGAGTCAGGAGAGATGTTTAACGACGGTAGCCATATTATATATGTCAATGGTGACTACCAGGGTGATGATGACATAGGACGATTGATATCAGATATGAAAAAAAGAACAACAAAAGGATTTAATTATAAGGAACTTGAAGAAGGAGTTAAACATTTCAAGGAGAATAAGGAAGGGAGAAAGACTATGTGTGAAGCAGTTGAAAGATATGCAGAGAAGAAATATGATTCTGGTAGAGAAGATGGTAGAACAGAAAGTAAAGCAGAGGATATAAGAGCCCTCATGAAGAACCTCAAGTGTTCTGCTGAAAAGGCAATGGAGTATATTGGCATTCCAAAGAGCGAGTATTCCAATTATATGAAGATGTTATAATAAATTGAAGGTGATGGTGTTATGAATAACAGAGAAATAATAGAACATGAGGCAATAAAAAATGTTATTAAGATGGGTATAATAAATAATTCGTGTTTGACAGCTGTTCAAAAACAACAAGCGCTAGATAATATAGATAAGGCGGCTAAACAAGCAGATTGGTTTGTAGAGTTATTACGACGATGTGGTTACATAGTATAAATATGTTGATACATAATATCAAAACAAACACATTTTGTTTAAAAAGGCTAGTTATATCATACTGTTTTCATAAGGGGTTATCTATGAAGAGGTATCTAGTGATTATCGGTAATGATTCATTATTGACAAGGTTGCGTGAAAAAATATCGAAAGGGCGTGTGATATATGATAAGAGCAGAATGTAAGTTTAATGGTGTTGGACAAGGGTTATTTTATAGTGCATCTATTTCAACCAGTGGGGGAAGAAAGAGCAATTTTGTTTATGATTGTGGAACGAACTACGAAAAGGATAAGAGTTTATTAATAGGTAAAATAGATTCAAGCTTCTCTGATGATACGATTGATGCGTTATTTATATCTCATTATCATAAAGATCATATATCTGGAGTAAAACATTTAAGTGAAACATATCATATTAAGAATGTGTTTCTACCAGCATTTACCGAAGAAGAATTATGGTTGTTGTGTTTAAAATATGATGTAAAACGAGGGGACGAATTATACGACTTTTACTCTAATCCTATTGATTTTTTTGCAGGAGAGTGTAGAGTTTATGTTGTTGAAGGGGAAGAGGATGATACGCCAAATAATGAAAGAGAATTTCAAGGAGATAGAATTGGATATGCGAATAATAATGACATAACAGACGGTATAATTATTGAAACGATGAATGGAATTATAGATACAAGTAAAAAGGGAAAGGATTATGTTAGGTGCTCAAGTGAATCAGTAAAAATCTACAATCGTTGTTGGGAATTTAAAATATATCAAGACCAAAATAAAGCTCAATGTCATGAGATAAAAGAAGAAATTAGAAAAGAATATAGATTAAAATTTGGTGAAGATTTTCCGGAGAATAGCATTGAGAGCCTTATAGACACTAGAAGAGGAAAACTGTGTAAAGATATTTATGATAAAGTAGAGGGTAAGATTAATCAAAGCTCATTAGTGCTGTGTCATTATCCTAGCGATAGTGATGCTTTTGTTTCTTGGGATAACGGAGAATATTGCCGAAGAAGATATTGTTGTAAATGTTATTGTCATAAGTGTGTATTGGCAAAGGGAAGAGTTGCAACATTACTTACAGGTGATATTAATCTAGATAAGTTATCTAAAAAAAATAGATTTACAAAGTATATTAACAAAGTGCTACCTCAAATTGGTTTTTTTCAAATGCCTCATCATGGATCGAGCCATAATATGTCTGAGAATACTATTGATTCATTGCCATTGAATTATACTAATATGATTTGCAGTTATGGAATAGGAAATAAATACAGGCACCCAGACCCCTATTTGCTACATCAACTTGAAAGGCTTTGTAATAGTATAATACATGTAAATAATAATGAGGATTATTTCTATACCATTAAAGGAAATTGTCGATAGGGGTGATTCTGCGAGATAAAACAAAAAAATGTTTAATCAATAGCAAAAAATGATATAATCATTATTATAAAAATCAAACAAATCAGAATAACGATATGGAGGTAATTATGATAATATCATATAAATTTAAAAATTTTTGCTCTTATAGAGATAATGTTGAATTCTCAATGAAAGCAGCTGCCTCAAAAGTAAGGAGAAGATTTGAGGATAATTATGTTACGACTTCTACAGGATATGATATAAATAAAATTTGCGTTATAGTTGGAGAGAATGCCGGTGGAAAAACTAATTTTGTTAGAAGTTTTGAGTATTTGAAATTTTTATTGTCAAGTAATGATTGGATAAGAGCATATGGTTCTACCATTAATTCAAACGCCTATGAAAAGGCGAAGAGAAGAAATGATCTAGAGGATGAGCAATTAAGACAACTTTTTGAAATAGAAGTTCTTATAAATAATAAAATCTATTTATATCATTTAGAAATAGACAGAATGGGTATTGTTAGTGAAAAACTAGATGTTAAAAAAAACAAAACAGCGAAGTATAAGTCGGTTCTTGATTTAAGACGAAAAAAGATACTTACTACACATGGCGAAGAGGGGAAAAAAGATAAATTATCTATGGTTGTAAATATTTCTTTTGCTGGTGAAGATAAGTATAATGAAGAAGTCATTGAAAGGATGAAAACAGAGGCATCTTCGGGACTTTTTATTAATAAGTTAGCCCTTTTGGCCGTTGAAGAAGCATATTCTTTTGTGGATTGGATAAATAATTATTTTGATGTTATTTCACCTACTATAAATCTCGATTTTATAAAAGCGGTTAGCGGTGAAGAGGAAGATGAGAATATTGTTAAGGACTTGAGGTTTATAGAAATTCTAAGAATGATTGATTATAGTATTGCAGGAATAGAAATAAATGAGAAGGAGTTGTATACAAGGACAGTGATAGTCAGGAAGAGGAAAGATGGAACGGTGTTTAGAAGAGAGATAAAAAATGATTCTAGTGGAATCGGAGAATACTTTGCGTGGGCGATTCAAATATATAAGGTAGTATATAAAAACAAGTGCATAATAGCAGATGAGGTTGATAGGGTATTGAATCCGGTTCTTTCAGATAGAATAGTTTCTTTCATAAATGGGAAACAACACACAGGACAGTTTATTTTTACAACACATAATGTGTTGCATTTAGATTTGAAGAATTACATGAAGGAACAAATATATTTTGCTACGAAAGATATAGAGACATTAGAGTCAGAATTATACTCCCTGTCTGATTTTCCAGAAGTTAGATATGAAGTGACAAAAATATATGAGTTTTACATGAAAGGTATTTTGGGAGGTGTCGCCAATGAGTAGAAAAACTAGAACTTTGAAACCAAGATTTAGGGTTTTTTGCGAAGGTGATACAGAATACCATTACTATGAATATATCAGAAAGAATAAGCTAGTTACATTGAACGTCACTCCGGTAAATATGTTTGGGGGAGGGTATAGTAATTTTTTGAAAAAAGTTAAGGAGGACAGCGACGTAGCATGTTTGGCCAAATTTATTGTGATAGATGGAGATAAAGCAACTGATTATGAAGAAAGAAAAAAATTGGTAGATTTGATAAAGTATTGTATTAGAGAGAATAAAAGCAGGAGAACACCGCATATATTAATAATAAACAGTCCTGATTTTGAATACGTTGCGTGTTTGCATTGCGAGGATTATAAAGGTGGGGAGGTAGATAAGTTTATTAGAAAGAATCTAAAATATCGTTCGATAGAAGATTTTAAAGCAGACACTGATATTTACAATAAACTGAACAGCGGAAAGAACTCATATAAAAATGAAAAAATAATAAAAGCAAAAAGAAATGCAGTAGTTGAAAATGTATTTACAATATATAAAAGCACATACGAGATTTTTGTAGAACTGTCTTTTATAGCAGACAATATTGGCAAGAAAGGCTCTAATATGAAAGATTTCTTTGACGTAGTTAAAATCTGGTAAAGTGCAAGTCGTGATATATAGTAAATAGTTACGACTAATATTGGTATCAAGTATCATAAGTGTAATTACAATAATCCCAAACTGACTTGAAAAAACATGATACAGAAATCAAATGTTCATGAGGTGTGGTTGGAGCAAATATTCAAAATGCATATGAGGGTGTTCTTTGTTGATAATGCAATCAGTGTGGCGAGGCAGTATGATCAGCTGCGATAGTGAAAACAAGGGTTAGAGGATGGGAAATATGCAAGGGATAATAATTGAACAAACATCTATTAAAAGAATTGATAGCTATAAGCGAATAATATATTATTCCTATTTTATAAAAAAGAGTAGGACTAAGTCGTTTGAAGAGATACTGGCGGAACTTGATGGAATGCTGGAGAAGGTTGATTGTTCCAGACCTTTTAACATGGATGTTTATGTGAGTGATGATAATATATGTGAATTGCTGGCGAATCAATCAATATCTGATAATGAAAAAATCCAAACAGAGCGTTTATTGGACAAGCTTGTGCGGTTAATCAAGAAAGAAAGCAAATGGGAAAGAAAGGTTCATAGCTTGCTGGAGGATGAAGCAAAAAAACATCCGATTGTTTCAAAGACAATTGTAGCTATTTTGATTGGCATTTTGACAAGTTTACTATCTGATATAGTTTATGATGCGGTAAAGAATAATGATAAGGATATTGTAGTGGCAGAAGTGATATATTTAAAATGTGATGACGGATTTCATAGGTTGTTATTAGAGGATGGGGAAATTGATGAAACTATTGTTGACGATGTTGTCATACGGAAAAAAGATTAAGATGTAAGCACTATCAACTATTTTCCTCTACCCTTAGTCCAATGTAAATATGTATATATGCCAATGACGGCGTTCGGTGTGAAGGGAATCACAAATAGTCAGAAGAATAATAGACTTTGCACTAGCAGTGTGGAGTCTTTTTTAGATAAATGGTATAATATTTAAGGTAATTATTGTTTAGAAAAAACAAGTTCGCAGAATATATTATTCGGCGAATAACTGAGACAGTATGGTAATGAAAGAAAAAAATTATATTAGATATAGAAAACTAAAAGCTCTGGGCAATCGTTTGTGCTTTCATATATGTCGACTGTTCCCAATTGATAATAAGCTTGTTAGTGTCTGCACTTTCGAAGACAAGGGTGGATTCGGATGTAATCCGAAATATGTTATTCGAGAATTACATAAGCAGCATCTGGATGTTAAGTTCGTATGGTTCGTTAATGATATGGGAAAAGAGTTCCCAAGATATATTAAAAAGGTTCCTAATACCTTATGGAGCAGAGCATATTGGCCGAGTCGTTCTAAAGTGTGAATTGATAACTACAGGAAGCCTTATGGAACATGTAAAAGGAAGGGACAGTATTATCTTAATACTAACCATTATACAATTGGCATTAAGACAGTTGGTTTGTGGCGTGGAGATGGATTTTCGAAGATGGCATATTTGGTTAGCAAAAATGATTCGGATATGATAGATGATCTTATCATAGATTCGAAGTTTTGCAAGATAATGTGTCCAAAGGGACTTATATATAACGGGCACTTATTAAAAACCGGCGCACCGCGCTGTGATATTATATGGTAATAGAGACAGAATCAAAGAGAAATATCATAAGAAAAAAGGACTACCGGAAGATGCGAAGATTATGATGTTTGCACCTACATTTCGAGAGGGTTCAACGGATGGGAAACGATATGTTTATTCTGAGAGTTGGAGTGTTGATTTTGCAAGACTAATAAAGAATCTGGAAAAGAAGTTTGGTGGAAAGTGGTATTTATGTTTTCGTGTTCATCCACATCTTGCCCCATCATTTAATGACTATAATAATTCAGAGATTGAAGGTCGGATAATAAATGAAAGTCAAGCAGATGATTTATATAGTATAATGGCTGCAATGGATGCATATATTACAGACTATTCTAGTGCGTGTTTTGAGGCGGGATTCGCTAGGATGCCGGTGTTTATATATGCTGATGATATAGACCAATATCGATGTGATAGAGGAGAGCTTTTCTGGAATATATCTGAGAATACGAAAAAAGGCATTAATTAATCAGAATATATTTCCTGATATGAATACTGAGTTTCCTTTTTCAGTTGCAAAGAATAACGATGAATTAGAAGAACATATAAAGACTTTCAGCGAAGTAGAATATAATAACAAACTGCAATTGTTTTACAGGGATATGGAGCTGGTATTTGAGGGAAATGCAAGTAAACGAGTAGCTGATAGAATCTATTCAAAATGCATCTGATAACGGCTATACTTGTGTTCTGTCAATCTTGTGGTATAATGTGCATAAAGGGAGGCGTGAATTGATATGCTAGATGAGAATATGGAGAAATTCCCACAGTTTATGCAAGACCATTTTTGTAAATATAATTTAACCTTTCCCCAGGGTACGCGATGGACCTATGATAATATATTAGCATATAGAGCCGTTAAATATAACGAGAATAAAACTAAAGTTGAAAGGGAGGACTTTTTGTCTAAGGCAGAAGAGAGAACAAAAGGAATTATTACTCCCAGAGGAGCTAAAGCAAAATGGGATGACCCCGTGTTCTATGGTGTGTCACTGAACAGAAATAAAAGGAATCTTGTAAATTTATTTAAATTGCCAAAACCTAATAAGAGGCTGGCACAAGGTGTTATAGATGCCAATGGAGGGCCAATATTTATTCAAGGAGATAAGGGTCATGTGACATGGTGGCTATATGATGGGAGTTTTGAATTGATTCGCAGAAGTTTTGAGATAAAACAGTACGAAGGATGTGATGAAAATGAGTGATAATCAAAGATGCTTTATAATAGAACATCAGGAATTATACCTGGATTGTGTTTTGATTGAATTTAACGGAACACCGTTGTTTTTTGTATGTAAAAATGAAAAAGGTATTTATTATATTGTTTTATGCTATGATATTGATACGCTTAGCTATTACGTGGCAGAATGCAGGGATAGTATGGTTGTTGCTGATATGATAAAAGGTAAGGTTGCAATGGTAGATGTTTTTATTAATGCATTATCTATTTGGGATATTTCAACGGGAGAAAGTATAGAAGATGATATTGTTTATAAAATTAAATTTGAAGCTTTGAGAACGGATTGCCTTCCAAATAATAATGCATATTACGAAATAATTGATTCGTCAGTCAAGGACTATGTGAAAAGCATAATTGACAATCAGAATACATACCTAAGCACATGGATTGATGTCACATCTGATTTGATTGATATAGCTCAAGTTTGGGACGAGATAATAGTGTCAGATTATACTTTGTCAAAGAGAATATATATTGACGACGAAATAATATATAAAGAGACATCAGAACTAAAGCTTGGGGAAAACGTAGAAGAGACAGTTGTCGAAGCTAAGGAACAGAAATATACAGAGATTAAAGAATTAAAGGCGGCGTAGTATGAAAGAGAATAAGGATATAGAAAGTGTTTTGCATATGACACATTGCGTTTTTGATGATATTTCATTTCGAAGAAATGGTTTTCAAAACGATAATGAGACAGAGTTTAAATTAGGAGCCAATATTAAAGAATTAGATGAACATGAGTATTGTGTTACGCTTTTAGTAAATGGCACAAAAACAGGTGAATATGATCTTGATATTAGATTGTCTGGATATTTTTATGTGGCTGATGTGGAAAGTATAGAAGTGGAAAAGCAGTTAATTAAAAGCAATGCAGTTGCAATTTTACTGCCATATATGAGGAGTCAAGTTTCTATACTTACATCGCAACCGGAGACAAGAAGTGAGATGCTCCCAATAATTAATGTGTATAACCTCGTGGAAGATTTTTGATGGTAAAAAGTTGAGCTTGCACTGAGTAGTGTGTGGGCTCTTTTTTATGAAATTTAGTTTTGTTTTAACGAGAGGGCGCTAAAGATGGAAAAAGAGTTAGACAAGTATTTAAACGAAACTAAAACAAGATATAGAATATGTTTTAATGCCGATTATAAACAGTATTATAATTTTGTTTATACCCAGGTTAGTTTGTTGACGCTTATTGCAGATTTTAATCGTTTTATCTGTGAAAGTGAAGAATATCTTACAGGACAGGGCAGGAAGTATGCAACGACAGCTAGACGCACAAATAAAAAGTACAAGGAACAGATAACCCTTAATCATGTTGAAAATGGTTCGATTATTTTAGATATAACGGCAAACCTATTAAGTGGTATTATACTTAAGTTTCTGGAAAGACTTTCTGAGCAGGGGAAGTATTGTCCTCAAAACTCTATCAAAATTAATATTGATAATGTAAAAATAAATGCAAATGAAGTAACAATATACAATGGTGTTAATAAAGAAAATAGACACAATAACGAATTTGAAGCAGAGTATTTGATAGACAAAGCGCTTGAAGGTGTAGGTGGTGCTAATACTATTGAAGATGAAATAAAAATACTATTAACAAATTTAAAACAAATGGGAGTTACAGATGTAAACGTTTCCTATGATTCTAAAGGATGCAGGACATTGATTGGGGATACGGAAAGAATTTTTGATGAGTTTGGATGAAACGAAGCGAAGAAGGCATATATCTTATAATCTGTTTTGGTGCGTATAGTCTTGCTTGAGTGAAAAAGTAAATTCCACTGAAATACTAAATTCCGCAGTGGAGACTAAATTCCACTGTCGAAAAAGTGAGCTTGTCGAAAGAACTCCCTTTTGGAAGAATGTAACGTATGTATTCGTGACTCTTCTCAACACTGGGTTTTTGTCAAGTACAGTATCCATTTCGACAATTGATGCATCAGGAGAGGTTTTGAGAAATTCCTGAAAGTCTTTGTATGTACGACATTCAAAGATCCATTACATACAAAAGGGGCTTGGCTATATCCTTCATAGACGTGTCCTGATCAAGACATTTCTCTATGAACACTCTGTTATTAAGGGTTAGATGTTTTTGGTTACCTGGGATTAAATTTGACATAGTAGTTTCCTTTCTAGGAACAAGGAGTATCAGAGAAGATTATAAATATAAAACGGAATTATTGTAAGAGCAAATTCTGTTTTGGGATATGAGAAGTGGAATTTAGTTTTACATTCGACTTAATTAAGTACAAAGACTATACTAGTATTAACTATTCCCATCAACTCTCCGATATACATATAAATATGTATATTGCGCCAACGACGTCACTTGGTGTGAAGGGAATCACAGATAATAAGAATGGTAAAGACTTTACACGAGGAGTGTAGAGTCTTTTTTGGATTAATGATATAATGATTTATGTCACGAAGTTCGTAGAATAATAGTGTTTTTCGAAACAATGATTAAAAATAAGATAATGAACGAAAAAAATTATATTAGATATAGAAAAATAAAAGCTTTGGGCAATCGATTATGCTTCTATATGATGAGAATCTTCCCTATAGATAATAAGCGTGTTAGTGTCTGCACCTTCGAAGGCAAGGGGGGATTCGGATGTAATCCGAAGTATATCGTTAAGGAACTGCATAAACAACATCCTGATATTAAGTTTGTGTGGTTCGTAAATGATATGAACAAGAAGTTCCCAAGCTATATTGGAAAAGTTCCTAATACCTTATTAAGCAGAGCGTATTGGCTGAGCAGGTCTAAGGTGTGGATTGATAATTATAGAAAACCATATGGCACTTGCAAGAGAAAGGGACAGTACTATCTTAATACTAACCATTATACTATTGGAATTAAGACGGTTGGTCTATGGAGGGGAGAAGGATTCTCTAAGATGGCATATTTGGTTAGCAAAAATGATTCGGATATGATAGATGATCTTATCATAGATTCGAAGTTTTGCGAGATAATGTGTCCAAAGGGGCTCTTATACAATGGACATATGTTAAAGACAGGAGCACCTCGTTGTGATGTGCTTTATGGTAATAGAGACAGAATCAAGAAGAGATACAGAAAGAAAAAAGGTCTTCCAACAGATGCAAAAATTCTGATGTTCGCCCCTACCTTTCGTGAGGGAGCAAAAGATGGAAAACGTTATGTTTATTCAGAAGAATGGACAATAGATTTTGCCAGATTAATTAACAATTTCGAGAAGAAGTTCGGAGGGGAATGGTATATATGTGTTCGTGTTCATCCACAGTTGGCTGCATCATTTAATGATTATAAAAATTCAAATATACAGGATCGAATAATCAATGAGAGTCAGGAAGATGATTTTTATACGTTGTTAGCTGGAATGGATGCTTATATAACGGACTACTCTAGTGCTTGCTTTGAGGCTGGATTCGCAAGAATGCCAGTGTTTATATACGCAGATGATATCGAAGAGTATAGAAATGATAGGGGCGCTCTGTTCTGGGACATTACAGGCGATGCCAAAGGTAATGTGAGTATCAATCAAGATATTTTTCCTGGGATGGATATTGATTTCCCTTTTTCAATTTCGACGACTAACGATGAATTAGAAGATAAAATAAAGAGTTTTGATAGCGATAAGTACGCTATGAGACTAGAAGAATTTGATAAAAAAATGAACCTGACATTCAATGGAAAAGCAAGTAAAAAGATTGCTGAAATAATTCATGCAAAATGTTGATTAATTCCTAATAATACAATTGTTAGCATCAACTTTTCTCGTCAACTCTCCGATATATATAAATGTGTATATTGAGCCAGCGACGGCATTCGGTGTGAAGGGAATTACAGAAAACATAATTGATAAAGATTTTACACGAGAAGTGTAGAGTCTTTTAATTAATATAATGATTTGGAGAACAATAGTTGTATCCATTAAGTAACAATTACGCAGTGTATGCGCTTTTGCAGTTATTCTGTATACTGAGGTATAATATATGAAAGTTCTAAGAGGATTATCTTTAGAGAAATTAATTGACATTTTGCAAGATAGCACAATTATTCTTTTTGGTGCAGGAATACAAGGAAAAAGAGTATTGCTATATATTGATGGTTGGGGACTAGGCAAAAATGTAGTAGGTGTGTTAGATAACAATATCGAGAATAATACCTTGGGCTTAGAATATAGAGGAGGAAGCCTTCCTGTATATAAGCCTAAGGATTTGTGGGGAATATGGGACTGTAAAACCATTATACTTGTTGCAAGTATATATTATGAAGAAATATTCAAACAGTTAAAAAGAATTGATAGAGAAAACAAACTTGTTGTAGTTTCAATAGATGAAGTTGCTGATATAGAGCTTGAATATGACAGATACCAGATCTTAAAAGAAAGCGAAAGGCCTTTAATACCTAAAGTCATTCACTATGCGTGGTTTGGAAGCGAAAAACCAAAAGACATTCAAAAAAATATTGATAAATGGAAATGTATGTGTCAGGATTATGATTTTTATGAGTGGAATGAATATAATTATGATATAAAAAAGAATAAATATATGTGGCAAACATACGAAATGAAGATGTGGGGGTTTGTGCCCGATTATTTAAGATTAGATGTTTTGTTCAAGTATGGCGGGATATATTTGGATACCGACATAGAGTTGATAAAAAAACCAGACGAGCTTTTATACCAAAAATGCTTTGCTAGTGTAGATGCTTCACTAACGATGAATTTAGGGAGTGGGTTTGGGTGTGAACCTGGCTCGGTTATGATAAAAGAACTAAGAGATTATTATAATACATGTAGTATTGTAGATAAGCATGGCAATATAGATAAAACATCTTGTAATACTCATTCATATAGAGTTCTAAAAAAATATGGCTATATTATTAATAACAGATTACAGACTATAGGTGATATGAATATTTATCCTATGAGCTTTCAAGGTAAGAATCAGTATACTGGAAAATGTTCAATTGCAAATAATACAGCATGGATTCACCATGGGAACATGAGTTGGTTATAAAAGACGTAATAAGAACATAGTGTAAAAAAGAAAAGTGTGGAGAGGTGACATGCAATTTGTAATATGGGGTGCTGGTGAGCGAGGCAGACGATTATATAAACAATTGACAGATAAGTATATCGTGGCTTTCATAGATGAGAATCTTGAAGTTGAAGTTGATAATTTACCTATAATTTCTCTTGATGAATACAAAGCTAATTGGTGTAAATACCCTATTATTATAAGCTTTGAAGATGAGAAAGCAGGGGTTGATATTTTGAACAATAAAGGCGTTAATTCTTTCTTTAAATTAACAGATGCATGTGGACCATACCAGGAGCCATATCAAAGAGAATATTTAAAAAAATATATAAAGAATTATTTTAAACATTCAAAAAAATACTTAATACGTGGAAGAAGTATACACGCTATCATGGTTGCACAATGGGGACGAGAATCTGGGACAGATGTTTATATTGATGAAGATGGCTTTGAGTCTAGATTTGTTGTGAAACAGCTGAAAAAAGAAGGATTTTGCCTAGTGAGGGAAAACGACATAGAGTACGATGAAATATTAAACTGTGATTATGCTACAGATACTAACAATTATAAGGGGGATGTGAAAGATTTTTTTGATCTAGATAGAAGAATCGCAGATTATGACTCTAAGCCTGTAAAAAAATTCCAAAACAAGCACAAAGGAGAAAAGTGTTTTATTGTTGCAACTGGTCCAAGTTTACGTATTGAAGATTTAAATGTATTAAAAGAAAATAATATAGACACATTTAGTATGAACGAAATATATAAGGCATATACGAAAACATGCTGGAGACCGGATTATTTTGTCGCAGAAGATTATGTTTTCTTGTCGTCATATAGGAAAAATAAAGAGTTAAATAAAGATGACGAAACGGTGTTTCTTATCGGAGATACAAACGAGGATGTTTGCAAAAACAATAAAAAAAATGAATATATCTACCATGTAAATTATATAAGAAGGGATTATGATAAGACAAGATTTGCCACAGACTTAACAAAAGGAACGTATGCTGGAGGGACAGTGACATATGCATGCTTACAATGGGCTATATATATGGGGTATAATGAGATTTATTTATTGGGGGTAGATTTTTCATATTACGGAGAAGAAAAAAAGAATTATGCGCATTTTTTTGAGGAAAAGGTGCTTACCGCAAGACCGGCAACGGAATGGGTGTACAATTCATATGTTAGCGCAAAAGATTATGCTAGTCAAAACAATGTGAAAATATACAACGCAACTCGTGGCGGCAAATTAGAAGTATTTGAAAGAGTAGATTTCGACAGTTTATTTGTATAAGAAATGAATTGATAATCAAGGAGCATTCCTGTAATTCACAAATAGAGCCAGTTGAATAAAAGAGAACCTCAAGGTAAGATTGAGATGCATCTTGGTGGATGTAACATATCAATCAAACACAGGAGGTTTACTATGAATTATACACAGAATGAGAAAATTGAACAAGTAACAGATACAACGTTAGTAATCGGAGTTGATATCGGAAGTAGAACGCACTATGCCAGAGCCTTTGATAACAGAGGTAGAGAGCTTACCAAAAAAGTTTTCACATTTAATAATGATATAGAAGGATTTAACTCTTTCTATCACTGGGCAGATGCTATTAGGACTGAGAATAATAAGACTATCGTAATAATAGGCTGTGAGCCTACAGGACATTATTGGTTTGCGCTTGCGAACTATGTATCAGATAGACAAATGATGTTAGTAATGGTCAATCCATACTCAGTCAAAAAGATTAAAGAATTGGATGATAATAGTCCAAGGAAAACAGATTCAAAAGATCCAAAAACAATTGCAAAGCTAGTTGTTGATGGAAGATATTCTATCCCATATATGCCAGAAGGTATTTATGCGGAAATAAGAGATTTGGTATACAGGCTATGATAGCCGTAAGCTGCAAACTGATTCGTGTATTCTATGCGATTCTGACTAAGGGTGTGGATTATGACAGATTCAAGATGATGTCTGACATCCATAGAGACAGCAACCTTATCGCTGCCTAAGCAATAAAAAACCTGTAAACAGGAAAGCGTCCGCCAAGAATGGTGCTGTGATACAGGAATGCAAAGTTATATAGAACAAAGTAGAGCCAGTTAGCTGCGTTGACATTTTTTATAGGGCAATGACCCTGCTATAGGAGCATGAGTAGCACCCAACTATGGATAAGCAGGACGAAGGAATTTAGGACATGACAGAGGTCAATGATCCTGGTAGACATGAGAGGTTAGTTACTGTAGGTGAGGATGGGACATATGAACGGCCTTTATAATGGCACATAGAAAGACGTTCTAATTTTTGTACCATAAATCATCAGAAATAGGCTCTTAAAAGCCAATTCATATCCAGAAGGAGCTACTTTGAGATATATATGGAACAAAGGTGACATTTAACAAAGCCCTTAAAATAGTAGGATTTTGTTAAAAACATACTACAGAAAGTAGAGAGTCGTTAGTATGAAAGTATTATCAATTATCCCAGCAAGAGCAGGGTCTAAAGGAATACCTAACAAAAATATAAGATTAATACATGGACATCCCATGATTTATTATTCTATACAGAACGCTTTGTCTTCAGAGTATATCACTGATGTTGTAATATCAACCGATTCATATGAGGTAAAGATTTTAGCGGAGCAGATGGGGACGCGGTGTCGATGGAGACGAAATGAATTGTGTGGAGATGATATTACGTTAGATGCGGTTATTTATGATGTGATAGAGTCTGAGCAAAAGCATTATGACTATATTATAACAATGCAACCTACATCACCAACTTTGCAAGTAGAAACACTTGATAATGCTATTAAATATACCATTGATAATGGGTTAGATACTGTAATATCAGCAACGAATCAACCACATTTGTCGTGGAGTGAGAAAGATGGGAAAAAGATTCCTAATTACAAGAGAAGACTAAATCGTCAGTTTTTGCCTGCAAATTATATAGAGACGGGAGCATTTGTTATTTCTAAATACGATGTTATAACGGAAGTAAGTCGTATAGGAAAGAAGGTAGATGTATTTGAGTTATCACAAGAGGAGGCTATAGATGTAGATACATTTATAGACATGTATGCAGCTGAGGAGATATTATCAAAAAAAAAGATAGCTATTTATGTAAATGGAAATCAAACTAGAGGAACAGGACATGTATATAGAGCACTAGAATTAGCAGATGAATTTTTGATAAAACCAGATATATATTACGATCGAAATCAGACTGAGAGATATATATTTGGAGAAACAACTCATAATTTGGTGCCTGTAAATGGAATAGTAGAGTTGTTTCATATAGTAAAAGAAAAGCAATATGATATTTTTATAAATGATATTCTATCAACGTCGCTTGACTATATGATAGGGTTGCGAAGTGTCCTACCGTTAAATAGTAAGATAGTAAATTTCGAGGATGATGGAGAAGGAATCAATGAGGCAGATATCGTTTTTAATGCGTTAAACAAAGACGATGTTGTTGGAAAGATTTATGGGGGTGAAAAGTATTATATAGCGCCAAAGATTTTTTTGATGTATCAACCTATACAGATTAAGAAACAAATAAATAATGTTTTTATTTGTTTTGGTGGAGCAGACCCTCAAAACTATACAGAACGGTTGTTTAACATTATAAAAAAAGAAAAATATGTAGAATATGATTTTCATATTGCTTTAGGTAGAGCAAAAGAAAATGTTGATGAATTGATGAAATATAATGAAATACCTAATATACATGTGTGTTTTGATGTAAAAAATATGCCAGATATGATGTCGAAATGTGATATCGCAATAACATCAAGAGGTAGAACTGCATATGAATTAGCTATGTTGGGAATACCGTCTGTTGTGTTATCTCAGAACGAGAGAGAGGAAATGCATGGGTTTGTTTCTGAGACCAATGGGTTTCTGAATATGGGGATAAGTCCAACGGATTATATGATAGAATCAACGTTGGATTATTACCTTGCCATGCCTAAATTAGAGAGAGAACGAATTCAGGAAAAATTGTTAAGAAATGATTTAAAAAATGGTAGGGAACGAGTATCTAAATTGTTAAATAATTTATAGAAGAGAGTGTATGAAATACGTTTTTTAAGTGAGATTTTTGAAGATGAAGCATACTATAGAAGAACAACTAAGAAATAAAGATTTTTTGCTAATAGCAGAAATAGGTGTTAATTATTATGATATTGCAAAAAAAGAAGGAGTCACACCTATGGAAGCTGCAAAACTGATGATAAAAGAGGCTGCTAATGCAGGTATTCATGCTGTGAAATTTCAGAGTTATAAGGCGGAAACTATAGTTTCAAAAGATTCTCCATATTATTGGGATATAAAAGAAGAACCTACTCGTTCACAGTATGAGCTTTTTAAAAAGTATGATTCTTTTGGAGAGAAAGAGTATAGGGAATTAGCAAAGTTTTCAGAAAAAAACAATATAGAGTTCTTGTCAACTCCATTTGACATTGAGTCAGCAGATTATTTGGAATCAATGATGAATGTGTATAAAATATCTTCATCTGATTTGAATAATCTAAGCTTTATTGAGTATCAAGCAAAAAAGAATAAGCCAATTATACTGTCGGTTGGAGCATCCAATGAGGATGAGATAGATAGAAGTGTTCAATTGATACGTAAATATAACAGGCAGCCACTTGCTTTACTACACTGTGTATTAGAGTATCCAACTCCGTATGAACATGCTAATCTAAGGAAAATAGAGACTTTAAAAAGAAAGTATCCTAATTTAATAATTGGATATTCGGACCACACAAGACCTGGCAAAGGATATGATGTCTTAAAGACAGCATATACACTAGGTGCAACTGTGATAGAAAAGCACTTTACTTTAGATAAAGAACTAAAGGGAAATGATCATTACCATGCGATGGATCCTGATGACGCAAAACATATTCTTGCAGAGATTCAAAACATAGAAAAGATCTGTGGAAATGGTGAACTAAAATGTTTGCCTTCAGAAATAAAGGCAAGAGAGAACGCTAGACGTTCTCTTGTAGCGGCGTGTGATATTCCTAAGGGAACAGTTATCACTGAAACAATGATTACATGGAAAAGACCTGGGAAGGGAATCACAGTGGATATGTTTGACAAGATAGTTGGAAAATGTGTAAAAAAGGATGTTAAATGTGATGATGTATTGCATTATAATGTATTTGAATAGAGAATGTGTGGTGGCTAAACAATGAGAATATTAACAGTTGCATGGAGTATTTTTTCTAAAACGGATTTTGGATTTGAAATAGCGCGTAATGGTGGAGCAATTATGATTTCTGATATTGCTGAGTATATAGGTAGAAAAGAGGAGGCTTATTTGTTTCAAGGTGCTATATCTTTGAACGACATGCAATACGGACATATTGAGGTTTTAGGAAATTCGGAGTATGTTTTAGGAGAAAGAACAAAGGATAATATTGATGTATGGCAAAGGAGTCTTTCTAAATGCTTTGAAGAATTGTTAATAAATAACTCTTTTGACTATATTTTAATACAAGGTGGGGGAGAGTTTTGCTTTAACTGTGTGAATATTTGTAGAAGATTAAAAAGGCCATTTTCATTTGTGTGTCATTTGTTGAATAAGGATGGTATTTTTTTGGTAGATGATTTAAAGGTAATTATGGTAGGTTCTAAAATGAAAGAGGATCTATTATCTAAGTGTCCTAATATAGAAGAAAAAAATGTGAGCGTAATACTAAATGGAGTTCCTAGGAATGCATCAGATGAGTTTTTGGATAGGAAGAAAAAAAACAAGAAAACACTATTATGCTCGGCATCTCTTCAGCCTAGAAAGAACCAGATACAACTTGTGAGAGCCTTTTCTTTATTGCCTGAGAAACTGAAAAGAAATATTGAAATAGTGTTTTGCGGCAAAGAATCCGTAAAGTATCCAATATTAAAAAAAATGAAGGAAGAAATAAAGAAAAACAAATTAGACGATAATGTAACATACATAGGTACAAAGCCTAGACATGACATGCCTAAGGTGTATAGTGGAGCAGATGGACTTGCATTGCCAAGCTTACATGAAGGATTGAGTTTGGCTGTATTAGAAATGCTTCAATATGGGAAACCAGTTATTATGTTTGCAGATAATGAAACAGCATATGATATAAATGATTCTAAAGTGGCTATTCTAGTAAAAGAGCATACGGATCAAGCTTTAGCAAGAGCTATTGTTGAATGGTATGAAAAAGACTGGGATGAAGACTATATAAAGAGTTATTCGGAGTATTATACGATGGAACGAGTTGCAGATGATTATATAAGTTACTGTAGAAAAATGAGTTAATATGAAAAGGAGACGAGTGGATGACGACGGTTTCCGTTTTGGTTGCAATATATAATGTTGAGAAATATTTGAACAAGTGTTTAAGCAGTCTAAAAAATCAGACTATACAGGATATAGAAATAATATGCGTAGATGATGGGTCTACGGATAGTTCAGGAAAGATTTGTGAAGAGTATGCTTGTGTTGATTCTCGTTTTAGAGTGATACATCAAGAGAATAAAGGACTAGTTAGAGCGAGAAAAAGAGCGTTAAAGGAAGCAATGGGAGAATATATATGTTTTGTGGATGGAGATGATTATGTAGATGAGACTTTTTGTGAGAAAATGTTAGAGCTAATTCAAGGATATAATGTAGATTTTGTTTCAACAGGTTATTATATAGAAGATAAGGTTGTACATAATAAAAATAATATGTTGTTAAAACTAGATGATGAAAGTAGAAAAGAATTAGTTGCTGAACAAATTGGAATAAGCTTTAAATATGATGTTGCAACTTCTATATGGTCAAAAATATTTAAGGCAGAGTTTATAAGAAAGTGTTATGAAAGGGTTCCAGATTATCAGTCATTTGGTGAAGACTTGCTATGTGCGATACATTGCTTTTTAGAAGCAAAATGTATGTTGATTTCTGACCTGGTAAATTATCATTATGTAGTTAGGAAAGACTCATTAACTCATAGAAGTTTTAGAGAAATGGTTACGAATGAGTTATCTTTAGTGAAAGAGATTAGCAATATTCTAGATAAAACACAAGAAATTGCAAGTTATGAGAAAATGCTAGATTATAGGGTGAAACAGCAAGTGGCTTTTTTCTTGAAGAGTGATTGTGAGAAAAGATATGTAGTACAGTTATATGAGTTAGAAGATATGACGAAGCTGCTAGGAAAAAAAATAGTTCTTTACGGAGCAGGAATAATTGGTCAAGATTATTACACACAGTTATCAAAATATCCTCAGATTGAGATTGTGGCGTGGATAGATAAATGTACTGAAAAGTATAAGTTTGAATTTTTTGAGGTTCAAAGAATTGATCATATACACTCAATAGAGTTTGACATTGTTTTAATATGTGTGAATAATGAAAATGTTGCCCAAGAAATGATTAGGACATTAAGTGATATGGGCATAGATAGAGAAAAAATATTGTGGTGTAAACCCAAGAAAGTATTTGAGAATTCTGAGTTATGATTATTGAAAGAGCTGTAAATTATTTGCGTGGAAAAAACATTATATGCTGGGGGCTAGGGAAGTATTTTAATAACACTATGCTTCCGTTTTTCAAAAAAAATGAATTGCTTTCCAATATAAAGTTTTTAGTTGACAAAGATGAATTAGTATTATTGTCTCATGATCAATTATTAAGTAATGCATCTAGGATTGGGATAGAACAGCTTGAAGAAGTAGTAGATTTAAATACCATGCTAGTATATACTGCCAAGAATTACAGAGAGATGGAAGAATACATTCTGTCTAATCCAAAATTAAAAGACATGGAAACTATTCCAGGGAGTGTTTTGGGTGGATTGTTCCAAGACGACAGTTTATTATTGACAGAGGGTTTTGATGACACCATAAAGGACAAAGGAGAAGAGAAGATACCTCGAATTATAAATACATTTTGGTTTTCAAACGATCCTATTCCAGAAAAGTATTTAGAATGTATGAAATCATGGAAGAAATACTGTCCGGATTATGAAGTGCGTATATGGTCTTTAAATGATTATAACTCTAAAGGGTGCCGATTCTTTGATGAGGCAATTAGTTCGAAGAATTGGTCTATAGCTTCAGATTATTCCAGAGTTGATGTGATATATAGATATGGTGGTATTTATATGGATATGGATGTTGAAGTTATTAAACCGTTAGATGATTTGTTAAGAAATGAAGCATACTTGGGTTTCGAAAGCATGCAACATGTGGATTGTGGTTCGGGCTTTGGTTCTAGACAAGGTAATAAGGTATTTGAGAAAATTAGGGGTGAATATTTAGATAAGCCATTTATCCTTGAGGATGGAACATACAATATTAGAGAAATATGTCCTGTGGTATATACAGACGTTCTGAAGAAGCATGGTTTAGTGACGAATGGTCAGTATCAAAAGATAGAAAATATAACAGTATATCCCTTTGAATGTTTAAGCGCAAAAAGTTTTGAAACGGGCATTATTTATAAGACAAATAATACATATACAATCCATCATCACGGTGGAACATGGCTTTCAAATGATAACAAAGAAGTAATTAAGAAGAGATATGCGGATATTAATCGTTGGATCAAAGTTTTTACTAAAAAAGGAGTAGAGTGAAATGGAAACTAAATATGAACAGTCTTTTTACCTATTTCCTTATGAGAAAATTGATAAGGGAGACACTGTAATAATATATGGTTTTGGAAAAGTTGGAAAGCAGTATTACCAGCAAATTCTTCAAAACAATTATTGCGAGGTAAAAGGTATTGTTGATAAAAATGCAGCTTTATTCGATAGAAATACATTTCCAGTAGTCTCACCTGAAGAATTAGAATACAAAGATAATGTAAAAGTTGTAGTATCTGTTGCAAATAAAATTGAGCAGAAGAAAATTGTTAGTTTTCTTAAAGGAAAAGGTTTCATAGATAATAATATTATATGTACGCACCATTCTGTACCTGTTTTATTTAAGATATCGGAACAATCAGAAGGCAGTAGAATGATTCAGATAACCAGTGAAAAAGCACTAGAGATGTTGGGGGTCGTGTTTTTTGAAAGATGGCATAGTGTTAATCATTTCTTGACAATTAATGATTGTGCTAGCGATAAACTAATAAGAGTTGGAAAAAAGAATGATGGCGGATATATAATGTATGGCGACTTGAAAGAAAAAATTAAAAAAGTTGCATACTCATTTGGTATTAGTTCGGACGTATCATGGGATAATGATATGGCTGATATGGGTTATGAAGTATACATGTATGATCATACAATTAATAATCTTCCATATGAAAGAAAAGAATTTCATTTTTTTAAAAAAGGAATATCTGACACAGATTCTTCAAAAGGAGATTTAGAAACTCTACAGAGTTTAGTAAATAGGAATGAACATTTACACAATAATAATATGATACTGAAAATGGATGTTGAGGGTGCGGAATATGGTTTTATCCTTAATTCTGATTTGGAATTGCTCAATAGATTTGATCAGCTTGTTATGGAATTACATAATCTTAATAGTTTATGCCAGAATGATTTGATAGAAAAGGCACTCAAAAAACTTACATCCTTATTTGGTGTTATTCATGTACATGCGAATAATTATGGAGATGTAATATATGTAGATGGTGTTCCATATCCAGATACATTAGAAATCACTTTATTAAATAAAAAGCGATATGATTTAAAGGAAAGTATAAAAGTCAATTTGCCAATTTCTTTGGATATGCCGTGTAGACCATTTGATGATGAAATAATATTAGGAAGTTGGAATAATAGGGGATAGAATGATAAATATTTGTTTTGCGTTACATGATGAAAAAGGCACATATGCAAAATACACCGCAGTGGCAATGTTGTCTGCTTTTTTGTGTACAGAGGAGAAGGTAAGAGTTTTTCTACTACATGATGAGACGTTGAGTAACGAAAGCAAGCATAGATTTGATTCTATGATTAGTAAGTATGGTCACAGTATAGAATACTTTTCAATAGATGTAGTTGATGAGTGGAAAAAACTAAAAAATATCAATACATTCACTGTTGGAACGATGTTTCGATTGTTAATTCCGAAGGTTCTTTCAAGTGATATAGATAAGGTTTTATACCTTGATTCTGATATAGTCGTAGATATGGATATTTCTGAATTGTGGAATATGAATTTTGGAAATAAGCTTATTCTCGGTCGTAAAGAATTGCATTATGATAACCCAATATTTGAACAAGGTGTTGATGAAGACACATATATTAATGCAGGAGTGTTGCTGTTTAATCTAGAAGGTATACGAAGAAAATATGATTTCTTCAATGAAACCACTGCATATTTAAAAGCACATCCTGATTGCATGTGGAATGATGAGGATGCGATAAATTATGTTCTTGATGGACAACAGGGTGTGATTGAGAATAGGTTCAATAGTTACACGTCAAAACTAAGAGAGAAGAACGAAAAAGAGTTTGGCTCTTGTATTTACCATTTTGCAGGTGATTTTCCGCATCTGATTAATATGGAGTATTATGACATATTATACTTTGATATTTTGAAGGAGACGCCTTTTGGAAAAGGAATCAAAATCAAGGAATTGGCTGATGGGGCTAGGGAAAAAGAACGAAAAAAACGTCAATTGGTTGATGACATATTAGAAAAAGTAAAAAGTGTATCAAATATTGTATTTTGGGGAGCAAAAATTACATCAGGATACAAGGAAGTGAAAAATATCGTAGATTTTTCTGACAAGGAAGTGTGTTTCGTTGATTCAAATGAGGAGTTAACAGGAACTAGAATAGATGGATATTGTGTTTGCGATTTAAATTATAAAATGCTGTGTAAAGATGCTTATGTAGTGGTTTTAGCTTATAATCACTATGAAGAAATAAGTAAAGTTTTAAAACATAACGGCTTTGTTGAATATAAAGATTATGCTTGTGTGACGGAAATGATTTATTCGGATAACTGGATGAAGGACTATTTAGATAAGGTGATATGAGAGTAGTTTTATATGGTTTTGGCAAAAACTTAAAAAAACAATATAATAATTTGATAGAGTTTGACCTTGTTTGTATTGCAGATAAAAGGGTAGATGAAATATTACCTATTGAGAAAGAAAGATTTATATGTCCATTTATTGCGCCCGAAGATATTAAAGAATATGAGTATGATTATGTTGTAATAACATCTGTAGCCATGTTTGAATCTATAAAGCAGCAACTTATTTGTGAAAATGGAATTGATTCGCTGAAGATAGTGTCAATACAACTTCTTTTAAAGATTAATAATTCCAATAGAGATGAATTTGAAGAAAAAAGAATATTTGAGCTGTTTGGAAGTGAAACAGAAATATTTTATGATATTATAAGCGAGATAAAATACATAAAAAAAATAACGCAGAATGGTTATAAACGTTATACAACTGCTTTTTTTGATTTTTATCAAAAGAAATGGGATGAGCCAAGGTTGGTAGATGGCTTGAATATTTATGTTGTGACCCATAAAGATTATTGTTTTCCAGGATTTCCTTCCTACATTCCTGTTTCAGTAGGTGGATACAAGAAGGAGGGGGTTCTTGACGATTATTGTGGGACAAGTATAAGCTCCTTAAATAGTAAAATTAATGAGATGACAGCTATATATTGGGTATGGAAGAATAGAATGTCTGATATTGTTGGTTTTTGTCACTACCGTAGGTTTTTTTGTGATAATGAAATTGCCTGTTTTGAGAATGTTTTAAAACCTCAAACAGTAAAAGAATACTTGAAAGATGTAGAAATAATTGTCAATGAGCAGTTTTTCGAGGAACATTCTAATTATGATATTTTAAAAATGCCCTTGAGTATAGATGCCGTTGACACGGGATACTACTTGATAGAGAAGAGCATAAAAGAATATCAGCAAGAATACTTGGAAGATTTTTATGATGTGATGAATGGACACAACCTTTGCTATTACAACATGTTTATCACAACATGGGAATTATTCGATGAGTATTGTTCATGGTTGTTTTCCTTTTTGCTTCCGGCAGCTGAAGAATTTGACGCAGATAATTACGAAGGACAGGATAAAAGAACTATAGGTTTTTTTGCGGAACGTATGCTTTCTGTGTGGCTTCACCATAATCCTAAGAAATTGAAGTCGTTACCGGTGTATGTTCCATAGAAAAAATCACTGTTTTTTGAAAAAACAGTGATTTTTGGTGTTTATTTGTTTGAAAACTCATCAAAACAGTGAAAAAATTTATAGTAGAGAATTGCTATAGACTTATAAAACGAATAACAATTGTTAATATATAGAAAGAAAAAAGCTATGAACACAGAACAAAGAATCAGAGAAATTAGAAAAGGAACATTAAAATGGTATTCGTTTAAAGAGGGTGCGTCTGTACTTTTTGTAGGGGATGATACAGACCCTCTTTTTGAGATGCTTGAAGAAATGGATTTAGTGATGGAGAGTGTTAATGCTGAGAATGTGTATGATATTAACCAATCATACGATTACATCATAGCAATTGAATCTCTGGAAGTTCTAAAAGATGTTCTTGGTGCAATTACACATTTGTCAAAATGCTTACTCGAAGACGGTCACATGATTCTTGGCTTCAATAACCGTCTTGGCGTTCGCTATTTCTTTGGAGATAGAGATCCATATACTAAGCAAAACTATGATGGAATAGAGAATTACAGAAGAGCCTATAGTAAGAAGGAAGATAAATTCTTAGGGAAATGCTATGATAAGGCATCTATAATAGATGTATTAGAAAGCGTTGGATTTAATCATCAAAACTATTCTCTGTTTCCTGATTTTTCTAATACACAATTGATTCTTAGAGATGATTATAAGTCAAAGGAAGATTATTCAATTCGAGTTCTTCCAACCTATAATTATGCCAATACAGTTTTTCTTGAAGAAGAATACATATATAATTCATTGCAGAACAATAATATGCTTCATTCTATGGCGAATTGTTTGCTGTTTGACTGTACATTTTCAGAAGAGAAGCTGGACGTACTACAGGTAACAAGTAGTATGGGAAGGGATGAAGAGGATGCGTTCTTTACCATCATTCATGAGGAGAATGGCTTCGATTGCAATATGGTAGTTAATAAGGTTCCAGCCTACCCTGAAGGTTATCAGAAGGTTGATAATATGCTATCTATTGCAGAAGATTTGAAAGCGCATGGATTATCAGTTGTGGATATGAAGAAGGATGAAAATGGTAATCTTTTTATGCCATACATTTCTGCACCAACTGCCCAGGCATATCTTCGACAGGTCGCATTCGAAAGTGAAGAGAAGTTCTTAGAGAAACTCGACGAGTTTGTCGATCTTATTCGCAAGTCTTCTGAAGAGGTGTCCGTAGATGAGAATGAGGAAGCGCCTATTTATAAACGGGCGTATCATGACTTGATGCCCCTTAATTGTTTTTATGTGGATGGTGATTTTGTTTTCTTTGACCAGGAATTCTATGATGAGAATTATCCAATAAATGCTGTAATATGCAGGGCCATTGATTGTACAAGTGAAGTGGTAACGGCAGCAAAGCTATCTGTTACTCATGATGATTTACTTAGGAGATATGGCTTATATGAGAAGAGAGATAAGTGGCGCCGCATGCATTGGGAATTTATATCCAAGCTTCGTCGTGAAAAGGAGCTTGCCACATATTTTACTAAGAAAAGATATGACAGCAATCAGGTATACTCTAATCGTCTTCGTATGAACTTTTCGGCAGAAGAGTATTTGCGACGTTTTGTTAACATTTTCCAGGGAATAGATAATAAGAAGGTTGTAATATTTGGAACGGGTAGATTTGCTGATCAGTTTATGAAAAAATATGGCAAGGATTTTAATGTTGATGCTGTAATAGACAATAACAAGGTTAATCATGGGAAGGATTTCTTTGGGATTAAAGTTACAGGTCCTGAGATTTTAGAACAATATGAGAAACGCACATATCGGGTTATTATTTGCATTAAGAATTTTTTATCTGTTGTTAACCAATTAGAGGATATGGGCGTTAAGGATTATGGAATATTTGACCCGAGTCAGATGTATGAGAGGCCAAGGAAGAAGAACACTGATGGGGTGACCGAAGGTGCAGATAATAATTTGGTTGATGACGCCCCTAAGAAATACCATACAGGCTATATTGCGGGTGTATTTGATTTGTTCCATGTAGGACATCTTGAGAAATTCAAGTTGGCTAAGGAGCAGTGTGATTACCTTATAGTTGGACTTGTAACGGATGAAGGTGTTGTAAAGTATAAGAAGACATCGCCTTTTATTCCATTTGCAGACCGTAAGGCTATGTTAGAAGCATGTCGTTATGTTGATGAAGTAGTAGAGATTCCTCTTGATTTTGGAGGAACCAAGGACGCTTGGAGGATGTACGGCTTCGATGTTCAGTTCTCTGGTAGTGACTATGTTGACGACCCGGGTTGGCTTGCAGAGAAAGAATTCTTAGAGCAACACGGAGTGGATATGGTATTCTTCCCCTATACTGAGTCTACGAGTTCTTCCAAGTTGAAGAAGCTGATAGATGAGAAGTTGATTTAGCAAAGTTATAGAATAATGTTGATGCAAGGACATTTTATAGTATAGAATATAATTAACGTGTTAAACATAAAGGAGAATGATATGCGAGTAGTATCAACAGCAACAGGTGTTATTGTTCCCGAGAACCCCCGAGGTGGTATGAAGGATTTAAAAAATGCCGGATTTGAAAATGTATATTTTGATTTTGGTCTTGTGTGTCCGGCAGGAGCTATGAGAACCCTCGGCAATCCTAATTTCAAGTCAAGTTATACTACAATGGCAATTGAAGACCCGTCTAGATTGATGGAATGTGCATCTCCTGTCATAGAAAGGGCGAAGGAACAAGGAATTAATATTACACTTGCGAAAGCTCCAACGCTGCTTCTTGATACAAAACGAACCGACCTTAATGAACTTGTTATCGCCTTAGCTAAGGAGAGCATTAAGGTCTGTGGTAAATGTGGAATCAAATATATTATTATTGATTCCTTATTTGCTGGAATAGAACCGGAGAATATGTGGAAAGCTAATCAGGATTTCTACCTATCTCTTGCGACTCTTGCAAGAGAGAATAAAGTGACGATTCTCCTTGAGAATCAATGTGTTGATGTGGGTGGACATTTGGTTAGAGGACTATTTACAGATGAGGATAAGACAGTAGAATTAATTGACATCCTCAATAGCAAAGTGGGCGATAATGTATTCGCATTTGCTTATAATGTTGGCAAAGCTAACTTATGCAGCCTAAGGCATTATGAGATGCTATCTAAGCTTGGATCATATACCAAGGTTTTACTAATATCTGATAATGATGGGATGAATGAAGCATCTCTTCTACCTTATACATCTACCAGCCAGAAAGGTCTCACAACAGACTGGCTTAATCTCGTACGTGGAGTTCGCGCATGTGGATTTGATGGGGACATTGTTCTTGAATATGCTGATACAGCGTGTGTCACATCTGCTACCCTTGTTCCACCAATGCTTGCTTATGCTAAGTTCATTGCTGACTTTTTCAAATGGCAATTCGAGATAGAAGCACTTGTTAAGAAGAGTAAGGACAGAGTTTTATTTGGTGCAGGAAATATGTGTCGAAGCTATATGAAGAATTATGGTAAGGAGTATCCACCAAGGTACACCTGCGATAATAATTCTGCAAGGTGGGGTGAGACATTTGAAGGATTAGAAATCAAGAATCCTGAAGAATTGAAGAGCCTTCCGGAAGACGTAACAATATTTATATGCAACATGTATTATCGAGAGATTGAAGCACAACTTCGTGAAATGGGGCTTAAGAATCCAATTGAATATTTCAGCGACGAATATATGCCAAGTTATCATTTTGAGAGGCTTAACATGTCGGTGGTTAAGTGAGTGAAGGAATAGTATTTAAAATATAATCCGAATTTTCGAATCAAAATCCTTGATTCCGAAAAGTGTTGGTGTTAAAATTAAATAAGAGATGTCGCACAAACGGCAGGCGGTTGGCTACACCATCCGAAAGGAGGTGAGTCTATGAGAATTACTTTTCATATTTTTGAGTTTACTGTAACTATTATAGTAAAACAAAGAAAAAACCGCCACTCGGCAAAGTAGCGGTAATTGAGAATAACTCATTTCACGTTAATTGTTGAGCCAACCGCTTGTCGCGACATCTCTCTTATATATTTATAATAACATGGTAATAGTATTATTTCAAGGGAATGAGGAGCGTTATGTCTATTTCAGAGAATATTTTTAGAATTATGATTGAGCGACATATTAGTCAGAAGGAATTCTCACAGTTAATAGGAGTTCCTGAGAGTACAATAAGTGACTGGAAGCGCAAGGGTAAGACGCCTAATGCTGATAAGATTATGGATATATGTAAGGCGCTAGACGCAAATCCCTATGAGATTCTTGGACAAGACGACAATGCTGTGGATACAATCAGTGTTGATTTGGAGTCTGATGTAGGGCAGTTAGTATTAGAGTATAATTCTATGAACCAGAATCAAAGAGATAGATTGAAAGGGTATATAGATAGTCTTCTGATGTAAAGTATACAAGTAGCAAAATACCAAAAATCAGGAAGGACAATAGATATGACAATCAGTGAGAGAATCAGGAAAATAGCTAATGAAAAGGGAATGACACAGATTGAATTTGCTAGGGCAACAGGAATAAGTCAAAGCACTATTAGTGATTGGGGTAGAAAAAACACTAATCCGTCAGCAGACAAAATAATGGTAATATGTAAAGCGCTATGTGTGTCGCCTTATGAATTGCTACAAGATACAATGCCAGAAGGTATGAAGAAAGTTGAACATGCTATTATTTCGGAAGGAACAGAAGAGTTCTTGTTGTTAGAGACTTTCAAAGGATTAACTCGTGGCAACAAGGATAGGTTGATAGGATATTTACATGCACTCAATTAATAGGTGAATGTAAAGTGAGTTTTTTCATTTGTCAGAGTGAGTAAAAAACCTTGACAAATGGAAAAATTTATATATCACATATCGTATAAACGATATAAATATCGCATATATAAAGAGTCAAGGATATTTTTCGTGGAGGTATTAATAATGGAAACTATAAATGGAATAGAATATAAAATGGTGGCGCCAGATATTGATCGTCTTATAAGGTGTTTTTATAACAGAAACTTAAATCCTATATTTTCTACTCCAGCGCTTCTTAATGGAATGAAACCTTTATTTGAAGCACTTGAGCCGTTAAAACCATACAGTAAAAATGAAGAGGTGAAAGTAATTTGGCTAAGAATTCCTCGTGGAACAATTGAGGACTACTATAGTTTCGAAGATTTAAAAATGTATGGCGAAGTAGAAACCTATGAAGATTATGTTGAGATGTGGGAATGTGATTACCCCGAAGAATTTGTGTGGTATGAATTGGTTGTTGTTTGGTCTGAGGACAAAGAGGGACAATTAAGATATTATGGAATGAGTTTGGGAAACGAAAGAATAATTTCTGCTACGCTTGAAGAAAAAACAATGTCTTCAAAAGAATTATATTACGAAGAAGAAGCAATTTGTCTATGTAAATTGATTCTGCCTGCAGTAGAGCAATCAATGAAATTATTAAGAGAAGGGGTATATAACGACTTTGTGGAGAAGAATTTGCCATATCAATTTCGTACTGGAGTCATAAAAAGATATGAGATATGGAAAGAAGATAAAGAACATAAAGAATGGTGTGAAGATGGATTGCCTCAAGAAAAAATTGATAGGTTCGTGGAAATTGTTGAATCAGGAGAGAACAATAAGGAAAGAATAGGAAGGATTAAGGAATTTACAGCGAATGACTTCTTTAGTGCATGTAAACTTGGATATGAAGCAATAGGAAAAGAGTGTAAAGGTTATACGTTGCCAGAACTATATATGCATTATGCAGATGGTAGGGATGAAGGGCTTACTGGTAAAGGTCACGGCTTAAATGCAGGAATAGGGATTGATTTTGCAAGCCCTAGAGAATGGGACGAGTGGTTCTTCAACAGGGAACAACAGGGCGGACACCCGTGGGAAGTGGTTCCTGGAGGGAATAGTACACATATGGAACTATATGTTCAAAACGATCGAGATGTGCTTGACTGGCAGCTGCGTTTAGGAGAAATATCTGACAAGGAATATAGAGAAAGAATAAAAAGAGCGGGATATTATTTTGCTATAGCTGGGACGCAGCGTCAATTTGAAACTGTGAATTTTTACCTGACATTAAGAGACGCTAATCTTCCGGTTTTTGTCTATGATGCAGAGGAGTTGGTGGCTCGATTTAAAGGAACAGACTATGTAGGAATTGTTCCTCATCATACAATTACAAGATACTGCGCTAATCTATTCCCTGAGAAATATGGCAGTATTATTGACTTCACACATGTATATAGGGATGATGATAAATGGTTTGATAAGATAGATTGGCTTCCTGAGGAGCCGGCGGAGTTGATTTGATTACGCAAAGTGCATAGAAAAAACTTAACTTGATTTTATGTGAGGAACAAATATGAAATACAGAAAAATGGATAGGGCAAGTGCATCACAAGAGTATATCTATGGCGCTGGAGACGTGGATACAATTTCCTATGAGAGAGCTAATAATGGAAATAAGACCTTAGAGGATTACTATGCCTTGCCAGATGATAGAAGAGCAGAACTGATAGATGGAGTGATATATGACATGCCGTCTCCAAGTGTTGACCATCAGGAAACTTTGGTGAGCGTTTTGGCGCAAATTTGTAATTATATTAGGAATAACAAGGGTAAATGTAAGGCTCTACCCGCCCCTATAGATGTCCAACTTGATTACGATGAGAAGACTATGCTGCAACCTGATGTAGTAATACTTTGTGATGATAAGAAGAACAAAAATCGTTGCATCTTTGGCCCGCCTGACTTCGTATGTGAAGTACTATCACCATCTACTAAGTTTCGTGACAGTGTACTTAAGTTGTGGAAGTATATGAATGCAGGGGTTAGGGAATATTGGATGGTAGATACGGATAAGAAGAAGGTCATATGTTACTTCTTTGAACAGGGTGAAGAAGCAATGGAATACAGTTTAGAAGATGACATTCCTGTTATGATATACGAAGGTAAGCTTAAGATTAGCCTGAGAAATATTGGAACGGATAATAGTTAAAAGATTAGAACAACTTTATAAATTATAAACCAATAAAATCACTGTTTTTTAAAACAGTGATTTTTCATATGTGAATGCTAAAATACTTAATAAAATAGTGATTTTTTTTTGATTTTATTTTAAAATATTATTATTAGAGTATAAAGGAGAAGATTATGCGTATTGGAATTATTGGAACGGGAAGAATAGTTAGCAGATTTATAAGTGAAGTTGAGACAGTTAATAATGTAGAAGTTTCAGCTATCTATAATCCACACATTGAATCTGTTCTATTCTTTGCAGAGAAAAATCATATAGAAGGGACGGCAGATCTCGATACTGCACTTGAGGCAAAGGCTCTTGAGACTACTAAGATTCTTTTTACTGATATAAAAGAAGATATGTATAAAGTCTGCGATGCTGTATATGTTGCTTCGCCCCACGAGTATCATGTATCTGATATGAGAGATGCAATAAATGCAGGAAAGCATGTGCTTTGCGAAAAGCCGTTTGCTTTGTCTGGTGATGATGCAGTGTCTGTTTTTGAATTGGCTAGAGAAAAAGAAGTGATGTGTATGGAGGCAATTAAGACTGCATACTGTCCAGGGTTTTCTGGTCTTATACAATTAATCGAGAATGGAGTTATAGGTCAACCTTATGATGTTGAAGCAACATTTACCAAGATTGGCTCTTCTTCAGGTCGAGAAATGTGGGGTAGCGCTGCAGGAAGCTTTGTTGAATTAGGAAGCTACGTTCTATTTCCAATTGCAAAGATTATGGGTACAGAGAGTTTAGAAAGCTACAACTGGTCGCTTCCTAGTGCCAACGGCAATGATTCATATACCAAGAGCTGTTTCTCTTATAGATTTGGAACTGCTACTGCTAAGACAGGACTCGGAGTTAAGTCAGAAGGAGAGCTTATTATTGCAGGAGAAAATGGATATATTAAAGTACCATCTCCTTGGTGGCTTACGAATAGAATTGAAGTACATCACGAAGATCCAAATAAAGTAGAAGTGTATGAATCTTTATTTGAAGGTAGTGGTCTACGATACGAGATTACAGCATTTAGAAATGCTTGTGAGACATTAGATAAGAGTAAAGCGGGAGAAGCACCTGTAGAAGTAGATAATGAAGATGTGTGGTGTGAACTTGAATCTATAGCATCCTTATCGCCACAAGAAACTATTTGGATGGCATATCAATTCGAATCCTTCTTAGCTAATAAGAAAGAACTTCTTAGAATTACAGGCTATGAAGAGCCAAGCCAGTTAAAGAAGCCAGATATATACGCCCATAGGGGTAGTAGCTATGAGTATCCAGAGAATACTTTACTATCTTTTGAGAAGGCAGCTAACGTTGATGGAATTAAAGGTATAGAATTTGATGTGCAGCTTACCAAAGATGGCGAGATTGTTGTTATTCATGACGAAGAAATAGATAGAACAACTAATGGAAAAGGATATGTCCGAGACTACACATTATCGGAACTTAAGAAACTATCTATTACACCTTCTGGTAATGATGCTCCATTTGTAGATGAAGAAGGTAATCATTTGCAGATACCTACACTTAAGGAAGTGTTCGATTTGTTGAAACCATATTGTGATGAAAATGGTCTTATTCTTAATATCGAACTAAAGAATAGTGTATATCCGTATGAAGGAATGGAAAAAAAGGTGATAGAACTTGTGGCAGAATATAAGTTGCAAGAGAATATAATTTATTCTTCGTTTAATCATGACTCGTTAGCAGTAGTTAAGGATATTGATCCTGCGGCACAGACAGCAACCCTTGATGCAGATATGCTCAAATGTATAGAAGGAATGGTAAGAGTTGGAGCTGATGGAGTTCATCCAGGAAGTGCAGGTATGACTGTTAATATGGACACAGTTAATCGAATTAAAGAAGCGGGTATTCCTGTAAGAATGTGGAATGGTACAGAGCCTTTATTTGGTCAGACAAGAAGATTAAAGGAATGCGATTTAGATAAATATGCAGTATTTGGCGCAGACGTAATTATGACTAATGTTCCGGATAGGTACTTGAAGTAGAATAATAAACGATGTATGATACATATATACTCCTAGAGGAGCATGTAAAATGTATTATCTGATTTTTATAATCAAAAAATATGTATGGGAGGCAAGGTATGATTACTTTATATCATGGTAGTAAAAAGATTATAGAACGTCCTACAACAGATATGATTAGATATGCTTGTGGTCTGGGTCAGGGGTTTTATCTGACAGATGATGAAACAAAGGCTGAAGAGTATGCAGTATCACTAGGCCAGGACGGATACGTTAGTTCTTATAATATAGATTTGGATAAGTATAACGTATTAGATCTAAGAGATGAGAAATACAGTCCACTTAATTGGGCAGGTATATTTGCAGCTAATCGTTCTATTGATGCGACATCTATTGATGCTCTTTCTGCAAAGAGATATTTGATAGATAACTTAGCACCAATGGGTGACTATGATATTGTTATTGGTTGTAGATGTGATGGGGTTTATACCAGAGTAGCAACTGATTTCATAAATGGTAATTTGAGCTATAGAAATCTTTGTCGTATGCTTAATGTGGGTGAGGTTCAATATGCGATTCTAAAAGAAGATATAATCGACGATCTTGAGTTTACTGGAGCAAAGTTCGTTTCTTCAAGTGAAGTTTATCCAAGAAAAGATATGACATATGCTAAGAAATTAGAGGGTTACAATAAGAGGCTTAATGCACCTGCTAGAAATGGTGATGTATATGTAGCTGATATTATTAAGGAGGGGATGAGATAGTATGGGAGCTTATAATAGTAATTATCTAAGTAATGTACAAAGTAATATTGGCGCCATGCTGGATTGTGGAATTAACACTCTTGAATTTGGTGTTAGGGAATTCTACAATATGTTCCTGGCTTCAGATATGTCAGAAAAGTTAAACAGGGGTGATGCCTACACAGTATGTACTCTCGGAGGCGTAGAATTGGCGGAATACGTTGTATGCTATGCTATGAATAATTCTAATTTTATTCATGTAAAGAAAGCATCTGATCCTGCCTTTAATCAGCACCTTAATGATGCTATCATCAATGTTAATTCCCGAGAATACTGGGCTGGAAAAGTTATTGTGGAGTATACTTGGGAGAAGAATATTTCATTCGCTGAATTTGACAGATGTGTTCCTATTGAAAATGTTATGTCTCTCTATGATGGTTTCAAAGATGCAGACACACTTATGATTAACATTAGACTTGATGAGATGATGAAGGAAGCAAGTAGTGTAGCCAAGCTTAAGGTTAGAAGAGAACTAATGGGATTATCTCAGAGTGAGCTTGCAAAGCTATCCCAAGTTCCCCTTAGAACTCTTCAACAATATGAACAGAAGAGAAAGAATATTAATAATGCAAAAGCAATTTATCTTGTTAATCTCTCAAGTGCATTAAGATGTGATGTGAGAGATTTGATGGAATAATTGGTTATTTGAATGTAACAATTGTTACACCGGCATCACCCTCACCAAATTCACCTAAATGGTATTCTTCTACGTGAGGATGCTTTTTTAGATAATTATGAACAGCGCTTCGAAGCACTCCGGTGCCTTTGCCATGAACTACACGAACAACAGGAATGTGAGCAAGGTAAGCGTCGTCTAAGTATTTATCTAGCGTAGCAATTGCTTCGTCGCTTGTCATACCAAGTAATTTGATCTCATAGGAGGTATTAGCAGACTTGCTGTTAATACTTCCTTTTTTGTTGATCGTTACATTACTTTTCTTCTTGTTGTTCTTTACTTTTCTATTGGCGTATCCATACTTTTCAGCAAGCTCATCTCTTTCTTCTATAAGAACAAGATCTTTGATATTCACATTTGATTTCATAATGCCCATTTGAACTTGAAGTTCACCTTTATCATTAGGAAGAGAATGAACTGTGCCTTTCATGTTCATGCTAAGAACTTTGACTGCATCACCTATTCTTAGGTTCTTTGGTACATTGTTATTCTCGATAGGCTTTTTTATACTTGCTTTTTCTCTTGCTTTTTTTGCCTTTGTTCCAAGATTTGAACGCTCTTTTTCTAGCTTTTTAATGTCCCCATTGGCATTTCCATATTTGTTAATGTTTCTTATTGCCTCATCAGCACTTGATTTGGCGTTTGATAGAATACGAGCGGCTTCGCTGTTGGCTTCATCAAGAATGCGCTTCTTCTGATTGTTTAATTTTTCTAATCTATTCTCTAGATCTTTTTCAATAGAGGCAGCTTTCTTTTTTGCTTCGGAAGCTTCAAGAGAATCTTTCTCTATCTGAACTCGTTTGGATTCTATATCTATTATAATATCTTCAAATGATTTGTTGTCTTCGGATATTTGGTTTTTGGCATCTTCGATAATATCATTTGATAGCCCGAGTTTCTTAGATATTGCAAATGCGTTACTTTTTCCAGGAATTCCATACAATAATTTATATGTCGGCGATAGTGTATCAAGTGAGAATTCTAGTGAAGCATTTTCAACACCTGGAGTTGATATGGCATATAATTTTAATTCGCTATAATGAGTTGTAGCCATAGTCTTAACATTTTCCATATGAAGATGTTCTAAGATTGCTGTTGCAAGAGCCGCACCTTCGGCAGGATCTGTTCCTGCACATAACTCGTCGAAGAGACATAGTACATTGTGATTTGCTTCCTTGCAAGAACGAACACCATCTAGGATCCGTACAATGTTAGTCATATGAGATGAAAATGTTGATAGTGATTGCTCAATTGATTGCTCATCCCCAATGTCTGCATACACATTTTCGAAAATTGCAAGCATTGAATTGTCCTTCGCAGGAATATGAAGACCACTTTGTCCCATTAATGTAAGGAGACCACAAGTTTTCAATGATACTGTTTTACCACCAGTGTTAGGGCCAGTTATTATAAGCAAATCATAGTCCTCCCCAAGTAGTATATCAATGGGGATGCAGCTATCTTTATCAAGAAGAGGATGACGAGCACCTTTAAGATTGATAATTCCCTTGGTATTAAAGTTTGGTTTCATAGCATTCATTTCTGATGCCAGTTTTCCTTTTGCAAAGATAAAGTCAAGCCTAGACATAGCCTCATAGTTCATGATTAATTCTTGAATATGTTCACCACATTCATTAGATAGAACAGCAAGAATTCTATGTATTTCTTCATCTTCTGCAAGTTCTAATTCGCGGATGGAATTGTTCATATCAACAACATTCATAGGCTCAATAAATAGAGTTTGGCCTGAAGAAGACTGGTCGTGAACCATACCTGGTACACGGGATTTGAATTCACTTCTTACACTAAGACAAAAGCGTCCGCCCCTAGAGATAATAACCTGGTCCTGTAGATATTCTGATAAAGATGATAATTGCTTGTTCATGGTAGAACGAATTTTCTCTGATGTAGCAATTTTCTTTCTCCTAATATCTGAAAGTGTGGAAGATGCATTACTTGCAATTTCATTTTCGGCAATAATACATCTTGTTATTTCTTTATGCAAATCATTTAGGGGAGAAAGGCTTTCAAAATAAGGATCAAGTGTATCCCGCTTTTCGTCGTCTTGTTTGCTAGAATTGAAGCGAAGTGCATTAAGTCCACATGCTATATGACTTGCAATGCGGAGGAGTTCTTCGCTTGTTAGAGAGCCTTCTGATTCTAACCTGGAAGCGTATTCATTAATGTCAACAATTCCCTGAAAACTAATAGAACCATATTTCATAATCCTATCAAGGGCATCTTTTGTCTCCTGTTGCATTAATTCTAATTTCTCTAAATTGTGAATAGGAGTAAGTTTGTGTGCAATCTTTTTCCCTGCTTCGCTTGTGGCCTGAGCCTCTAGCATATTTATTATTTTGTAGTATTCTAGTGTCTTATATACTTTATTATTCATAGGGTTTATTGTATCATATATGGTATAAATTGCAATTTTAAGAAAATATGTGATATTAACTAAAAAATGATATAATTAATGTATGTTTTATAAGAATCAAGAAGTAGAAGTGACAATAGAAGATATGTCCGTTAACGGCGAGGGAATAGGTCATGCTCATGGCATGACTTTATTTGTTAAAGGCGCAGTAGTGGGGGATAAGATTATTGCTGGAATAACAAAGGTTAAGAAGAATCTGTGCTATGCAAGAGTTGTGAAACTCATCAAACCATCCGCCTACAGGAGTACAGAGGTGTGCCCTAAAGCAAAGCCTTGTGGTGGCTGTCAACTGCAGGCATTAAACTATGACAAGCAACTAGAACTGAAAGCAAATCATGTAAGAAATAATTTAATAAGAGTCGGTGGCTTCTCAGAGAATTTGGTAGATAATGCTATGGAATCTATAATTGGAATGGAGGAGCCATATTACTACCGCAATAAGCTTCAGATGCCAGTTGGACTTGATAAGAATGGGAATGTTGTTATGGGATTCTACTTGTCTCACAGTCACGATATTGTTCCTATTGATAAGTGTTACTTATCCCATCCTATAATTGACAATGTAATATCAATAGTAAGAGAATGGATAGAATCTGAGAAAGTGAGTATCTATCAGGACGGTCAGGGAGTTCTTCGCCATATATTAATTAGATATGGATTCTATTCTAAGGAAATAATGGTTTGCCTTATCGGAAATGTTAAGTTGGATAAGAAAAAATCAGACAAATTTTTCAGCAAGTTGGATATACTTGTAGACAAGCTGCAAGAAGTGGAAGGCATGACATCTATTGTGCTTAATTCTAACTGTAAGAACACCAATGTTATCTTAGGAGATGAAACTACTGTAATATGGGGTAGCGAGACAATCACAGATTGCATCGGTGATAAAACATTTAATATATCAGCAAAATCCTTCTATCAGGTTAATCCGATTCAGACTAAGAAGCTGTATGACAAGGTGGGAGAATATGCCAATCTAACTGGCTCGGAGAATGTATGGGATTTATATTGCGGCATTGGAACCATTGGCATTTACTTAAGTGACAAAGCCAAGTCGGTCTTTGGCGTGGAAGTTGTACCCCAGGCCATTGAAGATGCCATAGATAATGCTAGGTTAAATAATATAAAAAATGCAGGTTTCCTTGTAGGAAAGGTTGAGGATATAATAAATGACATCAAATGGAGTGACTCCGTGGGCGTATATAAGTGTGATGCTTCATCGCAAATTTCAGAAGAAATATCTGTTGCAAAGCCAGATGTTATTGTAGTAGATCCACCTCGCAAGGGATGTGACACTAACTGCATCAATGCAATTCTCAAGTTAAAGCCAGAGAGGGTAGTGTATGTAAGCTGCAACCCATCTACACTTGCAAGAGATTTGCATATATTATGTGAAAGTGAATATAAGCTCAGCGCACTCACCCCAGTAGACATGTTCCCTCAGACAGGGCATGTGGAGACCGTCGTGCTTTTGAATAAAAGACCTAACAACGCATGCAACAATTGATAGGAGAACAGAAATGCTAAAGCTCCTATTAAATCGTGCGCGAGAAATTTTCATATGATTGCATTCGCATATCAGGACAATTGGATTGAGATGGACGTGTTTCATGGCTTGACCCTGTGGCGGCTGCGTCAGACCTTCCGTCTCCTGGACGAAAAGAGTTTTCTAAGGCAATTAATATTATGGAACTATCGGGAATTTCACCTGAGTCGAAGAAGACCTACCTGAATAATAAAAAATCAATTATTAGATTGGAGGGATGATAATGTGTACAGCCATTACATATTATACAAAGGATCATTATTTTGGACGTAACTTGGATTTGGAGTTTTCTTATCATGAAGAAATCGTTGTTGCTCCAAGAAATTTTTCATTTAACTTTCGCAAATGTGCAACCATAGACGAACACTATGCTATAATAGGAACGGCATTTGTTGTAGATGGATATCCGCTATATTATGATGCAGCTAATGAAAAGGGGCTTGGAATGGCAGGACTTAATTTTCCTGATAATGCTGATTATAAGGAAGAGGCTTTTGGTGCTGATAATGTCTCGCCATTTGAATTCATTCCATGGGTGTTAAGTCAGTGTGCCAGCGTCAAAGAAGCACGCAAACTTCTAGCGCGCATTAACCTAGTTGATATAGATTTTAGTTCGAAGCTAAAGCTTTCGCCACTTCATTGGATGATTGCAGATAGTACCGAGGCTATTGTTGTGGAGTCTGTTGAAGATGGTCTTAAAATTTACGATAATCCGGTGGGTGTAATGACTAATAACCCTACCTTTGATAAGCAGTTGTTTAATCTGAATAATTATATGAACATTTCCAACAAGCCGGCCACGAATTCCTTCGCCAAGGACCTGAAGCTGGACGCATATAGTCGTGGTATGGGTGCGATAGGTCTACCTGGAGATTTGTCTTCTGCATCAAGATTTGTGAAGGCTGCTTTTACTCGAATGAATTCCATCTCAGGAAGTTCAGAGGAAGAAAGTGTTAGCCAGTTTTTCCATATCCTGGGTTCTGTAGAGCAGCAGCGAGGCTGTGTTGATCTAGGAGGTGACAAGTACGAGATAACAATCTACTCGTCCTGCTACAATTTAGACAGGGGAATCTATTATTACAAGACCTATGATAATTCTCAGATTACTGCAGTGGATATGCATAAGATTGACCTTGAGGGAGATTCCCTAACAACATATCCTACGATTAAAGAGCAGCAGATAAAATATGAAAACTAATAGTTAGAAAGGCAAAAAATGAAATACATAGAAGATTTAAAAGTTGGAGATGCTATTACAGAGACATATCTTTGCAAAGAGAAGAGAAGTGGCACTACTAAGAATGGAGCGGACTACTTCCTTGTTACACTACAAGATAAGACAGGTGTACTTGAAGGCAATATATGGGATGTGAATAGTCCTGGAATAAATGAGTTTGATAAGAAGGATTATGTTGAAGTTTCAGGAGTTATTAAAGAGTATAAAGGTAAGAATCAGATAACAATTAACAGTTTGCGTGTAGCTGATTCTAGCTCAATTAATCTAGAGGATTACATACCAACTACTGACAAAGATGTTAATGAAATGTATAACGAACTTCTTAATATAATTGCAACAATTAAAGCGCCTTATATGAAGAAGTTACTAGAAATGTATTTTGTCAAGGATGAATCATTTAAGAAGAGATTCTGCTATCACTCAGCAGCAAAGTCAGTTCATCATGGGTTTGCAGGAGGTTTGCTAGAGCATACATTGTCTGTAACAAAGACCTGTGACTTCATATCAAAGCAGTACGATTATTTGGACAGGGATCTTCTCCTTACGGCTGCAATTTTTCATGATATAGGAAAACTTGCTGAGTTATCTCCTTATCCAGAAAATGATTATACAGATGCTGGTCAAATGCTTGGCCACATAGTTATGGGTTATAATTTGTTATCGAATAGTATGCGACAGATAGAAGATTTTCCAGAAGTTAAAAAGAATGAATTGTTACATTGCATCTTGGCCCATCATGGGGAGTATGAGTATGGTTCACCTAAGAAGCCATCAATTGCAGAGGCAATTGCCCTTAACTTCGCTGATGATATGGATGCGAAGCTTGAGACAATGAAGGAAGTAATGTCCAAGGTTAAAGGCAATGACATTAGTTGGCAGGGCTTTAATTATCTATTTGATTCTAATATAAGAAAGACTAGTGAAGGTTACGAGGAGATGAGGTAATATAAGCAAAGTATATTATTCTTGTTCTTTGAGTAAAATAGCGATACTCTTTAACTAAAAGGATTTTTTTATACTATTAGTTGAGTATTTGTGTTATATTATTATTGTTGGTTTGATAACAAAGTGTGTAAGTGACACTTGGATAAGTGCATTATAAATAAGTAAAGGAATTAAATTATGTGTGGAATAGTAGGATTTGTTGGAAAAGATCAAGCGGCTCCAGTCTTATTAGATGGACTATCTAAGCTTGAATATAGAGGATATGATTCGGCAGGACTTGCTGTCAAAGGTAAAGATGGCAAGGTTAATGTCATTAAAGCACAAGGCAGATTAAAAGAACTATCTAAGATGACTGATGATGGTAAAGCTGTAAAAGGTTGTATTGGTATTGGTCATACAAGATGGGCAACTCATGGAGAGCCATCTGTAATTAATGCTCATCCTCATGTTTCTGGAAATGTGTTTGAAGGTGCGGCATCAACTGATGAATCGAATGTAGTTGGTGTTCATAACGGTATTATCGAGAACTATCAAGAGTTGAAGGAAAAGCTTCTTCGTCATGATTATAAGATTTATTCTGATACAGATACTGAGATAGCAGTCAAACTTGTGGATTACTATTATAATAAGTATCAGGGAGGTCCTGTTGATGCCATCGCTAAGACAATGGTTAGAGTCCGTGGCTCATATGCCCTTGCTTTGATGTTCAAGGAATATCCTGACGAGATTTGGGTTGCACGTAAGGATTCTCCAATGATTATTGGTATTAATGAAGGCCAGTCTTACGTTGCATCAGATGTACCTGCAGTCCTAAAATATACAAGAGATGTATATTATATTGGAAATCAGGAGATGGCAAAGATTACTGCTGGAAATGTTGAATTTTACAATATTGATGGCGACGTAATTGATAAAGAAAGAGTTGAGATTGAGTGGGATGCAGAATCTGCTGAAAAGGGTGGATATGAGCATTTCATGATGAAGGAAATTCATGAACAACCTAAAGCTGTAGAGGATACTATTAATTCTGTTGTAAAGGATGGCAAAATTGACCTCTCAGAGATAGGATTAACTGATAATGATATTAAGGATGTAAGTCAAATCTATATAGTTGCATGTGGTTCGGCATGGCATGTTGGCGTTGCTGCTCAATATGTATTTGAGGACTTAGCAAACATACCTGTTAGAGTTGAACTTGCTTCAGAATTTAGATATCGTAAGATGGCACTTGACCCGAATGGTCTAGTCGTTGCAATTTCGCAATCTGGTGAGACTGCAGATACACTGGCTGCAATTAGAGAAGCTAAGAAGAAGGGAATTAAGACACTTGGCATTGTAAATGTAGTAGGTTCGTCTATTGCTAGAGAATCAGATGGAGTATTCTATACATTGGCAGGCCCAGAGATATCTGTTGCTACTACTAAAGCATATTCTGCACAACTTGTTGCCGCATATACTTTGGCAATGCAGTTTGGATTAGTTCGTGGTGTATTAGAAGAAGAGAAGTATAGCGAGCTAATAAGTGAACTTAAAACTATTCCAGAGAAGATATCAAAGGTTCTGGATGAGAAAGATAGAATTCAGTGGTTCGCATCAAAATACGCTAATGCTAAAGACGTATTCTTTGTGGGACGTGGAATTGATTATGCAATTTCGCTTGAAGGAAGCCTTAAGATGAAAGAGATATCATATATTCATTCAGAGGCTTATGCTGCTGGAGAACTTAAGCATGGAACTATAAGCTTGATTGAGGACAACATACTTGTTATTGGAGTTCTAACTCAGGCAGGATTATATGAGAAGACAATTAGCAATATGGTGGAATGTAAGTCGCGTGGTGCATTTCTTATGGGACTTACAACATATGGCCATTACGAGATAGAAGACGCAGTGGATTTTGCTGTATATGTTCCTAGAGTAGACGATCATTTTGCGGCATCAATTGCTATAATTCCACTTCAACTTATGGGATATTATATAAGTGTTGCAAAAGGTCTCGATGTTGATAAACCTAGAAATCTTGCTAAGTCTGTTACAGTAGAGTAAGTGGTTATCTGTAAATCAAATAACTATAGGTCGAATTCTACCTAATGAAACTGAACTTATGTATGCTGGACTTAATTTTAAAGGAGAAATAGATTGAGTACAATAAAGACAGTTCTTGGCGTCTTTGCTTGCAAAGCCGCCAGGGCATCACTTAGAGTCGCAAAGAGTGGGGGTACAACACTTCCGGGACGTGCGGCTATGTTTTTTGATAAGAATATTTTGGCAGATGTGTCCAAAGATATGGACATAATTGTTGTAACTGGAACTAATGGTAAGACAACAACATGCAATATGTTAGAACAGGCTCTTTCGTCAACGGGTGTAGATGTGCTTGCTAATAAGTCAGGTGCTAATCTTCTTAAGGGTGTAACTGCGGAGTTCTGTGCAAATGCCAATTGGAAGGGAATTCCAAGAAAGAAATATGCAATTATTGAATGTGATGAAGGTGCCCTTAAGCAGGTGGTTCCACTTATTAAGCCTAAAGTTATTCTTGTTACGAATCTCTTTAGAGACCAGCTTGATAGATATGGGGAAGTAACCCATACTTTAGAACAGATCAGAATGGGAGTTAAGAAAGCACCTGATAGTATCCTATGTCTTAATGCAGATTGTTCTCTAACGGCTAGTCTAGCAAATGATGTTCCTAACAAAGTTGTATACTATGGAATTGACTGTCCTTATGGAGAACAGAAAGAACCTGAAGTATCAGATGCAAAATATTGTATTAACTGTGGTACTGAATACAAGTACGATTATCATACATATGCTCACCTTGGAGGGTTCTATTGTCCGAAATGCGGTTACAAGAGAAGCAAAACTAATACAGCAGTAACTTCTGTTAATAAGCTTAGTATTAAGGGTACAGATGTCACCATGGAATTTCGTGATTCTGATAATGTTGATAAGGAAAATGTTCTTATAAGTCTTCCTGCCATATACAATGTATATAATGCTGTTGGAGCTGTATGTGCATATACGGCAGCAGGTTTTAAGAGAGAAGATATTATCAAATCTCTTGCTGTAACAAGTAGTAGTTTCGGAAGAATGGAGACATTTGATTTAGATGGTGTTGATGTTCAAATGATACTTGTTAAGAATCCTGCAGGTTGTAATCAGGCCCTTACATATGTAACCAGTATGGATGATGAGTATGAAGCTGTCATCTGTCTTAATGATAAGACTGCTGATGGTCATGATATTTCATGGATATGGGATGCTGAATACGAGAGACTTGCAGAAGATGATTCCTTAAGTAAGATTATTGTATCAGGTGATAGAGCAGAAGATATTGCACTTCGCCTTAAGTATGGTGGAATGGATGAATCGAAGATAGAGTTAGTTAAGGGATGGGATAATCTGGTAAATGTTATGAAGAAGTCCAAGTATCCTGTTTTTGTGCTTCCTAACTATACATCCATGTTGGCTCTTAGAAAAACATTGGCTGAAGTAACAGGTGCAGAAGAGTTTTGGAAAGGATAGGTGATTAATATGAGTAAAGTACTAAAGATTTGTCACCTTTATCCTGAGGTTCTTAACCTTTATGGTGACAGAGGAAACATTCTATGTATGAAGAAGCGTCTGGAGTGGCGTGGGATAGATGTGGACATTGTTGAGTGTAGACTCGGTGATAAGTTGGATTTGAGTGAATTTGATCTCTTCTTTATTGGAGGTGGACAGGATTTTGAGCAAGAGGTTTTGCTTAATGATCTAAAATCTGGTAAAGGAAATGAGATTAAGAAGGCGGTTGAAGACGGCAAGACATTCCTGTGTATATGTGGTGGCTATCAGATGATGGGTCACTACTATGAGACTCATGAAGGAACAAAATGTGAATTTTTAGGAGCTGTTGATTTCCATACTATTGGTGGCAAAGAGCGTATGATTGACAATTATGCATTTGAACTAGGAGAAGAATCTGGAGGTTCAATTGTAGTTGGATATGAGAATCACAGTGGAAGAACTTATCTTGCAGATGGCATCAAGCCTCTTGGTAAGATTATTAAGGGCTGTGGTAACAATGGTGAGGATATGACAGAAGGTGTCCGCTACAACAATGTATTTGGAACATATTCTCATGGACCAGTACTTCCTAAGAATCCGAAGTTATGCGATTTTATTCTCTCTACAGCACTAGAACGAAGATATGGGGAGAAGATAGATTTAGAGCCACTGCCTGACGCACTAGAGATGCAGGCCCATGACTCTGTCTACGATAAGATTATGTCTGGAACGATTAAGTAGTATCCATACATTCACATAATAGTAAGATGCTCTTATAGAGATTAATTCGAGCTTAGGATATGTTAGTAATTGATTATATGAAGAAATTTTTCGACAGGACGTCGAAAAAAAGCGGACAGCATCACGATGATGCATTGTCCGCTGGTTTCTGTCAAGATGTTGCTTGACTATAATATCAATTGCTTACATATCCTTAGTGAAGAATTACTCTATAAGAGCATCTTTCTTTTTTGTGACTGTATATTACATTTCTAGTCGTAAGGCATCCACCATGCTTCGCATGGTACCCCTTACGACGTTACATACAAGTATATCCACCATCAACTGGAACCATGATTCCTGTTACGTAAGTAGAAGCAGGTGATGCTAAGAAGATTGCGGCTGTATCAAGCTCGCCTTCCTCACCATATCTTTCTTCAGGAATCATTGTCTTAGCATTTGCTTGGAAGAAATCAGAATCAAGTGTTTCTTTTGTAAGTGGTGTATAGAAATATCCTGGGCAGATTGCGTTAACAGTAATTCCATATTTACCCCACTCAGCAGCAAGTGCTCTTGTTAAGTTAACAACACCACCCTTAGCAGCATGGTAAGGAGCAGAACCTGCAACCTTGTTTCCAACTAGACCATACATAGAAGCGATGTTAATAATTCTACCATATTTTGCAGGAATCATTGCCTTCTTAGCAACAGCTCTTGCAACTTTGAAAGTACCAAATAAGTCAATCTGGCATTCATGGTCGAATTGCTCATCTGTGATGTCCTCAGCAGGAGCAACAGCACCTGTACCTGCATTGTTTATTACAATATCAATACGTCCAAACTTCTCAAGTACTTCGTCAACAACTTCCTCAACTCTTGCAGTGTTAGTTATGTCGCATTGAATAGGATATGCTTCTACGCCATATTCAGAATTCAATTCTTTAGCAACTTCTTGAAGCTTCTCAAGACGACGAGCGATAGGAACAATAGTACATCCTTGATTAGCGAGAGCCTTAGCCATTTGTACACCAAGTCCGCCTGAACATCCTGTAACTATTGCAACTTGTCCTTTTAGATTAAAATATTCTTTCATTTTGTAATCTCCTTCCTAATTTTGCTGTCAAAATACATTTTAAAACCTTTTAATTAATTATGCAACAATTGTCAAAAATTAAACATGTTTGATAAATATTTGCCAAAGATTAGTGTTAAAAAAGCATTTCCCTTAAATTAGAAATTATACTAATTCATCGAATAATCTTGTCTGAAAACTATATATACCTAGTTTGTTAGAAATAACATATTTAGCAGCTCTATATGCAGCATCTCCCATTTCTTGACAAGCACTTTTTACTACTGTTATGTTCTTATCATCAATGCCTGTGTAATTAATATTACTTACAGTTAGAGAGCTACATATACATGCACTCAACATGCATCCAGAGCCAGTTAGACTCTTTTGCATTGCGTGACCAGATGAAATCTCATATACACATTTTCCGTCGCTTATTATATCTGTAACCCCAGATGCAACAATTATTGTATTTAAGCTATTTGCCAAGGATTGAGTAACTGCTTTTATGTTAGTATTATCAATACTTCCATCTAATCCGGCTGTTACGTTTTGACCTTCATATATGGCAAGTATTTCTGATGCATTTCCACGAATGCAAGTAGGAGAACCAATAGAAAGTAATTCCTTGAGAAAATTACGTCTGTATGATATGCCTGACACTCCAACTGGATCAATGACGGTGGTATGGCCTTTCTTAAGGGCAACAGCATAAGCCTTCTTCATTGCTTCATAATCATCTGTTGCACCCAGATTAAGTAGGAGACCATTAGCACTAGATTGAACCTCCTCAACCTCATTTATGTTATGAGCCATAATTGGAGATGCACCAAATGCTAATACAGTATTAGCCACTTCATTAGTTGTAACATGATTGGTAATACATTCTACAACAGGCCTTCCGTATAGATTTCCTAGTATATCGCGGCAGGCTTTTGTCTTGTTTTTTCTTGCAAATATTCCTGATACAACAGATACACCGCTTATAGATGAGCCACGTAATGCAGATACGTTGTAGGCATTAATACCGCCTATTGCAACTACAGGAATAGATACACTACTACATATTTTATTAAGAGCATCAATGCTGAGATTCGTTGCATCAGTTTTTGTATCAGAACCAAATACTGCTCCACTTCCTATGTAATTTGCACCTGCTTTCTCTGCTAATAGTGCTTGTTCAACTGTCTTTGCAGTAGCACCGATTATCTTGTTAGAAGCAAGAACAGACCTGGCCTTTTTAATGGACATATCTTCTGCTCCAAGATGAACGCCATCTGCATCTATTTCACAAGCCAGTTCAACATTGTCATTTACAATAAAAGGAACGTTATAATTATTACATACTTCCTGTACCGATAAGGCAAGTTCTTTGAGCTTATTATATTCAAGAGATTTTTCTCGTAATTGAACTATTGTTGCGCCACCAAGTATTGCCTGTTCTACAGCATCCTTTAGTTCTTCACCTTCTTCAAGCCAGGTTCTATCTGTTATTGCATATAATTTATAAGATATCAATATATTCACCTTCTAAAGCTTTGTTCATACTTCTTACTGCACAGAATTTGCCGCACATTGAGCAAGTGTCTGAATGATCGTCTTCTGGTGCTCTATCGTCTCGAATTCTCTTGGCAGTTTCAGGATCTAGGGCACATTCAAATTGTTTATCCCAATCTAATGCACGTCTTGCATCAGCCATCTTATCATCTATATCTCTAGCACCAGGAATTCCTTTTGCAATATCAGCTGCGTGTGCTGCGATTTTTGATGCGATAATACCTTGCTTTACGTCATCTAGGTTAGGGAGAGCAAGATGTTCTGCAGGGGTTACATAACATAGAAAAGCTGCACCGCTCATAGCAGCAACAGCACCGCCAATTGCTGATGTTATATGATCATATCCAGGTGCAATGTCTGTTACAAGAGGACCTAGTACATAGAATGGTGCACCCATACAAATGGTTTGTTGTACTTTCATATTTGCAACGATTTGATCAAGTGGAACGTGTCCTGGACCTTCAACCATTACTTGTACATTATGAGCCCATGCGCGTTTTGTAAGTTCACCGAGTCTTACAAGTTCATCTATCTGGCATACATCTGTTGCGTCGGCAAGACATCCTGGTCTACATGCATCACCAAGAGAAATAGTTACATCGTATTCTTCACATATTTCTAGTATTTCATCATAGTACTCATAGAATGGGTTTTCTTCGCCTGTCATGGACATCCATGCAAATACAAGTGATCCACCACGGCTAACAATATTCATTTTGCGTTTGTGATTTTTTATTTGATCAATAGTTTTTCTTGTGATTCCGCAATGAAGAGTAACGAAGTCAACTCCGTTTTCTGCGTGAAGTTTGATTACATCAATGAAATCCTTAGCAGTAAGCGTTGCTAGGTCTCTTTTGTAATGTATGACAGAGTCGTATACAGGCACAGTTCCTATCATAGCAGGACATTCTGCAGTAAGTTTCTTCCTAAATGGCTCTGTATCCCCATGGCTAGATAAATCCATAATAGCCTCAGCCCCCATATCAACTGCACTAAGTACTTTCTTCATTTCAAGATCATAGTCTTTACAGTCTCTAGAGACACCCAGGTTAACATTGATTTTTGTTCTAAGCATACTACCTATTCCTTCTGGATTAATACAGGTATGCTTTTTGTTAGCGGGAATTGCCACCTTACCTTCGGCAACAAGTTGTAGTAACTTGTTAACATCCATGTTTTCTTTCTTTGCAACAGCTTCTATTTCTTTTGTAACAATTCCTTTTCTTGCTGCATCCATTTGTGTTGTGTAGTTCATATTAATTACCTTAATGCAGGCATGGTGCACATCGGTGAAGTGCCTGCGGCAACACCGATGTATCCCTTTAGCTAAATGGACTTTGTAAAATGCTAATTAAGCATGTCTTGGAGTTTCTTTAGAACTCCTGATGCAGATAATATCTCAATTATGATTATTGCGATAATAGTTCCGCCTGCAGTACTAATGAGGAATGGTATTACATAAGTAAAAAGAGTTGCCTCAGCATTTCCCATAATAAGGCTTGCGAATGGATAAGCAAGTAAACCGCCGATTATAGCTGTTCCAAATACTTCGCCACCATATGCTGCCCAACGTTTCTTAATATACTTGTAGAGTAAACCTGAAAGTAAAGCACCACACATACTACCTGGGAATGCAAGAAGGGTTCCAAGTCCTACAAAGTTTCTGATTAGACTTGCTACAAATGCACATCCAAGACCGTACCATGGTCCTAAGAATATTGCACACATAACATTTACAATATGTTGTATTGGTGCACATTTAGAACCAAATACAGGGATTGATACCATTGAGCCTACAACTGCTAGTCCTGCAAAAATAGCTGCTAGGATAAGTTTTTTTAAGTTCTTATTCATTTTTTTCTCCTTTTGGAAGGAGAGGGTTACATTTTCCATAAATGGTCGATAGGACCATTACCTTTGCCAAGGTTAAGTTTTGCTTCAAGGGCTCCCTGGAGATATGATTTTGCATTTTCTACTGCAAGTTCTATTGATTCTCCTTTAGCAAGGCCTGAGGCAATAGCTGAACTTAATGTACAGCCTGTACCGTGAGTGTTTTCAGTGTCAACTCTTTTGCTTTCGTACCACCTGGAGATGTTATCATTATATAGATAATCTCTTGCAGTATCCTCTATGCCGTGACCACCTTTAACCAACACAGTACATCCGTAACCTTCATGTATAATTTTAGCTGCATTAACCATGTCTTCTGAGGATTGTATTGTAATTCCGCTTAAGACTTCGGCTTCTGGAATATTAGGTGTTGTAACTGTTCCTTCCTTTAATAATTTGTTTTTTAAAGATGTAATTGCTTCGTCCGCCAAAAGCTTATGACCGCTTGTGGAGACCATGACAGGATCAACTACTACATTCTTGGCATTATAGAAGTTAAGTTTGTCACTAACGGCTTCTATAATTCTAGAATTGGATAGCATACCTATCTTAACCGCATCAGGAAAGATATCGCTAAAAACCGAGTCAAGTTGTTCTTTTACAAAGCCCTCCTCTACTTCTAGTATTCCTTGGACACCGGTTGTGTTCTGCGCTGTAATCGCACAAATGCAGCAACTTGCATAGACTCCCATTGCTGTCATTGTCTTGATATCAGCCTGAATGCCGGCGCCTCCGCAGGAATCTGAGCCTGCGATTGTTAATGCTGTATACATAATTACCTCCGTATTCTACATTAATTTTATATAGCGATACAAAGTGGTGCCCCCGACGTACCGCATTGTAATAAAAAACAGACAGCCAACGAGGACTATCTGCTTGTTAAATCACATTATATCCCTACGTTAGCATTACCTAAATCAGGTTATGGGTCTAGATTCACAATCTACTCTCAGCTAGTCAACTAGCTCCCCGTTGTTTTTTGTTTACATGAGTGAGTATAGAACTTTTGACTATATGGTGTCAAGAAATAATTAACATTTGTGGGATATTAGTGCTACTGAAAATTGCATTTTTCCTAATATAGTGGTAAAGTATTGAAATGTATGTTTAGAAATGTCTTTAAAATAATTGTAAAAGAGGAGAGAAAATGACAACTTCAACTATATGTATTAGCATAGTTATCGTATTGTATATGGCGGTAATTATTGGTATAGGAATTCATTTTACCAAGAAAAACAATAACACTGATGATTTCTATCTTGGTGGTAGAAAGCTAGGTCCTATAGTTACTGCTATGAGTGCAGAAGCATCAGATATGAGTAGCTGGCTTCTTATGGGACTACCTGGTGTAGCATATATAAGTGGTATTGCAGACGCGGGATGGACGGCAATCGGTCTTGCAATTGGTACTTATATTAACTGGCTTATAGTTGCTAAGAGACTTCGTAGATACTCGCAGGCTGCTGGAAATGCTATAACAATTCCTGAGTTTTTTAAGAATAGATTTGGTGATGATAAACCGACTCTTCTTGGTATTGCGGCTTTAGCAATTTTTGTATTTTTTGTTCCATATACAGGAAGTGGATTTGCTGCCTGCGGAAAACTATTCTCAACACTGTTCGGGGTTGATTATCTACCAGCTATGATTGTTAGTGCAGTTGTAATTGTATTATATACTATGCTAGGAGGATTTCTTGCTGCTAGTTTTACTGATTTGATACAGAGTATTGTTATGACAATTGCTTTAATCGTTGTTGTTATATTTGGCATTAATGTGGCAGGGGGTATTGATGCTGTTATGGAAAATGCGGCTTCAATCCCAGGATATCTTAGTATGACAGAACTTGGTGACGTGGTCACAAAAGAATCATCGTCTTATGGTATTCTTACTATTGCATCTACTCTTGCATGGGGTCTTGGATATTTTGGTATGCCTCATATTTTGCTTCGTTTTATGGCAATAAAGGATGAGAATAAAATCAAGATATCAAGAAGAATTGCATATGTTTGGGTTATAATATCTATGGGAGTTGCAATTTTTATTGGAATTATTGCATACGCAATGAGCGTTAAAGGTGAGATACCACTTTTCGAAACAAGCGCAGATGCAGAGAAAGCAATAATTGCTATTTCTACACTGCTTAGCCAGAAAGGTGTAGTGTTTGCCTTAATTGCTGGTCTTATATTAGCTGGAATATTGGCATGTACTATGTCAACTTCAGATTCACAGCTTCTTGCAGCAAGTTCAAGTGTATCGCAAAATATTATGATTGATGTGTTTGATGTAAGATTAAATGACAAGCAGAAGTTGGCAGTAGCTAGACTTACTGTTGTAATTATAGCGATAATTGGAGTAATTATTGCTTGGAATCCTGAGAACTCAGTGTTTAAGATAGTAAGCTTTGCATGGGCAGGATTTGGAGCTACATTTGGCCCAATTATGTTATTCTCATTATTCTGGAGAAGAACTAATAAGTGGGGAGCTCTAGCAGGAATGCTTTCTGGAATTATAACGATATTTGTATGGAAGTTTCTTGTAAGACCTATAGGAGGTGCCTTCGATTTATATGAATTACTTCCTGCATTTATTATAAGTAGTATATTTATTGTAGTTGTGTCCCTTCTTACTGCGCCACCATCGAAAGAAGTAACAGATGTATTTGATGAAGTTGCAAGCAAGAAGCCATTAAAAGAAGCAGATAACGCGTAGGTTGAAAAGACTAAAATATCATAATCTGGAGAGAAATATGAATATAGGTGTGATAGGTGCAGGAAGCTGGGGAACAGCTCTTGCTACAGTATTATGTGATAATGGACATGATGTGACTCTATGGTCTTATCGTCAGTCTCAGATAGATGAACTTAATGATACAAGGATTAATAGTTCGAAATTACCAGGAGTAGTTCTTCCTAATGAATTGCATTTTACAGCAGATATGGAAAATGTTGTGACACAGAATGAAGTACTTGTTCTTGCAGTTCCATCTAAAGCAACAAGACAGACATTAGAAGATATGAAACCTTATATTAGGAAGAATCAGGGAGTAGTATCTGTATCTAAGGGAATTGAAAGAGATACTTTATTTACTCAGTCTGAGATTATTGAAGACGTTCTATCTGATGTTAGAGTAGGAGTGTTAAGTGGACCTAGCCACGCAGAGGAAGTTGTTAATAGAATGCCTACTTTAGTTGTATGTGGGTCTCATGACAAAGAATTTGCCCTAGCACTTCAAGAAGCATTTATGAATGAGAATTTCAGAGTATATACATCACCTGATGTAGTTGGAATCGAGATAGGTGGAGCAAGCAAGAATGTTATAGCTCTTGCGGCAGGTATGTCAGATGGAATTGGATTTGGCGATAATGCTAAGGCTGCACTAATTACAAGAGGGATAAAGGAGATTACAGATCTTGCTCTTGCAATGGGTGCAAATAGAAGAACTCTTAATGGCCTTACTGGAATAGGAGATCTAATTGTAACTTGCCAAAGTCTTCATAGTAGAAATCGTATGGCTGGTTTCTATATGGGCCAGGGTATGACTACTGAAGAAGCAATGGATAAGGTTAATATGGTTGTGGAAGGAGTATATTCTGCAGAAGCGGTACTTAAGCTTGGAGCGAAGTACAATGTAGAACTTCCTATTATAGAACAGGTTAATAAGGCATTGTTTGAAGGTGCAACTGTACGATCAATGGTACAGAGCTTGATGACACGTGATAAGAAGGCGGAAGTAATATCTAGCGAATGGTAGATGTGATTGATAGAATTATGGTGGCGTTATGGATAAGAGAAAGTATATTAGAATTAAGGGTGCAAAAGAACATAATCTAAAGGACATCTCCCTTGATATTCCTCGAGATGAATTCGTGGTACTAACAGGCTTGTCAGGATCTGGCAAGTCTTCTTTGGCATTTGACACAATATTTGCAGAAGGACAGAGAAGATACATGGAGTCTTTGTCTAGTTATGCAAGACAGTTCCTTGGACAGATGGAGAAGCCTAACGTTGAGAAGATAGAAGGTCTGCCACCAGCTATTTCTATCGACCAAAAGTCCACTAATCATAATCCTCGTTCTACTGTTGGAACAGTTACAGAAGTATATGATTATCTAAGATTATTATACGCAAGAATTGGAGTGCCCCATTGTCCAAAATGCGGCAAAGAGATCAAAAGACAGACAGTAGATCAAATGGTTGACGTAATAATGGCACTTCCAGAGAGGACGAAGATTCAACTTCTAGCACCGGTGGTTAGAGGTCGTAAGGGCGAACATGAGAAATTATTTACACGTGCAAGAAAGAGCGGTTATGTACGTGTGATTGTTGATGGCAATCAATACGAGCTTGAAGAAGAGATTAAGCTTGATAAGAATATTAAACATAATATAGAGATTGTAGTAGATAGACTTGTTATTAAGGAAGGAATTGAGAAGAGACTTACTGACTCTATTGAAAATGTACTAAAGCTTGCTAATGGACTTCTTATAGTAGATGTTATTGGACAGGAACCATTGCGATTCTCTGAAAGCTTTTCATGTCCAGATTGTGGAATTAGTATTGATGAAATTGAGCCAAGAAGTTTTTCTTTTAATAATCCTTTTGGGGCATGTCCAGAATGCTTTGGTCTTGGATTTAAAATGGAATTTAGTGAAGAACTAATGATTCCTGATAAGAGTCTTAGCATTAATGAAGGATGTATCAAAGTAATGGGGTGGCAGTCTTCTAGTAAGGAAGATAGTTTTACCCATCAGGTATTGGTGGCTCTTTCTGAAGAATATAATTTCAGCCTTGATACTCCATATGAAGAATTGAGTGAAGAAGTAAGGAATATAATTATATTTGGAACAGACAAAAGTGTTCCTGTCCATTATACGGGACAGCGTGGAACTGGCGTATATGATATAACATTTGAAGGACTGGTTGAAAATGTTAATAGAAGATACAGAGAGACTCACTCGGAATATACTAAGAAAGAATATGAAGAGTATATGACAGTAACCAATTGTCCTGTGTGTAAAGGGCAGCGTCTTAAGAAGGAGTCTCTAGCGGTCACTGTTGATGATAAGAATATATATGAACTTACCACTATTCCAATAAGGGATCTTGTTGATTATTTTAATAATATGACATTAACTTCTCAACAGGAGAAGATTGGACATCAGATTATCAAAGAGATTAAAGGCAGAGTAGGATTCCTTAATGATGTAGGTCTTGACTATCTTAACCTGGCTCGTGCTACAGGTTCATTATCTGGAGGAGAAGCACAGCGTATTAGACTTGCTACACAGATAGGTTCAGGGCTTGTGGGCGTTGCTTACATTCTAGATGAGCCGAGTATCGGATTACATCAGAGAGATAATGAGAAGCTTCTTGCATCACTTAAAGGGCTTAGAGACCTTGGTAATACACTTCTTGTTGTAGAACATGATGAGGATACTATGCGAGCAGCAGATTGTATCGTTGATATTGGACCTCGTGCAGGTAGTCATGGTGGTGAAGTTGTTGCAATAGGAAATGCTGAGGAGATTATGAAATGTCCTGAGTCAATAACGGGACAGTATTTGTCTGGTGAGAGATTTGTACCTATTCCTTCTACTAGAAGAAAACCAACAGGGTATCTCAAAGTTATTGGTGCAAAAGAAAACAATCTAAAGAATGTTGATGTGGAAATCCCTCTTGGTATTATGACATGTGTAACTGGTGTATCAGGTTCCGGAAAAAGTTCTCTTATTAATGAGATACTTTATAAGAGCCTTGCCAAGTCATTGAATCGCGCTCATAAGATTCCAGGAAAGCATAAGAAGATTGAAGGCATAGAGCAGCTTGATAAAATAATTGATATTGATCAGTCTCCAATAGGAAGAACTCCTAGAAGTAATCCGGCAACTTATACAGGTGTATTTGATTCTATAAGAGATCTGTTTGCTGCCACACCTGATGCTAAGGAACGTGGATACAAGAAGGGTCGCTTTAGTTTTAATGTTAAAGGTGGTCGCTGTGAAGCTTGTTCTGGAGATGGAATTGTAAAAATTGAGATGCATTTTCTCCCAGATGTATATATTCCTTGTGAAGTATGTAATGGCAAGAGGTATAATAGAGAGACTCTTGAAGTGAAGTATAAGGGTAAGACTATATATGATGTGCTTGATATGACGGTGGAGGAAGCTTTGGGATTCTTTGAAAATGTTCCTTCTATTCATAGAAAGATACAGACTCTTTATGATGTTGGACTATCATATATTAAGCTTGGACAGCCTTCAACAACCTTGTCTGGTGGTGAAGCGCAGAGAATTAAACTTGCTACTGAACTTAGTAAGCGTGGCACTGGTAAGACAATCTATATCTTAGATGAACCTACAACGGGACTTCATTTTGAAGATGTTAATAAGCTTGTAGATATTCTTCGTAAGCTTTCAGATAATGGCAATACTGTTGTTGTTATTGAACACAATCTTGATGTAATTAAAACTGCTGATTATATTATTGATCTTGGCCCAGAAGGTGGTGACGGTGGTGGAACTATTGTTGCAACAGGCACCCCAGAAGAAGTGGCAAAGAATAAGAAGAGTTATACAGGAGAGTTTTTGAAGAAAGTTTTGAAGAAAAAATAAATATACATAACACAAGAGCCTTCAGATTACTCTGAAGGCTCTTGCTGTAAAAAATGTGTTATGTTCAGTAGAATGTTTAGTCTTTCTCTACTGTGAAAGAGGAGAAAAATGTTATATATATAATAATCTAAAAACCCTTGGTAATTAGAGAATTATCGGGGAGTGCTCTAGAGTCGGACTCTAGAGCTTAGTTATGAAATAATAGCCTTGTTGGCTAGTACATTATTATAATAAATCTAAAATGTGGATAATTTGTGACTTAATGGTGAAATAAAAGTGAAATAAATAAAAGTTAAATAATCAACATAGGTACTTTGACAGATAAATATGTCTGAAGATAAGTACTTTTTTGTTGTATTTTGATGAGGAATAGAATATAAATTTTTTTATAGTATGACATAATCTACTAATTAATATAATGTGTAAAGTAGATTGCAAAAGGGGGAAATTATGAAGAAGAAAATATTAACACTTGTTATGATAACTATTCTAGCATTAGGTATTCTAACAGGATGTGGCAATTCTGACAAAGTCAAGAATGGTCAAGCGACTAACATGGTATGTATAGCGCTTCAACCGTCTGCCGCGTTTATTCCAATGATGATTACACGACAGACAGGAGATTTGGAAAAAGCCCTTAAGGAACAGGGCGTAAGCGTTGTGTGGTATGATTTTGAATCTGGTCCTCCAATGAATGATTCAATTGGAAAGGGTGAGACTGATCTTTGTCTATATGGTGATGTTCCAACTGTATCAGCTATAGAACAGGGATGTGTTAGAGAAGTAGTGGGCATTACAGCTCAAGCAGCGGATTCCTACGCCATAGTTGTTCTCAAGGATTCTCCTATTAAATCTGCCGCTGACCTTAAGGGTAAGAAGGTTGCAACTAACCTGGGTAGTACAGGCCATAATATGGTTGATAAGTATCTGTCTACAGCGGGTCTTACCTTTAATGATATTGAACTTGTAAGTGCTACACCAGCGGATATGCCTTATTTGCTTCGTAATGGCCAGGTTGATGCTATTTCTCTATGGGAACCAAGCATTACTAAGCTTGTTGATGCAGGTGATTGTCGTATCTTAGCGAAAGGCTCTGATTGTGGGCTGGAAGGAACTAACACAATAATTGGTCGTAAGGATTATTGTGAGACAAATCCTAAGGTTGTTGAGACTGTTCTTAAGGAATACAAGAAGGCCGCTGATAATATTAATAATACATCAGATGAGACTTGGAAATATGTGGCTAAGTATCTTGGTCTTGATGTATCCCAAGTTAAGTCTATGCTGCCTAAATACAATTTCACTGTAAAAATTAGTCAGAAGGATATAGATTCACTCAACGATACTATAGATTTCCTCTCGAAGATTGGAAAGCTTGATAAAAAATATGATATAACAAACTATTGTAATTCTAATTATTACGATGGCACATATTAGGAGGATAAGGTTATGAGAAACGCGAGTATTTTAGTTAAGCTTTTGACCGCCGCATTTTCTATAATATTTGCCGGCGTAATTGGACTAGTTCTACTATCATATGGGATGTTGTCTACCATGAATGATATGGAGAATATGTTCTATGATGAATTATATACAGTAAGTGATGATTCGCTTGTGGCTGAGAAGGATTTATATGTTGCATCAATTGCTAATAAAGAATATGTAGAAGAGGCCGAGAAGGGTAAGCCAGCTAAGGAATTCACTGAGCAGAAAACAAAAACGTATTCTAATGCTGTAGGTGAAGCTTATAGTGCTATAAAGAATATAGAGAAAGTAATGGTTAATTATCCTGATCTTGCAGCATTTAATTATGAGGGTTCAGATATTAACCAGTGTATTGATGAATTCGAGACAAATTTCCATGAATGGAAGTCACTTTCTGACCCATCTAAGGCAAGTACAGTAAGTAATTTTGACAAGGCAAATGAGGCATTTCCTAATGTAATTAGTCCTATTAATAAAATGGGAGTAATTGTTAAAGAATATGTTAACCAGGAAAAGGCAGAAATCTCTTCTGGCACTATTAGAAGTCTTATAATAATGCTTGTTGTTATAGCAATAATTATGATTGTGACAGTAATCTATACAGTATTTGTTGTTAGATATATTAGAAACAATCTAAGTTATGTTGCTAAGAAGTTCGATGCTATAGCGCATAATGATTTATCAGATGAGATTAAACCACTTAATTCAAAGGATGAAATAGGAGCTCTTAATAAGGCGGCAAGAGATATGCAGACACATTTACGAGAGGTTATTTCATCATTAAAGGGCTCATCCGAGCTTCTTGCTGATAGCAGTCGAGAAATGGATGAATCTACAAAGGATACAGCCGGATCAATTGAGTCAATTAATAATGCTGCATCAGAACTTGCAGAGTCAGCCACAGGTCAAGCGGCTGATATAGAAGATATTTCCAGCGTTATGTCTAGAGTTGACGAGATGATGGAGAATAGTAATAAGAGTACAACTGCTCTTGCATCTGCTAATGAAGAGATTAGACAGGTGACTAATGATGGAATGAAGAATGTTAATGGGCTTAAGGACATTACAGAACAAAGTGTTGAGGCATTTGAGAAGATATTCGAAGTGATAAATGGTATTGAGCAATCTACAAGTAAGATTTCTGAGGCATCTGATCTTATTTCTTCAATTGCGGAACAGACTAACCTTCTATCTCTTAATGCTTCTATTGAGGCAGCTCGTGCCGGTGAAGCGGGAAAAGGCTTTGCGGTAGTTGCAGATGAGATTAGGAATCTATCAGAACAATCAGCTGATTCTGTTAATATTATTAATGAGATGCTTGCTGATTTACAGAGTAATACTGATAATGCAGCCAGACAAAGTGACAATGTACGAGAATACGTTAATCGTCAGAAAGAAGCAGTTAATGAAACTAGTCGTAGTTTTACTGATATTGCAGATGGAATTCAGATTATTAATGAGTCTGTAGATGAATTACACACTAATAATGAAGGCCTTGGAGAGGGAGTTGCTAATATTTCAAGTCTTATTCAGAAATTATCAGCGATATCTGAACAAAATGCAGCTACAGCACAAGAGCTTAATGCTACTACAGATAGGGTTAATGATAATGTTGAACTGTTATCAGAAAACGGCGGAAGTGTAAGTCGCTCTGCCGAAGATTTAGAGGCAATTATAGCAAGGTTCAAGGTTGAAAATAATCCGATTATTTCGGAAGGAACAAATGATACATCATTAGAGGAAACCACTGAATAATTTGTATACATTATAGCTTTACAGAATAATAATGCCCTCTTTCATATATGCCGACTTTAGCTACATTTGGTAACTAAGTCAGACATATTGAAAGGGGGATTTTTAGTACTTCTTCGAAAGAGGGAAAATTAAAGTTAAATAATTAATAAAAAAGCCTAAAAACCTTGAAAATTCAAAGAAAATGTTTATAATAGTTATAGTAATATGCAAATTTATGCGATTTTATGTATAATACATAATTGCTTGTCTATATATGAAAGGAGTAATAAATGGTTTCATCTGATATTGGAATTGATTTGGGAACTGCTAGTATTCTTGTATATGTTAAGGGAAAAGGCGTTGTGTTAAAAGAGCCTTCAGTAGTAGCATTTGACAGAGATTCTAACAAAATTAAGGCTATAGGTGAAGAAGCTCGTCTTATGATTGGTAGAACACCTGGTAACATCGTTGCTGTAAGACCTCTTCGTCAAGGTGTAATATCTGATTATACAGTTACTGAGAAGATGATGAAGTATTTCTTGCAGAAGGCACTTGGTAAGAAGAGTTATCGTAAGCCTCTTGTTAGTGTATGTGTTCCATCTGGAGTTACAGAAGTAGAGAGACGTGCTGTAGAAGATGCTGGATTTGCAGCAGGAGCAAGAGATGTTAAGATTATAGAGGAACCAATAGCTGCAGCCATTGGCGCAGGAATAGACATTACACGTCCATGTGGTAACATGGTTGTTGATATAGGTGGTGGTACAGCGGATATAGCTGTAATATCACTAGGCGGATCTGTTGTAAGTACATCTATTAAGATAGCAGGTGACGATTTCGATGAAGCGATTGTAAGATATATGCGTAAGAAGCATAATCTACTTATTGGAGAGAGAACAGCAGAGGATATTAAGATTAATATCGGAACATGCTTCCCACTTCCAGCGCCTGAAACTATGGATGTAAGAGGACGTAACCTTGTTACAGGTCTTCCTAAGACAATTACTATTTCTTCAGAAGAGACAGAAGAAGCTTTAAAAGAAGCAACACTTCAGATTGTGGAAGCAATTCATAGTGTGCTTGAGAAGACTCCGCCAGAACTTGCAGCCGACGTTGCTGACAGAGGTATTGTCCTAACAGGTGGTGGCGCACTTCTTCGTGGGCTTGAAGAATTAATCGAGGACAGAACAGGAATTAATACAATGACAGCAGAAGATCCTATGACTTGTGTTGCTATTGGAACAGGTAGATATGTTGAACTACTTGCTGGAGAAGGAACTGGCGAGTAATTAAGTGACCCAAAATTTATTTTTGGGTCTTTTTTGTACTTAATATTTTCTATAAAGTAACCGATAGAATATATGTACAACTAGATTCATGTGAATTGGAGGATGCTATGGTAAAAGGTTTATACACAGCTTTCACCGGTATGGTTAACGAAGAGAAGAGACTTGAGACACTAGCTAATAATTTGGCTAATGCATCTACAGTAGGTTATAAGAAGGAAGGTGCAACATCACAAGCTTTTTCAGACATGTTAGCCTATAGAATTAAGGACATCACTGTGCCGACTCATGTAAGCGGATTAGGTGATGTTACTTTGGGTGTAAAAATTGGTGAGACCTATACCAACTATGATCAAGGAAGTTTACAGGTAACTGATAAGAAATCCGACATTGCTATATCAGGCGATGGTTTTTTTGCTATATCATTTACCAATAGGGCAGGGCAGACCTCTATAAAGTATACCAGGGACGGTGCTTTTTCCGTGGACAATGAAGGGTATTTCAGAACAGGTGATGGAGATTATTTGCTTAATATGAACGGTGCGTTAAATTCTGCTAATAATCAGGCCAATTATGTTCGAATTGACCCAACTCAGGATTATACAATCAATTCACAAGGTTTTATTACTCAGAATGGACAAATAGTTGGCCAGATAGGTGTTGTTGATTTTGCAGATTATGACTTCCTATCTAAATATGGAGAGAATTTGTACGATCTTGTACCTGGAGGACAGATTATTGCAAGCGATGCTCTTATTGAACAAGGGGCATTAGAAATGAGTAATGTAAATGTTGTTGATGAGATGGTCAATATGATTGCTATTCAGAGAGCATATGAGACTGGTCAGAAGATGATTCAGACTGAAGACTCTACTCTTGAGAAAGCAGTAACTCAGGTTGGTCGAGTATAACCTGGATAAGTAAGCAGCTAGCTTAACAGGAGGGGCACGATTATGATGAGATCACTTTGGACTGGCGCTTCAGGTATGAAAGCCCAGCAGACAAGCGTTGATACAATAGCTAATAACTTGGCTAATGTTAATACCACAGGATTTAAATCACAAAGTACACAATTTAAATCCCTTTTATATCAGACACTTCAAGAAAGGACTACTACTGCAAATGGTAATCCTAAGCCAACAAATGCACAGGTAGGTCTAGGTGCACGTGTTGCATCAATTAATACAAGCTATACCCAAGGTGCACAGCTTGCTAGTGCGAATAATATGGCTTGTTGTATAAATGGTTCTGGTTTCTTCGCTGTAAGCGGTGAGGATGGAGCTGTATATTATACAAGAAATGGTGACTTTAACTGGAGTCTTAATAACGCAGGAGGACTTATTCTGACAAATGCACAGGGTAATCCGGTGCTTGATAGAGATGGTCAGTGGATTGAACTTCCGGATGGAGCAGGTTCTGCTGGCGTCAGTGTTGGAACAACTGGTGAAGTCGCATACAGATTGCCAGATGGAACAGCAGTTAGTACAGGACAGTTTATAGGATTGTTCCAGTTTAGCAATCCTGTAGGTCTTGAGAAGCAGGCAAATAATTTACTTGCTGAATCAGCCGCATCTGGTCCAGCAATGAGAGAAGATATTAATCCAGGACTTAAGCCTAGCTCCATTGCACAAGGATTCTTAGAGGGATCGAATGTAAATGTTGCTGATGAAATGGTTAACTTAATTGTGGCACAGCGTGCGTATGAGATGAATTCAAAAGTTATTACAACTACGGATTCTATGATGGACACAGCTAACAACTTGAAGAGATAAGGAGATAGATTATGGGATTATCAATGGATGGAGTTAGTTCATATCTTAATAGTCAGGCTGTTAATGGAAGAAATGCTGAGGCAGCTAATAAGGTTTCGAATTCTATTTCTAGTGTAAATGCTAATTCGTCAGATGAAGAATTAACAGAAGCAGTAGAATCCTTTGAAAGCTATATGCTTGAGCAAGTAATAAAACAGGTAAAGAAATCTGTTAAGCCAGAGGATGAAAATAGTTCTACTTCTCAGATGACAGAATTTTATATGGATTCCACAATCCAGAACCTTGCTTCAACTATGGTTAAGGAATATGGTGGTAATTTCACCAAAGATCTTGTTGCTCAGATGAAGAGAAATTATGGTATTGCTAATGAGCAGAGTGTTATGCAGGGTGTAAATAATCAGACAGATGCAGGCGATGTGACAGCTGAACAGGCTTCTGCAGCAGCTTCAGATGAAAAGGTTGAATCATAAATGGATGAAATACAAGGATATGTAGAACATATAATTTATCAAAACGAAGATAATGGATACAAAGTAATGTCTTTCTCTACTTCAGAGGAGGACATTATTGTTGTGGGCATTTTTCCAAGTGTTGATGAAGGTGAGACGTTAATCGTACAGGGTGAATATACTGAACATCCTACATATGGCAGACAGTTCAAATCACACTCATTTAAGGTAACTAAGCCGTCTGACATAGCAGGAATAGAGCATTATCTGTCTTCAGGTGCAATTAAGGGGATAGGTAAGTCCTATGCAAAGAAGATTGTATCGAGGTTTAAAGAAGACACATTAAGAATTCTTGAAGAGGAGCCTGAACGATTAGCTGAGATAAAAGGAATATCAATAAAAAAAGCTGTAAAAATTGCAGATCAGATTAATGAGAAAAAAGAATTAAGAGATGTTATGATCTTCCTAGATCAATACGGAATAGGAAGTAATTTGGCTCTAAGAATATATGCTGAATATAATGATGCTGTATATAGAATTATCAGAGAGAATCCATATAGACTTGCTGAGGATATAGATGGAGTAGGGTTCAAGACAGCAGATACTATAGCACTTAAGATGGATATAGCTCTTGATAGTGATTATAGAATTCGTTCTGCAATTCTATATGCATTGTCTAAGGGATCAACAGAAGGTCACACTTTTATAGTCAAAGAAAACCTATGCAAGGTTGTTGAACGTTTAACAAGTGTGAATCTTGAATCGCTAGATTCTTATCTAATGAATCTTGTTATTGATAAGAAAATTGTTGTAAAAGAGGATAAAGTATATCTTGCTTCTTTCTACTATATGGAAATGAATACTGCAAGTATGCTCCTTAATCTTGATAACACATTTACCATAGAAGAAAGCCTATTGGATGAGGCAATATCTAGGGTAGAAGACAAGCAGAAGATTAAATTAGATGAACTTCAGAAAGATGCTGTTAAAGTCGCAATTAAAAGCGGTGTATGTGTGCTTACAGGAGGTCCGGGAACAGGAAAGACTACTACAATTAAGACAATGATAGAGTTCTTCGAATTAGAAGGGCTTGATATATTCCTGGCAGCACCTACAGGGAGAGCGGCCAAGAGAATGACGGAAGCAACTGGTAGAGGTGCCCGAACAATACACAGAATGCTTGAAGTCAAGGGGGCTTCTGATAGTGATAATGCGGTGGCTGTTTTTGAGAGAAATGAGAATAACCCTCTTGAATGCGATGTTGTAATAATTGATGAAATGTCAATGGTAGATATTAGTTTGTTTTACAATCTCCTTAAAGCAATTGAACCGGGTGTTAGACTTATAATGGTGGGAGATACTAATCAATTGCCGTCAGTTGGCGCAGGAAATGTTCTTAAGGATATAATCGCATCGGATGTGTTTCCTGTAGTTACACTTGATAAAGTTTTTAGGCAATCTAATGAGAGTGACATTATTACTAATGCATATAAGATTAATAGTGGTGAGCATATGGTGCTTGATAATAATAGTACTGATTTCTTCTTTATGGAGAGAGAAGAGGTTTCTGCTGTAATTGATACAGCTATTGATCTTGTGCAAAATAAACTACCAAAGTATGTTGAGGCAACAGCCGAAGAGATACAGGTTCTGACACCATCTAAGAAAAAAGGATTGCTTAGTTCTGTTGAATTAAATAAGGTGTTACAAGAACGACTTAATCCTCCTTCATCTTCGAAAAAAATGTATGAATATGGAGATAGAGTTTTTCGCGAAGGCGACAAAGTAATGCAGATTAAGAATAACTATCAGATGGAGTGGAAAGAATATTCAGACTATAGCGTGGCAGTAAATAGTGGAACTGGTGTATTTAATGGAGACATGGGAGTAGTAACTATGATTGATATGGTTACTAGAACTCTTAGAGTAATGTTCGATGATAATAAAAGTGTAGATTACCAGTTTTCTCAGCTTGATGAATTAGAGCATGCCTATGCAGTAACAGTTCATAAATCCCAGGGAAGCGAGTATCCAGCAGTAATAATAACATTACTTCGAACCCCTGAGCCATTAATGATTCGTAATATTCTTTATACAGCAGTGACAAGGGCAAAGAAATGTGTTGTCGTAGTTGGTTCAAAGGATGTGTTCTATAGAATGATAGATAATGAACAGATAGAAAAGCGTAATTCCTCACTTGGTTTATGTATAACTGAATTAATAGACGCTAAGGAGTAGGCACACTTTTGTTGAAGTCTTCAATTAAACCAATTATTGCTATTACTTCTTGGATATCTTGATAAGGATTATAATTGTCGATTGTACTAATATGAGCATCATCAAGAGAACCTATTGTGTCCAAATAATGGGACACACCCAGATTGAGCATTTCCGTTGCTAATTGTATGAATTGTCTGTTGCAATATCTGTTGGTTGTAATGGCAAGAATGGAGGAATCTTTATTTAATTCGCCATTTTCTAAGAAGAAACTCAATGTATCTGAAGTATTAGCTCTTCTTAAGTTAGGAGCGGTTGATGGTGCCGCAAATATTCTATAAATTACATCTTCCTGTGAACTATCACCATTAGAAAAAATTCTAATGTTGGAGATACTATTAAGATTTCTGTCGCTTGTAAAATCGTCAGTGAAGTTATGACTCTGTAAGTTAAAGGTTTCCTTAAATGCCTCAGACATAGCATGAAATTCAGTATCGCCTATTTTGTCTTTTGATATGCCCGTTCTTTCTATAGGACTAATTGGACGATAGCATGCTAAACCATCAATGTGCTTCGTATCTTTGTTTATCCAATTTGTTGCATACTTTGTCCTGTTATACGTTGATGTTAGACTCCCACCTAGTATAGTTATATGGCTGTGATTGTTAGATAAGGGTTTATTAATGTTATAAAATCCCAGCTCTTTAAGGGGAGCGTAAAGGTCAATGCGATACTTATCAAGCTTTTTTTCATTAGGAAATTCTAAGGTTTCTATAACTTTTCCGCTTGACAGTACTCGACCATTAAAGGATGTTCTTATATCATGAATATCTGTGTGAAGGATGGAAAGAATATCACTCATCGCATCGCATTTAATGAATTCATTGAATTGTTCTTTTAACAATTGTTTTTGGTTTTCTATGGGAAGAGATGTATCTGGCATGGTGAATCTAATCATGGTTTATCTCCTGGCTGCTTTTTTTGATATATGAATAACTACTTTTTTATTATAACATAAATACCCTAAGTTGACTTTTGCATTAAGGTATGATACTATCCACGAGACTTGATTAATGTACGGATAAGGAGAAAGATTTATGGAAATACTAAGCGTTATTTCGAATTATATTCTGTTTGCGTCAATATTTTCGCTTATAATGATGATACTTCATATTATTGGAGTGTGGAATGTTTTTAAGAAGGCAGGAGAGCCTGGTTGGAAATCAATTATCCCTTTTTATAATACATATATCTTATATAAGATTTCTTGGAATCCTATGTGGTTTTGGTTAGTTCTTTTAGGTGGATTAATTGGTGCAGGCTTACTTTCCTTTGCAACAGTTACTGTGTGTGTAATACTTGGTGCGTTAATAGAATTATTCACTATTATAGTTCGCCTTGTAATGTATTACAGATTATGTCTTGCATTTGGATGGGGTGTTGGAAAGTATATACTTACAATATTATTTGCGCCAATAATGTTTATGGTTATGGGATTTGATAAGTCAGTTTACGTAGGGCCTATTACTAATTAAAAAGTTTAAAAGCTGCCTCAAATGAGGCAGCTTTCTTATGCTAAAATATCTATAAATTATTCTTAATTATCTTTTTCGACTCTTTTCGTCTTAGAACCTAGCTTATATGTTGATAAGAATTCATCACGTTCTTTGAATGATTTAGGAAATGTATATCCCATTTTTTCACTGATATCTTTTACATACAGTTTTTGCTCTGCATCAGAGCTACAGTTTATAATTGGCATAGTCTGTGGCTTTTTGCCTTTAACTAGTAAATCATAAGCGGTTTTTGCTGCGTTATATCCCTGATCAAAAGGATCATTATACATTGATGCAAGTGTTCTATCTCCAATGTATTCGTCGCCTCCCACAACTGGAGTGTTTAATTCTAAAGCAACATTCTTGATAGTATCTTGTCTTTCTCTTAGGCTTGATTCTGCAGGGATGTATAACACTGAGCATTCTAGGCATGCGACTTGAGCTAGTTCTCTTGCGGCAGCAGTGCTCATAGAAGATGAGTAGAAAGAATACTCTTTCCATGGAATTCCTGCTTGGTCTAGATACTTCTCTAATATATGATTCTGGTATACACTATCAGGATCCTCTGGAGAATATAATAATCCAACAGATGAAAGCGCAGGTGTTACTTCAATCATCATAGACAACACATCAGCCATATTAGGCGCGGATGACACACCTGTAATATTCATATTGGTTGAGCCGTCCCATTCTTTGCTGTCAGAATCATCAGGGATGTTTAGAACCCTTTTATAATCCATTATTCCTGAACCAATAATAGGAATAGTAGTGGTTTGATTATGAGCTGAGAGAAGGGATTTTTCGCCTATTGTAAACAATAATGATGAGTTAGATTGGATATAATTTGAACAAATCATATCGGTGTTATTAACATCATCGGCAATTGTAGTATTAATAGCCGCATTATTCTCAGGAAAGTAGTCAGTGATTCCTGCCATGAATCCTTGTAATATCTGTGTGTGATATTCGTTATTACCTTCTAGACATACACCAATCGAGTATTCGATTTTTGGAGGTGCAGTTGTTGTATTTGTAGTATTAGATTCGTTGTTGTCCTTACTATTTTGGCATCCACAGAGCATTACAATAAGGCTTAAGATGCAGACGCTTACAATACTAATTTTCTTAATATTCATTGTAGACTCCTTTTTCTGTTTTGCTACGATAAAATTTTAATTTCAAATTGAATTAAAGTCAACAATAATATAATATTATTTTATGAATTAGATTTGAATATGCCTTGCTTTCATATGTGTAATAGGAGGTAAGGTTAATGAAAAGAATAATAAGTGCTTTATTATACCCTGCAAGATGTGTTGCTTGTGATAATGTATTAGATTATAGCAGATACAAGATAGGTTTTTGCAAGAAATGTTATAAGAAGGTAAAATATGCAATTGAGCCAGTATGCAGGAAGTGTGGTAAAGTGATTGATGATTATAATAAAGAATTCTGTCTAGATTGTCAGAACAAAAAGCATTATTTCATTCAGTCTAAAGGCGTATATGTATACGAAGGCAATATGAAACAGAGCATGTATCGTTTTAAGTATAGTAATAGACGATGCTACAAATACACATTTTCAAGAGATATACTTTGGGTGCATGGAAGATGGATACAATCATTAAATGTTGATGGTATTGTTCCAGTTCCTATGTATAGAAAGAAACAAAAGATAAGGGGATATAATCAGGCAGAACTAATAGCAGATCAGCTTTCTAAGGAAATAAAAATACCTTTATATAACAATATTGTATACAGAACAAGAAAAACAATTCCCATGAAGGGATTAAGCGACACACAAAGGCAAAAAAATCTTAAAAATGCTTTTAATTTTTCGGGAAAAGGGTTACAATTAAAGAGGGTATTACTAATTGACGATATTTATACTACAGGAGCAACCCTAGACTCAGTTGCCAAGGTTCTGCGAGATGCAGGAGTTAAAGAAGTCTATGGCTTGTGTATGTGTGTGGGAAAAGGATATTCTAGCTAATGAAGGGGGAAACGTAAATGGATGTGAGAAACTGTAGGAATTGCGGAAGAATTTTTAATTATCTAAGTGGACCACCTATTTGCCAGGTGTGTAAAGAGCACGCAGATCTTAAATTCCAGGAAGTAAAGGAATATGTAAGAGAGCATCCTGGAGCTACTATTAATCAGGTGTCCGAAGAGAATGATGTTACACCTAGACAGATTAAACAATGGGTTAAGGAAGAGAGATTACAATTTGCTGATGATTCACCAGTTGTATTTCAGTGCGAGACATGTGGTGCTAATATTAAAACTGGTAGATATTGCGATGCTTGCAAGAAGAATCAGGCTAATACATTTGCAAGGGCGTCAGCAAGACCTGAAATGCCTAAACCTGAACCTAAGAAGACTCGTGAATCTGATAAGATGAGACATTTCTCAGGATAAGATTTGAGTTTATCTTCTTTGTATGATATTATTGTCGCAAGGGAATAAATCAACAGAAAGAAGGTTTTGGTATGACAGAGACAGGGTTTTTAATATTTTTCGTTTCAATTGTTGGTGTGGCTATAATTGCGGCGATAATTGCAGTTATTGCAGCAGTATCAGGTGCAGCATCACAGAAGAGAGATAATGACGAAGAATAGATAGAATAATTCAATTAGAAATGATGAGGCATCGAAGTATATTCGGTGCCTTTGTTTAGTTGTATGGGCAAAGGAAAGTATAATGGATATTAGAATAATTGTTGCAACTCATAAAAAGTATAGAATGCCTGAATCTGATATGTATCTCCCAATTCAGGTTGGAGCCGAGGGGAAGGAAGATATTGGATATGAAAGAGATGATAAAGGAGACAATATCTCATATAAGAACAGTACTTATTCTGAGCTTACTGGAATGTATTATGGGTGGAAAAATATTGATGCTAAGTATATAGGATTAGTCCATTATAGGAGGTATTTTGCCTCTTTAGACAGAAGGAAGAGTAAAGATCCTTTTGAAAATGTACTTACAAAAGATGATGCAAAAAAGTGTCTTGAAGAAGCAGATATAATAGTTCCTAATAAAAGAAGATATTATATAGAATCATTGTATTCTCATTATGACCACACACTTGACGGCAGGCATTTAAGGGTTGCGTATAAACTAATAGCGAAGCATTACCCAGAATACATAGCTTCTTGTAATAGGGTGTATCACAGAACCTGGGGATATATGTTTAATATGTTTATAACTAGGAAAGAAATATGGGATAGATATTGTGAATGGTTATTTGATATATTAAGAAGGATGGAGCCTAATATAGACTTGTCTCAAAGTAGTGATTTTGAAGCAAGGGTTTATGGAAGAGTAAGTGAGATACTCTTTAATGTATGGCTTGATTATAATATGAGGCATGGCCTTTCCATTAAAGAAGTAAGATGTATTCATATGGAGCCAGTTAACTGGTTGAATAAGGGCGCATCTTTTCTAAAAGCAAAGTTTATCGGCAAGAAATACAAAGAGAGTTTCTAGGAGGAATATATGGTGGTATCAGTTATAACTGCTTATTATAAGGGCAGAGAATATATGAAAGATTATGCAAGAATGATAAAAAGAAATGCTGCTCGAATAAATAGTGGAGATAGTATAGAAGTCATCCTTGTAAATGATAGCCCTGATGAAAAGATAGATATAGAGATAAACTGTGAAAATGTTGAATTGAAAATAATAAATAATCCCTCTAATATGGGGATTCATAAAACAAGAATAAATGGTCTTAGAGAATCAAGGGGAGAATATGTTATATTCCTAGATCAGGATGATTTGCTAGGTAAGAATGCAATAAGAACATATATTGAAAATGCAAATCATAAAGAAGAGGTTCTTGTATGCAATGCAGCACTAGGTCAAAAGGAAGGATATCTGAAATGGTATAGAAGTAAATATCATACAAGAAAAATTGGCGATATCAAATGCTATTGTGATGTGGGGACGCAAATCATATCACCGGGTCACTGTTGCATTTACAAGAAAGCAATACCAATAGAATGGACTGAATATATATGTACGTATAATGGGGCAGATGATTATTTCCTATGGCTCCTTATGCTGTCTCGAAATGTGGAATTTAGATATATTGACAAGGTGTTATATCTTCATAAATATACTGGTAGTAATTTGTCTTCAGATACGAAAGTAACAGATGTATCTACATTAGAATTCTGCAACTACTTAGATGAGATAGAGTATTTTCCCTATGAATATGTTAAGGCATTAAGGAAAATGATTGATTATAAAGCAAAGTTTAGAATTGGCAATAAGAAAGATAAGATTGTTATAAGTTCTAAGAATTTGGGAATACTTAGGAGAAATATGGTGTATAAAATTATGACGAGAACACCTTTGGGATTTAATAGATAGTTAAAATGGAGAAAAACATGGATAAATATGCAGTGCTTCTTGCCACATATAACGGAGAAAAGTATATAGAGGAATTATTAGACTCAATAGAACGTCAGACCAGGAAGGATTTTGTGTGTTACATACATGATGATGGCTCTAGCGATAAGACAGTTTCTGTAATTAAGAAATGGATAAAAGGAAAGAATAACTTTAAACTATTAGAGTATGAATCTAAGAAAGGCGCAAAAAACAACTTTTTCTCTATGCTTAAAAAGGTGGAGTCGGAGTATTATATGTTCGCCGATCAGGATGATGTATGGTGCGAAGATAAAGTTGAAAAACTAATTAATCGAATAGAAATTGTCACAAAAGACAGGAAAAAAACACCTTGTGCTGTACATTCGGACATGTATGTTGTGGACGATGATTTAAATGTTCTTTCTAATTCTTTTATAAAATATATTGGAAGGGACATTTATAGAAATAAATTACCTCAGCTTCTAATAGATAATCCTGCAGCAGGTTGTACTATGATTATTAATAAGGCCCTTAGGGACAGGAGTCTTGAGTATAATGATGCAATAGATATTCCTATGCATGATCAGTGGATAATGTGCGTTGCAGCAGCAACTGGAATTATAAATGTAATAGACGAACCACTTCTATATTACAGACAACATGAGAAAAATGTAATGGGAGCAGAATTTGAAGGACGAAGAGATAAGGTGGTTAGAAATGCAAAAGACATGGTGACAGGTGAGTTCGCAAAAAAGAAGCGGAGATTTCATCAAAAGGAAATACGGATTGCAAAGCAGCTTATGTATGTGTCAGGAATTGACACCAAAACAAAGAAGTTTCTTATGGAACTTATCCGTCTAAATAATAAGAGAAAAATAGAACGAATGGCATTTTACAGAAAGAATGGTATGGATAGAAAGAAACATTCCTTGTGGATGAGACTATGGGTATAGTAAAGTAGCTTGATTTATGGTATAATTTTAGGTTGAAATAGTGAGGAAATTTGCTTTTTCAAAAAAAGAAAATATTAGAAATGGAGAATAGAAATGGCTAAGGAACTAGCTAAAACATATGACCCAAAGGGAATTGAAGAGAGACTATATAAGAAATGGGAAGAAAATGGATATTTTCACGCAGAAGTAGATAGAAGTAAAGAACCTTTTACAATTGTAATGCCACCACCTAATATCACAGGTCAGTTACATATGGGACATGCTCTTGATAATACAATGCAAGACATACTTATCAGATATAAGAAAATGCAAGGATATAACGCACTTTGGCAACCAGGTGTTGATCATGCAGCTATTGCAACAGAAGTTAAAGTTATAGAGCATTTGAAAGAACAGGGAATCAGTAAGGATTCTCTTGGACGTGAAGGATTCCTCGAGAAATGCTGGGATTGGAAGGAAGAGTATGGTTCTCGTATAGTTAATCAGCTTAAGAAGATAGGCTCTGCAGCAGACTGGGAGAGAGAACGCTTCACAATGGATGAGGGTTGTTCTAAAGCTGTAGAGGAAGTATTTGTTAATCTATATAAAAAGGGATACATATACAAGGGCAATAAGATAATTAATTATTGTCCAGTTTGTCATACTACAATAAGTGACGCAGAAGTAGAGCATGAAGAACAGGCTGGCCATTTCTGGCATATGAGATATGAGATTGTTGGTGAGCCTGGTAAGTATGTTGAATTTGCAACCACAAGACCGGAGACAATGCTTGGTGATACAGCGGTTGCTGTTAATCCAAAAGATGACAGATATAAGGATATTGTTGGAAAGAAAGTCCTACTTCCTTTCGTTAATCGAGAAATTCCTGTACTTGCAGATGAATATGTTGATATGGAATTTGGAACTGGTGTTGTTAAGATCACACCAGCTCATGACCCTAACGATTTCGAAGTTGGTAAGAGACATAATCTTGAAGTTATAAATGTACTTAATGATGATGCAACTATTAATGAGAATGGCGGAGAATTCCAGGGAATGGATCGCTATGAAGCAAGAGACATTATTGTTAAGAAAATGGATGAGATGGGACTTCTTGTAAGAATAGAAGATCATACTCATAATGTTGGAACACATGATAGATGTGGTACAACAGTTGAGCCAATGGTTAAGCCACAGTGGTTTGTTGCAATGCAAGAACTTGCAAAACCAGCCATTGAAGCAATTAAGAAGGAAGAATTGAAATTCGTACCAAAGAATTATGATAAGACATATCTACATTGGCTAGAGAACATAAGAGATTGGTGTATCTCTAGACAATTATGGTGGGGACATAGAATACCTGCATATTATTGTGAAGAATGTGGTGAAATGGTAGTAGCAAAAAGTAACGAGGCCCCAACTGTATGTCCTAAATGTGGATGCACTCATATGAAGCAGGATGAAGATACTTTAGATACATGGTTCTCATCAGCCCTTTGGCCTTTCTCTACACTAGGCTGGCCAGAGAAGACAGAAGAATTAGATTATTTCTATCCAACGAATGTGCTAGTTACAGGATATGATATTATCTTCTTCTGGGTTGTAAGAATGGTATTTTCTGGATATGAACATACTGGCAAATCTCCATTTGACACAGTTTTAATACATGGACTTGTTAGGGATTCTAAAGGCCGTAAAATGAGTAAATCCCTAGGAAATGGTATTGACCCATTAGAGGTAATAGATGAGTATGGTGCAGATGCTCTAAGACTTACTCTTATGACAGGAAATGCTCCAGGAAATGACATGCGTTTCTATGATGAGAAAGTACAGAATTCTCGTAACTTTGCTAACAAGATATGGAATGCTTCAAGGTTCATTATGATGCACCTTGAGGGAGAGTCTATAGAGACACCTGATGAAAGTGAATTAGTAAATGCTGATAAATGGATTCTGTCTGAGTTTAATAATCTTGTAGATGAAGTAACAGATAATATGGACAAATTTGAACTTGGTATTGCAGTATCCAAGATATACGATTTTATCTGGGATGAGTTCTGCGACTACTATATTGAATTTGTTAAACCACGTATTTTCAATAAGGAAGATAAGAAGCGTCATGCTAATGCAGCATTTTGGACACTTAAAACAGTACTATCTCAGAGTTTGGTGCTGTTACATCCATTTATGCCATTTATTACAGAAGAAATTTACTGTAATTTACTTCCTGAAGAAGAATCTATTATGCTTGCTTCATGGCCAAAATATAAGAGTGAATGGAATTATACAGATGCAGAAGAGAAGATAAGAAGAACCAAGAATCTTATTAAGGGAATGAGAACTGTTCGTGCTGAGATGGAAGTTCCTCACAATAAGAAGCCGCATATTATTATTACAAGCGAGAGTGAGCATGTACTTAATATTTATCAGGAAGTACAGACTATGTATAAGGCTTTAGGAGGTATTGCATCTGTATCTATTCAGAAAGGAACAGAGGGAATACCCGGTGATGCAATATCTGTTGTTATTCCAGATGCAGTTATTTATATTCCTTTCGAAGAATTAGTAGATGTTGAGAAGGAAAGAGAGAGACTTCTCAAAGAGAAAGAGAGACTAGCTAAAGAATTAGCAAGATCTAGAGGAATGTTGTCTAATGAAAATTTCTTGAAGAAGGCGCCTGAAGTTAAGGTCCTTGATGAGAAAGATAAACTCAAGATGTATGAGACAATGATGAAGGATGTTGAGAAAAGCCTTGCGAATTTAGGTTAATAATTATTGTAAAGGCTTTGCATAACCTAACATCTTAGTATTACTACAGAGGAATAAGAATGCGAAAAATAGAAGAAATTCTTAGCAAAGTTGATCATACTCTTCTAGGAGTAGATTCTACTTGGGATGATATTAAGACTATAATAGATGATGGAATAAAGTATAAGACAGCGTCTGTATGTATTCCACCATCATTTGTAAAAAGAGCAAACGAATACGCCCAAGGGCGTATCGAAATATGCACTGTAATTGGATTTCCCAATGGCTATTCCACAACTTTAGTGAAATGCTATGAAGCAGAAGATGCTGTAGATAACGGCGCTGATGAAATAGACATGGTTATAAATGTGGGATGGGCAAAAGAAGGAAGATTTGACGATATCTTAGATGAGATAAATAAAGTCAAAAAATCATGCAAAGGAAGACTTCTTAAAGTTATAATTGAGACCTGCCTTCTTACAGATGACGAGATAGTTAATATGTGTGATGTTATTAATAAGTCTGATGCGGATTATATTAAGACATCAACAGGATTTTCTACAGAGGGTGCTAATTTTAGAGTTGTAGAGCTTATGAAGAATAATATCAATTCTTCTAAGTGCATTAAAGCAGCAGGTGGAATTAGTAGCATAGAAGATGCTGATAAATATCTTGACATTGGCGCAGATCGTCTTGGGACGTCAAGAATAGTAAAGCTAGTTAAGAATAATAAGTAGTAGGGGGTATTTATTATGGATGATATGTTATTTGATGGGGTCGAGATAACTGATGATATTCTAATGGAACTTGCTAAGGAATTACTTCCTAGATCTTATGCACCATATTCTAATATAAATGTTGGTGCCGCACTTCTTACAAAAGGTGGGAAAGTATATTTTGGATGTAATGTGGAGAATAGTTCATATTCAGCAACTATGTGTGCCGAAAGAGTAGCTATTTATACGGCCATTGCCCAGGGTGATACAGAGTTTGAAGCCATTGCGATTACAGGAATCAAGAACGGAGATGTTGGTGAGCCATTCTTTCCATGTGGTTCATGCCTTCAGGTTATGAGGGAGTTCTGTGATGATGATTTCAAGATAATTGTTGAGAAAGGGTTTGAAAACGAGAGTTACACATTAAAGGAATTACTACCAGTTGGTTTTAGCTTGTAACAGATATAGCTTAGGAGGAATAAAATGATTGATTTCGAAGAAGAATTAAAACAATTTGAACCTATTAAAGAAGTTGAAGAAGCAGCAGATGCTATTCATAATACTGATATTACTGATCTTACAGATATTTTGCGTGAAATGGTTGAAAAGAGCGAGGGAAAGTAATTAATGAATTGTTATAAATGTGGAGCAGAGACTGATAATCTTAATACTTGCCCTGTGTGTGGCTCGAACCTTCATGTGTATAGAAGGATTCTTGCGCTGTCGGATGCCTATTATAATGATGGACTTATGAAAGCACAGGTTAGAGATTTGTCTGGTGCAATTAGAGATCTTAAGATGTGTCTTAAGTGTAATAAATATCATACAGATGGAAGAAATCTTCTAGGTCTTATTTACTACGAGGTAGGAGAAGCTGTCAAAGCCCTTGCTGAATGGGTTATAAGTAAGAATCTTCAGCCTGAGAATAATAGAGTAGATATATATCTTGATGAATTGCAGAATACACCTGGACTTCTAGATGGTGTTAGTCTGACTATTAAGAAATATAATCAAGCCCTTGATTATTGTCGTCAGGGTAATAGAGATCTTGCAAGAATACAGCTTCGTCGTGTACTTGGTCAGAATCCCAAGATGGTTGCGGCACATCAATTATTAGCACTTCTGTGTATACAGGATGGTGAATACGAAGAGGCTCGTAAGGCACTTAGTGCTGCTAATAAGGTTGATGCAAGAAGTACTACGACCCTTAGGTATATGATTGAGGTGAAAGAAGGTCTTAAGGCAAAGGAAAGCGACAAGAAGAAAAAGAAGAAAAGGGATGATATTATATCATTTACAGATGGTAACGAGACAATAATGATGCCTAATAATGGCAACAAATTTGTTGATTGGCTCGATAATTCTAAGAATAGTATTATTAATATTGCTATCGGTCTTGTAATAGGTCTTCTTATATGTTTTGTTCTTGTAGTGCCTACTGTAAAACAAAAAGCTCAAACTGATGCTGCAAATGCTTTAGTTGATGCAAATGAAGAAGTGGCTGGTACATCATCTAGCATTTCAACTCTTAAGAATCAGGTTAAGACCCTTCAGGATGAACTTGCAAAATATAATGGCAAGGGTGATGTCGCAACAAGTTATGATAAGCTTATTGAGGGCTATAATGCCTACAAGTCAGGGGATATTAAGAAGGCTACTGAATGTATTAAGGTTGTTAATCCAGATGTACTTGATGTTAATGGTAAAGCAATCTATGATGAAGTCATTAAACCAGTTAATGATTATATCATGAGAGAAAGCTATAATAAGGGTAATACTGCATACAAGCAACAGAAGTATGAAGAAGCAATTACAGAATTCACAACAGTTGTTAATATAGATCCATCATACCAGAATGGTAATGCTTTGTATTATCTTGCAGATAGTTATGCCAAACTAAATGATATTGCTAATGCTACTAAGTATCATCAAATGTTAGTACAATTTGTTCCTAATAGTAAATGGGTTAAGCAATCAAAAGAGTATTTGACATCTGTTAATGCTGCCATACCAGATCCAGTTACAAATGCTACTTTGACGAACAGTACCAATAATGGGACAGCAAGTAATACAAGTAGGTATAATAATGCTAATAATGGCAATACTAATACTGAAAATGCTGATGCTAACGGGAACGTTAATGAAAATGCCAATGGTAATGAGAATGTCAATGGTTTATAGTGCGAATATGTAGTTTTCTCAAAGGAGATTAATATGGCTTACAGAGAGAATCATTATGATAACAATATGGCATATTTGCTTTGCAAAATTGATGTAAGAAATAGAGAAGAAGAGATACTAGATGCTAATAGAAAATGTCTAGAATTGTTTGAGTGTGATTCTTTAGCTGAATTAAAAAGATACTGTGAAGACTATATCTATAATGCCATATATGACGATGATAAGCCGAGAGTTAATCATACGAAAGATGAATGCGTTAGTAATGAGCATTTTATAATGCAACATAGTTTGTTTAGAATTGTCACAAAAAATGGTAATGTGAAATGGGTAGATGCCTATGTTAATCTAAATGATATGGGATCTAAAGGACTGGTATATCATATGTTTATTAATGATATATCAGACAGACTTGTTAATATTAGTGTTGATTCTAGAATTGAGAAAGCCATACAGGAATATAAGATTAATTATGATAGTTCCTATCAGATGAATAGGTTGATAGACCTGCTTACAGAGGAATATTATGGCATATTTCGACTTGATTTAACAAGTGGTTTGGTAATACCTGTACGATATAGCAGTGTTCTGGGAAATGAGCCAGACAATTTAGGTGCCGAGGCCATTGATTCAATGGACAGTTTGAAAGAGTATCTTGTCTATGGAATGGATGATGACGAAGCAAAGCGAATAACAGAGGCAATGCAAGTAGAAAATATTCGAATATCACTATGGGATGAGGGGAAGTGTAATCAGACCTATAGATGGAGAGATTATTCAGGAGATAGATTCTTCTCTCTCAATTTTATTGGTGTAGATAATCCACCATATGATCATGTTGTTATTGGAATTACTGATGTAACTGAAGTTAAGAGAATAGAAATTGAGAATAGAAAGAATAGTCGTATAGTTGAGGCATTGTCAGATGACTATACAGCTGTGTTTTATATTGATGTGGAAAATGAAGCAGTTAGACTGTATCGCGCCGAGGATGATGTAAAGAAGCGTTTTAGTCATGTGCTAGAAGGCCATGTTAGTTTTGACAATATGGTTAAGGCATATATTAACAGAGAAGCGTATATCAAGAAGGATGACGAAGCATATAAATATCTAGATTATGAGAAGCTTCGCGATGATGTTAATAAGAAGGGTATAGTTACATTTAATTATACAAGAATCCTTAATGGAGAAAAGAGACAGTATAGACTTAAAGCAGTAAAGATTGAAGAAAATGGAGAATATAAAGGAATTGTTCTCGGTTTTCGAGATGTGGATGATGAATATAGAAAAGATCTTGAAACACAACTGATTCTTCGTGCTGCTTTAGAGGAGGCAAAGCACGCTAGTTCTTCTAAGTCTAACTTCTTATTCAATATGTCTCATGACATTAGAACACCAATGAATGCTATTCTTGGGTTTGTTTCCCTTGCTCAAAATGAAATGGATAATCCTGACAAATTAGAGGATTACCTTAGTAAAATTGAGAAATCCGGAAAGCATCTTCTTGGTTTGATTAATGATGTTCTGGATATGGCAAGAATAGAAAGCGGTAAGGTTGAGCTTAACGAAGCAGTTCTTGATCTATATAAACATTATAATGAGACGGTAGATATGTTCCAAATTGATATGGATAAGAAGAATATCACCTTCAACCATTCTATAGATATAATAGATAATGTTGTTGAGGCTGATAGTCTGCGCACAAAACAAATTGTGCTTAATCTTATAGGAAATGCCCTAAAATATACAAAAGAGGGTGGAACAATCTGGTTTGAGATTAAGCAAAAGAACCCTGCTGTGAATGGATATGCAATTTATGAAGTTCATGTAAAAGATACAGGTATTGGTATGAGTGAAGAATTCCAAAAGCATTTATTTGATTTGTTCGAAAGGGAGAATCGCTCATCAGTAACTGGAGTACAGGGTACGGGTCTTGGACTTGCAATAACAAAACGCCTTGTGGAGTTAATGAATGGAGAAGTGTCTTGCGAGTCGACACTTGGAAAGGGAACAGAGTTTATATGCACTGTTAGGCTTAAAGTTGCTAATTCAGATAGTATCAAAGAAGATGATGAAGACATTGATTTATCTGCACTTAAGGGAAAGAAAGTACTTCTTGTAGAGGATAATGATTTAAATCGTGAAATAGCAAAGTCGATTCTAGAAGAAGTAGGTATGATAGTTGAAGAAGCAACAGATGGTACTATAGCTGTTGAAATACTTGGAAAAAAGAAAAGTACCACTTATGATGTAGTGCTTATGGACATTCAGATGCCATATATGGATGGCTATAAAGCAACTAGAATTATTAGAAATGCAGAAGTGAGGACGAAAGGTCATGTTCCTATAATTGCTATGACAGCTAATGCATTTGAAGAGGATAAAAAGAAAGCTTTTGAAGCAGGAATGGATGCACATATTGCTAAGCCTGTGGAAATAAAGGAACTTTATAAGGAACTGATACGATTGTCCTAAGGAAGGATGATATTTTGAGTTTATTTGGTAATAAGACGATTTATTTTATTGATAGTGAGAATGTAAATGATAATTGGATTGATACAATTCCACAGATAAAGAAAACAGATGAAATTAAAGTTTTCTACACAGAGAAAAGTACTAATGTATCATATGAGAAATTTAGTAGAATTGCGGAGGGAGAAGCCAACCTTAATTGGATAAAATGTTTTACAGGACAAAATGCATTAGATTTTCAATTAGTAACTGACTTAGGGTATTGTGTTGCTAAAGGTGCAAAAGATACATTTGTCATAATTAGTAATGATAAAGGGTATGATGCTGTTGTTAATTACTGGGTTGTTAAAGGGATTAACATTAGTCGTGTAGGCGTTGAAATGGAATCTCCTAAGAAGGCTAAAAAGAAAATTGCCGCAAAAGCAAAGGCAGTAAAAAAAGTAGCATTAAAAAGTAAGAAAAAAGAAACAACAAATCAAGAAACAAAAAAGCAGGAAACAAAGGAACAGGAAAAGCAAAAACAAGAAGTTAAGAAGCAAGAAGCTAAGAAGCAGGATGCGAAAGAAGCTAAGACCAAGGAGGCATCAAATAATCCTAAAACATTATGGAAGAAAAAACCATCTAATGAGATGGGATATGTTGAAGCTATCGGAAGATGTGTAAGTGTTAAGAAGCTAGGTGATTACCATATGGTTCTTACAAACCTATTCGGACAGGAAGTAGGAACTAAGTATTATCATATGATTAAGGATGATAAGGAACTTAAAGATAAGGTTTCTAAGACATATATAACTAACGATGAGCAAAGACTTGATTATCTTGTTAGGATATTCTTGGCGTTTAATGACAAAGGTTTTAAGGATTTGCAGAAGATTCTTAATGTTATAAAAGACAAGAAATGCGATTCCCTTAACAATTTCTATAAGCTTTTAACTGAGAGTCTAAAAGAAGAAAAAGGAAGAATGTATTATAACATATTAAAGGGAATATATGGTGTGTTAAAAGGCGAGTGAGTATGAACATTGATAAAGAGAAGATAAAAAGTGTCTTTAATGAATATGTAGAAGAATTTGATGTTGAAGATGAAATGATTCACTTGAAAAAGGTACACACTATAAATGTTGCATCTATATGTGTTGATATTGCCAAGTCATTGAATCTCAGTAATGATGAGGTAAATCTGTGTTATCTCATTGGTATGCTTCATGATATTGCAAGGTTTAGACAGTATACGATCTATAAGACATTTTATGATAGCAAATCAGTTGATCATGCAAAGCTTGGATGCGAAATTCTCTTTGAGGAAGGACTCATTAACAGATTTGTAGATGAACAAGATGTGCATTCAGAAGATATGCATTACCTTGAACTTGCAATAAGATGGCATAGTGTATATAAATTGCCAGATGATTTGAGTGAAAAAGAGGAATTGTTCTGTAATATCATAAGAGATGCTGATAAAGTTGATATATTTAGGGTGGCAATGGAAGAACCAGTAAATAATGTGTATGCAGTAACTAGAGAAGAATTGCTTGATTCTGAGATTACACCAGAAGTATTAGATGCTTTTTATGAACATCATGCAATTAAAAGAGAACTTAGGAAGACAATGGCTGATGTAAAAGTGGGGTTTGTGGCATTGAGCTTTGAATTGGTCTTTCCAAAATCTAAAGAAATTGCAAAAGAACAAGGATTCTTGATGAGAATACTAGAAGAAGATTTCACAAATGAGAAAACAAAAGAACAAGTAGAAATGATAAAGAAGGAGCTAAAGGATTATTTAGAATACTAGTTGAATGGGGGACTAGAAATGGGGAAAGAAAAAAAGTATAGTGTATTGGTTGTTGATGATTCTGATATTAACAGAGATATTCTTAATACTATTCTAAGTGCGGATTTTAAAATTTATGAAGCAGCTGATGGGATACAAGCATTAGAGATAATGCGTGATTCAAGGAAGAAAATAGATCTTTGCCTTCTTGATATTATGATGCCTAGAATGGATGGGTATGAAGTATTAAGTGTTATGAATAAGGAACACATAATAGATTATATTCCTGTCATTGTTATTTCTGGAGAGCAGGAAGCTGATAAGGTTGAGAAGACATATGATCTAGGAGCTCTTGATTATATTCTGAAACCTTTTGAGCCAAGAATTGTTAGGCGAAGAGTGCTTGCTACTGTTATGCTTTTTGAGAAGCAAAGGGAGCTTTCATATAAGCTTAAAGCTCAAATGGAGGAAAATAGCAGAAAGGTTGATGAGAAAACAGGACTCTTATCATATGCCTCATTCTTCTTTGCCTGTGATACATTAATTGAATCTGGCAAGATAGAAGAAGATTATTTTATGGTGGCTATTGATATAGAACACTTTCGCCTGTTTAACGATTGGTTTGGCCGTGAAGAGGGAGACATTTATCTTCAAGAGTTAGCAGATTGTCTGAAAGAATATACTGCTGGAACAAGAGCGATTTGCGGTTATCTTGGAGGGGATAATTTTGCCTTGTTTGCACCATATAGTCTTGGATTGATTGAGCAAATCCAGGAGCGAATTATAGATATGCTTGAGAAATACGGACAGTCAATAGGCTTTGGGCCAATGTACGGAATATTTGAGGCTAGAGACAGTTTATATGATGCGCAGCTTATGTATGATAATGCTGTAACAGCAATGTCTGATATACCTGGCAATTATCATAACAGAGTGGCTATTTATGATCCGGGACTTTTGAAAAAAACCGGAGATGAATTAATAATGCTTAGCGATGTCCAAAGAGGAATGGATGCTAAGGAATTTAGATTCTTCCTGCAGCCTAAGGTTAATATGCTTAACGGCAAAATAGTTGGTGCGGAAGCTTTGGTTAGGTGGGCACATAGAACTAAAGGACTAATATCTCCGGGTAAATTTGTTCCGATTCTTGAAGACAATGGCTTTATTACTAATCTCGATAGATATATATGGGAAGAAGTATGTAAGTGGTTGAGGAGTTGGATTGATAGAGGAAGAGATCCACTTCCAATCTCTGTAAATGTGTCACAAATAGATGTTTTTGCTGGGGATGTAGCAGAATATTTTGAACATTTAATTAAGAAGTATGATCTGAGTCCTCATATGATTGATATCGAGATAACAGAAAGTGCTTATGCGAAAGAATATAGCTTGATTAATAAAACAGTGGACCGACTTAGAAAAGCTGGATTCAAAGTGTTATTAGACGATTTCGGAAGCGCTTATTCTTCTCTCAATATGCTTCGCAATATTAAGGTTGATGTCTTGAAACTTGATATGAAATTTCTTGATACAAATGAAGACAGGGAGAATAGTGAGAAGGGCATTAGTATAATAGATTCTATTGTGGGAATGTCTAATCAATTAGGACTTCCAATTATTGTTGAAGGTGTAGAGCGTTTAGATCAGGTTGAGGTTTTGACAAAACTTGGATGTGTATATGCACAGGGTTATTATTATTATAAGCCTATGCCTCTTAAGAAGTTTGAAGAGCTAATAAAGGATAATTCTAAAGTAGAAAGAGAAAGTGATGGTAAGGTTAGTAATTATAAACCTCTTCATGTCTTGGAATTCTTAAGGACTAATCTTTTTACGGATTCTATGATTAATGAAGTACTAGGTCCTTTTGCTTTCTTTGAAATCGTTAGAGATAAGCTGGCTGTTGTAAGAGTTAACGAACAGTATTATAGAGTATTTAGTATGCTAGGTGAAGTCACAGAGGATGAAATAATAACTAGTGTTGATAGATTGATTGACAATAATTCTGATTTTATAGAAATATTTAACAATGCATCTTCTTCTAAGTCGAAATCATCCTCTGGATGTGTAATATACAATTCACCTAAGGGCACTGCAAAAAAGTTGTACTTTAGGGTATTCTTTTTGCACGAGCGCGAGGGAAGGAAACTTTTCTGCAGTACTATATGGGATATCACAGATTTATAAACTGTGTTATTCCTTTATTAAAAGTGTTAAATGTATGAATCGTGGTTAATTTGTCTTTTTATTTTGCATATTGCCACGGTTCATTTTATTTTGCATCTGACCATTTTGATCAGAAGGCGGTTGCATCTGGCCGCCTCTCATGCCGCCGCCCATAGTTGCCTGAACGTTACTTGTAACTGTACTATTTAATGTAATATCTTCTGATGTTGTACCACATGTTACTTTGTAAGTCTGTCCAACTTGGAGGGTAGGTGCGCTAATTGTTACGCATGCATATTGTTTGTCTGGTGTGTATTCAACAACCTTATTATTAGAGCTATCTGATACTGTAATTGTTCCACTGTTAGAACTTGCATTTACTGTCATAACTGCTTGTGTTGATTTGTCTGACATTGCTTCAACCATTCCCGATGATCCGGCAGCAACTAGAACTCCTCCTGTTACTACACATTCTGAGCCAAAATCAATTGCTGTGTTACCATCATTGGTTGGTCCAGATACGTATGTCTCTCCACCTGAAATGTTGATTGCTCCATTTGAATCTAATCCATCTCCATTAGCATTTACTGTAAGCTTACCGCCTGATATGTTGAGGATGGCATTGCTGTCTGAAGCTTCAGGATTGTTACTTGTATTTGAATCTGCTGTTGCTGCGTTAAGAGCGTCGTCTGACGATACAACGTTAGTATTACCACCAGCCATATTAATTACCTGACCTTCAATTCCTTCAACGGAATTATTTATGTTAATATTACCGCCTACAACACTAACTGTTCCATCTGAGTGAAGACCGTCTTTACCTGCATTTGCAGTAATAACAGCTTCTTTAACGCTAATTGTATCTTTTCCTTCTATTGCATGGTTGCCTGAAGTTACATTTATTGTTCCACTTACCAGCTTCAAATCGTCTTTTCCAACAATTCCATTTGTCTTAGTACTTGTTATGTTAAGAGTACCATTTCCGTTAAATGTTAAATCATCCTTTGAAAAGATTGTGCCATCAACTGTGCTATCGTCCATTTCAACACTGTCTGAAGATGTTGATATAGAGTTTGTAGTTCCATCAGCTAGTGTGACAAATACCTTGTCAGCCTGCTTTACATAGATGGCAGCTGCACTAGAGGAAGTAAGGGATACATTGTCTAATACAAGTTGAACCTTATCTGTTCCTGCATCCACAACAATCTGTGCATCTGAAGCAGAACCAGTAATTATATATGTTCCTCCTGCACTTATTGTCACTGTATTGCCACTTACTTTGGCATTATCACTATCACTTGATATAGAGCTGTCTGAAAGTGTAATCTTAGGCGACGATGCGTCATAACTTGAATTTAAATCTCTGTCAGAGAATAAATTGTTGATATCTACTGTCTCAACTTCTGTACTGGTTGAAGTTGTATTGCTACTATTATTATTATATGAACATCCTGCTGCTGTGAGAGTTAGAAGTGATCCAATTGCCATCACAGCAAGAATCTTTTTTATCTTATTATAATGCATTGTTATTTACCTCCTGTCTTGTGAGTGCAATCTCTAAGTTGCCATTCTTGCAACGAAGATTGTCAACGAATTCTTTTTCCTTAGATGGGTCCTTAAGAGAAATGTTATATATTAGTTTGAACATAGAACCCATATTAGTTGTCTTAGAGCTTACAAGTGAATGCTCTGTTGTGTATTGGTCAAATATATCATCAAAAACGTTATAGTAATCTAAATCTTCTGGTATTGTAATCTTAAGGGTTTTCTCAATTGCGTCCCTTTTCTTGTTGCCACTAAATGGAATTGTTGTAAGTGCCATTAGTACAATTCCCATAATTAGTGAGAATAGAATTGCGTATCCTAGATAACCCATTCCGGTAATTAGTCCGGCTCCCATTGCCATGAATATTGAGCCGATATCTCTTGCACTACCTGGTACTGATCTGAATCTAACTAAGCTAAATGCTCCGGCTACAGCAACTCCGGCTCCGATATTACCGTTAACCATCATAATAACTGTACATACAATTGCTGGAAGCATTGCTAGTGTAATTACAAAGCTCTTAGTATACTTTGTTCTAAATGCGTACATGAATGCGAAGAATATTCCAATTAGTAAAGAAACTCCGATACATGCAATGAAATTTGAAATTGAAATTGTTTCTGTGCTTTCTGTTAGCACACTTGTAAATAAACTGTTAAGCATATCTTAATACCCCTTTCGCGCTTGAATTATATCTATATGCAAATTCTCTGATTTTGCCATCTCTTGCAAGAATTGTCTTGTAAGCAGTTCCGTATTTGGAAAATGATGTTTTGTAGATCTGGTTGCTTGATAGAAGAGTTGTCATCCAAAGTGGAAGGCCGCCAGATGTTTTTAGCTCCATTAATACATACCCCTCAGGGAGTATAGAGTTACCATATATTCCACTATGGAGATTGACGTCTGTATCTCTCCAAAGGATGTTAGAATCGAAAGTGACTCTAAATGATGAATCATCTATTCCGTAGTAAGCATCCCTTTCGTAAGAAAGTAGAACTCTAGGAGCTAGTGAACTGTATAAATCTCTTGCATATTTTATTTCCTGCTTAATCTGAGAATCAACAATCGTGTCCATTATTTTGTTTTCAGAGTCTTGTTTGAAGAAGTTAAGTGCTTCATCTTCTGTTGTACTAATTCTTCTTTTATAGACTACTGAGTCGTATTTCTTTTTTAGTTCTAGAAATACCTTTGTGTCTTTATCTGCAAGTCCGTAGCTTCTAAGTCTTAATTTTTCTTTATACATTGGTTTGTCGATTGATCTTCTTATTAGAAGAAAGTCTGGTGTGTCGAAATAAAGACTCTGTATTGTGCTATGACCATGCTTGTCTTCAATCATGTGGTTTTTAAGTTCATCTTTTATTATTAAGTATTGTTCTTTTGTTAACATGTACTTTAATTCATATCTTTTGAATGTCATTTGATCTTTCATTTTTTTGTCTCCTTTGCTTTTGTTGACTGTAGTATATAATTCGAAACTTAAATGAAACTTAAAATTTTTAAGTTTTTTAAAAAAAATTATTTTTTTTTACTTTATATGTTATTATTTTTTCATAGGGCAGGACATAAAGGGTGTAATAATAAGAGAAAGGATAAGGATGTTATATATATAGAAGACATTCTTGTTAAGGTGAATTACTATGAGGTTATTATTAGCTGAAGATGAAGAGGATATGTCAAACGCACTAGTTAAAATACTTAAATCAAATAATTATTCTGTGGATGCAGTTTATAATGGTAATGATGCATTAGATTATCTTATGTCAGATATATATGATGGTGCTATACTTGACATTATGATGCCGGGGATGAGTGGTATTGACGCGCTTAAAGAAGCAAGGGCAAATGGAATAAAGACTCCAGTACTTCTTCTTACCGCCAAGTCAGAGGTTGATGATAGAGTAGAAGGATTAGATTCAGGTGCTGATGATTATCTGACTAAACCTTTTGCTATGAAGGAACTTCTAGCAAGAGTAAGGGCACTTACCAGAAGAAGAGAAGAGGTGGTTGATTCACTTCTCGAATATGGTAACGTGTCTCTTGATAGGTTGACTTATCAATTAACTACTCCAAAAGGAGGCGCTAAGTTGGGGAATAAAGATTTTCAGATGCTGGAAATGTTAATAACTAATCCAGGACAGATTATTTCTGTAGACCAGTTTATGGATAAGATATGGGGATATGATTCGGACGCGGAACTTAATGTAGTATGGGTGTATATCTCTAATCTTCGTAAAAAACTTAAGTCCCTTGAAGCAGATATAACTATTAAAGCTCATAGGGGAATAGGCTATTCTCTTACTAAGAATGAGAAGTGATTAATATAGATAGGAATAGATTATGGTTAAGACATTAAGACGTAAGTTCATAGCAATTACAATGATATCTGTCACCGCAGTATTTCTTATAATAATGGGTATTATTAATATTATTAATTATAGTAATGTATATAGTAATGCCAAGGCGAGAATGGATATATTAGCGGAGAATAATGGTGATTTTCCTAAGATAGACCAGCCACAACAGACAAGTGACCCCATGATGAAGCCTGAAGGAATGGATTTATCCCAGAACAATAAGAATTCTAATCCTCAGAATAATTTTGCGGGGCAAAAAAAGGATAAAAGGGATAGCTTTAATGGTTTTAGTTACGGTAATGGTGGTATTAATGAAGAGACACCTTTTGAATCAAGATATTTCAATATAACGCTATCAGAGAATGGAGACTATGTATCTAGTAACTTGGATAATGTTGCAGCGATATCAAGTGATAGTGCAATTGATTATGCAAGGGAATTATATAGTAAAGGTAGTATAAGCGGTATGTATAACGATTATATGTATCGACAGATTGATGTAGATGGCGGGAAGATGTATATATTCTTAGATTGTAAGAGAGATTTGTCTTCCTTTAGGTCATTTCTTCTAATAAGTATTATTGTTACAGTTGCAGGAGAAATTCTTGTATTTATATTATCTGCCATTTTATCGAAGATTTTCTTAAAGCCGGTATTTGAAAGCTATGATAAGCAGAAGCGCTTCATAACTGATGCCAGCCACGAACTTAAAACTCCTGTTGCAATTATTAAGGCCAATGTAGAGATTGTAGAGATGGAGAATGGTGAGTCGGAGTGGACAAAGAGCATAGTAAAGCAGGCTGATAGGTTAACAAACCTTACAGAAAAAATGGTTATGCTCTCAAGAATGGATGAGGGTAATACTAATGAAGAATTAAAGGATGTTAATGCGTCCAAATTATTCTTAGAAATATGCGAGTCATACGAACCTATAGCTGTTAAAATGAAAAAAACCTATAACGTAGATATTGAACCAGGACTTATAATTAGAGGAAATGAGACTAATCTATCCCAGATGTTATCACTTCTTGTAGATAATGCATTTAAGTATTCTAATGATGGTGGAAATGTTGATGTAGCATTTAAGAAAACTAATAAAGGCAAAGTGCTTACAGTAAGTAATTCCGTAGAAGAAATAGAAGAAGGAAGACATGACGAACTCTTCGAGAGATTTGTAAGACGTGATGAATCTAGAAATTCTAAGACTGGTGGCTTCGGAATAGGGCTATCTGTTGTGCAAGCTATAGCAGAAAGTTATAAGGCGAAGGTAAGCGCTAGGTCATATGATAATAAAAGCATAGAATTTAAAGTGATATTCTAATTAGTATAATATAGTAGAGAAAATTGAATCTTAGTTAAAAAATACGGAGGATGAAATATGATTTACATCGGTAATCATTTATCTAATTCAAAAGGATATCTTGCCATGGGAAAGGCAGAGACAAAATTAAAGGGTGATACATTTGCATTTTTTACAAGAAATCCAAGGGGCGGTAAAGCAAAGGACATAGACGAAAATGATACAAAAGCTCTAATGAAGTATTTAGAGGAAGAAAACTTCGGTAAGCTTGTTGCACATGCTCCATATACAATGAATCTGTGTTCTGATAAGGAGAATATTAGAAAGTTCGCTTTAGATATGTTGGTGGACGATTTGAAGAGAATGGAATATACACCTAATCAGTATTATAATTTCCATCCTGGTTCTCACGTTGGACAGGGAGTAGAGACGGGAAGTGCATTTATCATAGAAGCACTTAATACGGCGCTGCCTGAGTCTAAGACCACTACGGTTCTTCTTGAAACTATGGCAGGAAAAGGAAGCGAAATAGGTAGAACGTTTGAAGAACTTCGATATATAATAGACAGAGTAGAACTCTCAGACAGATTGGGAGTGTGCTTTGATACATGTCACACTTGGGATGCAGGGTACGACCTTACCAATAATCTTGACGGAGTGCTTGATGAATTTGATAAGGTAATTGGAATCGACAGACTTAAGGCAATACACCTTAATGACAGTATGAATGAACTTGGTGCTCATAAGGACCGTCATGCTAAGTTAGGCGAAGGACATATTGGAATTGATACATTATCTAATGTTATTAGGCATCCGCTATTGCAGGATAAGCCATTTATCTTAGAGACACCTAATGATGACGCAGGTTATGCTAAGGAAATTGCATTAGTTAAGGATATTGCAAGTTAAAGAAAAGGAGAAATAGTATGCAAGACGCAAAAGCAAAGGGAACTAACAAGAAAGCTTCTTCTGAAAAGAAGGGTCTTGAGAGGTTGCAGAGCCCAGATGATTTAGACAAATATCTTCGTATGACCACACCTGGAATCTGGGTATCAATCATAGCTTGTGTTGCAATTCTTTTGGGAATCATAGCATGGGCTGTGTTCGGTTCTGTGTCAGACCATATAAAAACGAAAGGAGCAGGAGGTGTAGATGGAATCGTCTGCTTTGTAGATACTGATACAGCCCTTCGAATTAAGCCGGGAGATTTTGCCTATGTAGATGGGGTCCCTGAAACTGTGATACATGTTGAAGAATGGGCAACTGACGTAGATAATTATAAGAGTGAAGGCTTGACGGACCTTGAGATACGTCAGTTGGCGGGAGATGTGAAGATAGTACATCCAGTTATCATATCTGACTCACAGCATCATGACCTTAAGAAAAGTGTAGAGGTGACTATTACAGTTGATCAGAAAACGCCACTATCAATGATTTTTGGTAAGAAATAGGGGGAGCATTATGTTATTTAGCAGAAAAAAAGTACCGCAAATAATGCAAATGGACGCGGTGGAATGCGGCGCAGCATCCCTTGCAATGATATTAGCCTATTATGAGAGATGGGAGCCCCTTGACAAACTCCGTGAAGCTTGTGGTGTAGGTCGTGACGGAACAAGCGCTGAAGCTGTACTAGAGGCGGCTGAAGAATATGGTTTGAATGCTGATAAATTATTCTTAAGTCTTGACGAACTTAAGGAGAAAAAGCCATACCCATGTATTATACAATGGAATGCCAATCACTTTGTTGTACTTACGGGTATAAGAGGAAAGCATGCTTATGTAAATGATCCAGGTAAAGGAAGTATCAGTTATCCTATACAAGTACTTGAGAAATGCTTTAGAGGTGTTACTCTTATCTTTTCACCTACTGAGAAATTCGAAAAGGGAGGAAGTAAACCCAGCCCACTTCGCTTTGTTATAAAGAGACTGCAGGGACTGCAATCTGCACTGGCTATTGTGTTGGCAACAGCGGCGTTAGCATCTATCGCCACAGTGCTTTTTACCACTGCAGGAAAGGCAGTTGTTGATTATTATATTACCGGGAATGAGACATCGTCTCCAACGGGATTTGTTATAGCCTTATCTGGTTTGTGTGTAATCTATGGAGTAATGCAGATTATAAGGTCGATTTACATGGTGCGTGTACAGGGTCGTTCAGCAGTTGTTGATTCCTCCAGGTTTGTTCAGCATCTACTACACCTTCCAATGACTTACTATTCTGGAAGGTCTGTGGGAGACTTGCAGATGAGAACGACGGAGAATCAGATGGTAGTAACAACCCTGATGACCCAGGTGGCACCAGCAGCAATCAATGTTGTTATGCTGGTTCTATATGTAATTGTTATGTCTTATTATAGTTTATTCCTCACTTTACTTGGCGTGTCTACAGTTGCCCTTAATATAATTGTGGCAAGGCTGGTTTCCAAAAAAAGAGTGGATATCACAAGAACAATTACTATTGGATATGGAAAGCTTAACTCCACCTCTCTAGCAGGAATTGATATGATTGAGACATTAAAGTCAGCAGGCGCGGAAAATGCTTATTACAGGAAATGGGCAAATATCCATGCCAAAGTTACAGCAGGTGATGTGACGCTATGCTGGCTCAATGAAACTATGGCCTTTATACCTTCATTACTGACGGAGATTACTAACATAACAGTTTTCGGTTTTGGAGTAAAGTTGATTATAGACGGTCAGTTTACACCAGGTACATTACTTGCCTTTACAGGTCTTCTCACAGCATTTACAAAACCAGTAAATGAAATGATTACTATGGGACAGACCATTCAGGAAATGCAGGTTCAGATGGAACGTGTAGAGGATGTAATGAGTAATCCTGTGGATGTTGAGGAAAATACGAGGGATTTAACTGACGAAGAGTGGGAGAATCTAGATAAGCTAAAGGGAGATATTGAGTTTAAGGATATTACATTTGGCTATTCAACTAAGGGAAAACCATTGATTAAGAATATGAGTATTCATATAGAGCCGGGAAGCAAGGTTGCCTTAGTTGGAGCCAGCGGTAGTGGTAAATCGACTCTTGGAAAGCTACTTTCTGGCTTGTATAAGCCTTGGTCAGGAGAGGTTTTGCTGGATGGAAAAAAACTATCTGATATTCCAAAACAACAGTTAAAGAGCTCCTTAGCTATCGTTGACCAGGACATTATGGTTTTCGATGACCCTATTTCTGACAATATTCGTTTCTGGGATACCACTATCGAGGAGGCAGAGGTAGTTAGAGCGTGTCAGGATGCAAGAATTCATGATGAGATAGCTTCTAGAAAGGGTGGATATGCAGCCGTTTTGCAGCCAGGAGGTAAAAACTATTCTGGTGGACAGCTTCAGCGTATGGAGATAGCAAGAGCGCTGGCTATTGAGCCTTCTATACTAGTTCTTGATGAAGCAACTAGTGCGTTAGATGCTGAAACTGAAGACGAGGTTATGAATAATGTGAGAAAACGAGGAATTACTACTGTTGTTGTGGCTCATCGACTAAGTACGATACGAGATGCTGATAAGATTTACGTTCTTAAGGCAGGAGATATCGTAGAAGAAGGTACACATGAAGAGCTTATGGAATTAGATGGTATGTATTCTCGATTAGTAAAGAGTGAGTAAAAGAGTATGAAAGATATTAGCTTACAGATGAAAAATAGAGATCAACTGAATCGTGAGAGCCTTAGAAGTGGCTACGAAAAGCTGGCTGCAAGTGTTGGTGATGATAGTATACTTCGTCTCTTCGGAGCAGATGATTTGGAGATGGCAGATGGTGCCGTAAGAGCCTGTCTGCGTTATAGTCAGGCCACCCCTGGGGTTGTTCCTGAAGGTGTTACGGATTTAGAAGAACGTATTGAATATATGTGCCGCCCTTCAGGTGTTATGCATCGTACTGTAAGGCTTGAAAAAGGATGGTACAAGGATGCATTTGGGGCTTATTTAGGAAAGCTTAAAAATGGCGAGGTTGTAGCGTTATTACCAAGGGTTTCCGGAGGCTATTATTATCGAGATCCTTTAACTGGTGAGAATGTTAAAATTAACAAAAAAACGGAAGGGTATTTAGAGGAGAAGGCAGAATTATTCTATCCTGTTCTTCCTGCTCGTTCTTTGGAGGTGAAAGGATTTGTACGGTTTTTGTTCAAGGCATTAGATAAAGGGGACTTTATTAAGGTTTTTCTTTCGGCGCTAATTTCTGCATTGGTGGGATTATTACCTGCTGTTGCATCATCATGGGCATATGGTGAGGTGGCTCCTTCCGGTCAGACCAGTCTTATATTGCCTATAGTAGGATTGCTATTAGGTGTAGCTGTGGGAACATTGCTGTTTAAAATGAATAAGAACTTAGTCATGAACAGGATTGCCATCAAAATGGGAAATTTTGCTGAGTCTGCTGTTTTTGCAAGAGTGATGCTTCTTCCAACATCATTTTTTAAAGATTATAGTCCGGGAAATCTGGCTACGCGTATTAATAATATATGGCGTATGATAGATTCTATGGTTAAAGGTATATTAGGCGGTGGACTTACATTAGTTCTTAGTGTTGTATATTTTTATCAGATTATATATTATGCATCTTCGCTACTACCTATAGCCGTAGGAATCATCGCAGCTCAGGTTCTTGTTATTGTTCTTATATTACGTGAATTGATGAAAAGAGAGGTTGAAGTAGTTGAAGCTAATACTAAAGCTTCTGGAACAATAGCTACTCTATTAGGTGGTATTCAGAAGATAAAGTTAGCAGGTGCTGAGGACCGTGCCTTTTCAAAGTGGGCAAGCAGATTCTCGGAATATGCCAGGGCTGCATTTAACCGCCCTAAGTATCTCTACTGCATGGATGCCTTCGTGGTACTAATCGGAATGATAGGAACTGTATATATTTATATTAGTGCTATGGACACAGGATATTCTACCGCGAACTTTATGGCATTTAATACTGCGTTTGGTCAGATAAATGCTTCAATTGTTTTGTTCTTGACTTTTATAGCATCTATGGTGAGATCGTATCCTAAGTTTGGACATTTGGCGCCAATACTTAATGCTGCTCCTGAATGTGACGATGAGAAACCATCAGTAGAAAGTGTGGATGGAAGTGTTGATGTAAATGGCTTATCCTTCCGCTATAGCGAGGAGACACCATGGGTTATTAATAACATTTCATTTAACATCAAGCCTGGGGAATATGTAGCCATAGTTGGAAAGTCAGGCTGTGGTAAGAGTACATTAATGAGGCTGCTCCTTGGATTTGAGAAACCAAGCGCAGGCAATATAATGTTCGGTGAGTATGATTTATCTTGTGTTAATCTTCGTTCCATTCGTCAGAATGGAATCAGCATGGTTATGCAGGATGCGAAATTATTAAAGGGAGATATTTTCGAGAACATTACTCTAGCAAATCCTAATGCAACCTTAGAGGAGGCATGGGAAGCTGCAGAAATTGCTGGAATTGCAGATGATATTAGAGAAATGCCTATGGGTATGGAGACCTTGGTGTCTGAACGCGGCGGCGGTGTATCGGGGGGTCAGAGACAGCGTCTAATAATTGCAAGAGCAGTATGCAGTAAGCGTAAGATTATGATACTTGATGAGGCAACAAGTGCCCTAGATAATATTACGCAGCAGGCAGTTGCTAATTCTTTAGATAAGCTCAATTGCACCAGAATTGCCATTGCCCATCGTCTCTCTACAGTACAAAACTGCGACAGAATACTGGTATTAGATGAGGGAAGAATCTGCGAAGAAGGAACCTATGAAGAGCTTATAGAAAAAAATGGCGTTTTCGCAGAGCTTGTAAAAAAACAACGATTAGATGTGTAGAAATAAGAGGGAGATATGGAAACAGAAGTAGTAGGTAGTAAAAAAATCAAATTATCAGATCATTTTACATATGGAAGATTACTTAGATTTACATTGCCATCTGTAGCTATGATGATTTTCACATCAATATATGGAGTAGTTGATGGTTTCTTTGTTGCCAATTATGTTGGCGAGACACCATTTGCAGCATTGAATCTTATTTTGCCATATGTCCTAATATTTTTGGCGTTTGGAACAATGTTCGGCGTCGGAGGAAGTGCTTTAGTTGCAGTTACCCTAGGTGCAGGAGACAGGAAGAAGGCAAATGAGATCTTCTCGCTTGTAGTATATATAATGATTGCACTAGGTGCGATTGTAAGTGTTATAGGCTTTATATTTGCTGAGCCAATGTCACTTTTACTTGGAGCAGATGAAGAGATGCTGCCTTTCTGTGTGAGATATGCAAGGATATGCTTTATGGGTTCAATACCTCTTATTTTGCAATATGAGTTTCAAAGCTTTTGTATTGTATCAGAGAAGCCTAAGCTGGGTCTTGTAGTCACTATAGCTGCAGGGGTTACTAATATAGTCCTTGACTGGCTCCTTGTGGGTGTCCTTAATTTGGGACTGGATGGTGCTGCTTATGCAACTATAGCTGGAAGTGTAGTTGGTGGTGTAATTCCTTTAATATATTTTGCAGTGCCTAATTCCTCTTTATTAAAGCTTGGCAAGGCAAAATGGTATGGTAGAGATTTAATTAAGGTTATTACAAATGGCTCTTCCGAATTCCTGACGGAGGTTTCACTTTCTATTGTAAGTATGCTTTATAATTACCAGTTAATGAAATACGCAGGCCAGGATGGTGTTGCAGCATACGGTGTTATAATGTATCTGTCTTATGTATTTGTGGGATTCTTCTTCGGATATTCTATGGGTGCGTCTCCTATTTGTGGCTATAATTATGGAGCTAATAACACATCTGAATTAAAGAATGTTTTTAAGTGTAGTATGAGAATAATAATTATAGCATCAATTATTGTGGTGGCAGTATCCTTAATATTTGCTAGACCTCTTGCTATGATTTTCGTAGGAGAAAATGAATCTCTTCTTGAAATGACTACGACTGCAATAAGGATTTATTGTTTATGCTATTTATTTGCTGGTGTTAATATATTCGGTTCGGCCTTATTTACAGCCCTTAACAATGGTCTCATATCAGCACTGATATCATTCTTAAGGGTGTTAGTATTGCAGGTTATGTTTGTGCTTGTTCTACCTATACTTTTTGGCTTGATAGGGGTATGGATGTCAGTAATAGCAGCAGAGTTTTGTGCCATGATACTTACAATCACATGCCTGATTGTGTATAGGAAAAGATATAATTATTCATGACTAGTGTAGAGAGGATACCGTTGAATCAACTATAAAGGAGGGATTTATTTATGAAACAGACAATTATTCTCGGTAACATTATTACTATGGATGAAAAGAGACCAACTGCAAAAGCAGCACTTGTAAAGGATGGTGTTTTTGCATATATTGGCGATGCTGATGAAGTAAAAAAGCTGGCTGGATCTGATGCTAAGGTGTTAGATTACGGTGAGAATTTCGTCTATCCTGGCTTTTTGGAATCGCACGCCCACAGTTATCTGGCTGGCGACCGTGCTATTGGGCAGGCAAACCTCTTTTCGGTAGTTCCTACGGACTATGACAAATATCGTGAGATTATTAAGGAATATATCGAAGCTAATCCGCAGCGTGAGTTCTACATGGCTTCAGGATGGGCTGAAAATGACGAATATGTAACCAAAGAGTATCTGGATGAGATTTGTTCCGACAAGATACTGCTCATGCAGACTGGTGGTGGGCACTCAATGCTACTCAATTCCAAGGCTCTTGAGTGGGCAGGTATTGATGCAGCCTACGCTAAGAAAATGGGTACTGATCTGGTACATGTGGATGAAAACGGAGAACCAGACGGTTACATCTGTGAAGCTCCTGTGTTCGAACTGTATCCAAAGCTTCCTACAACCCTTGAGAATGCAAAGGATTACCTGCTCTCGTGGCAGGATATGGCTCTAGCAAACGGATATACTGCAGTGGCTGACGCCGGTGTGGAGGTTACTAATGAGATAGCCACACAGGCTTTCTATGAGCTAGAGCAGGAGGGCAAGCTTAAGCTACGTACCTACGCCTACCTGATGTGTCCGGATAATCCTGAGGATCCGAAGGCAGAGGTTAAGCGCATTGCTGCAGACCGTGCTAAATACAGTGGTGAATACTTCCACGTAGTTGGTATCAAGACATTCTTAGACGGCGTTACTGAAGCACATACAGCATGGCAGAATCAGGATTATGCTGATCAGCCTGGCTATCACGGTAATGAGCGATTCAATAATCATGATAAGATGGTGGAATTAATTACAGCGGCAGATGCCGAGGGACTTTCTGTACACGTCCACTCTGAGGGTGGTGGTGCAACTCACTTTATGTTGGGCTGCATTGAGGATGCTGAGAAGATTACAGGCGATATGGATCAAAGGAACGTGTTAGCACATCTACACTTCGTCACAGATGAGGATATTCGTCGAATGGCCACTACAGGCTCTATTCCAGCAGTTCCACCGCTTTGGACAGCAAAAATACCAGGCTTCTATGATACAGAGGTGTCTTATGTCGGTAAAGAACTAGCAGAAAATTCATATCCGATTAAGTCGTTCTTTGATGAGGGGGCATATCCAGTGTTCCATTCAGACTATCCTGTTTCTCCGTCCATTAGTATCAAGAACAGCATATATATGGCGGAGACACGTAATGCACCAAAAGGATTGGGGATAGAGACCTACCCACTTAATGTCAAGGAAGCGATCACTCGTGAACAGTCGTTACGCGCCCTTACCATCAATGTGGCGTATGCATGGCACCAGGAGCATCGCCTGGGTTCTATCGAATTTGGCAAGATTGCCAATATGACTGTGTATGACTGTGACTTTTTGCATGACGACATTGAGAAGGTCTCTTCGGCTAACATCATCGCGACTATTGTGGATGGAGAAGAGGTTTACAAACCGTAACAATTAGAAGGGAGCAAAATATGAAGGTAGATAAGATAATTAAGAATGCAAAAATATATACATCGAACGTAGATATGCCACTGGTTACGGCACTTGCGGTGAAAGATGGTAAGTTTGTATATGTAGGTGATGAAAACGGTCTTTCGGACTATGAAGGAGACGTCACAGATCTCGGCGGTAAGTTCATCATGCCAGGTATTATTGACAGCCATGTGCATGTGACAATTCCTGTAGGATTTGAGTATGCCGATATGGGAGAGCGTATTGAGCCAAATGGCAAGCAGGATGCTCTAGACATTATGGCGAAGCGTATCAAAGAGAATCCTGGCGAGAAGCGCTATAGATTTCTTTTAGAGAAAAAGTTCTTGAATGGTGAGGATATCGTAAAGGAAGATCTTGATGCAATATGTCCTGATGCTGAGCTTCAGATTCAGGAAGGAGAAGGACACAGCGTCTGGGTAAACTCTAAGATATTAGAAAGGCATGGCATTACAGACGATACGCTTGATCCAATACCAGGACTTGCTTTGTATGTGCGTGATAAGGACGGACATGTGACGGGAAATTGTATTGAGGGTGCAGCGGAAATTCCAATCATTCTCGACAGTGGAATGGAATTGACAGATGAACAGGTTGATGCAGCGCTTCAACGATGGATAGATTTTTCAGTTGAATATGGTGTGTGTGCAGTGTTTGATTCAGGTCTTCCGGGGGATCCAAAGTTTCATGAGAAAGTCTATAAGCGTCTGAAGGAGCTGGACAAGCAGGGAAAACTGCCTGTGTATGTTGACGGTAGTCTTGTAATCAACGCAGAGAGGGATGCCAAAGAAGGTCTCGAGGAGGTTAAACGATATCACCGCGAGTATGACACGGAGCATCTGAAGGTTCATACCATGAAGATTTTTATGGATGGAACCCAGAAGATTCATACTGCAGCAATGGTTACACCATATGTGGATGTTCATACGACAGGGGCTACTGCATTCTCAGTAGAGGGAATGGCAGAGCTTCTTAAGAATCTTAATGAGGCTGGGCTGGATCTTCATCTTCACACCGTTGGTGAGCGCGCATCACGTACAGTACTAGATGGCTATGAGATGGCCAAAAAGGAGCTGGGAGATAGCTTAAAGGTTAGAGTTACATGCGCTCATCTGGAGATTCAAGATGATGCGGACTTAGATCGCTTTGCAAAGCTAGGGGTGATTGCGAATTATACACCATGGTGGCATGCTGATTTTATTGAGGAAAGTGCTACCTGGCTCGGCGAGGAACGCTCAAGAAAGCAGTTCCGTTGTAAAACAGTTTGGGACACTGGAGCTTTAGTGGCATGGTCTAGTGACAATATCTCTTTCGATGACTTTATGACATGGAATCCGTATTTGGGTATGGAGGTCGGAATGACGCGAATAAGAACCGATAAGACCAGGGTGCATGAATACAACAGAACTGTTGAAGTATTTCCTCCTGAAGATGAGAAAATGAGCATCGAAGAGATGCTGCTTGGATGGACGATTAATGGAGCAAAGCAGCTCGGTATAGAGGATTCAAAGGGTTCTATAGAGGTTGGCAAGGATGCCGATTTCCTTGTATTCGACAATGATTTACTTGTAGCTGAACAAGAAGGATTTAGCTATAACAAGCCGAAAGAAGTTTATTTTAGCGGAAAGAAGATGAATTAATAACAACAATGAAAAAACTTTTTACGATTGATGATTTCATAATTGCATTCATCTCAGCATTGGGCTATGGCTATGGCGAAACTATAGCCCAAGTTTTTGGTTGGCCATTATATATCTGTTCGTTGGCTAGGCGTATCCATGCTGGAATCTTTAGAGGAGGAGTTCGCATGGGTTGTTGGTCTTCCCATTGTAGGCTTCTTTGTGAACCTTATCATACGAGCCTATCGTATCCATAAGATTCGAAGGGTATACGGGGACGGAAGCGAAGGATATGCGAGATTATATAGATGAAGACGCCGTAGATAAAATAAAGGCGAGTATTGAGGATCAGATGTCATCATCCTCCGAGTCAGAAGTAAAATCAAAGCTGGTTAATCAATGGCTTGCATTATGCAATTATCATGTTGCAGAAACGCTCTCAGAAGGTGGGAATAAGGTACATATGATGTACTGGGATGAGAATCCGATTATCGAGAAGCTAGGCACTGGTACAGTCGATGCAACTGCCACATTTCTCTATAACAATGAAGCCTTGCAGATGTATGGTAATGTGGTAAAGGAAGATTTGTCCGAGATACTTCAATGTCTGCTTAAGAAATTTATCGAAGGTGACGCCCTGAAATTATATCACAATGAGATTGTGGGCATAAATGCCTTTGACTGGAAGAAGTTTCCAAAGGCACTAATAGTCTCGGATGGAAAAATTCAATGCGATAAGATTGATGATAAGATTACAGAGATAGAAGAGTTACTTGAATGATATGTATGTTAATAATTAAAGGAGAATATGAATAGTGAAATCTGTGAAAAGAAGGGGAGTAGCATCTGGCATGGTATTCACTTAACTTGCTTGACAAATATTTGAAAAACCAAGCGACAAAAACCAGGTGAAAACTCTTGACAAGCCTTATGTGCCTAGTGTACAATAGTCAGGCTGATATTGTAAGAAAATAGTGCCTCATTAGCCCCGATGCACTATTTTTACTTATAAATTGTGTGAAAATACATTTTCGGACATTTATGTATTAAAGCACAAGGATTGTCTATTATTAAGGAGGAAATTACGATGAAGACTTATATGCCTAATCCTACTAAAGTAGAGAGAAAATGGTATGTAGTAGATGCAGAAGGACAGACTCTTGGCCGTCTTTCTACAGAAATTGCTAACGTATTAAGAGGTAAGAAAAAGCCTATATATACACCTCATGCAGATTGTGGCGATTATGTAATCGTTGTAAATGCGGAGAAGATTAAGGTTACTGGTAAGAAGCTTGATCAGAAAATTTATTATCATCACTCAGAATATGTTGGTGGTATGAAAGAGACTAACCTTAAGACTATGCTTGAGAAGCATCCAGAGAGAGTTATCGAGCATGCAGTTAAGGGAATGCTTCCTAAGGGACCTCTTGGAAGATCTATGTACAAGAAGTTATTTGTTTTTGCTGGTCCTGATCATGATAAGCAAGCTCAGAAGCCAGAAGTATTAACATTTTAATTAGGAGGTAAAGTAAATTGGCTAAGAAGAATGACAATAAGTACTACGGTACTGGAAGAAGAAAATCATCTGTTGCTAGAGTATATCTTGTACCTGGAACAGGTAAGATTACAATAAATAAAAGAGACATTGATGAATACCTTGGTCTTGAGACACTTAAGGTTGTTGTAAGACAGCCACTTGTTGCTACTGATACACTTGATAAGTATGATGTACTTGTTAATGTTAAGGGTGGCGGATATACAGGACAAGCTGGTGCTATTAGACATGGTATCGCAAGAGCTTTACTTGAGGTTGATGCTGACTATAGACCAACACTTAAGGCAGCTGGTTACTTAACAAGAGATCCTCGTATGAAGGAAAGAAAGAAGTACGGTTTAAAGAGCGCACGTCGTGCACCACAGTTCTCAAAGAGATAATCAAGATATTATATCGAAAAGATTACAGTCCCTCGCAATTTTGCGAGGGATTTTTTGTTTACTAAAGTGTATACTAGAGAGGGCGTGGCACCTATATCTCCTCATGCTAAGGTGCCTCTTCGCTAAGGATATGTAAGTAATTGAGGTGAAAAGTCTTGAGGACATATGACGGGAACCGGTGCTCGATCCTCCATCCAGTCGGCTCGCACCTATTTCCATCATCTCTGCTGGAAATTTCCCTTACTTATTCAATTACTAACATATCCTAAGCTCGAAGCAATACGCATGAGGACATATAGGCGCCACGCCCCCCCTCAGTTAATTGCACTTTAATACATAAAAAATCTGATTTAAAAATGTTTTAAGAGTTTAATTCTATAAATAATTCTAGATACTTGGTTAAAAGAGCTAACGTATTTTCATCATTATTATTAAGAATATCAACTATTCCATCCGGCAGCTTAGAAAGTGCTGGATTATCTTTGTTGCCAAAAATCAAATAATCAAAGCTACAATGGAATGTTTCACAAAAACGTATAAGTTGTTTAAGAGAAAAAGATGAAGTAGAGTTTTCAACATGACTTATATGTTTTGGAGTGACATTTAATATTTCTGCTAATTGTTCTTGAGTCAAATTATTAGACCGTCTTATAATAGCAATTCTTGTACCTATTTTTGAGTATTCTGTTTCTGTCATTATAATTCCTCCAATGTTAAGTGGATAGGTAGACCTAAAAGGTTAGATAATATTTAGTTTAAGGCTGTTTTACAACCAAAAGAACTATCCCAAAGGTCTATTGAACCATATAAATAGACCTAAAAAGTTTAATTTTGTTTCAAAAAGTGATATATTAAATGGAGAAGTATGATGGAGGATTAATGAATGGGAAATCTTTATGATAAAGTACAAGCGATTCTGAAGAAAGATAGTCGGTTTTTGTCCGAGGACGGTGAAATTCTAAGAAATGCAGTATATGAGGCAACCATGAAGATGGATGCTGATTTAATAAAGGCGCTATACAATGATATAGAAACTAGAGATCGCTTCTTTACTGATGTAGAAGGAATAGCTGTGTTTGATAAAGTGAGATTCAGTTGGTTAATTAATAATAAAGAGTTTCTACCTAGTTCTTATACGCGCTATAAGAATAAGATTGGACTTGTAAATGAAAAAGAGGAATATATATCTTCTTCGAAAAATGTAGAACTCGTATTTCCATATAAAGATTGTGTGCTTGAGGGTGGCCAGACGAAGGATGAAAATAAACGAGAGGAAATCTTTTGGAATAAAATACTAGCACCAAATGATGTAGATAGGTTGCTTTGTCCTAAAGTAATGGTTAATGTATCTAGGTTTAATGCCGAGGAAGAAAAGACTGTAAATGAATTCAGTGATGATAGTATTTTTGTAAAGGGGAATAATCTTCTTGTAATTACATCTTTACTAAAAAAATATGAAGGTAAAATCAAATTGATTTATATAGATCCGCCATATAATACTGAGTCTGATACATTTTCGTATAATGACAAATTTAGCAGAAGTGCGTGGCTGACATTTATGAAGAATAGACTTGAAATAGCAAAAAGGCTTCTTTCGCCTGAGGGGGCAATATATGTTCAGTTAGATTATCACCAAGTGCATTATGCTAAGGTGTTAATGGATGAAGTGTTTGGTGAAGAAAACTTCCAGCGAGAAATTATATGGAGAATAGGATGGATATCAGGTTACAAGTCTGCAGATAATAATTGGATTAGGAATCACGATACGATACTTTTTTATTCAAAAAATAATAATAGTCTTACCTTTAAAAAGAGTTACATCCCTAGGGAAGAGTTTAAAAAGATAGCTGATAGCGATGCAGAAAGATATCCTATAGAGGATGTTTGGAATGGCAACGAATATGATGATTTGAATAGTATAGCTATAGTATCGTATTCTGGAGAAACTGTTTCAAAAATGTTGAATCCTGATGATGAAGTTAAAGGGCAAAAATCTGAAAAATTGATTGAACGCATTATCAAAGCACATACTGATGAGGGAGATTATGTTCTAGACTTTTTTGGAGGGACTGGAAGTTCAGCTGCAGCTGCACTAAAAACAAAAAGAAAATTTATCATTTGTGAACAGTTAGAAAGTCATATTGATATAGCGTTGAGGAGGTTGAGAAAAGTACTGGAAGGAGAACAAAGCGGTATATCTAAGAAAAACAATTGGAAAGGCGGAGGGTCTTTTGTATATTGTGAGTTGGCCGAATTGAATCAAAAGTATATCAACCAGATTCATGACGCTAAGGATGAGAAGTCGTTATTAGCAATATGGGCTGAGATAAAGAAAACAGGCTTTATTAGTTGCTATGTAAATCCCAAGGATATCGACGTGAATGCATCAGATTTTAGTGAACTGTCGCTTAGAGATAAGAAACGTCTTTTCTTAGAGTTGCTTGACTTAAATCAGTTGTATGTGAATTACTGCGATATTGACGATGATACCTTCGAAATAAGTGAAGATGATAAAGCATTTACTAAAAGCTTTTATGGAGATAATTGATTATGGCATTTTTATATGAAAAAATTGATGTGTTAAGAGAGGCTAGCCATTCTGTGGAAGTTCCTAATATTATTAAAGATAACATCAACAAGAATTTTGAATTAAGACCATATCAGGAATTAGCATTTGAAAACTTCATAATGTATTTTGGCAACGAAAAATTGCGACAAAGGCCTGCGCAGGTATTATTTCATATGGCAACGGGAAGTGGAAAGACACTTATAATGGCTGGTCTAATATTGTATTTATATAATCAAGGCTATAGGAATTTTTTGTTTTTTGTCAATCTATCAAATATTGTTCAGAAAACAAAAGAGAATTTTCTAAACACTCGTTCAAGTAAGTATTTGTTTAATGAAGAGGTTGTCATAGACCTGCAACGCGTTCCTATAAAAGAGGTTAGCAATTTTCAGGATTCAGATCCAGATGCTATAAATATTTGCTTTTCAACAACTCAAGCGTTGCATTATGACATGATGTTTCCAAAGGAAGACAGCATGACCTTTGATGATTTTGCAGAACAAAGAATTGTATTAATATCTGATGAGGCTCATCATCTTAATGCTGATACTAAGAGGATGACAGCTGTTGAGGAAGAAAGTTATTATAGTTGGGAGTCAACGGTTAAAAGGATTCTTGAAATGAATGTTGATAATGTGTTGCTAGAGTTTACGGCAACTTGTGACCTTGAGAATGTGTCGATAAAGGCGGCATATGAGAATAAGATTGTTTGCGATTACCCTCTATATAAGTTCAGAGAAGATGGTTTTTCTAAAGAAATTAAGACGCTTCGTTCGGATTTAGAAGTAAATGATCGAGCATTACAAGCACTTATTCTTAGTCAGTATCGTTATAAAGTATTTCAAGATAACCATGTGAATATAAAACCTGTTGTTTTTTTTCAATCAAGGTTTGTGAGGGATAATGCGTCTAATATGGAATCCATTATAGAAATGGTTCATAATCTGAATGGTTCAGATATAACGAGAATATATGAAGAAACAACAAGTGAAACATTGAAAGAAGCACAAGCTTATTTTAAGAAAAATGATATTACTCCAGAGATGCTAGCATACGAATTAAGAGATGACTTTTCCGAGGGGCATTGCATATCAGCAAATAGCAATAGTGATGTAGAGAACAAACAAATACTTTTAAATTCACTTGAGGATAGTACGAATCCCTATAGAGCAGTATTTGCTGTTGATAAGTTAAATGAAGGTTGGGATGTGTTGAATCTTTTTGATATAGTACGTCTCTACGAAACAAGGGATGCCAAAAATGGCAAGCCTGGAAAAACTACAATGAAAGAAGCTCAACTTATAGGACGTGGCGCCAGATATTGCCCATTTGCTGTTGAAGAAGGGCAAAATATGTATACTAGAAAATTTGATCACGATCTAGACAACCCACTTCGTGTATGCGAAGAGTTGTTTTATCATTGTTGGAATGAGCCACGCTATATTAGTGAATTGCACACAGCTTTAAGAGAAATAGGAATAGATTTAGATAATATAGTTGAAAGAACATACAAATTGAAGGATTCTTTTAAAAATGATGACTTGTATAAGAGTGGAATTATATATGTTAACGAGCGTAAGGCTGAAAATCGTGAGTCAGTTAATGAGCTTCCTCAGAGTGTCCGTGATAAAGAATATACGGTTCAAATTGAAACAGGAAGAGGTGGCGAAGATGTAATACTTGATGAAGGATATGATAATTCAAACGACGAGGTAGAAGTATATGAATATCGTACAACTTTTTCAAAGATTGCTAGAATAAACATTTCAATTGTAAAAAAAGCTATGTGTAAGCATAATGTATATAAGTTTAACATTTTAAAGGGGTATTTTCCTAACATTACATCTACAGATGAGTTCATCTATGATGAGTCATACCTTGGAGAAGTTACAATTGTTATCTGTTCAAAGTATGAAAGGCCTTCCCCGACATTGCTTTTTAAAGCCTGTGTAAATGTATTAGGAAGGATTGCAAATTATATTTTAAGTATTAAAGAGACCTATGTTGGCACAACAGATTTTATACCGGTTAATATTAATAAAGTATTCAAGAATAAAAAATGTAATTATATAAATCCTCATGGTGGAGGTATTGGAGTATCACAAAATGATATGTCTGTGCCACTAAAGATGAAAATAGATTTGTCTTCAGAAGATTGGTTTGCTTTTGAAGATAATTATGGAACAAGTGAAGAGAAGGCTTTTGTTGCATATTTTAAAGGTTATGTTAATAAGTTAGAAAGTGAATATGATAAGGTATATCTTCTAAGAAATGAGCGACAGTTCCACATTTATTCATTTGAAGGTGGTGAAAGATTCGAGCCAGATTATGTTTTGTTATTACACAAGAATAAAGATGCGGGATATGAGCAACTACAAGTATTTATAGAGCCTAAGGGGACACATTTGTTAGCAGATGATGCATGGAAAGAACGTTTTCTGTTGGGCATGAAGAACCACAAAGAAATAGCGCCTGTGAAGGTTTTTGCCGATGACAATGATTACTTTATATGGGGATTTCATTTCTTTAATCAAGATGAACGAATGAAGGAAATTAGGGTTGATTTTGATTCCTTATTGAAAGGAAAAGAGACATCGATTAAGTCTCTTTTGACATATGAAAAAGAACTCAAACCTTTGTTTTAGGTAACATAATGAAATAAAATTGTATTTCGGTAGGTGGAGAATAATAATGAAAATAGTGCTAAATAAAACATTTAATGCATCTCTTGTTTCCAGATCGCAAGCTAAGGAAGTTTGTAATCAATTAGAAGAATTCAAAGAAGTTGAAATAGACTTCGATGGAATTCAGTGGATGGGACAGGGATTTGCACATCAAATATTTGTTGTATTCGCCAGGAAGCATCCGGACATAAAGCTAGAACCAGTTAACATGAGTGAGGATGTGGCTAAAATGTATGCTCATGTTATGCACTAGCCTTCTTCTTATTAATAAAGAACATCACAACGCCGGCACCAATTATTACTGCGTATCCAATGAGGCTGAAGGCATCTGGGAATTCCCCAAGGAAAAGCATTCCCAGAAGGGCTGCAAATAGAATATTGGTATAGTCATATACTGATATTTCGCTGGCTGGTGAATATGTATATGCTTTGGTAATAAATATTTGTCCAATAGATGCTGACACTCCTGTAAGTAATAGAAATGCAAGCTGTTCTAATGTCATAGGCTTAAAGTTAATAATCATAAATGGCACGCAAGCTACACATGAAAATGCTGAAAAGAACAGCACAATAACTGGTCCAGGCACTTTCTTGAAACTACAAAGTCTCACATAAGTATATGCTAATCCTGCAAAGGCACCACTTGAAAGACCTATTAATGCGGGAAGGGATGTTAATATGTCACCATCTGGTTTCAGGATAAAGACTGCTCCTATAAAGGCTGCTATAGCACATAGTACTTGAAATGATTTTGGCTTTTCTTTAAGTAGGAATATTGAGAAAATGATTGCGAAGAAAGGCGATAATTTATTAAGCATTGCCGCATCACTTATATTAATCATTCCTATTGCATAGAAGTTGGCAAATATTCCTAGGGTTCCAAAAGCAGCGCGAAGAAATAGGTATTTTAGGCCTCCTTCACCTGTAGAAAATGGAATCTTGTTCTTAATCATAATGGATAATGCAACAAATGCTGCAATAAGATTTCTAAAAAACGCCTTTTCAAATACTGGTAAATCCCCAGAAAGCTTTATAAACAAGTTCATAAAAGCGAATCCAAGGGCAGCAACGATTATACAGATGATGCCTTTCTGTCTGTTATCTATCTTATTTTTTATTGTTTTCTTATTTTCCCTATTAATCATTTGCCTATTCTCTAAATACTTACTCACGTCTAACCGATATGATTAATGTAGTGTGTGTTATTCTAATAATAATTGTACAGAATAATTTAGGTGAAATACTTATAAAATATAGTAAATTTAGTGAAAAAATGTTGAGAATATTTGATAAAGTGTGGTATTCTTGAATTAGGAGAGAGGCTGTACTAGTTATGGGAGGTGGCCATATGATAGTAAGAAAAACTGTGGCGTTGAAAAAGTATAATAACCTTGCAAAGTATGGTAAAGTCGAAGACTCATTTTACAAATACAGAAGAGGAAATAATTTCTGCATAACACTTTATTGTGAGCTTGAAGAAGGTGAAACCCAGGACGATCCTTTAGATGATGTTGTTCATAAATATAATGTGAAAAGAACAGGGTTCTTTAAGTATAATGAATTGAATGGCAAAAGATTATATATGTTTGAATTAGAAGGCGATTGTGATGATGAGGATGCAAATAAGGCAGCCATTTCTAAAGTCGCTAAATTCGTTGGCAAGAGAGTATATAATGCAGAGGTAGGAGAATTTCTTGAATTAAGAGTTAGAGCTCTTAAGGATGATGAGAAATAGGTGCTAGTTATGAAAGATGTTACATTAATCAGTATGTCAAAGGTCTATGAAAGAGAAAGCTTTTGTAGGCCTTTTATTAATTCAGAAAACTTTATAGATTGTAGTGACATAGAGGGTACAAATTGTTATGTCGATGATGGAGCCCTTTCTTTGCTTAGGCATCAAATACATAATGTTGATGCTAGGGGAATTCACTTCATTGATTCTGGGAATTATCATTATCTCTCTTATTTGTTTCTAGAGAAAATACCTAGAGAATTTGAATTAATTCTCATTGATAAACATCCTGATTGCAAAATTCCTATGTTCGAATCCCTTATGTCCTGTGGGGGATGGGTAAGAACTGCTTTTAATGAGCTTTCTAATCTAAAACATGTATATATGATAGGGACAGATTTGGCCTTGTGTTATGAGTTAGATGATTTGAAGGAATATAGAGATAAGGTTACCCTGGTTTCTTCGTATGAGGAAATCAAAGAAAGTAATCTGCCGATATACCTTTCCATAGATAAAGATGTATTAGACGAATCCGTAGTGGATACAAATTGGGACCAGGGAGTTATGAAGTTAGAAGAACTTAATAAATGGATAAATGAAATAATAAAACATCGATATTTAATTGGAGTAGATATATGTGGGGAAGCAGATGTTGGTGCTGAAGATAAGGTTCATGAAATTAGCGCCCAAATAAACTCTGGTTTATTAGAAAAATTCATGAAAGACTAAATCAACAAAGGGTTGTCTAATATGTACAAAAACCTCTCGTTAAGAAAGTATAGTATGCACAAAAAATACATATCAATTAATAAAAATCTTGAAAAAAAAGAATAGTAACAATATAATTAATTAAACCGATTAATTAATTTATTAATGCCATTAATTAATTTAAAAAAAAGGAGGAGAGCATAGAAATGTCAAAAGGGAAAAAAATACTGATCATATTGGTTACAGCGATAGTTTCTGGTGCATTTGTTTTTGGTGGTGTTTATATGTTAAAATTTCCACCAACTTTTTCGTCTGAAGCATCAGAATTAGAGAAGAGCCTTAAAATCGAGGATTTTGCCTATGACGTAAAACAGGCTAATTTAGATGGTGAGGATAAGTATGTACTTAGCCTTACAAATAATTCTCAGTTTGAGCTCGTTTCTGCTGGCATCTACTACAAAACAAAGAGTGATGCGACAGAAGACCAGTTGAAGGTATTTGAAGAGTTTGTTAAAGAAAATGAAGGAAGTAAGCTTGAAAATGTTATCTTATTTGGATCAGACGAAGCCTATATAGGACCAAAGCAATCTATTGATAATATTGTACTAAGTCTTGGTATCGCTTCTCAGGTAACGGATGCAGGTGTTCAGCCAACACCTGAACAATTTGCTTTATTAGAGCCAAGTATGTTGATGTTCGCATTTAAGGGTAACGGAAATGATTTATATAATGCGTATTATGATTTAGAGAAGAAGGATTGGGACATTCAGAAGTCTAGCGCAGCTGTTAATGTTAACCAGTTGCCTGAAAATCTTGATTCAAAGTTAATGCCAAATCTTGATAATCATTTATATTATTCTTTAGAGCAGAACAATAAGAAACAGTTTGATGTAAATGTATTTGGGTTAACTCAGGAAGAATATAAAGCCTATACAGATTCTCTTAAGAGTCAAGGATTTACTAAGGGGCTAAATGAGGAAGCTCTTGAAGGTGGAAAAAGAGAATCATGGTATGCTGAAGACGATAATAATACAGCAATTACAATGATAATGGATTATAGTCGTAGAATTCTTGAGATTAATATAGTCAAATCGTAAAGGGAGGAGAGATAACAATGCAAGAAGCAACGGTAGATACAAAGGCGCCAGCTAAAGCGCAAAAACTTACTGCTAGCAATATTATTGGTTATGCATTAGGCGACACAGGTGGAGTTTTAGCATTTGGTGTAATCAGTACATTTTTGAATATGTATTATACTGATGTATTCGGTATTAATGCAGCGCAAATTGCTATTTTGTTCTTAGTAGCAAGAGTATGGGATGCTATTAATGACCCAATTATGGGTGGTGTTCTTGATAGATTGAAGCCAAGAAAGACCGGACGTTTTCGTCCTTGGATTTATTTCTTCTCATTCCCAATGATTATTTCGTTGATTTGTTTATTCTTACCTGTTAATGATTGGTTTAACATGTCATCAAATCAACTATTGATATATGCTTATATTACATATATTTTCTATGGAATGATGTACACAGGAGTTAATATTCCATATGGTTCAATGGCAACAGTTATGACAACTGATATCAAAGAAAGATCAACTCTTTCAATGGCTAGAACATTTGGTGCAGGAATCGGACAGCTTGCAGGTTCTGTAATCCTTCCAATGGTTGTATATTCTGTAGCTAGTAGTGGTGCAAAATATCTTGATGGTCACAAATTGTTCTTCGCAATTCTAGTTATTGTTGGACTTCAGATTATTGCATATCAATTAAACTATAGATTAACAAAAGAGACAGTAATTCCAGAGGCTAAGAAGAAGGATGCAAGTATTGGAACTACTCTTAAGTCACTTCTTAAGAATCGTCCTTTCGTAACACTATCACTTGCAAGTATGCTTCTTATAGCTGGTAATATGTTTACTAATACTGCAAATGGATATTTGTTCAAGAACTTTTATAATACTCCAGGTTTACAGGCGTTGGTACCAATTGCAACATATCTTCCAATGGCACTTGTAATACCATTCCTTAACAAATTAGTGCTTAAGTTTGGTAAGAAAGAGCTATGCGGATTTGGTGCATTTATATCAGCAGCTGCATACCTTGTAATGTATATCTGGAGAATTCCAAACCCATACATCTTCCTTGTATTCTTACTTATTACAGGAATCGGACTTTCATTCTTTACAATGGAAGTATGGGCTATCGTATCAGATGCAATCGATTATCAGGATAAGTTAACAGGAAGAAGAGAAGAAGGTACATCATATGCTATATTCTCATTCTTTAGAAAAATGGGACAGACAGTAGCTGGTGTTGGATTCAACGCATTACTTGCATACATTGGTTATGTATCAGTTAATAATGAATCACTAACAGTAGTTGAAGCATTGAATAAACCATTCTTTAGTAATGTAGTTCAGACTACAGATGTTAATAATGGTATTTATACATTAGCAACACTTGTACCATTCATTATGTACTTAATCATGGCACTACTTATGCAGTTTGGTTATAATATTGGCCGTGATGATGCTATAGCTCTTAAGAACGAACTTGAAGAGAGAAATGCTAAGAGAGATGAAGCTAAATCTGAGTAAGATATTCTTCTTTATATAATATGTTATATGGGGAGTTATCAGTGCAACTGATAATTCCCCTTTTTCTTGTCTATTATTAACAAATGAAACTGGGAAATAAGTATATTATTCACAAAATACATTTCCAATAAATAAATCACTTGAAAAAAATCACAAGCCGTTTTATAATTAATTAAAGCTATTAATTAATTATTTCAAAAGGGGGACTTTATGATAACAGTAGAAGATCTTTTGAACATGAGAGTCAAGGTTGGAGAAGGAACTAATGACTTTACAATGAGTAGAGGAAGCTTTGTATATAAACAGAGTTTTTCTTATGAATCTACACTAGAATTTGTTGATAAGAATAAAGAAGGAAATGCTACAAAATTACATTTCACAGATCCTAATAGAAAGCTAGACCATTATTTCATTATTACAGAAGATAATGGAGATATAGAAGTAACATATGAGAGTAATGATGATGCTATTAATAGATATTGGATTAGTTTTGCAGCTAATTCCTCTGAGCACATCTACGGATGTGGTGAGACATATTCTAAGTTCGACTTAAAGGGAGAGAATGTAAGAATATGGGTGGCAGAGCATCAGAATACCAATAGAATTGGAAGAAAGCTTATTAGAGAATTACTTGGTAAGAAGCCAAAGAAGGTGCTTCCATTTAATAAGTTTGAGAGCTATTATGCTCAACCAACATTTGTATCTTCTGATAAATACTTTGTACATGTATATATTGATAATTATTCAGAGTTTAATTTCAAAGTTCTTAATCAGACTACATTATATCTTCAGGATAAGCCTCACTTTGTAGTGAAGAAAGCTGATACATTTGAAGAATTATCTTCTAAATTATCTGACCTACTAGGACATCAGAGACAACTTCCTGAATGGGTATATGATGGCGCAATTCTTGCAGTTCAAGAAGGATGCGATGTAATCGATAGAAAGATTGAGGAAGCTGAGAAGAAGGGTATCAAGATTGCAGGTATCTGGAGTCAGGATTGGTGTGGATGTAGGCGTACTAAGTTTGGTTATCAGGTAATGTGGAATTGGAGATATGATAAGGAAGATCAATACTCTAACTTGCCTGAGAAGATCAAAGAATGGAATGAGAAGGGAATTAAATTCCTAGGATATATTAATCCTTTCATTGCTTTAGAAAAGGATATATATGAAGAAGCAAAGGCTAAGGGTTATTGTGTTAAAGACAAAGAGGGCAATGATTACCAGGTTACAATTACAACATTCCCGGCTGCAATGGTTGATTTTACTAATCCGGACGCCTATGAATGGTATAAAGGATTAATAAAGAACAACATGATTGGAATTGGTCTTAGTGGTTGGATGGCTGATTTTGGAGAGTATCTGCCAGTAGATTGTGTTCTTCACAGTGGAGAAGATCCATATGAAATGCATAATAGATGGCCAGCAATCTGGGCTAAGCTTAATAACGAAGCTATTGCGGAAGCAGGTAAGGAAGGAGAGGTATTCTTCTTTACAAGAGCAGGTCATACAGAGACTATTAAGTATTCTCATCTTATGTGGAATGGAGATCAGCATGTGGATTGGTCTTTAGATGATGGTATAGCAGCAGTTGTACCAGCAACATTGTCACTTGCAATGAGTGGTTATGGAATGGCACATTCAGATGTTGGTGGATACACAACCATGAAGAAGAGACTTTCAAGAGATAAGGAACTTCTTCTTAGATGGGAAGAGATGAATGCCTTCTCACCATTGTATAGATTCCATGAAGGTAATCAGCCTGTAATGAATGTACAGTTTGATGCTGATGAAGAGTTATATAGTCAACTTGAGAAGTTTACTAACACACATGTACGCCTAAAGGGGTATATAAAAGAGCTTGTTGATGAAAATGTTAATAAAGGAACTCCAGTAATGCGTCCATTATTCTATCATTACGATGAACCACGAGCATATACTGAGTCTCTCGAATACTTGCTTGGAAGAGACATTTTAGTGGCTCCTGTAATTGATAAGGGAGCAACTACTAAGACGGTATACCTACCTGAGGATGAATGGGTACATCTGTACTCTGGCAAAGAATTTGATGGTGGTATGGTTATCGTTGGAGCGCCAGTGGGAGAACCACCTGTATTTATTAGAAAAGGTTCAAAGAGATTTGAAGAATTAATGAGCCTTGCAAAATAGACAACAGCTAGCCGGCCAGTGCTTTGCACAAGTAGCGGGTTAATAAAATAAACAACAATTATTATTTAGGAGGAAAAAGAAATGAAGTATTTCTTAGACAGCGCAAAAATTGATGAAGTAAGAGAAGCATATGATACATTTGGTATTGATGGTGTTACAACTAACCCAAATCATATCAAGTTATCTGGAAAGCCTTTTAAGGAAGTATTACAACAATTTGCTGATTTTGTAAAAGAGAAGAATATTGAAGGATATGATAAGTTCCCTATCTCTGTTGAGATTAATCCACATCTTGATAATGCAGATGAAATGGTTAAGATGGGTAAAGAGATTGCAGGAATGTGCCCTAACTTTGTAATCAAAATTCCTTGCACACTTGCAGGTGTTACAGCAGCAAGAAGACTTGAGCAGGATGGAATTAGAACTAATGTTACATTAATCTTCTCACCTTCACAATCTATCTTGCCAATGAAGAATAACTCACTATTTATCTCTCCATTTATCGGATGGAAAGAGAATTCTGGTGAAGATTGTGTACAGTATATAGAAGATATCTGCACAATTAGAGATAACTATGGATTTGATACAGAGATTATCTGTGCAGCAGTAAGAAATGGTAAGCAGTTTAATGATTGTGCTGTATCTGGTGCTGACATCGTTACAGCTGGTCTTCAAGTATACAAAGATTCTATGTATCATCCATTTACAGACTTTGGAATGGCTAAGTTCCAGGCTGCATGGGATGCAACAGTAACTGACTAATATATAATATGTCTGGACGGAAGCAGTACGTATCTTTTATTAACAGAGATCCAGCATCCACATGGATGCAAGAATAGTATTACATAGTAAAGGAGTAAAATGATGAATATAGGTTTTATTGGATTAGGAATTATGGGCGAGTCAATGTGTGAGAACATCGTTAAGAAGCATGATGGCGATGTATTTGTTTTTGACTTTAATGAGGCTCAGGTTGATAAATTAGTAGGAGTTGGCGCTAAGAAATGTGCAAGTTCTACAGAGGTTGCTAAGAATTCTGATGTAATCATTTCTATGGTTCCAAAGTCAGAGCATTCTAAGGCTGTATATGATGAAGTTGCTAAGGTTACAGATTCATCTAAGATTTGTATTGATATGAGTACTATTGATCCTTCAGTTTCAGTTGAGATTTCTAAGATGGTTAAGGCAACAGGAGCACAATTTGCTGATGCTCCAGTAGTTAAATCTAAGCCAGCTGCTATTGCAGGAAAGCTTGGAATCTTCGTAGGTTGTGATGAAGATTTATATGACAAAATTGTTCCTATTCTTTCATACATGGGTGAGAACATTAAGAGACTTGGTAACAATGGAGCAGGTCTTGTTATGAAGATTTGTCATAACGCATTAGTATCACAGATTCAGAATGGTGTAAATGAAATGCTTGTACTTGCAGGTAAGAATGGAATCGACATTCCTACATTTGCAGAGTGCGTATCATACGGCGGTGGACAGAACTTCTATCTTGATTCTAAGAAAGATGCCCTTGCTGCTGAAGATTATACAACAGCATTTTCTGTACAAAATGAGTATAAGGATATAGGAATCTGCTTGAATCTCGCTAAGGAATGTGGAGTTAAAGTTCCAGGTGAAGAGAATGCAATGAAAGTATATGAAGCTGCCATGGAAAAGGGTTATGGTCCTGAAGATTGGATTGCTACATATAAGGTTGTTAGAGATTTATAATTATAAGGGATTAATAAAATGAGTGATATACATAAGAGATTAAATGAAGTAAATGATGTTAAGATACATTCAGTCTTCGATGAAGAATTCAAGAAATTTGGCCGAGTTCATCCTGGACATGACCTTGATGAACTAATAACTTATATGGAAGATAATACTGGCATTCCAGAGGATGGAAATAAGTATGAGCCATCCGTTGAAGCTATGGAACTTACCCACGCTGCTAGAACAATAAGAAGTGTAATATATGGCGGCATGCCAATTCAGATTGGTTATTGTAACGGTAAGAATTCGACATATAACGGCTTTGAGTATCATAAATGTAGTGAGTTAAATATTGCTGTTACTGATATGATGCTTGTACTTGGTCTTGTTACAGATATTAAGAATTATCATTATAATAATGATGATGCTACGGTATTCTTTGTTCCTAAGGGAACAATGATTGAGATGTATCAGACCACACTTCATTTATCTCCTCTTAAGGTATGTGATGAAGGGTTTAAGGCAGTGGTTGTTCTTACTGAAGGAACCAATACTCCTCTGTCAACAAAAGAGAAGAAAGAACGAGATAATATTATGAATAATCTGGCAAATAGAAATGTTGAGGATAAAGATGTGGAAACAACATTATTGCTTGCTAGAAATAAATGGGTTATTTCCCATCCGGATAGGAAACCATTAATTGATCAAGGCGCCTATCCAGGAATAATAGGAGAGAACAAAGAATTATACTACTAGGGGAGTATATAAATGTTATTTAGAACAGGAGAACAATAATGAGTAAAGATTTTCAAGTTGCATATATTCCAATTGGCGTTCCAACATTTCATTTAGAAAGTGCCAAGAAGGAATTTGATAAGTCAATTGAATTATTAAAGAGTTTATCTGATAAAGTTGTTGTACCAAGTGAAATGTTACTTTCACTTGATTTGTTAAATGATTTTCTTGATACAATCGAGCCTGATTTGATTGTGCTACAGAATATCACATTTGCCAATGCTGCATATGCTTCTGAGGTTCTTAAGAAGTTCGATTGTCCTATACTTCTATGGACACTTCGTGAGCCTGTAATTGATGGAGGAAGACTTCGTCTTAATTCTCTGACTGGTGCGTATTCTGCAGCTAATGCAATTAAATCATTTAGAGAAGAGCCATTTCAATATATATTTGGTGGCCCAACAGAGGAAAATGTGAAAGCAAAGGTTGAAGCTGTAATAAAGGCTGCAAAGGTTAAAGCTTCTATGAGAGAACTTAAATTAGCAGCAGTTGGTCATACTCCACAAGGCTTTGGCTTTGGTAGAGCAATGGATGCTGAAATGATGTCTACCTTTGGCGTAACATTAGAGTCTATTGAGGCTAGAGAATTAATAGATGTGGCTAAGGGATATTCTGATGAGGAAGTAGAAGAGTTTGTAAATGATGCTAAGAAGCGCATGAGCGGACTAGATAATATCCCAGAAAACAACGTTAAAGATTTTGCTAGACTTTATAAATCATATAAAGAGTATGTAGAGAATAACAATATTGGAGCTCTTGCTTCAAGATGTTGGCCTGATTTTTTTACAGCATTTGGCACACCAGTATGTGCAGTTCTTGCAATTCTAAATGACTTAGGAGTTGCAGCAAGCTGTGAATCAGATACTTATGGTGCATTATCTATGTACGTTGGCATGGAATTAACTAATAGTCCTGTATTTTTCGGAGACCCTGTATCTATGGACGAGAAGGAGAATACAATTACAATGTGGCATTGTGGAACAGCAGCATGCACTCTTGCAAGGGATGATAAGGCAGATGTTGGTGTCCATTGTAATCGTAAGATTGGACCGACACTTGACTTTGGTTGTAAGTCTTGTGATGAAGTAACAATCTTTAGAATTGGCTTAGATTCTAAGGGTAATTTCCGTTTCTTTGTTGCAGGTGGAGAAGCACTTGATAAGCCAAAGCAATTTACAGGAACATCTGTTGTCGTTAAGACAAAGAACGATGCAGCACAGATTGTTAATGATAGCGTACTTCAAGGATGGGAGCCGCATTTTGTTGTATGTTATGGAGATATTGTAGGTGAGCTTAATGCACTTGCAGATATGCTTAATATAGAATGTATTAATATGTAATTAAGATTGAATATAATACTAGAAATGGGGAACGTCCAATGTATAAAAATGGAATTAACATGGGACAAGTTAAGAAGCAGAACAGGAGTTCAATCCTTAGGTATATGAACTCTCATGCAGATGTATCTCGAAAGGAGATTGCAGAAGCAACAGGTCTTACTGCGGCAGCAGTTACTCAGATATGTAATGATTTCCTTGATATTGGACTTATTAAGGAATGTGGAACAGTAAGTGACAATAAAGGAGCAGGGCGACGTAAGGTTAAGCTTAGAATTAATAATGATTATGCTTACATAATAGGAGTCAACATAGAAAGTCAGGACACAGTTATTGTTATATCTGATCTTGCTGGAAATGTTAAGGATAAGAGGAGTCTTGTTACTGATAATAGCAAACCTGCAAATGATTTCGTGAATGATATTGCAGATGTTATTAATTCAATGGTTATGGATTTTAGTTATGACAGACACAAGATTATTGGTGGCTGTATAGCGGTAACCGGTGAGGTTGATAGAGACACAGGTACTTCTTTACATGCTTATGGCATTTGGGAGATGGAAGTGCCTTTATGTGAGCTACTTGAGAGTAAGACTGGTTTTTCATATATAATCGAGAATAATATTGACGCATTTTCAATTGCAGAAATCGTATATGGTACTGGCATGAAGAATGAGAATATTCTTGTTGTTAAGTGGGGACCAGGTGTTGGATGTACAATTATTATTGATAATAAAATCTATGAAGGTCGTCATGGCAGAAGTGCAGAACTTGGACATTTTATAGTAGATAAGAATGGAGACAAATGTTCATGTGGAAGAAGAGGCTGTTTGGAAACTAAGATTTCTTATAAAGCAATGAAATCTAAGAAGGATTTTCAAATTGACAAATTTGGAGATGTTTATAAAGACTTCTTTGAAGAAATTGATTTATTCGCACGAACTCTTGTAAATTCAATGTCAATACTTGCGCCTAATCGTGTAGTGCTCTCTGGAAAGCTTTTTGCTGATGAAAGAGTAAGAGATGAACTGATTAGATGCTGCGAAAGCTATGACAAGAAATACAATAAAAAAAGAATCCTATATAGCCCCTTATATGATAAGGAGGATTATATAGGACCAATTGCAACATATATTGAAAGAGAATTGTTCTAATATTATTTATCTAGAATATCATCAATATTATTAAAGCCGAGATTTCTCGTAATAATCATGACTGTATCACCTTGTTTGATGCAGTCATTTCCTTTTGGAACGATAAATTCTTCATCTCTCTTAATGAAACCAACAACAGTTCCTTTTTTAAGTGATAAATCTTTAAGAGGAATGTTGATTGCTTTTGAAGTCTGATCTATTCTGAATTCTAACACTTCAACACGCTCATCATACATATGGTACAAGGCTTCTATTTTACTGCCTGATGCACTCTTCATAGCACGTGCATATGCAACGATTGCTTCTGTTGTAATACTTCTAGGAGATAGTGTTGTTCCAGCATGTAGACCACGTATAGTTCTTCCGAAGGAACCTCTATCCAGTTTGAGAATAATCTTGGCATCAGAATTAGCTTTTGCATGAAGGGCCAGTATAACATTTTCTTCATCAATTCCTGTAAATGGAACAAATGCTTGAGTCTCAGAAAGCCCCTCCTCTAGGAGTAGCCCTTCGTTAGATCCGTCACCATGTATTATAATTGCTTCAGGAAGAAGTTCGCTAAGCAATGTGCATGTTTCCTGATCTCTTTCTATAATCTTTACAACAATTTTATTCTTAATTAATTCTTTTGCAAGGAAATAAGATGCCTTTCCGCCCCCAACAATCATGCAATTCTTAACCTTTTGGTTTTCTATTCCCATTTTCTTGAAGAATGTTCTTACAACTTGTTTTGGAGCAATAAGAGAGACGTGATCGTTTGCCTCTATTACAAAGTCACCTCCAGGAATATGGATGCTATCATCAGCGCGATGAATAGCAGCAATATTGAATTCTCCAGGAATAGCATTATCAATTTCTGATATTGTATGGTTAATATATGTACAATTTGGCGGAATCTTGAACTTAACAAGCTCAGCTTTGCCACCACCAAGTAGAGTTACATCGTATGCGGCAGGAAGACTAAGAATTCTTGATGCTTCTATTGCTGTTTCTAGTTCAGGATTAATAATCATTGTTATTCCAAGAGCCTGCTTAAGAAGGTGTACACTTTCTGTATATACAGGAGTACGTACTCTTGCAACTGTTGGAATATCCTTTATGGCCTTAACTAAAGTACAACATAATAGATTGAGTTCATCGGATTTGCTTACAGCAATGAACATATCTGCATCCTTTATTTCTGCATCTTTAAGAGCTTCTTCTGAAGCGCCGTTTGCAACAATTCCACGTATGTCGTATTGATTAACAAGATCGTTAATTCTATCAGCATTTTTGTCAATTACGGCAATTAGGAATCCTTCTGCGTAAAGCATTGATACAATTTTCTCTCCGACTTTACCGCAGCCTGAAATTACAACATAAGGTTTATCTGCCATTTTTATTACCTCGCGTTATCTTGTCATAGATTAAGTCGATGCTTTCATCGAGAGATTTGTTATCTAAATCAACAACAATTGTAGCATATTTTTTGTATAAGATACCTCTTTCTTTGTATACATCTTTGAGGCTTTGTTGTGCTTTATGTACAACGCCACGTTTGTCCATGTCTAAAATTCTTTCGCTTAGTGCTTCAAAATTTGTTCTAAGATATATTATTTCTCCTATATCTTGAAAATGTTTCATGGCATTTTCGCCATAAACTGCACTTCCTCCAGTTGAAATAATAGTGTTCTGTGCATCAATAGACGAATTGATACTATCTTCTAGTTTTAAGAACTCTTCTATTCCTAATTCTTTAATTAGAGTAGATAATTTCTTGCCGGTCTCTCTCTGGATTACAATATCTGAATCAATAAATTCATATCCAAGTTTTTTGGCAAGAATAACTCCAATTGTGCTTTTGCCGCTTGCAGGCATTCCAATAAGTGTATAATTCATAGGAATATCTCCTTGTGTTTGCTACAACATATTATATAACAAATTATATATTTTTACACAGAAAAATATTCCCTAAGTTTGGCGGACATTAGAGAATATTTTTCTATATATATTAAGATCTTTAGGAGTCAAATTGAATAATTAATAGTTCTATTCATTTTCTTTGCATACTTTGATAATTCCTTCATATATTCGGAATCCTTTCCAAACAATTCCTCGTATTTATCTGGGGAAATGTTGGTGGATGCAGTAGAACTAATTGACATATAACCATCTTTTACACTTATCCCAAGACTTTTCAACTCATCTTCGTATTTGCTTGTAAGTTGTTTTATTTTCTTAGAAGTTACAGATATTTTACCTTCTTTATTAGTGTTTGAAGATGAAATAGTATAGTTATATGCGTCTGTAAATGATTTAAGTGTTTTGGAAAACTTGTCTTTATTAAGTTTAGAATCATCTGAAAAGTTAAAAGAACCAATAGTCTTAATGGCTTTTCCTAGGGCAGAAGAATCTGCTGATATTAAAGTTTTGTTAGTGGCATCAGCTCTGTTTGCCTTAACACATAGTCCGCGGTTAGGCGCATACACTTGTCTTAAGTACATATTAGTTGATACACTAAAGCTTGCCATTTTGATTCTCCTTTCCTGATTATTAACGTATTAATCTACATTCTCGTAATTTATATCGGACGGATTAGGGGAAATGTTAATACATTTTTGAAGGTCAATATTGCGAAGAAAGGGGCTCGTAATTATCACATCTTAGAATTTGCGGAAGGGGTCAAAATGATGTAGAATAAGTGAATGTAAAGTAATAGAAAAACTAATCCAGGAGCTTAATAATTGATAAAAAGAATTACAACTCAAAAGGTACTTGCTGTCATTATTATAAGTGTAATGATAATAAGCCTGTTATCATGTGTAAATATTACATCAAGAGCTGATAACAGTACTAATAAAGTGCAGGTGTCTAATGGGAGATTACTTGAAGGTATAGAGGCCTATGATAACGGAGAATATGAGGCAGAATATCTTGGCGTACTTAACTACGGCAAAGAAGGTGTTGACAAGGACCACAAGAACGATTTCTCTTATAGATTCAACATCAATGGTAGCGAAGTTATATACAAGATGTACAACGGGACTATAGATTCAGAAGGTAGGTATGATTATCCTCTTCAGAATCGATTGAAGGAAGGCTATCCTTATAAGATTACTGTAAAGGATTCGGTAGTTACTGATGTAACAGAGCTTCCATCAGAAGATGTTCCATTTGCGCCACAGTCTATTGGAGTACCAGGTGAGAAGACAGTTGCGAATTTCCTTAAGAATGCCATGGGACCGATTGGAACAACTCTTTATATCTATGGTGGAGCATGGGATTGGCAGGATGTTGGTTCATCCGTTCAGTCAAGAACAATTGGATTGCCTATGGAATGGGTTAGATTCTTTGACAGCCAGGATGTTAACTTTACTTATAAGAATACGGACGCTGAGCACAGCTTCTATCCATTTGGCGAATACAATGAGTATTATTATGCTGGAGCAGATTGCTCAGGATATGTTGGTTGGGCGCTTTATAATACATTTAATACAGAAAACGGTTTAGAGGGGTATGTAGGCAGTGCCCGGAATATGGCCAAGGACTTAGCTGATGCGGGGCTTGGAGAATGGACTAAGGATATAAAGACTGCGTCAGGGGGAGTTGACCTTAAGCCTGGAGATATTATGAGTATTAGCGCTCATCATATCTGGATTTGTCTGGGTACCTGTGATGATGGAAGTATCCTAATAGCACATTGTTCCCCTTCTGATAGTAGAACGAATATGCCAGGAGCAGGAGCACAGATAAGTGCAATAGGTACGAGTACAGACTGTGAAGCATATAAGCTTGCAGATGAATATATGTCGAAGTATTATCCAAAGTGGTATGAGAGATATCCCATTTATCTTACTGACCCAGATGTATATCTCAACACAGAGAAAGGCAATGCGGGAAGATTTAGATGGACTGCAAATGGGCTGTCAGATTATGAGGGCATTCAGAATATGAAGCCGGCTGATGTACTAAAGGTTCTCTTTTCTGAGAATGAGCAATCTGATAATAAAAATGAATCGGCAAATGCTAATCAGAGCGTTAAAGTAAGTTATGTACCAAAGACAGGTGACAAGTGGATGAATCCTTTTCTTATAATTAGGAGTATATTGTAATGGGACATTTGAAGAAATTGAATAGAAAAAAGAATTACATAGTCCTGCCCTTGATAGTGATTCTGTTAGTCGGTATGTTGTCAGGATGTACGTCTAATTCTACTAAGGGAGACAGCCTGACTCGAATAGATGAGGAAGGGTATCTGTATTATATGGACTTTACTAAGGATTATTACAGCCCTGAAGTGATGGACAAGATGAGGGAGATAGGCTTCGTCAATCCAGGTTGTTCTGTTATCTATACTCACAATGTTGATGGGGATGGAATAATCGGTCGAAATTATGATTGTGCTCATACTGTATCAAAGGAAGATCAAACCATTACAGGGTTGAATATCGTACTCCACTGCAAGCCAGAGGGCAAGTATGAATCCGTCGCAGTAGCTGATGCGACCTGGTGCGGAGAATATAATCCTATGCTTCAGAAGGGAGGACCTGATAAAGAGGGATTTGACGTGAATTTGTTAGATATTCTTCCATACCAGTGTATGGACGGAGTCAATGAGAAGGGACTTTACGTATCAGTACAACGCGTTGATATCAAGGAAGGCGAACAGAAGTGCAGATTTCCAGCAGGAAGTAGCATGTTGCTTCGTCATATATTAGATGACTGCGGAAATGTTGATGAAGCCATTAGTAAGGTGTATAACGGCATTCTGCTCCCGGAGGACTGGCAGAGTTGTCATTTCATGGTATGTGATGCAAGTGGACACAGCGTGGTTATTGAGAGTCGTGGTAGTGAAGTAAGTGTGGTTCCAATTGATATATGTACGAATTTCTATCTAGGCAGCGGAGATTTTGGAGACTCTTACAATAGTAAAGGTAAGCTTCGAGAGGAAGCCGTGAAAATGGTTGACGAGAATGGAGTGTCAAGTAATACCTATGGCTACGGTCATGGCTATCATCGTTTTGTAACACTTCAATCACAGCTAGAGCGTTATAGGGATTTGTCAAGAGAAGAGTATTACACAGTCATGCCAGAAGAGAATGTATTGGTTATGTTACAAAGCGTGGTTCAGAATTCTTATACCAATGCAGCTGGACTATCTTGGACACAGTATAGTGCAATCTATAATAGTAATAAGAAGACTTTGAAGATTTGGCCATTCCAGAATTATAAGAAGGCATATACATTTGACATATCTGGAAAGCAGATCAAATCGCAATAAATTAGGCTATGAAATACGAAGAAGGGATTAATAGAGAATATGGAACAGGAAAAAGTTATAGTTATAGATTTTGGAGGACAGTACAATCAGCTCGTGGCTCGTCGTGTCAGAGAGTGCAACGTGTATTGTGAGATATATTCTTACAAAACTGACCTTGAAGTGCTTAAGAAGATGAAGCCTAAAGGAATCATATTAACAGGTGGTCCTAACAGTTGTTATGAGGCTGACTCCCCAACATGTACCAAGGAATTATTCCAGATAGGTGTCCCAATACTTGGACTGTGTTATGGTGCTCAATTGATGCAGCATGTCCTTGGAGGAACTGTTGAGAAGGCAGATAATAGGGAATATGGTAAGACAAATACTTTCGTTAATCCGACATCAATGCTGTTTCAGGGTGTTGGACAAAAGAGTGCGTCTTCGGGAGTATATAATGGGGCTTATGCTGAGACATTTACAAGCGATCATGCTGAAAATGTAAATGAAACTATCGTATGGATGAGTCATTTTGATTACATATCTAAGATGGCACCAGGTTTCAAGTCTGTGGCCCATACTGCAGACTGTCCTGTGGCAGCATGCGAGAATGTAGAGGATTCCCTCTATGCAATCCAGTTTCATCCTGAGGTTTTGCATACAGCTGAAGGTACGAAGATATTATATAATTTCGTAAGAAATATCTGCGGCTGTGAAGGAAGCTGGAGAATGGATTCATTTGTTGAGAATTCTATTAAGGAGATTCGAGACCAGGTTGGAGATGGCAAGGTACTTCTTGCATTATCAGGCGGTGTGGATTCATCCGTTCTTGCTGCACTTCTTGCCAAGGCAGTTGGCTCACAGCTTACATGTGTATTCGTTGACCATGGTCTTCTTCGTAAGAATGAAGGAGATGAGGTTGAGTCAGTGTTTGGCCCATCAGGAGATTTCGATATTAACTTTGTCCGTGTAAATGCGGCTGAGAGATACTATAAGAAGTTAGAAGGCGTATCTGAACCTGAGCGTAAACGTAAAATTATTGGAGAAGAATTCATTCGCGTATTCGAAGAAGAAGCTAAGAAAATCGGTAAGGTAGATTTTCTGGCTCAGGGAACAATATATCCTGATGTTGTAGAATCAGGACTTGGTGGTGAGTCGGCAGTAATTAAGTCTCATCACAACGTGGGAGGACTTCCTGACTTTGTTGATTTTAAGGAGATAGTTGAACCACTTCGCAATCTGTTCAAGGACGAAGTAAGAAAGGCTGGTTTAGAGCTGGGACTACCAGAATATCTGGTATTTCGTCAACCATTCCCAGGTCCAGGACTTGGTATAAGAATTATTGGCGAAGTCAGCGCAGATAAGGTTAGAATTGTTCAGGATGCAGACTTTATCTATAGAGAAGAAGTAGCTCTTGCAGCAGAAGAGTGGAAAAGAAAAAGAGCTGAGTCCGGCGAGGGTATTGCATTAAGTGATAATGCAACAGTACAGGAAAGATTTGACTATGCATATAGCAATAATCCACCATGGATGCCAGATCAATACTTTGCGGCTCTTACTAATATGCAATCAGTAGGAGTAATGGGTGATGAGAGAACCTATGACTACGCCATTGCACTTCGCGCGGTGAAGACAATTGACTTCATGACAGCAGAAGCTGCCCAGATACCATTTGAAGTATTGCAGAAGGTAATGTCTCGAATTATTAATGAAGTAAGAGGCGTTAATAGAGTAATGTATGATTTGACGAGTAAACCGCCAGGAACGATAGAGATGGAGTAAGCGAGCAAATAGCCGTGAGACCTTTTAAATAAAGGGTTTCACGGCTTTTACTTTTTCTCAAAGTACTGTTGCAGTACTGTCTGCTATTTTTGGAACATTTCAGACATGGTATATTTGATTCTTCTATCGGGATCACACTTTCGCTCATACCAGTTAAATTTCCAATCTAAATATTCATCTTTGCTAATCTTTTCTTCCGACAGATATGTTCGGATGCGATTCCATTCAGCCAGATAACTATTTATAGAATCATCTCGTAATTCAATAAATGGTCTAGGCATTTCAGAATATTCGTTATAAAAAGCAGTGGTTAAAGCTGCCCAACGAGGTAGGATAGACATTCCTCGACTATCATCTTCTTGACCATGAAGAAGCCAAGGAACTATAAGAGGTTCGCCTTCTTCAAGTGGATCAAGCCAAAAGAGTGTAAGTATGAAGTCGCAGGCGGTATCATCTGTTTCGATGAAGTTGTATTTGCTAACCTTAAGGACTTCTGCCATTTGTGTAAGAGCATCTTCTTTAGGAACACGATAACTTGTTTCGTATTGGGTAATTCTGTTGGCAGCTGCTTCAGGCTTAAAGCCAAGGGCTATGCCGAGTTCTGCTTGAGTTAACCCTCTGAACTTTCTAAGTATCTGGATTTTCTTTCCTATATTCATAGCAAAAACCTCTTTTTAAAATTTATTTGTAAACTTTCTGCAGATTACGTCTATAAGTGTACCATATGAATAATAGAAATACAACAAATTTGTTATGTTAACATATTTGTTATTGACAAATAGAAAAGAGGTGATTACAATACAATTAACAGGTTAACAAAAATGTTAATATTGCAATTATTCAATGAAAGGAGGAAGAGCATATGGATGAGAAGGTGTTTATGACAGTTGATGAAGTGGCTGAAATACTTGGTTGCTCAAAGGCTCATGCTTATAAGATTATCCGCAAGTTAAATGAAGAACTTAACTCCAAGGGATATATCGTTGTAGCCGGTAAGGTAAGCAGACAGTACTTCAAAGAAAAGTTCTATGGCGTAGCGTAGAGAAAGGAGGATAGCAATGCCAGTTTATAAGGACAAAAAATATGGTACGTGGTATTCCTCCGTTTATTACAAGGATTGGACGGGGAAGACAAAACGTACTACAAGGCGTGGCTTTGCCACAAGAAAAGAAGCCGTGGAATGGGAGGCATCTTTTAGAGTGAAGGAGGCAGGAGATCTTGATATGACATTCGGTGAGTTTTATGAACTCTACGAAAAAGATAAGAAACCCCAGGTAAAAATGAGTACTTGGATTACAAAGGAAGCCATTATTAAGACAAGGATATTGCCGTACTTTGAGAATCGTAAGATTAATGAGATTAGAGCTACAGACATTATTAAGTGGCAGAATGAAATGCTTGGATTGGAGAACGGCAAAAATGGCAAGTTTGCACAGACATATTTGAAATCTTGTCAGGCGCAGCTTAGTTGTATTTTTAATCATGCCTGTAAGTTATATGGCTTAAGAATCAATCCTATCCATCAGGCGGGAAGTTTTAAGCAGGATGAAAAGGTGGAGATGAAGTTCTGGACGAAAGAAGAGTACCTCACGTTTTCGCAGGCGATTGCGGACAAGCAGGAATCTTATGTAGCGTTTGAAATTCTTTATTGGTGTGGTCTTCGTATGGGTGAGTGTTTAGCATTGACTCCTTCGGATTTTGACTTTGAAAAATTAGAGGTTCGAGTCAACAAGTCTTATCAGAAGTTAAAGGGCAGGGATGTAATCACGACACCAAAAACTGCAAACAGTAACCGTATTATTGCAATGCCAGATTTCGTCGCAGAAGAAGTAAAGACATATATTGGTATGCTTTATGGAGTTAAAAATAATCAGCGTATTTTTAGCAATATGTCGAAGGGAAAGTTTCATCATGAGATGGATCGAGGTTGCAAACAGTCAGGTGTTAAGCGCATTCGTGTACATGATCTTCGTCACAGCCATGTGTCACTTTTAATAAATATGGGATTTGATGCGGTGGCTATTGCAAAACGTATGGGACATGAAAGTATCAGAGTAACTTATCGATATGCGCATATGTTCCCAGGGGAGCAGATTAAGATGGCTCAGAAACTATCTGATGAAAGAGAGGATTATTTCAATGTCGGAGAAGATAAAAGATAAAAAGGGTAGATGGAGAAATAAAATCGTTGCATTTCGGATGTCCCCGGAGGAGGCTTTAGAACTTGATGATAGAGTGCGCCTTTGTGGTGCCAGAACAAAACAAGATTATCTGGTGGAAAGTGCTCTCTATCAGAGAGTGGTGGCAAAAGGAAATCCGATGATGATGGTGCAATTTCAAAATGATTTAATTCACATTCAAGAGGAACTTATGAGGCTTAATTCGATTGATGAGATGGATGAAGAACTCCTAACACCAATTCGGACGATGTTGGAAATATTAGAAGCATTTAAAAACGAAAAAGAATCCTAACGGCGGCAACCGAAAGGACTCTAGTGATAACCGCATAATCTCTGCGGACTCTATTGATAAGGTCATTATAGCAGAGGTTATTCCGGCTATCAATCTATTTATGAGAAAGGCAGGAATAACAAAAAATGGAAAACTTAAAAATTATTAATATGGCGGATGTGGAAAGTAAGAAGGTGGAATTTCTTTGGTATCCATATATACCGCTTGGAAAACTAACGATTATACAGGGTGATCCCGGAGAGGGAAAGACAACGGCAGTATTACAGTTGACCGCACTTCTTACTAAAGGGGAGAAACTTCCGGAAGATGAGCAGGAGAGAGAACCAATTAATGTGATTTATCAGACTGCGGAGGATGGTCTGGCTGATACTGTAAAACCGCGCTTGGAAGCTGCGGGGGCAGATTGTTCCAAAGTTCTTGTGATAGATGAATCTGAACAGGGCTTATGTATGTCTGATGAACGTATTGAGGAGGCTATAAAAGAAACAGGTGCTAAATTAGTTATTCTTGATCCAATACAGGCGTATCTTGGAGCGAATGTAGATATGCATAGGGCAAACGAGATTCGTCCGGTTATGAAGCGATTGGGAGACATAGCAGAGAAATATAGTTGTGCAATCATTCTTATTGGTCATATGAACAAAGCAAGTGGTTCTAAATCAACGTATAGAGGGCTTGGTTCTATCGACTTTCAGGCTACAGCAAGAAGTGTACTTATAGTTGGGAGAATCAAAGATGATCCTACCTGCAGAGTAATTGCGCACGATAAGAGCAGTCTAGCACCAGAGGGAGATTCAATTGCATTTCGTTTAGACAAAGAGAATGGATTTGCGTGGGAAGGTGTAATTGATATTTCTGTGGATGATCTCCTAAGTGGAGACCAGAAAGTAACCAAATTAACTTCGGCAAAAGAGTTCTTGGCAAAATATCTGACGGATGGTCCAAAACCAAGTACAGAAATTTTTGAAGCTGCAGAGGCAGAAGGGATTAAGAAAAGAACGTTGTTTACCGCAAAAGAGGAACTTAATGTTACGGCAACAAAAACCGGAGATAAATGGTATTGGGGTTTTTAGGAAGGATGCAAGAATGCAAGATTGCAAAGTGTATATAACATTGCATCCTTGCAACCTTGCAATCTTCATTTGGAGGTTGAAGATGAAAGAACGAAAAATAATGATATCGCAAAAATTGTTTTTAGATTTGTTTTCATATTTTGAATTTGAAGATTATGAGAAAGAACCAGAGATTAGGAAAGCATTAAACGAGAAACTTGAACTCTTGGTTATGCATGAGAATTACACAAAATATAAAACAGCACCAACGGCAGAGGAACGTGAAAAGGCAAGACAGGAGTATTTGGATGCGAAGGGAATACACCCATCGTTCCGATGGTAACTATTTTTCCTTGGCTGTATATAACAAGTGCGTGGCACGCACTTGTAGTATTTCATCAAGGGAGAAGTGATTGTCAGTTGCCATATATTGGGGGGCGTCATAATGACGTCAGGTCGAGGCGTTATGTGACGTCGAAATGACTATTTTTGAAACCGCAGGTGCAAATATATCCGGTGAGGATTTATTTGCGACAAGGTTCTACAAGGGAAAGGCGTCGCCTTGGGAGTGTAACTCCCGATGAGACCGGGGATGGCATCGCCGGGGCAGAGCCCTGAGAGATTGGGTAAGCCATCGGCAAGGGCAAAGCCCTTATGAGATGCCTGTCATGGCGAATGACTGCACTCCGCAAAGGAGTCCTCGAAGAGCGCCGTCTTTTGATACGAAGTGTCAAAAGTCATAAGGCGTTACTTTCGCCGAAAGTAACAAAGGCATTAGCAGAAAAAATACACTTTTACTCCAGTGGAGCAGAAGTTGGAAAGGAGATTAAAAAATGGGTTCAATATCAATGCCTCAGGGCAGAGGAAATAGACAGCATAATCTCCGAAATTACGGAGAGGGCAAATTGCCAAGCAATGTGGATGCGTCCAGAACAGAGCAAAACATTGTTTGGAAAGATGAAACAATAGTACAGGCATATCATAGGATTTTTGATGCTGCGGTTACTGAGTATAATGCAAAGCAGAAACGTAAAGATCGTCAGATTAAAGACTACCGCACGCACATCCTTAATTCGAAGAATGGAGAAAAGGAGTTCTACGAGGATGTCCTTCAGTGGGGTAAGCAGGAAGACTTCATAGAGCATCCAGAATTGCGTGAGATTGCAAAGAAATGTCTTCTTGAATACATCGAAGGGTTCGAAGATAGAAACCCCGGATTGGAACTTATAGGGGCTTATATCCATATGGATGAGGCTTCTCCGCATATGCATTTTGACTATATCCCTGTGGCGGAGGGATATAAGACAGGGGTACAGAAGCGAAATTCTTTAGATAGAGCCATGCGCAACTTGATTGCAGTTCGTACCGGTAGTGAGTATTCGCCAAGACCGGATGAAAAGGATGCATCAGGGAAGTGCACAGACAATGCCACCAAGCAGTGGAAGGAGATGGAACGAGCGCATTTTAAAAAGATATGTGTCCGCAGAGGTTTGGTTGTTGATGGTGAGATAAAGACACCGGAACGTGACAGTTTATCTGTGCTTGAATATAAGGCAGAAATGCGTAAGCAGGAGATTCAGAAATTGGAAACTCAGGAAAAAGAACTTAGGGGAACTCTTCGTAATCTTCAGAGTCTCATTAAGCAGGCAGAAGAAAAGTTAGAAGAGGCAAAGAAAGAAGCTGCAAGCATTATCGAATCTGCGAAGGCGAAAGCAAATGAATGGATTGAAAAAATTAATATTCGACTTGGCTTGATTCCAAAGAAAGATATCGAAGATAAGCGGAGAGAACTTGTTGGTTATTACAAGGCCTGTGAGTCATATCTTACGAATGATATGAGGATTGCAATTAACAATGAAGATGTCAAAGGCTTTGGAGCATTGGTAAGTCGATTGACTGCATCAAACCCAGATGGTACTGTTGCAAGACGTGATCCGGGATGGGAAGAACTGTTTGATTTCGAAATCAAGTTTGAGGAATATCTGGAATTAAAGAATAAGAATGTAGAAACGGAGGATATTTTGAAGGAGTTGGAACAGCCGGAACGTAGGCGAGGAAGAAGACGATAAACGGTAAAAATTAGCCATTCACAGCAAAAAAATGACCATTTACATCATTGGAACATAATGATACTGCATTTTGCGCCGCCCGTCGGCCACTGATGCGATAACCAGCGGCCACTCGGCGGCAGTAACGGCCACCTGTTTATGAGGTGGGTTTTAACTGAATCATAACTCATGGTGGAATTCACATCTTGACCTTGTGAAGAGGAAGACCGTCTACAGCTTAGCCCATTTTAAGAGTGGGCACTCTTGC
>ONAZ01000016.1 GCA_900315945.1 uncultured Lachnospiraceae bacterium | reverse complement strand
ATACCGATTGCTCCACCATTATACAGCTAAGCAACAAGATGGATAATTCCTTACTGGCTGTAAGGGGTATTAACCATAAATATATTGTAGTAGGAAGGAAACAAAATGATTAACGAAGAATTTAAAAATATGCTTAATGGCAAATCGGTTATTAGAGAATTAAGTGAGTATGCAACAGCAAGAGGCAAAGAGATTGGATACGAGAATGTATTCGATTATAGTCTAGGTAATCCTAGTGTGCCTTGTCCTGATGAATATACGAAAGCTGTAATCGACATTTACAATAGTAAAGATCCAATGGAGATACATGGTTATTCTCCGTCTCTTGGTAATACGTCTGCAAGGGAATATCTTGCTAAGGAACTTAGGGAAAGATTTGATATTCCATATGAGACAAAACATATTTTCATGACAAGCGGTGCAGCATCTTCTCTAGCCCATGCTTTTCGACTTGTGACAAAACCAGGGGATGAAATAATAGGATTTGCACCATTTTTCCCTGAATATGTGCCATATATTAAGAGTACAGGAGCGAAGTTTACAATTGTTTCTGCAGATACATCAGATTTTCAGATTAAGTTTGATGAATTAGAAGAGAAGATGAATCCTAATGTTCAAGCGATTCTAATTAACTCTCCTAATAATCCATCAGGAGTAGTATATTCGGAGGAGACATTAAAAAGACTTGCGTCATTACTAGAAGAAAAACAGAAAGAATACAATCACGATATTTTCTTAATATCAGATGAACCATACAGAGAGATTGCCTTTGATGGTAAGAAGACACCATATCCAAGTCATTATTATGATAATACTATTTCTTGTTACTCTTATTCGAAAGGAATGAGTCTCCCTGGAGAGAGAATAGGATATATGGCTTTTAATCCAAAATGTACTGATTCTGATATTGCTGCAATTATTTGTGGTCAGATAAGTCGTGGAATAGGACACAACTGTCCATCTGCTACACAGCAACTTGCTTTGGTAAAGACTGGCTTTAAGCTATCGGATTTGTCTGTATATGAGACAAATGCCAATATTATATATAATGAACTTGTTGATCTTGGATTTAATGTAGTAAAGCCTCAAGGAACATTTTATATATTCCCTAAGGCTTTAGAAGAATCTTCTATTGAGTTTTGCAATAAAGCAAAGAAATATGATTTATTACTTGTACCAGGAGATTCATTCGGATGTCCTGGATACTTTAGGATGGCATATTGTATTGATACTGAGAAAGTAAAGCGTTCTATGCCTGTTCTTAGAAAGTTTGTTGAAACAGAGTATAGATAGGATATAATTCTGATATGCTATTGTTGCTCTTCAGGAATATCCCAATCCATTGCTTCTTTTAGGTATTGTTTGTGTAATTCTAATATAGCTGATACATCTTGTGGTGGTTCTTCCTTAGAAGGCTCATCTGAGAAGTTATCGTAACCAAGCTCCTTTGCAATATTGGCATAGCATTGTGCTAAGCCAAGGCGAGGAGCTTTTCCTTGAGATGCTATATCTAAGATTGGTTCAGTTTCGTATGCTGCGTTATAGAACCATACAATAGCTTCTTCGTTATCATTATTATCTAAGAAATACTCTCCAAGCTCTAGACATATTTCTGAACATGCATCAGTAACTAATACCTTGGTTGTGTATTTTAAAAGTGATGTGTTGTCTCCTGTTAATCTTGCTGCTTTCGCTAGAACACAGCACACTTTACATAATTGCTCTTCTGTAACTTTTTGATTGATAAGAATGCTTTCAAATATTGATGTGGCATTAACGAAATCGCTCTTGTCACCACACTTAAGAAGTTCCTTCGCATACATAGTAATAAGATTATCGCTTAGATAGTTATCTTTTTTATATGCTTTTTCAAATATAGAAAAGTCTCTCTTATGATGAAGACTTTCTGGCATATGTAATATCTCAATATCACTATCAAATACAACAGGATCAAGTCTAACTGTTTCATGTATAGGTTCAATCCATGTAAAGTTTCGGTTTCTTTTATATAGTTTTGGACGATACTCTGACTTAGTATTTAAGACAGAAGATTTGCCGTTTTCAACGTAATGCATTTGTACAATTTCAACTTCAGGAACAAGTGCCATTTTAAGATTCATAAAACGCATTCTATTCTCTTCATCAACAACTTCGTCTGCGTCACAACTATAAATATAATCCATGGTTGCTTTTGAAAAAGCAAAATTTCTCGCAGCTGAAAAATCATCAACCCACTTAAAATCATATATTTTATCAGTATATTCGGCTGCTATTTCTTTTGTCGAATCTGTTGAGCCAGTATCTACAATAATTATTTCATCCATAAGATTTTTGACAGAGTCAAGACACCTTCTTAGTAATTTCTCTTCATTTTTTACAATCATTACCAGACTTATTGTAACCATGGTTCCCCCTTATGCATTATAATGATATTTGTTTTAATTATAACACATTATAATCTTGTGAAAAAACATTATTGCTAGTATAATTATGTGTATATTGCAAGAAGAGGGAATATTTATATGATTTAAATGTGTATGTTGTTATGATGCACTTTATATATAGGAGGTATTCATGGAAGAGAATAATAAAGTTACAGAGAATAATACTGTTAAAGAAGACGGTGCAGCGAAAGAAAAGAAGAAACTAAGTCTAAGAAGCCGAATAATAATAACAGTAGCTATTGTTGTTGTCTTAATAGGAGTTGCATGGCTTATTTATTATCTAGTTGATTATTTAAGAGGTCAATCAGTATATGATGACATTAATAAGACATATACAGTTAGTAATGGGGACGAATGGTATAATAAGATTGATGTTGACATTGCTGAGTTAAAGCAGAAGAATCCAGATACAAGAGGATGGCTTTATTTTGAGAACGAAGAAATCAGTTATCCTGTAGTACAAGCAGCAGATGATGATAAGTATCTTAGTACATCATTTGACGGCCAACAACTTAGAGCTGGAAGTATTTTCTTAGAAGCACTTAATAATGGAGACTTTAGAGATAAGAACAACATTATATATGGTCATAATATGAGAGATCAATCTATGTTTGGTCGTTTGCAGAAGTACAAATACGAAGATAATTATTATAAAGATCATTTGTATTTCCAGGTGCTTACAGCTGATAGGATATATAGATTCCAGGTATTTGCTTTTAATGATGTATCTGATACTAGTGATGTATATACTCTTACATTTGGCTCAGATAAAGAATTTGTTGATTATATTGCTATGGTAAAACAATTATCGCAGCAGCAGATAGATGTTCCAGATGTATCGGAACCTAATGCGACAGATGCTGAGAAGATTATTCAGAATTATAAGAAGCTTGTTACTTTATCAACTTGTACTTCTAGAGATGATATGAGATTTGTAGTTCTAGGAACCCTTGTTGGAGAGTATGATAGAATTAATAAACAGTTAATATATGATTCAATAAACAAGTAAATTTAGAAAATGTGTCCATTTTGTGAATGTGTAGTTATATTTGGGTATAACTACACGTTTTTTATTGTCGTGTACAGCAATATGAAAAGTGCACAAAAATATTTTGGGATGAAAAAAGTGGAAATAGAAACTAAAAGTTATCCACATATAAAAATCATATATTTTTGTGGATAACCCCTACGAAAAATCATTTATTAACGGACTTATTCACTTTGTCCACGAAAAATGTATAAAAATAGGTGCAAAAGGACACTGAAAGTAAATGCCAGAGTTTTGTTAGAATTATACAAAAAATAGATTAAATATAATTGAAACTTGACTTTTGAGATGTAAAACTATTGTTCTTTAATGCTGTGAATTATCAGACAATTAGATGCTGTTGCTGAGTGTTTTGTAAAAGTGCATAAAAAAATACAAATAAATCCTTTATTTATTTGTTAAAATGTATTAAAATCTTCTTATAGGTATGTGCAAATACGTTAAAATCAACATTTGATAATTGTCAAATGTGTATATATGGGGAACTAAGGAGGGGGAATATGATTTCTAATCAGATATTGCAAAATACTATTGATGGTGCCAAAGGTATAACAGGAAAGGATTATGCTGTACTTGATACTGATGGAATAGTACTTGCAACAACGACTAATAGCGCAGATGACTACGTTAAGGAAACAATTGAATTTGCAGAGTCTGATATGGATTCTCAATTTAATGGGCCTTGTAATATGTATAAGGTTTTTGATGGTGGTCAATTAGAGTTTGTGCTACTTGCATTTGGGGAAGGTCAGGATACAACTGTAGGGAAGATAGTATCCTTCCAGATATCGGAGCTTCTTGTTGCATATAAGGAGAGATTTGATAAAGATAATTTTATCAAGAATCTTATTTTGGATAATATGTTACTTGTAGATATTTATAATAGGGCTAAGAAGTTACATATTGATATTGAAGCTCGTCGAGTTGTTATGATTGTTAAATTCGAAGAAGAAAAAGATGGGGATGAATTTGAGCGAGTAAGAAGTATCTTCGGTGGCAAGAATAAAGATTTTGTCACAGCTGTTGATGAAACTAGCGTTATAGTCCTCAAGGATCTAGGTGAAAATGGCACCTACGAGGATATTGAGAAAACAGCAAAAGTAATTATAGAATCCTTTAAAGATAAAAAGAATGAAATTAGAGTATCTTACGGAACTATCGTTAATGAGTTAAAAGAGGTTTCTCGTTCTTATAAAGAAGCGGGAATGGCACTAGATGTTGGTAAGATTTTCTTCGATGAAAAAGAAATAATTGCTTATTCTGTACTAGGAATAGGAAGATTAATATATCAATTGCCTATACCATTATGTAAAATGTTCATAAAAGAAATTTTCGAAGGAAAGTCGCCAGACCAATTTGATGAAGAGACTTTAATGACTATTAACAAATTCTTTGAGAATTCCCTTAATGTATCAGAAACATCAAGGCAGCTATATATTCACAGAAATACTCTTGTATATAGATTAGATAAATTGCAGAAAAGTACAGGTCTTGATCTTAGAGTTTTCGAAGACGCAATAACATTTAAGATTGCCCTTATGGTTGTAAAATATATGGAATATATGGAAACACAGGAGTTTTAATTTATGATTAAGCTAGAACATGTTAGCAAAGAATATCAAAAAGGTGTTCCTGCTCTAAATGATGTTAATCTTCATATTGAGCCGGGAGAGTTTGTATTTGTAATTGGTAATAGTGGATCAGGAAAATCAACATTGATAAAACTATTACTTAAAGAATTAGAACCAACTAAAGGTAGAATATTGATTAATGGCAAGTCTATTGCTGGGCTTAATAAGAAACAAATACCTAAATTTAGAAGAAATATAGGTGTTGTATTCCAGGACTTTAGGTTACTTCAGGATAGGAATATATATGAAAATATTGCTTTTGCCCTTAAAGTTGTTGAGACTCCAAGAAGACAGATTAATGAGAAGGTTGCAAAGATGTTATCTCTTGTAGGCCTTGCTGCTAGGTATCGTTCATATCCTGACAATTTGTCTGGTGGTGAGCAGCAACGTGTTGCAATTGCAAGAGCACTAGTTAATCAACCTAAGATTCTTCTTGCTGATGAGCCAACAGGTAACTTGGATGAGGGAAATGCTTGGGATATTATGAATTTGCTTGACGAGATTAATCATAGAGGAACAACTGTTGTAGTTGTTACTCATAATATGGAAATTGTTAAAGCAATGAATAAAAGAGTTATTAGAATTAAGAAAGGTGTCATTGTTAGTGACTCCAAAGGAGAGTTTTAAGGATGAAATTTAGTACGCTTCTATATAACATACAACAAGGACTTAAAAACATTTGGAGAAATAAAATGTTTAGCTTAGCTTCTATGGCAACAATGGCTGCATGTATATTCCTCCTAGGTATATTCTATTCTTTGGGTGTTAATTTTCAAGCAATGGTCAAAACAGCAGAGAAAGGTGTAACGGTAACCGTATTCTTTGACGAAGGTATAGATCAAGGGAAGATTGATGCTATAGGTCAGCAGATTGCTTCTAGAGGAGAGGTTGACAGTTATGAATATATAAGCCCCGAGAAAGCATGGGAATCATTCAAAGATTCGTATTTTGAAGGGGATGAGAATATAGCGGCAAGTTTTAATGGAGATAATCCACTGATAAATTCTGCTAATTATAAAGTGACATTAGCAGATGTGGCAAAGCAAACTTCATTTGTTAATTTTGCAAAAGAAATTGATGGTGTTAGAGAAGTTAAGCAGTCAGAAGTTGCTGCAAATGTTTTGACCGACTTTAATAAATTGCTTACAGTTGTGTCTGTGGCTATTGTTTTGATTTTGATACTAGTTGCAGTATTCTTGATTAATAATACAGTAACAGTCGGTATATCAGTAAGGAAAGAAGAAATTGCTATTATGAAGTTAATAGGTGCAAAAGATTCTTTCGTTAGAGCTCCATTTATTGTTGAGGGTATTGTTATTGGCCTTGTGGGAGCAGCAATTCCGTTGATACTTTTGTTCTTTATGTACCAATCTATAATGTCATATGTGGCTAAAGAATTTAATCTATTAAGTTCTATGCTGACATTTGTCCCACTCGGAGAGATATTTGCTGTTCTTATTCCAGTTTCTATTCTCCTTGGAGTTGGAATTGGTTATTTCGGAAGTAGATTTACATTGAAGAGACATCTAAAGGTATAATTTGTAATGGATTACGATGAAAAGAAGACATATCGAAAAGGTCTGTTAACAGGCTTGATAATAGCCCTTTCTATAAGTGTTATTATGATGACAGGAATTTTTGTATTTGTATATAGAAGTTCCGAAATACTAACTCCAAGAGTAAAGTCTAAAATATCATATCTTACAAAGTACATAGAAGAGACATATATTGATGATGTAGATATCAAGAAGCTTCAAGAAGGCTTATACAAAGGATTAGTAGATGCTTTAGGAGATAAATATAGTTCCTATATTCCTGCTGATGAAGCTGATTCATTTAAGTCTTATGTGACAGGGGAATTCTGCGGACTTGGTGCAGTTCTTACGAAAGAAGAATCGGGAGATGTAATTGTTCTAAAAGTATATGATGATTCTGCGGCTAAAGACATCGGATTGCAGATGGGAGATGTAATAGTTGCAGCTGATGATAAAATGGCTGCAGATATGGAGCTTTCTGATTTTACTTCTTTTACAAAAGGTGAGGAAGGAACATCTTTTAATCTCACATATAGGAGAGGAGAAAATACTAGACAAGCAAAGGTGGTACGTAAGAAAGTTGCTATTCCATCTGTTTCATATAAGATGCTTGAAGGTAATATAGGATATATTGAGCTTTCAGAGTTTTCTAATAATACCTATTCTGAATACATGAAAGCAATTAATGATCTTAAAGCTAATGGTGCAAGAGGAATCATATTTGATTTGCGCTTTAATGGTGGAGGATTAGTTGATTCTGCGGTGCAGATACTTGATGAAATTCTTCCTAAGGCTAAGATTGTAAGCTTGCAGATTAAGAACCAGCCTGATGTGACATATGATTCTGATGATGAGAAGAAGCTAGATATTCCAATTGCTGTGCTTGTATCAGGAAGAACAGCATCTGCTTCTGAGATTTTTGCAGGGGCTATAAAAGATAATAATTACGGAACACTTATCGGTTATAAGACATATGGAAAAGGTGTAGTACAAGCATCATCTGTATTAGAGGATGGGTCTGTAATAAGCATTACAAGCGGTAAGTATTATACACCAAGTGGTGAATGCATTAACGAAAAAGGCATTGAGCCAGATATTGAATTAGAATTTGAATATACTGGTGACGATAGTTCTTCATATGATGAAATGAAAGATAACCAGGTGCTTAAAGCAATAGAAGTTATTAATAGTAAATTATAATATAGAAAGAGGGTGAAACTGTGGTTGAACTTGATGAATATAAAAAGACTTTAAAGTCTTATGAAACTCCACTACAGGAAGTGAGGGATTCACTTTGACTTAGCTAATAAGTCAAATCGGATAATAGAATTAGAAAAAGAAATGGAAGAGCCTACATTCTGGGATGATTCTGATTCTTCAAGTATTAAGATGAAGGAATTGAAAGATTTGAAGAATGATATAGAAGCCTATGAGAATCTTCTAAATACTTACGAAGATATTGAAGCTTATATAGAACTTGGCAATGAAGAAGAGGATGAGGAACTTGTAGTTGAAACGAAAGAGCTTCTAGATGAATTTATAAAAGAATTTGATGGCCTTCGTATGAAGACTCTCTTTACAGAGGAATACGATGAAGATAATGCTATTGTGACTCTTCATGCTGGCGCAGGTGGAACAGAAAGTTGTGACTGGGTTTCAATGCTTTATAGAATGTATTCTAGATGGGTTTCTGATAAGGGATTTGAACTAGAAGTGTTAGATTCATTAGATGGGGATGAAGCTGGACTCAAATACATTACATTTCAGGTAACAGGTCATAATGCGTACGGATATTTGAAGTCTGAGAAGGGGGTTCATAGACTTGTAAGAATATCACCATTTAACGCACAAGGGAAAAGGCAGACTAGTTTTGCAAGTTGTGATGTGATTCCAGATATTGAAGAAGACGTAGATGTAGAAATCAAGGACGATGATATAAGGATAGATACTTATCGTTCTAGCGGCGCTGGTGGACAGCACATTAATAAGACTAGTTCGGCAATTAGAATTACGCATTTTCCATCAGGAATTGTTGTACAATGTCAGAATGAACGTTCTCAACATATGAATAAGGAAAAGGCTATGCAGATGCTCAAATCCAAATTATATATGTTGAAGCTTGAAGAGAACTTGAAAGATATAGAAGAGATTAGAGGTGAAGTTACAGAGATAGGCTGGGGTAATCAAATTCGCTCCTATGTAATGCAACCATACACAATGGTTAAAGACTTAAGGACAAATGAAGAGACTTCGAATGTAAATGCTGTAATGGACGGTGAAATTGATAACTTCATTAATGCATATCTGAAATGGAGGTTGTTATGACTATACAAGAATGTTATGTGAAAATGGGCGGAAATTATGATGAAGTAATCAGGAGACTTCGTAAAGAAGATTTTGTTAAGAAATTTCTTGTAAAATTTCCCAATGATCCAAGCTATGGGGAGCTTGTAGAAAGTATGGATAAGGGAGATGTGGAAGTTGGTTTTAGAGCAGCACATACCCTTAAGGGAGTTTGTCAAAATCTTGGTCTTGACAGATTGTTTAAATCAAGCAACGAAGTTACAGAAGCATTAAGATCTGGGGATAAGGATACAGCTGAGACTTACATGCCTCAGGTAAAAGAGGACTACAAAGTTACAATCGATGCAATTAATGAGTTTATTGAAAATGGAGAATGATTAAATAAATATTATTCTAGGAGAAGGATATGACGAAAGAAGAGTTGCTTAATTCTAATTTCACAGATGATCAAATTGATGAGATTCAATTAGGCATCAAGGATGGAGTTGACGTGTCTTTATATGCTAGAGAGGATTTTCTGGCAATTCAGATGCGTCAGATTCGACTTGGGCTTCTTTCTGGTGTTATGGTTTCAAGATATAACGATCCCAAATTCGACTGGTTTCAGATGGAAGAAATTAGAATCGGTCTTGAAAATCATATTGACGTAGATAAATATTCTTCACCAGATATTCCATATACGAAGATGCGCCAGATTCGTAAGGCGCTCATGGTGGGAATTGATCTGACAAGCCAACTTGACAGAAATGCTGATATACTAAGGCAGATTCGTAAGGCTGCAGTGTCTGGAATAGATATTTCTAAATACGTTTTGGAAGGGTATAATGCTGGACAACTTGCAGAGATTAGAAAAGGCTTAGAAAAAGGTCTTGATATTCAAGAATTTATAGCAATCGAATATAGGGGCGGATCAATTCGAGAGATTTGTAAGGGCCTTGAAGCAGGTATTGATGTAAGCGTATACGCTGATGAGGAATATAGCTGGCGACAAATGCGTGAGATTAGGCTTGGTCTTGAGAACCAGCTTGACGTTGGGCTATATAATAATCATTTTTATGAGTGGCGTCAGATGAGACAGATTCGTCTCGGACTTACTCTTGGTCTTGATGTAAGTAGTTATGCGAAACTATCCTTTACTTATAAGGAGATGGAGAACAGGCGCAAGCATCTAGAGGCTTCTGCTTTTAATCTTGGTGAAGAAGGTGCAGAAGGAACTGCTGTCGGTGATATAAGTGTTATCGTTACTGACTACGGAATGAAGGCTATAATGACATGTCCGGAAGGGTGTAGGTTTACAAAAGATGCTATAGATGCTGCAATTCACAATGCTCATGTTGTATATGGCCTAAAAAAGAAAGATATTGAAAGAGTAGTTAACACTGTATCTAAGGGACAAGAAATAGTTATTGCTGAAGGCACACCTCCTGTGCAGGGAGAAGATGGAAGGTATGAATATTTCTTCGACACTAATCCTACGAGAACGCCTAAAGAGCTAGATGATGGATTTCTTGATTTTGTAAATGTAGATTGGTATGAAACAGTAAAAGAGAATGAGAGGATTGCTCTGTATCATCCTGCAACTCGTGGCACTGATGGGGAAAGCGTTACCGGTTCTAAGATTACCGGAAGAAATGGTACTGAACAAAAAGTATTAACTGGTAAGGGCTTTACTAAGAGCGAAGATGGTACAGAATACTTTGCTGCTGTATCGGGAATAATTGAATTTGTTGAGAAGAGTAATAAGGTAATTATATCTGAGAGCCTTGAAGTTGACGAAGTAACTAATGCGACCGGTGCAATTGATTTCGAGGGAAATGTCCATGTAAGGCATAATGTGGGACAAGGTTCTAGGATTAGAGCGACGGGAGACGTCATGGTGGATGGCTTCGTTGAGAATTGCTTTATTGAAGCCGGTGGTGATATTATTCTTAAGAATGGTGCCAATGGTCAGGGCGGAAAGAGTCTTATTAAGGCTTCTGGACAGATAATGGGTAGATTCTTCGAGAATATGAAATTAGAAGCAGATGTTGGAATCGAAGCAACTTATTGTCTGCATTGCGATATTTATACAAAAGGAAAGCTGGATCTGTCTAGCAAGAAGGGGCTTCTGCTTGGAGGCGTTACGGTAGTAGAAGAGCGTGTAACTGTTAATAATATAGGTAATAAATTATCTACACCAACAAAGCTTATTATTGGAATGAATGACAGGATTAGAAGTATAGGTAAAGAGATTCAGACTGACATTAAGACTGTTCGTGGAGAGATTAAAATTCTTGAAAATGCTTGTGAACAATTTAAAGCATTATATACTCCTGAAGAACGAAATTCAATGGAGGTCTATCTTAAAATTGAGAATGCCATATATACTAAAGAATTGCAGCTTTCAGAATTGAAAGAGAAGCGACAGAAATATGTTGACAGAATAAAAGAGATGATGAAGGCAAAAGTAGACATTCGCAATCATTTGTATGAAGGTGTTAGATTTAACTTTAATGGCAAAGTATGGAATTCTGAGAAGAACTACAATATTACAATGACAGGAACACCTAATAATATTATAATAGTCAAAAACTAATGTACTATTATTGGGACACCTATATGGAGGTTTCATATGGATAAAACTGTACTTATCGTCGATGATGACGAGATGGAAAGAAAGATGATATGTGACGTCTTATCTGATGATTACAATATAATTGAATCTGAGTGCGGCAATGATGCAATGGATACCATAGATGAAATGCATAATGTCATCTCAGTAATTATTCTTGATTATATGATGCCAGATGGAAATGGGCTTGATGTATTAGAACATATGAATAAGACTAATGACATCAAGAAGATACCTGTGCTTATGTTGACTGGGGAACGTCATAATGATGTTGAGAAGAAGTGTCTTGAAATGGGAGCTGTTGATTATATTAAGAAGCCCGTAGAAGCTATGCTTGTGCAGGTGCGTACAAGAAATGCTTGTGAAATCTTTACTTACAAGAAGGAATTAGAAGCTAAGGTTGCAAAACAAATGGACACCCTTCAGAAACAAAATAGGCTTCTAATGATTCAATCAGAACGAATTAAGAATAGTAAAGAGAAGATGGGTGATGTATTAGGTTCTATTGTTGAGTATAGAAATGTTGAGACAGGTGATCACGTTCTTAGAGTTAAAGAGTTCACAAGAATAATGGCAAATTGTTATATGAAGACATATAACGATAAAAGCCTTACGAAGGAGCGTATAGATACTATTGTTTCTTCTTCTGCTCTTCATGATATAGGGAAAATAGCTATTCCAGACAGTGTCTTACTTAAGCCGGGGCGATTAACAGAGGAAGAATATGAGCTTATGAAATCCCATACTATCAGAGGTGCGGAAATGCTTGAAAGCGTAGATGGTGTATGGTCTGATGATTTCAAGAGATGTTGTGCTAATATATGTAAGTATCATCATGAGAGATATGATGGTGGTGGATATCCTTATGGAATAGAGGGGGATGATATTCCTCTTGAAGCACAGCTTGTTTCTATTGTGGATGTATATGATGCTCTTATAAGTGAGAGGATTTATAAGAGTGCATATCCAAAAGATAAGTCATTCCATATGATTATTAATGGTGAGTGTGGAGTGTTCTCTCCTAAGATAACAGAATGCTTCAGAAAAAGTCGTGAGAAATTAGAGAAAGTAGCTGATACCTTCTCTACTGCAAATGCAGCTGAAACTGTAGATCCGGATGCATAAGGTGAGAAGGATTATTTGACACAAATGTATGATGGTATTATTTAATCGAAGGGTTGCTCTGTTGAGTGACCCTTTGTTTATGAAAAAAGAAGAATTTTACATAATTAGCACTCGACACTTGACAGTGCTAACAATAGATGTTAATATATCCTCAGGACAAAAGATATTAGTACTGAAAGTCCAATTAATTAAGGGATAGGGGGCGATCCTATGAATATTTCTAAATTTACACAAAAATCACAGGAAGCTGTACAGGATACAGAAAAACTTGCATACGAGTATGGTAATCAGGAACTAGAGCAGGAACATTTATTATTTGCTCTACTTCGTCAACAGGATGGATTGATTCCTAAGCTAATAGAGAAGATGGAAATTGATCTTGACCATTTCAAGGGTAATGCAATAAAAGCATTAGAGGCTCGAACAAAGGTGAGCGGTGGACAACTCCTTATGGGTAAAGACCTTAATAAGGTGTTAATTACTGCAGAAGATGAAGCAAAAGCAATGGGAGACGAGTACGTATCTGTTGAACATTTAATGCTTAGTATGATTAAGTATCCTAATAAGGCTATTAATAATATTTTCGCAGAATATGGAATTACAAGAGAACGATTCCTAAAAGCGTTGTCAGAAGTAAGAGGTAATGTGAGAGTTACCAGTGATAATCCAGAGGTAACATATGATACTTTGGAAAAGTATGGATATGATTTGGTGGAAAGAGCAAGAACTCAAAAGTTAGATCCTGTTATTGGTCGAGATAGTGAAATAAGAAATGCTATTAGAATACTATCTCGAAAGACAAAGAATAATCCGGTTCTAATAGGTGAGCCTGGAGTTGGTAAGACAGCGGTAGTTGAGGGATTGGCACAAAGAATTGTGCGAGGTGATGTACCAGAAAGCCTTAAAGATAAGAGGTTATTTGCTCTTGATATGGGTTCAATTGTAGCAGGTGCAAAATACAGAGGTGAATTCGAGGAGCGTCTTAAAGCGGTACTTGATGAAATCAAAAATTCTAATGGTGAAATAATACTATTTATTGATGAACTACATACCATTGTTGGCGCAGGGAAAAATGATGGTGCACTTGATGCAGGCAATATGTTAAAGCCGATGCTTGCAAGAGGTGAACTCCATTGTATAGGAGCAACAACTTTAGATGAATATAGAGAGTATATTGAAGAAGATAAGGCACTAGAGAGACGTTTTCAACCAGTGCTTGTTGATGAACCAACAGTAGAGGATACCATATCTATCTTGAGAGGTTTGAAAGAAAGATACGAAGTATTTCATGGTGTTAAGATTATGGACTCGGCTCTTGTTAGTGCGTCCTATTTATCTGACCGTTATATAACTGATAGATTCCTTCCTGATAAAGCAATTGATCTTGTTGACGAGGCGTGTGCTTTAATTAAGACGGAGCTGGATTCTCTTCCTGCAGAACTAGATGAGATGAATAGACGAATTATGCAACTAGAAATCGAAGAGACAGCCCTTAAGAAAGAAGAAGACAAATTAAGCCAGGAAAGACTAGCAAATCTTCAAGAAGAATTAGCAGAGCTTCGTGATGAATTTACAAGTAAGAAAGCTACTTGGGATAATGAGAAGGAAGCTGTTAATAAGGTTACAACTCTTCGTGAAGAATTAGAAAATGTGCGTAACGAGATTAAGGTTGCAGAGCAAAGTTATAATCTTGATAGGGCAGCAGAACTTCAATATGGAGAGTTGCCAAAGTTAGAAAAAGAATTAGATGAACAGGAAGAAATCTTAAGTAAAAAAGATGTTACCCTTGTCCATGAAAAGGTTTCTGAAGATGAGATAACAAGAATTATTTCTCGTTGGACAGGAATTCCTGTGGCGAAATTAACTGAATCTGAACGAAATAAGACACTTCATCTTGAAGAAGAATTGCATAAGAGAGTAGTTGGACAAGAAGATGCTGTAACGAAAGTGTCGGAAGCTATAATAAGGTCAAAAGCAGGTATTAAAGATCCAGGCAAACCAATAGGTTCATTCCTATTCTTAGGACCTACTGGTGTAGGAAAGACAGAGCTTGCAAAGACTTTGGCTAGGACTTTATTTGACGATGAAGGCAATATGATACGAATAGATATGAGCGAATATATGGAGAAGCATTCCGTAAGTAGACTAATCGGAGCACCTCCAGGATATGTTGGATATGATCAGGGTGGTCAGCTAACCGAGGCTGTAAGAAGAAAGCCATATAGCGTTGTACTTTTTGATGAAGTAGAGAAGGCTCATCCAGATGTATTTAATGTGCTGTTACAGGTTCTTGATGATGGAAGAATAACTGATTCTCGTGGAAGAACTGTTGACTTTAAGAATACCATTATTATTCTTACATCTAATCTGGGTTCAACTTATCTTATTGAAGGAATGGATGATGATGGTAATATTTCGCAGGAAGCTAAAGACTTAGTTATGGGTGAGGTTAGAAGAAACTTTAGACCTGAATTCCTTAATAGATTAGATGAGATTATTGGATTTAAGCCACTTACTAAGGATAGTGTAGCAAGTATTGTTGATATATTACTAGAAGAACTTAATGACAGACTAAAGGATAGACAGATAAGTGTAGAACTAACTGATGCTGCTAAGAAATATATTGTTGATAACGGATTTGAACCTTCATTTGGAGCTAGACCTCTTAAGAGATTTATACAAAGACATGTGGAAACACTCGCTGCTAAGAAAATTCTTGAAGGCGATATGTCTGCTGATACAACCCTTGTGGTTGATGATATAGGCGGGGCTCTTGTTATTAGATAATCAAAATATTTGCATTTGATTAAGTTATATTTTACAATACAGGAACATATAGAATGTAAATGTATTTGATTAAAAGGAAATTATAAGATGGATTTATTTGATTATATGAGAGAACAGCAAGGGGAGAAAGAATCCCCCCTTGCCTCTCGTCTAAGGCCTACTTCATTAGAGGAAGTTGTTGGGCAGGAACATATTATTGGCAAAGATAAATTGTTATATCGAGCTATTAAAGCAGATAAAATCAGTTCCATAATATTCTATGGACCACCTGGTACAGGTAAGACAACATTGGCGAAGGTTATTGCTTGCACTACTAAAGCTGAGTTTATGCAGATTAATGCAACATCAAGCGGTAAGAAAGATATGCAGGATGTTGTCTCTAAAGCAAAAGATAATCTCGGTATGTATGGCAAGAAAACAATACTTTTTATAGACGAGATTCATAGGTTTAATAAAGCACAGCAGGATTATCTGCTTCCTTTTGTGGAAGATGGAACAGTTATTCTTATTGGAGCAACTACAGAGAATCCATATTTTGAAGTAAACTCCGCTTTGGTTTCTCGTTCTATAATATTTGAACTTCACACTTTATCAGTAGATGATATTAGAACACTTATTAAAAGAGCAATAGAGGATAAAGAGAAAGGGCTTGGAATATATAATGCATATATTGATGATGATGCCCTGGATTTCCTATCTGATGCGGCAAACGGAGATGCGAGAAATGCTCTTAATGCAATAGAACTAGGAGTGCTTACGACACAGCCTGATGAAGATGAAAGAATTCATATTACACTTGATGTTGCAAGTGAATGTATACAAAAAAGAGCCTTAAAGTATGATAAGGATGGAGATAATCATTATGATACTATTTCTGCTTTTATTAAGAGTATGAGAGGTTCTGATCCTGATGCAGCAATTTACTATCTTGCAAGAATGCTATGTGCAGGTGAGGATGTTAAATTCATTGCAAGACGTATTATGATTTGTGCATCTGAGGATGTGGGAAATGCAGATCCTAATGCTATAGTTGTAGCAACATCTGCTGCTCAGGCAGTAGAAAGAATAGGAATGCCAGAAAGTCAAATTATACTTGCTCAGGCAGCAAGTTATGTCGCTCTTGCTCCGAAATCCAATTCAGCTGTATGTGCAATTGGTAAGGCTATGGAATATGTACAGTCTAACCCAGCATATCATATTCCTCCATACCTTCAGGATGCTCATTACCCTAATGCCAAGGAACTTGGACGAGGTATTGGATATAAGTATGCTCATGATTATAAGAACCATTATGCAATGCAGCAATATTTGCCTGATGAAGTAGTGGGGGAGACCTTCTACGAATTGTCTGATATGGGTTACGAGAAGAAACTACAAGAGCATTTGGATAAAATAAGGCGTGAAGCAGAATAGTGTGAGTATAGTATTATATAGGGGGGGCGCGATGGGTATACCCATCGCGCCCCCCCTCTTTAGTACATATATACTTATTATAAGGCGATTGCGCCTTATTTTTGTGTAAAAAACAAGTGTAATATAAATGAAAATGGTGTAAAATATTATAGGTTTAATATACCTAAAAAGGAAAAAAGAAAAGATTGGAAGAAGAAAAATGAATTATTCACAAATGACAAGAGAAGAATTGTTAGAAGAGAAAAGTAAGGTAGAGGCTCTTTATAAAGAGTATCAAGAAAGGGGATTAAAACTTGATATGTCTCGTGGAAAGCCTTCTAGTGATCAGTTAGATAAGTGTTTGCCTATTATGGATGTTTTGACATCAAAAGATGATTATCATGCATCAAATGGATTCGATACAAGAAATTATGGCCTTGTGGATGGAATACCAGAAGCAAAAGAACTTATGGCGGCTATTATGGATACAAAGGCTGAAAATGTTATTTTATCCGGTAATGCTTCATTAAACATTATGTTTGATTGTATTGCTAGAGCATTTTGCTTTGGAATCATGGGTTCTACTCCATGGAGTAAACTAGATAAAGTAAAGTTCCTGTGTCCTGTACCTGGATATGATAGACATTTTGGAGTGACAGAACACTTTGGAATAGAGATGATTAATATTCCAATGAATGAAGATGGTCCAGATATGGATATGGTTGAAAAATATGTAAATAATGATGAAGCTGTTAAGGGTATTTGGTGTGTGCCAAAGTTCTCTAATCCAGAGGGAGTTGTTTATTCAGACGAAGTTGTAAGAAGATTTGCAAATCTTAGTCCTAAAGCAAAAGATTTTAGAATCTTTTGGGATAACGCATATGCTGTTCACTATCTCTATGATGAAGAGATACAGATTCTTGATATTATTGAGGAATGTGCTAAAGCAGGAAATCCTAATATGGTTTACGAATTTGCCTCAACATCTAAGATTAGTTTTGCTGGCGCAGGTATTTCGGCCATTGCATCTTCAATAGATAATCTTGAAGATATTAAGAAGACAATCACAAAACAAACAATTGGTCCTGATAAGATTAATGAGCTTCGCCACGTAAGATATTTTAAAGATAAAAAGGGCGTGCTTGAACATATGAAGGTTCTTGCTTCTGAATTAAGACCTAGATTTGAACTTGTTAATAAGATTCTTGATGAAGAGTTAAAGGGATTAGATGCTGGAACGTATATTGTACCAAGAGGTGGATATTTTATAACATACAGAGCAAAGAATGGTTGTGCTACTAGAATTGTTGAACTTGCGAAGGAAGCAGGAGTAGTTCTTACAGGAGCGGGAGCACCATTCCCTTATCATAAGGATCCAGAGGATTCTGTAATTAGAATTGCACCTTCTTATCCTTCTATGAAGGAACTAGAAGAAGCGGCTAAGGTTTTTGCCGTATGTGCAAAATATGCAACACTTGAGAAATTACTTGAAGATAAATAGATTATAAGCAGAGGTGCTATATGGCTAAAAAGATTGGATTTATTGGATGTGGCAATATGGGCTCTGCAATCTTAGGGGGATTGCTAAGCGCTAAGATTGTTGAGAAAGAAAATGTATTAGTGTCATGTCGCTCAGAAAGTTCTAAGAATAGAATAACTGAAGAATTTGGTGTGACAATTGTTGATAATAAGGAAGTTGCAGGAAAGTCAGATATTATTTTTCTTGCAGTAAAACCTAATGTGTTTTCTGAGGTTATACCGGAGATTAGTGGTTCTATACCGGATAATAAGATGCCACTTATTATATCAATTGCTGCTGGTATGACAATTGAGAGAATTGAAGAATTGTTTGGCAGAGACATTAAACTTATTCGTTCTATGCCTAATACACCAGCACTTGTTGGTGAAGCAATGTCGGCACTTTGCGTAAATGATAATGTAACAGATGAAGATAGAGACTTTGCTCTTCAAATATTTGAAAGTTTTGGAGAGGCAGAATATGTGTCTGAAAAACTAATGGATGCTGTAATAGGTGTTAGTGGTTCATCACCAGCATATATTTATATGTTGATTGAAGCTATGGCAGACGGTGCTGTTCTTTCGGGAATGCCTCGAAGTCAGGCATATAAGTTTGCTGCACAGTCTGTTCTTGGCTCTGCTAAAATGGTGCTTGAAACTGGAATACATCCTGGTGAGTTGAAAGATGCTGTATGTTCCCCAGGTGGAACAACAATAGAAGGTGTGGCTACATTAGAGCAATTAGGTTTTCGAGATGCTATTATAGCTGCAGAAAAAGCTTGTGTAGATAAATCTATTGAAATGTCTAAGTAGGTAAAGTATTGACATAAAAGGAATCATAATGAAACAGAAAATTTTAACTTTTACAGTGCCTTGTTTCAATTCGGAAGAATATATGAGTAAGGCTATCAAAAGTATACTCCCAGGGGGAGATAGAGTTGAAATAATTATTGTGGATGATGGGTCAACTGATAATACGGCGCGTATCGCTGATAGATTTGCTGAAGAATATCCTGATATAATAAGGGTAATACACAAAGAAAATGGTGGCCATGGGTCTGCAGTTAATACGGGACTTGAAAATGCAAGAGGCTTATACTTTAAGGTTCTTGATTCAGATGACTGGTTTGAGAAAAATGCATATAAAGAATATCTTAAGACGATAGAACAACTTGTTGAATCAGAACAGCTAATTGATATGATTCTTACAAACTATGTATATGAAAAGCCATCAGAGAATCATAGGAGAAGAATGATATATTCTGCACTATTTCCTAAGAATAAAGTGATTGGTTGGGAAGATATGAAGCATAATATTAAGGGATTCTCCATTCTTATGCATTCTGTTACATATAGAACAAAACTTCTTAGGGATATAGGACTTAAGCTTCCAGAGAATACATTTTATGTAGACAATCTATTTGTATATGAACCATTGCCATATGTTAAGAAATTCTATTATCTTGATGTAGATTTATATAGGTATTATATTGGAAGAGATGGTCAGTCTATAACAGAGAAAACTATGATAAAGAGACTTGACCAACAACTTGCTGTTAATTATAGAATGATAGATGCCTTTGATTTGTATGAAGATGTCAAAGAACCGCATCTAAGGTCTTATATGCTAGCATACCTAGAGATGATAACAGTTGTGTCAACCAGTCTTGCACATGTTTCGAAAGATCCTGTTAATTATCAAAAGGCGAAGGATCTGTGGAAGTATATAAAGGAAAAAGATAGAAGAGTTTTTCTTCATCTTAGATTTGGAATATTTGGACAAGCAGTTAGTAAGCCGGGAGCAATTGGAAGATTTATATCTGTAAAATGTTATCATTTTACACAGTGGTTTATGAGATTTAATTAGAAAAGAGAAGAGGTTATTATGACAAAAGTAGTTAAGTTTGGTGGAAGTTCCCTTGCGGATGCAAAACAGTTTAAAAAAGTAATTGACATAATTAAGGCAGATTCTGATAGAAGATATATAATTCCTTCTGCACCAGGTAAGAGATTTGATGAAGATACTAAAGTTACTGATATGTTTATTAAGCTTTATGAATTAGCTTCTAAAGGAAAGAATCTGGATAGTCAGATAAGCAAAATCAAAGAAAGATATAATGAAATTATTGAAGGGTTAAAGATTAAGAACTTTTCTCTTGATGAGGAGTTTGATGCAATTAAGACTGAACTTGAGTATAATCCTACATGTGATTATGCAGCAAGTAGAGGAGAATATCTTAATGGTTTAATTATGGCTAAGTACCTTGGCTATGAATTTATTGATCCAAAGGATATTATTTTCTTTAATGAGGAGCGAGGACTTAACTCCTATAAGACAGAGAAGAAAGTGTCAGAACGCCTAAAAGGAGTAAAACATGCTGTTATTCCAGGCTTTTATGGAAGTGATAAAGAAGGCCAAGTTATGACATTTTCAAGAGGAGGGTCAGATATAACAGGGTCAATTATTGCAGGTGCTATTAGAGCAGATGTATATGAGAACTGGACTGATGTATCTGGTTTTCTTGTGGCTGATCCACGTATTGTAGATAATCCTGTAGGAATTGATATGATTACATATAGAGAGCTTAGAGAGCTTTCATATATGGGTGCTTCAGTTCTTCATGAAGATGCAATTTTCCCTGTTCGTTCTGCTGGAATACCAATTAATATTAGAAACACTAATAGACCAAAAGACGAAGGAACATGGATTGTTGAAAGCACATGTCACAAACCAGAATATGTAATAACAGGAATTGCAGGAAAGAAAGGCTTCTGTGCTGTATCAATTTCTAAGGCCTTAATGAATGCTGAAATAGGATTTGGACAAAAAGTATTACAAGCATTCGGAGATAATAACATATCATTTGAACATATGCCTTCAGGAATAGATACAATGACAGTGGTTGTTCACGAAGATGAATTTGTTGCAAAAGAACAAAAGGTGGTATCTGCAATTCATAGATTATCAGATCCTGATTCTGTTGAAATTGAATCAGATCTTGCGTTGATTGCTGTTGTTGGTCGAGGCATGAAATCTACTCGTGGTACAGCAGGAAGAATATTTGCAGCCCTTAGCCATGCTAATGTAAATGTTCGTATGATTGATCAGGGATCAAGCGAGCTTAATATTATTATTGGTGTGGAAAATGAAGATTTTGATAAAGCTATTAAATCAATTTATGATATTTTCGTTACAACAAAGTTATAGGTTGTATATAGGAGGTAGTATATGAATCCAATGAAGATAATGGCTGCGTTTAATACATTTCGCAGTAATCATCCTAAAGTAGTTGAATTCTTTCAGGTGGTTTTTGGACAGAGAGTAGAAGAAGGAACTATAATTGAAATATCTGTTACAAAGCCTGGTGAAGAAACAATTACTACTAATATGAAAGTCAAACAGTCTGATATAGAGCTTTTTGATGAATTGAAAAATATGTCAAGATATTAGATAAAACCATATTTTTAAAATAAATAATAAGGAGAGATAAAAATGGAAGAATTAGAATTTCGTTATGACACACAATTATTACTTGATCAGTATGTAGAAGATGGAGATGACGCTGATGATGTGGCTGATGATCTATTAGATGAGATAAGAGATTATCTTCTTGAGAATATTAAAGGTGATTCAATGGTTGTAGCTGCTGATAGTGGCGAAGATGAGTTCGGTGAGAAAGCAATTATTAAGATTCATTATCACACCAACGAACCATGGGATGTACTTTCATATTGCAGAAAGCATGGAGAAATCTACGACATCGTAGTAGAAGACATGGACAGACAGCAAAGAGATCTGCAAGGATAATATAAATGAAAAAACCCCGCTTAAGGTATAGTTTTCTGAAACACTGAGCAACGCTCAGTTGAGAAAGCCATAAGAATTAAGGTGGGATATATAAAAGCCCCTCTTAAGGTATAGTTTTCTGAAACACTGAGCAACGCTCAGTTAGAAAGTCATAAGAATTAAGGTGGGATATATAAAAGCCCCTCTTAAGGTATAGTTTTCTGAAACATTGAGCTACGCTCAGTTGAAGAAAACATATACCTTAAGAGGGGCTAAAAAATATATACCCTACCTTAATCTTATGCTTTCGTATTTTTTTCTTGTCCTCACACAAGTCTTTAGCTCCTGAAACCTCTGGTCTATCGGCCCATCAGGAATAACAACATCTAATGTAACTGCTAGATTATCTATTAATACATCGGTAATATCAACCCTTGGAATATTACATAGTATTTCATATTTTTCATCAAAATCATCAGTATCAAGAAATTTGAGCATTGGCGAATCTTGCTGTTCTTTTTCCTCGAGTTTATCTTCCTCAATATGCGCATCAGTATTAGAAATAGAAGCTTTGCTAGAAGACGATAACTGGACTTGTGAGGCGGCATCACATATGTTATTAATGGGTGTAGGCTCCTGATTTAGCATTTCTGTTGTCATAGGAATATATGTGAATCTGTATTCTTCGACTACACCCTCATATTTCTTTTTGTCTAAACGTTCTATAAAAGATTCATAAGGTCTTGCATATACAACAAAATCTCCATATAAACCTTGATATATTACAAGTGCTTCACCAGTCTCTGAATGAGTGGCGATTCCCTGTACCCTATACATTTTTCCTTTGAAATGTCTATATACTTCACCAGCTTGTGGATTTGATTGTGGCATAATAATTACCTCTTTTTTAGAAATTTGTACTAAATACTTTGTAAGCCATATCTTTATCAGCTCTATCAAGAACAATAACTCCGTAGCATGTATTGTTTTGCAGTTTTTCTTCATTAAACATTCTGTTTAGTGAATCGGCATTTCCCTTAGGGTGTGGAATAAGACCTTGCCCTGAAAGAGAGAGGAAGTTGATAAAGAAGGAATCATTGCCTGCTTGACAATTTAACAAACCATCTTTGAATGCATCATATTTGTTTTGAATTGAATATTTATATCTATCCTGCACCCAAAGTTGTTCATTTGCATTAATCATTGAGAGTGCGTATGGCATATCAACTACTTCTTTTTCGCCCTGATCTACCCAGTAGAAATGTAAACCACTTAATTCATCGCCCATATTAAGGACATCTTCAAATCGTGATGCAAGAACAATTTTTCCTCTAACTTCTCCAAGGGTAGGAATTGCATTTCTTGTATACCATTTATCTGGTGACTGATTAATTTCATCAAGAATTAGTTTCTCGGCTAAAGCTACATCATCACTAGAATTCTCTAATTTCACTGCAAATATTACAGTTTCTGTTGGATTGTCTTCTAAGAAGGAATACGCATCCTCACATAATTTGGTAAATGTTATATTGTTAGCCCAAGGCCAAAAGCTTTCCTTACACTTAAAGCCACCATGAGTGAAAATGAATCCATCTTTTTTGTCGTTGATTTCTAATCTAACATCCAGATAGCGATAGCCATTTCTCATTTGCTCATACATAGATGTATCCTGACAGCTTGTACAATATGGAAGCGTACAATATTCTGTGGCACTATCGTGAGTACCAGGAATAGAGATATTGCTTAACTTGGTTTTGTCAGAGAGCTGCGACATCCAATTAAGATATTGGTTATCCTGCTGTTTTTCCTCGGCTGCAAAAGCACTTCTAGGAGTAGCAAATGTGAATGCAAGCAGCAGTGCTAAACACAAACTCAGTAAAACTTTAATCTTTTTTTTCATAAATAAATCCTCGTTTCGTATAAATGCTATTAGTATAAAAGGATTTTAACATTTTTTGGAGTATAAAAAAAGAGTTGATATGTTATAATACATAAAATAAATAGGATATAAGGAGTATTTTATGCTAGATGTAAAAGATGTATTATCTCTTGAGTTTTATAAAAAATCACCTTTTCATGGAAGTTATAAAGGTATTAGATATAGAATAGAAAAAAATGAAAGCGAAGACAAGGTCTCTCTAATATGTACAACATGGCCAGAACCATATGGCTTTGAAGCGACAGATGAGAGCTTGAAAGAGTATTATGAGGCGAGTTTTAGCAATGAAGGACTTGAAGATATAGTGTCGCATATTAATAATAAGGTAAAAAACTAATTGTTTATGAAAAGTTACTCTTTTTAGTGCGGCTTAAACCTAACAGCTTGTCTACTGCAGGTTGCATTTCACTATTAATTCTATATGAGCGAATTAATTCTTCTTCATGCTTAGTTGCTTCGAAAGAGTGACTACTGTTGCAAAATGCTGCATTTAAATCTCTAATGTTATACAGTTGGCATAATTTAATTAAGCATTCTGCGTCTGGGAGTGATTGTGAACTTTCCCATCCATAGACAGTTTTCTCGGCAACATATTTGCCGTCTTCACTTAACATTATAGCAACATCTGATACTTTAAAATTATTCTTTTTTCTGTATAGCTTTAGTGTTTTACCTATATCTTCTTTATTCATAGTATCCCCTCTTCTTCATCATAATTAAGAGAATATTGAGAGTCAAACAATTCTCGAATACCAAGAAAAATCAATATAACAATTCTTTAGATGCAAGAATAATCGTTGATTTGCCATAATTTAATATTGTGATAAAATTATTCTAATGGAGGATTACAAATGATTTGCAACAGGTGTGGCTCTAGAGTTCCGGATGAATCAAAATACTGTATGTTTTGTGGCAATAGGGTCAGTAAGATACAATATTATAATGATGATAATGAGAGCGATAATAAGAGCCTGGGCTCTTATTATCTAGATGCAGATTTTAAGGGAGATGGACCAAAATACAAGAAGACCGCAGGACTACTTGGTGTTTTTCTTGGAGCCTTTGGTATTCATAGGTTTTATCTTGGATATACAGGAATTGGAATTGCACAGATAGTAGTGTCTCTTATTACTTGTACATTAGGTGGTGCAATATGGGGATTTATTGAAGGTCTTTGTATTCTATGCGATACAGGTATTACTACTGATGCTGATGGAAATGATCTTGTGTAAATACTATTACTATTATTATTACATTTTTGTATAAGGAATTAATATGCAGGATGATGAATTAAGGAAAAAGAAAAGAATAATAGGTATAATTACAGCGGTTTTGGTAATAGCATTTCTAGGAGCGCTCACTTATTTTGTTGGGAAGCCGCTTATTCAATTTGTATCAGAACCAGACAAGTTTAGAGCATGGGTTGAGTCGTATGGAGCACTTGGTGTATTGATTTTTATCGGAATTAATATGGTTCAAGTGTTTCTTGCTGTAATTCCAGGGGGACCCTTTGAGATAGCTGCGGGTTATGCTTTTGGAGTTGTTAAAGGAGCGATTATATGTGATTTTGCAATGTCTCTTGCTTCGGTAATTATTTTTGCATTTGTCAAAAAGTTTGGTATGAAATTTGTGGAACTATTTACAGACAGGGAGAAAGTTGAGAATCTTTCCTTTTTGCAGGATAATCCCAAATCCAAGACTTTTATGTTTTTCTTCTATTTAGTGCCGGGTTTGCCCAAAGATTTAATGTGCTATGCTGCTGGCCTAACTAAGATATCTATTCCTTATTTTGCTATGATAAATGTAGTGGGGAGGTTCCCTGCAATACTTATGTCAACAATAGGTGGAAGTGCAATAGGCGATGAGAAGTACACAATCTTTATAATTATGATGGTAGTAATAACAGCATTATATGTTGTTGGCACAATTGCTTATAAGAAGATTACTGATAAACATAAGAACGAAAGTAATAATGTTGATGAATCTAATACAGATAATAAATATAAATAGATTTCTGTGTAAAATATATTGTTATGATTTTATCAATATGTTACAATTTAATGTATGTAAAACGAAAAGTTTATAGTAGTTTTTTATATGTTTCTTGGATTTCCTAGACTAATATATTATTATGGGGAATTGGAGGCACATATAGTTATGGAGGAGGGTCTATGAAGGATTTAAAGCACTTATACTATTTTGAGAAGTTGCTTGAAGAAGCTCATAACGATCTGGTTCGAGAAGCCCAAAGTCAGGGGAGAAAATGTCTTGCTACTGTATGTGAGAATGTTCCTGAACCCCTATGTAATTTAGACGGGGCTTTTTCAGTTCGTTTAAGAGCACCAAGAACAGGTAGTCTTGATATGAGTACCTATTATATGACAAGTTTTTTGTGTGAATACACAAGAGCTTTGTTAGAGCGTGCAATGGAAGGCGGGTTTAACTTTGCAGATGGTCTAGTTACACCTGATGGTTGTTCTATGCTTAATAGATGTATTGAGAACATGGAACTATTAGATGTAATTGATAAGCCAGATTTCTTCTTTGAATATATGGAAATTCCTATGAAGGCTGATGATAATGGGTTAGCATTATATAAGCTTCAATGTGAGAATCATATCCTTAAGCCAATGAAGGAGAAGTTCGGAGTAGATGTATCTGATAAAGCAATTAGAGAATCAGTAGAGCTTCATAATAAGGTGTGTAATATAATAAGAGAACTGGGAGATTTTAGAAAAGAAGAATATCCTAGAATAACAGGATATGAATTCCATATTATTACAATGGTTACTTATGTTGTTCCTAAGGATTTGATTCTTGATAAACTAGTTGAGACATTAGAGGAAGTCAAGAATAGAGAGCCAGATAAGACAAAGCACAGAGCGAGGGTGGTATTTGTTGGATCTGAAGTAGATGATGTTGATGTTATCAAATTAGTCGAAGATTCAGGTGCTTATGTATGTGCAGACAGATTCTGTTATGGCTCACTTCCAGGAAGAGATCCTATAGAATTAAATGATGAAGAGGACGCTCTAACTCAAGTATGTAGAGCATATATGAATAGAGGCCAATGTCCTAGATATATGAACCAGAAGAAGATTGTTGAACGTAAAGAATATGTTGCAGATATTGCAAAAGAATATAATGCTGATGGTATTATTTACGAGCAAATGAAATTCTGTGATCCTTGGGCATATGAAAGAATGGTTGGAACTTCAGTGCTTAGAGAAGACTATAATTATCCAGTACTTCAAGTTGACCGTCCATATGCACTTGGTATGTCAGGACAAATGCGTACAAGAGTTCAAGCTTTCGTGGAAAGTATTGAGATTAAGAAAATCCAGGGAGGTGAGAAATAATGAGCAAGGAAAAAGATATAGGTGGTAAGAATCTGGGTAACTTCTATATGGCTGGAAAGAAAGTCAGAAAACGTCGTGAGTGGCGTGGATTTAAAGATACCATGTACGATTATGGTTGCTGGCTTAAGATCCTTATGATTCTTGGAAAGTTTATAGTTAAACCTAGGAATATCAAAGCTATGTTTCGTTATAGATGGATGGCTAACTATTTGGCTGTTCCAATGATGACAGATAGACATACACAAGGACTTAGAGGCGAGCATCTAAGAATTGCACGTACAGAATTTGATCTTATAACAGATGACGTTGCTAAGCTTCTTGATAAAGTATTTAAGGCTGACGCAAGAACTGGTAATAATAGAGAGTATAATAAAAAGGTTCTTCTTGTTGATGAGAACGAGATGACAGCTCCTATGATGGGATTTCCAGATCTAGAAGTATTAAGTAGAGAGACAATATCTACATATGTACCAGTACTTCTTAATCAACATTCAATGGAATACTATCTTGATCTTATTCAAGAATATGGTATGCCAGGAGATGTATGTCCTATGCCAGCAGTAGAAGCAGCAATTTCTATTGCAGATGATGCGCCAAAACTTGGTAGAGCAGCTGTTCAATGTAATACAACTTGTGATGGTTCACTTCTAAGTAATGGTGTAATTTCTAAACGTCTTGAATTAGAAGAAGGTGTTCCTTGCTTCCAGATTGCTGCTCCACTTCGTCACAGAGAAGATGATGTACAGGAATATGCAGCACAAGAGATTAGAAATTGTATTAAGTTCGTTGAAGAGAATACAGATGCTAAGTGGGATTGGAAAGAATACTTTGAATGTGCCAAACGTGTTAATGAGTCTACTCGTCACAGACAAGAATGGCTTGATATGAATAAGACTGATTATCCACAGGTATTTGGTTCTAACCTGGCTCTTTATACTGAGACTAATTACATGGCAATCTGTGGTAGAGTACCAGCTTTCGTTGAGGCTGACAGAAAGATTACTGCATTAGCTGAGAAGGCATACAGAGAGAAGAAGATGGCTTGTAAAGAGTATCGTCATAGAGCCATTGTATGGGGTGTTCAATCTCATTACTATTTCGACTTCTTAATCTGGTTACAGAATTGCTGGGGTATTATTCCTCTTACTGATATGTTATCTATGGTTAGTACAAGAGTGCTTGCTGAAGAAGATACACCGGAGAATAGAGAGAAAGCTATATATGATATGGCATGGCTTCAAGAGAATATGATTATGCGTAATAGAACACATGGTGGATACAAGGTGCTTCTTGATGAACTATGGGAGTTCTGTGAAGAGTTTAATGCTGATATGGTTATCCTTTGGGAGCATATTACATGTAAAGCATTAGATGGTATGCATGGTCAATTCGAAGAGAAGGCTAGAGAGAAAGGTATTAAGCTAATGTGGGTACAACATCAATTATTTGATCCTCGTATTGTATCTAGACAGGGTGTCAGAGATGATGTCAATAGATATATGAGAACAGTTCTAAGAGAAGAACCTGTTGACCCAACTCTAGAGAATTTACCAGATGAGAATTCATATTAATAAGTTCATATTATATAGTAGATAATAAGGAGAGAAGACGATGAAATATTATGGTGGTTGTGATTCGGGAAGTACATATACAAAATGTGTAATAATTGATGAGAATGGAAAACTTGTATCAGATGTTACATTAAAGAGTAGAATTAATTCTGTACAAAGTTGCCAAGAATCTTTAGATGAAGCAATAAAGAAAGTGCCTGATCTTAATAAGGCAGAAGATCTTGACTATCTTGTTGGTACAGGATATGGACGTAACAAGGTTCCTTTTGCAGATGAGAACATATCAGAGATTAGCTGTCATGCTATGGGTGTTCATGTTGCAGATCCGAAAGTAAAAGCTATAATTGATATTGGTGGTCAGGATGTAAAAGGTATAGCAGTTGATACTGATGGAACAGTACTTAATTTTGCAATGAATGATAAATGTTCTGCAGGTACAGGTCGTTTCTTTGAAGCTATGGCTAGAGCTTTCGAGATGTCCCTTAGTGATTTCTCGAAATTATCTCTAAAGGCTAAGAATGTTATTCCTATTACTGCTCAATGTACAGTATTTGCTGAGTCAGAAGTAATATCTCTAGTTGGTGAAGGCAAACCTATGGATGAGATTGCAGCAGGAATCGAATTGTCAGTAGCAAAGAGATGTTTTGTAATGGCTAAGAAAGCAGGAGCAGTTGACAGCATTACATTAACTGGTGGATGTGCTAAGAATGATGGCTTAAAAGAAGCCATTGAGAAGGTCCTTAACCTTAAAGTAATTGATTTGCCAATTGATCCACAGCTTATGGGAGCACTTGGAGCAGCTGAGTTTGCACGTCAAAAAGGAATGGCAAAGTAATATGAAAGATAAAGAAAAGAAAATTCGCGATTTACTTTATTGTAAAAAGAAATTAAATGAATACAAAGATGTTGTGACAGAAAGGAAAGGTGACAAGACTATGAGTGGATGGGTAATTGCTTTAATTGTAATTGCTGCAGTTATTGTTGGTTTATTCCTGCTTACGTTCCTTGTATATATGTTCAATTTAGACATGAAATTAATGGCTTCAATGGAGAAAATATTCCTTAAGCACTACGATAAAGTTGAGAGAGACGAACATTTATAGGATGCATTATTAATGAAGAGACGTAAATTATTATGTTTGGTGGGAAGTCTCGTTGTTATAGCGCTTAGCGCTACAATAACGGGATGTACTACTAGTAGCGAGAAACAACAGCAGTATAAAAGCGAGGGATTAGAAGCACTTAACAAAGGACAATATGCTGAAGCAGTAGAATTGTTTAATGAAGCACTTGAGATGTCAGAAGGTACTGTGTCAGATAATGAAATTGATATTTGTTACTGCAAGGCTGCAGCCCAGTTTAACGCTAATGACAAAGAAGGTGCAATTAAGACATATACAGCACTTATTGATTATGACAAGGATAATCCATATCCATATTTTCTTCGAGGAAGTGTATATCTTAAGTCAGGAGAAAAGGGACCTGCCTTTAATGATTATAAAGAAGCGGTAAAAATCGACGAGAAAAATTATGACTTATATATAGCAATATATGAGAATTTAAAAGCTATGAATTTTGAAAAGGAAGGCGAAGAATTCTTAAATATTGCATTAGAGAAAAGCGGGGATTCTGCAGAGGATTGCCTTGCACGAGGAAGAATATACACTTTGATGAAGCAATATGATGCAGCAAGGACTGCATTTGAGAAAGCAGATGACAAAAATGCTGAGGATGCAAAGATTTATCTTGCCAATCTATATCTAGAAGAAGGTAATGAAGCAAAGTGTGATGAGATATTAGAAAGTGTTAAGAAGGACGATAATCCTAGTGCTATGGCTTGTAATGCAATTGCAACTATGGAATTAAAACGTAATAATCCTAACGAGGCTTTAATATACGTTAACAAAGGTCTTGATAAGATAATCAAGAAGAATAGAAGGGATCTTCTTAAGAATAGAATAGCAGCAACAGAAAAGCTGGGACAATTTAATGAAGCTTATCAATATGCTGTTGAATATCTAGAGGAATATCCACAAGATGTTGATGTTGTAAGGGAATTAGAGTTCTTGTCAAGTAGGATAGCTTAACTTCGTCAATATTACTGAAATTAATTTGTGAAAATAGTAAAAAACAACATACAAAAGCCCATAATCCACGAGATTATGGGCTTTTTTGAGGCTAGAAATTCTACCATATGTATGCTTGAGGTAAAAAATAAAACACTATATGTTGTGTTTTGGTGTTGACGAAGCAAATATTGAGTGATACAATATCTTTACGTTCGGCGTTAAGAGGTGAAGTGACGCCATTTAGTATCAAAATATTTATTAATTAGAGGTGGAAAATGTTTGAGGTAGTAAAGAGAGACGGTCAAGTAACTGAATTTAACTTAGGCAAAATCAATGACGCTATTGCTAAAGCGTTTGATGCAACAAAGAAGGCTTATAATGATGATATCATTGGTCTTCTTTCACTTCGTGTATCTTCTGATTTTCAGGAAAAGATCAAAGATAACAAGGTGAGTGTAGAGGATATTCAGGATAGTGTGGAGAAGACATTAGAGTCAACAGGCTATACTGATGTTGCCAAGGCATATATCCTATATCGTAGACAACGTGAGAAAATGCGTAACATGAAGTCTACAATTCTTGATTACAAAGATGTAGTTAATAGTTATGTTAAAGTTGAAGATTGGAGAGTTAAAGAGAACTCAACAGTTACATATTCAGTTGGTGGACTGATTCTTTCTAACTCTGGTGCAGTAACAGCTAATTATTGGTTGTCAGAGATTTATGATGATGAAATTGCAGAGGCTCATAGAAATGCTGATATTCACATCCATGATTTATCAATGCTTACAGGATATTGTGCAGGATGGTCTCTCAAACAATTAATTACAGAAGGCCTTGGAGGAATCTCTGGAAAGATAACTTCTGCTCCAGCTTCTCACCTTTCTGTTCTGTGTAATCAGATGGTTAATTTCCTTGGAATTATGCAGAATGAATGGGCTGGTGCGCAAGCATTTTCATCTTTTGATACATATTTAGCACCTTTCGTTAAGGTGGACAATCTCTCATATAATGATGTTAAGAAATGTATAGAAGCATTTGTATATGGTGTTAATACTCCATCTCGTTGGGGTACACAAGCTCCATTTACTAATGTTACACTTGACTGGACAGTTCCTAATGATCTTGCTGAGCTTCCTGCAATTGTTGGTGGTGAAGAGCAAGACTTCAAATACAAAGATTGCAAGAAAGAAATGGATATGATTAATAAAGCATTTCTTGAGGTTATGATCGAAGGTGATGCTAATGGTAGAGGATTCCAATATCCAATTCCAACATATTCAATTACAAGGGATTTTGATTGGTCTGATACAGAGAATAATAGATTATTATTCGAGATGACTGCAAAGTATGGAACACCTTATTTCTCTAACTATATTAATTCAGATATGGAGCCAAGTGATGTAAGATCTATGTGCTGTAGACTTAGACTTGACTTAAGAGAACTACGTAAGAAGTCAGGTGGATTCTTCGGCTCAGGAGAGAGTACTGGTTCTGTAGGTGTTGTTACAATTAATATGCCACGTATTGCTTATCAGGCTAAGAATGAGAAAGATTTCTACGAGAGACTTGATAGATTAATGGATATTTCTGCTAGATCTCTTAAGATAAAGAGAGGAGTTATATCAAGACTTCTTGATGAAGGCTTATATCCATATACTAAGAGATATCTTGGTACATTTAATAATCACTTCTCTACAATTGGCCTTATTGGTATGAACGAAGTTGGTCTTAATGCTAATTGGTTAAGAAAAGACTTAACACATGAAGAGACACAGAAGTTTACACAGGATGTACTTAATCACATGAGAGAACGTCTTTCAGATTATCAGGAGCAATATGGAGATCTTTATAATTTGGAAGCTACACCAGCTGAGTCTACTACATACAGACTTGCTAAGCATGATAGAGCTCAATTCCCTGATATTATTACTGCTGGTTTTGAAGGAGATACTCCTTTCTATACTAATAGCTCACATTTACCAGTAGAATTTACATCAGATATCTTTGATGCATTAGATATTCAGGATGATTTACAGACATTATATACATCTGGAACAGTATTCCATGCATTCCTGGGTGAGAAAATGGCTGATTGGAAGTCGGCTGCAAGCTTAATTAGAACAATTGCAGAGAATTATAGAATTCCTTATTATACTTTATCTCCTACATATTCTATATGTAAAGAGCATGGATATCTTTCAGGTGAGACAGCTACATGTCCTCATTGTGGTGCACCAACTGAGGTTTATTCAAGAATTACAGGATATTATAGACCGGTACAGAACTGGAACGAAGGTAAGAGTCAGGAATATAAGAATCGTAAATTATACGATATCGAACATTCAATTCTGAAGAAGCCTCATAATACATCTACTGAAGATGACCAAGAGGTGACAATTGATAATACATCTAAGGCTACAGTTAAGTATTTGTTTACAACTAAGACATGTCCTAATTGTGCGTTAGCAAAGGAAATGTTAAGTGATGAGGACTATGTTCTTATTGATGCTGAAGAAGAATCTGACATGACTGCTAAGTATGGTATTATGCAGGCTCCAACACTTGTAGTTGTTAATGGAGATAAATCCAAGAAATATGTTAACGCTTCTAATATACAGAAGTTTGTTGATTCCAAATAAAAAGTAATAGACTAACTAAACGGTGCTAGGGCTGGGTGAGACTAATGATTTTAGTCTCTATCCAGCCTTTGCATTTATGATGAAGGAAAGGGATTATATGTCTTTTGCACATTTACACGTCCATACAGAATATTCACTATTGGATGGGTCTAACAAGATAACTGAATATGTACAACGGGTAAAAGAACTCGGGATGAATAGTGCTGCTATTACAGATCACGGCGTAATGTATGGAGTAATTAATTTTTACAAAGCTGCAAAAAGTGCTGGTATAAAACCAATTCTTGGATGTGAAGTGTATGTTGCTCCAGGTTCTAGATTTGACAAAACTAAAGATGAAAATGAAAGCAAATACTATCATCTTATTCTTCTTGCAGAGAATAACGTGGGATATAGTAATCTAATGAAAATTGTCTCTAAAGGTTTTGTTGATGGCTTCTATTACAAACCGAGAGTTGATAGAGAAGTTCTAGAGAAGTATCACGAAGGAATTATTTGTCTTAGTGCCTGTCTTGCCGGTGAAGTTGCAAGGCTTCTAGCTAGTGGTATGTATGAAGAGGCAAAAAAGGCCGCTTTGTGGCACAGGGACTGTTTCGGTGAAGGTAATTATTTCCTAGAATTGCAAGATCATGGAATTTCAACGCAACAAAATGTTAATCAAGGCCTGCTTCGTATCGCAAAAGAAACGGGGATAGAGTTAGTGGCAACTAATGATGTGCATTATACACTTGCAGAAGATGAAGTGCCACATGATATTCTTCTTTGCATTCAAACAGGCAAAAAAGTAAGTGATGAAGATAGATTAAGATACGATGGTGGACAATATTATGTTAAGAGCGAAGAAGAGATGCGAAGTCTCTTTCCATATGCATTGCAAGCTATCGATAATACCCAGAAAATAGCTGACAGATGTAATGTTGAGATAGAGTTTGGTGTAACAAAACTACCACATTTTGAAGTTCCAAGTGGCTATGATTCATGGACATATCTTAATAAGTTATGTAAAGACGGATTAGAGAGTAGATACCAGGATAGAGCAGCAGAGTTAATGCCTAAGCTTGAATATGAACTTGGCGTTATTAAGGATATGGGATATGTTGACTATTTCCTAATTGTGTGGGACTTTATTAATTTTGCTAGAGAACATGATATACCAGTTGGACCAGGACGTGGTTCGGCTGCGGGTTCCCTTGTCTCATATACAACAGGAATTACTGATATAGATCCAATAAAGTATAGTTTACTATTCGAGAGATTTCTTAATCCAGAACGTGTGTCAATGCCTGATATTGATATCGACTTTAGTGATGAGAGAAGAAGTGAAGTAATAGATTATGTGGTAGAGAAATACGGTGAGGAGTGCGTAACTCAGATTGTAACATTTGGAACTCTTGCTGCAAGAAATGTTATTAGAGATGTAGGGCGTGTACTAGATCTTCCATATGCTTATGTAGATAAGATTGCAAAAAGTATTCCTAAGGAACTTAAAATAACGATTAAAGGCGCTTTAGAGAAGAATCCTGAACTCTATAAAATGTATGAAGAAGATGAGACAGTAAAACATCTTCTTGATATGGCAATGAGGCTTGAAGGACTTCCTCGTAACACTTCTATGCATGCGGCAGGTGTAGTTATATCAGAGAAACCAATGGATAACTACGTACCTCTTGCAAGAGCACAGGATGGAACAATAACCACTCAATTTGTAATGACAACAATCGAAGAATTAGGACTTCTTAAAATGGACTTCCTTGGCCTTCGTACGTTATCGGTTATTGACAATGCAATCAAGATGGCAGAAGCAAAAGATGATAGTATTAAGATAGATTTTGATAAGCTTGGCTATGATGATAAAAAGGTATTTGAACTTATTGGTTCAGGTAAAACAGAAGGTGTATTTCAGCTTGAAAGTGCTGGCATGAAGAACTTTATGAAGGAATTAAAGCCGGAGAATCTTGAAGATGTTATTGCAGGAATATCACTATATCGTCCGGGACCTATGGATTTTATACCTGATTACATCAAAGGAAAGAATGATAAAGAATCTATAACATATCTTTGCCCTGAACTTAAACCGATTCTTGAGCCCACATATGGATGTATTGTATATCAAGAACAGGTTATGCAGATAGTTAGAGATCTTGCTGGATATTCTATGGGAAGAAGTGACCTTGTTAGACGTGCAATGTCTAAGAAAAAAGATGAGGTTATGGAGAAAGAACGAGCTAATTTCGTATATGGTAACCAGGAAGAAGGCGTTAATGGTTGTATTAACAATGGAATAAGTGAAGATGTTGCTAATGAGATATATGATAAAATGATTGATTTTGCAAAATATGCATTTAACAAATCTCATGCTGCAGCATATGCTGTTGTTGCATATCAGACTGCTTATTTGAAGAGGTATTATCCTTTAGAATTTATGGCAAGTCTTATGAGTTCCGTAATAGATAACACATCTAAAGTATCAGAATACATTTTCAATTGTAAAAATATGGGAATAAAGGTTCTTCCTCCAAGTGTAAATTATGGTGAGGGACGATTTGCTGTTGATGGAGACAGTATAAGGTATGGCATGTATGCTGTTAAAAGTGTTGGACGAAATGTTGTAGATAGGATTATATATGAGAGGAATGAAAACGGACTCTATACTACAATCGATAACTTTATTAATAGGGTAAATGGACTTGATATCAATAAAAGAGCAATAGAAAGCTTGATTAAAGCCGGAGCGTTAGATGGACTTGATGGCAATAGAAGACAGATGCTTTCTGTATATACAAGGATTCTCGATAATGTTAACGCAGAGAGAAAGAAATCTATTGACGGACAAATGAGTTTTCTTGATTTTGCAAATGAGGATAATAAAAAGCAATTCGAGATTACCCTTCCTAATCTGCCAGAATATGATAAAGAGACGCTGCTCGAATTTGAGAAGGAAGCACTCAATATATATGTAAGCGGACACCCTCTAGAAGAATACACAGATATAATGGAAGCAAATGTAACTAATGTAACTTCCGATCTTGTTCTCGACGAGTCCACGGGAGAATGTAGAGTAGGAGATAATTCTCATATTACCATTGGCGGAATGATTACTAATATAACAATTAAATACACAAAAAATAATAAGACAATGGCATTTATAACTGTTGAGGATCTGGTGGGACAGGCAGAAGTAATTGTTTTTCCTGATATGTATGACAGATATAATTATCTTATTAGTGAAGATAATAAGGTTTTTATAAGAGGCCGTGTAAATGCTAGTGATGATAATGATGCAAAGCTAATATGCGAAGGGATTAAAGGCTTTAATGAGGTCAACAAAGTTGCCTGGGTTATTTTCGATTCAAAAGATTCGTTTCTTGAAAATGAAAATAAACTATATGAAATATTAGACATGAGCAATGGCGAAGATAATGTATGGATTTACATTAAAGATGGACATTTGACGAAGGGCCTCGATAATAGATATAATATTTCTGTTGGTGATGATATTATTAATAATCTTAAGAAGACTTTTGGAGATGATAAGATTAAGATACAGCCTGGCAAAGTTAAATTCGATTCCCTGAGACGAAATAATAGAAATTATAATAGAACATATTGATAGTTAAAATAAAAATCAAGCATGTTTTATTAATATAGTGTATAATAGTTACGGAGTATTATTAATTGGAGGCAGAAACTATGGCCAAAGAAGTAAACACAATTGGAGTTTTGACAAGTGGTGGCGATGCACCTGGAATGAATGCAGCTATTAGAGCTGTTGTGAGACAGTCTATCTATAATGGTAAGAAAGTAAAAGGAATTAGACGTGGATATGCTGGACTTCTTGAGGAAGAGATTTTCGAGATGCAAAGTTATGATGTATCAGACACTATTCAACGTGGTGGAACAATTCTTCAGACTGCAAGATGTAAAGAGTTTAAAAAGCCAGAGATTGTAAAAGAGGCTGCAAAGATATGCGGTAAACATGGTATAGATGGTCTTGTAGTAATAGGAGGAGATGGTTCATTTCGTGGTGCCACAGCATTAGCAGAAGCTGGTGTTAACACGATTGGAGTCCCAGGAACAATTGATTTAGATATCGCCTGTACAGAGTATACAATTGGATTTGATACAGCAGTTAATACTGCAATTGATGCTATAGATAAAATAAGAGATACATCAACCTCTCATGAACGTTGTTCTATTGTTGAAGTTATGGGACGTGGTGCAGGATATATCGCACTATGGTGTGGTATTGCGAATGGTGCCGAAGACGTACTCCTACCGGAGTACTATGATTACGACGAGCAGAAGCTTGTTGGTCATATTATTGAAGGTCGAAAAAAGGGTAAGCAGCATCACATAATAATAAATGCAGAGGGAATAGGTCATTCTACATCTCTTGCAAAAAGAATTGAAGCTGCAACAGGAATAGAAACAAGAGCTACTATTCTAGGATATATGCAACGTGGTGGTTCTCCAACAGCAAAGGATAGAGTATATGCATCCACAATGGGAGCTCTTGCTGTAGACTTACTTTGTGAAGGTAAGACTAATCGTGTTGTAGGATATCGTCATGGAGAGTTTGTTGATTTTGATATAATTGAGGCTCTTAATATGGAGAAAAAGATAGATAGTTTCCTTATCGATACTTGCACATCTCTTAATGGAAGATAAGGTATTGTATGGAACATTTAGAGGTAATAAAGAGTCCTTCTAATCCGAAAGTCAAATACGTTAATTCTCTTATCAAGAAATCAAATAAGAGAAGAGAAGATAATGTATATGTGGTTGAAGGCTTAAGAATGGTTCTTGATGCTCCCTTTTGTGATATTAGGAGTGTATTTGTAAGCGAGTCATTATTGATAAAGGAAGCAAAGATTAAGGAATTAGTAGATGATTGCAATGCCCATGATGTAGATGTGGTATTGGTATCTGATAAGGTGATGAAAAATATGTCAGATACTATTACGCCTCAGGGAGTACTTGCAATTGTAAGTCAAATGTCTTACGAAGTTGATACAACTAAAGAGACATTCCTTCTATTGGAGGATATTCAAGATCCAGGGAATCTAGGCACATTATTTAGAACTGCCGAAGCAGCAGGTATTGATGAAATAATAATGAGTAGAGATTGTGTTGATATATATAATCCTAAGACGATTCGCTCAACAATGGGAACTATATATAGAATGCCACATTTTCGATGTAAGGATAGAAATGAATGGCAAGAAGTAATGACTAGACTTATTAATAATGGTATTACATTATATGGAGGAGCACTTTCGAAAAGCGTTTCCTATGATAAAGTTGATTACACTAAGAGAATTGGAATAGTCATAGGAAATGAAGGAAATGGAATTAGTGATGAGACCTTAGATATGATTAACAGAATTCATATTCCAATGGAAGGTCAGATTGAATCACTTAATGCTGCAATGGCTGGTGGAATTATTATGTATGAGATGCATAGGCAAAGGTGCCATATATAGTAATATCGAGGTAGTAGATGAAATTATGGTTTAAAGTATGGGATGAGAATCATATACTTGAATCTCATACAATAGAAAATGAAACTGATGATACAAGAACACATAAAATTTTTGACGCATTAGATGAAGTTTGTGTTAGAATAAATGTTGGTCGTCCAATTTGGCTCGATTGTAATATAAGAGATTTTAAGAAGTTTTCTAAGACGAGATTTAATAAAGATAATTTCGTAGAATCAATTGATTTCGAATATCTTGAAATAGAAGTTCTAGAAGAAGATTAGAACTTCGGTATAAGGAGAAGTAGTAAAATGGCAGGTATGGAATTTAGAGAAGGCTCAGATGGATGGGCACAGTCAATGCTTTGCTATAATTCAGCACTAAAGGAAGTTTCAACTAAGATTGATATTCTTAGTGAAGAATTCAAACATATTCATAAATATAATCCTATTGAATATGTTAAGACTAGAATAAAAGCGGCAGACAGTATTGTTAAGAAACTAATTAGATATGGTTACGAACCTACAACTGAGAATATGATTATGTATTGTAACGATGTTGCGGGAGTTCGTATTGTATGTTCATTTACCTCAGATATATATAGACTTGCTAATATGATTGGTAAGCAAGATGATATAACAGTTCTTTCTGTAAAAGATTACATTAAGAATCCAAAGCAAAGTGGATATAAAAGCTATCATATGATTGTTGAAGTTCCTATTTTCTTATCTAGTGGTCCTGTTCAGACGAAGGTTGAAATACAGATAAGAACAATTGCTATGGATTTCTGGGCTTCTTTGGAACATAAGATTTTCTACAAATTTGAAGGAAGTGCACCTGAGTATATTAGTCAGGACTTAAGAGAGTGTTCGGAGATTGTATCTATGCTTGATGCTAAGATGCTTGAACTTAATGATACAATTAGTGCGGCTGTGGAAGAACAGGAGAGGAAGAAAGAACAAGAGAGGCAACATAAGTTAGCTGAGAAACTTCATTTTGATTCAATAGAAAAGGCAAATAAAAAGAAGGCTTCTGGTGAATAACCAGAAGCCTTTAATAGTGTTACGTTTGCTGATATCAGCCTACTAGTAAAACTAAGAGTCTTGACCGTATGTTCCGTTCTTCCATGCTTCGAACTTCTCTAATACGGCATCGTAGGTTTTTTGGCTAATCTCAGGTAATTCTTTGCCCCATGCAGCAGTTGCTTCGCTGAATCCTTTCTTGAATGCATCAAGAAGCATCTCTGCTTTGGAAGTATCGTTTCCTGATAGGGCTATGGCGAAATCCAGAATTCTATCTGATGTCTGATTGACACCCCAGTATCCATCTTCGGAAATTTCTTTCTGAGCGTTTGCTTTTGTCTCTGCGTCAACAGTGAAATCGCCGCTAGCTAGGAATTTCCACATGTCGTCTGCCTTCGCAAGGGTATTTCCCTGTCCGGCAATTGTTTTCTTTACAATGTCAAATAATTGCATTTTTTGAGCTTCCTGGTCTGCTTTTAGTTTGTTAACTAGAGCAGATCTGTCAGCTTTTTGATTCTTGACACTTGAATCCACCTCATTGGATGATTTCTCGAATACAGCAGCTTCTGAACTAAAGCCTGTCCTCTTTTCTGTATCATCTTTGTCTTTGGAGTCTACAGAATTCTTGTTACTATAATAGTTGTTAGCAGTAATATTGCTAATTGCGTTTAAATCCATGTTTAACCCTCCTTGGTGTGATGATTATTGGATTCCGTTCCTAAGATTAGTTAGGGTGTGCCTACTAACTCTTAAAATACTAATCGGACAATTTCTATAAAAAGTTTACTGCCTAATGGGTAAAAACACCAATTTTGTACATATAGCATTGAAAATGAGTATCATTTTTGTTATATTTTTTGTATACAGAGTTATAGCGGGGGTTTCTTTATGGAGTATAGCGGTTATAGTAAGATAAATCTAGGTCTTGATGTTATTAGAAGACGTGAAGATGGCTATCATGATCTTAAAATGATAATGCAGACATTACAACTTCGAGATGTCATCGATATTCAAATCGAAGATTCTGATTCTCTAGAAATCAAAATGACTTGCACTGATAATTCCCTTTGCTTAGATGAAAGCAATTTGTGTGTTAAAGCTGCCAGTCTTCTTCTTAATGAATTTAGTATCACCTCTAAAGTTACAATTAATCTTGAGAAAAATATTCCTATAGCAGCAGGTATGGCTGGTGGAAGTGCTGATGCTGCGGCAGTTCTAATTGGAATAAATGATATGTTCAGACTAGGGCTATCCAAGGAAGAACTTATGGAACGCGGTGTGAAAATTGGCGCAGATGTTCCGTATTGTATTATGAAAGGCACAGCACTTGCAGAAGGGATAGGCGAGAAGATAACCAAGTTAAAACCACTTGTTAACTATCCAATTGTAATTGCCAAGCCTCCAGAAGGTGTATCCACAGGTTACGTATATAGTAATCTTAAGATTGATGAGTTAGATCACCCTGATATAGATGCGCAGATAGAAGCTATTAATAATCAGGATATAGAAGGAATAGCGAAGACTATGGGAAATGTGCTTGAGACAGTTACAATTCCAGCGCTTCCGGTTATATCTGATATTAAGAAGATTATGATGGACAAGGGTGCATATAATTCCATGATGTCTGGCTCTGGACCTACTGTGTTTGGAATTTTCCCTAATGAGCATAAAGCTTCAAGAGCAGTAAGTGCTCTAAAGAAAAGTGGGTTATGTGACAGGGTGTTGCTTACTTATGTTTATAATGAGTTTAATTAGATTAGCTTAATATTTTTACTAGAAAAGGAGAGAACATGAATAAGGATATTCATTTAAAACAGGACGATTTTCAACCACTAAGAAATGTAGTTTTTAATACATTAAGGGATGCTATTCTAAAAGGTGATTTGCAACCAGGAGAGCGTCTTATGGAAATACACTTAGCTAAGAAACTAGGTGTTTCTAGAACACCTGTAAGGGAAGCAATTAGAATGCTTGAAAGAGAAGGACTTGCTGTTACTTATCCAAGACGTGGTGCCCAGGTTGCCAAGATGACAGAGAAGGATTTAGATGATGTATTAGAGATAAGAGAAGTTCTAGATACTTTAGCGGCATCGCTTGCTTGTAACAATATGAATGAAGATGCTATCAATAGATTAGAGAGAGCATGTAGAGAATTTGAGAGTGCAACTAAAGGTAATGATATTAGAGAAGTTGTAAGAAGAGATGAAGATTTTCATAATGTTATATATGAAGCATCTAATAATCCAAGGCTTAGTGCAATTCTCGTTAATCTTAAAGAACAGATGTATAGATTCAGATTTGAATATGTAAAAGATAGAACGATTTATCCTGTATTAATAAGGGAGCATAAAAGTATTCTTGAAGCGCTGCGTACAAAGGATGTAGACGAAGTAGTTTCCTTAACTAAGACTCATCTTATTAATCAGATGGAATGTGTTAGGAAGATAATACTTAGTCAGGAGTAATATATGTTGCCAGAGAATGTTACTATTTCCATGTTTTCCAAGGAATATCTAGATGATCAGTGCTTAAGCACAAGTGGTACTTTCTCTGGAAAATGTGCTTTAAAAAATAAGAAGATATATATAAGCTATAAAGAAAAGCTAGAAGGAATAGAAGAACCAGTACCTACTCTTGTTACACTAGATGAGAATTATATTCAGATTTCTAGATCTGGTGAAGTGAAAAGCAGTATGAAGTTCGTATGTAAAGAAGATACTGTATGTAAATATCTAACAAGTGCAGGGGCTATAGATCTTATAATTCATACTAAAAGGTATGCTACAGTGCTGGGAAATATGTCCTTAGAGATATATCTTGATTATTCTTTAGAAATGAATGGTGTAGAGACGGGTATGCACGAAGTATATATCAAAATTTCTTAGTTTTTCCCAAAGATTGGCTAGTTTTCTAATTGATAAATAATCTTAATAATGTTATACTTTTTAAGATTATGTCAAGGAGGAAAAGTAATGTCAGTATTAACTATTGTATTAATAATAACAGCAGTTGTTTTGGCTGGAGGATTAGTTGCATTTTATTTTCTAGGCAAGAGAGCTGATAAGAAGCGTGACGAACAACAAGCTCAATTAGATTCTATGGCACAGACAGTGTCTATGCTTGTTATTGATAAGAAGCGTATGCATCTTAAGGATGCAGGTCTTCCAGAGGCAGTTATGAATGCCAAAATACCATGGTATGCAAAAGCATCGAAATTACCAGTAGCCAAAGTTAAGATTAATGGACCTGGTGGCTCACAGATTATGACTATGATTGTAGAGGCCGAAATATTCGATGAATTGCCTGTTAAGAAAGAGATTAAGGCAACAGTAAGTGGACTATACATTACAGGCTTTAGAGGAAATCATGGAAAACTTGTTGTAGAACAAAAGAAGAAAAAGGGATTACGTGCTTGGGCTCTTCGTAAGCAAAAGGAGCTTAAAGGATAATATTAGTAATGTATAGGAGTTTTGTATGAAAGTCAAAAAGGTATTAGGAATCACTTTAGCAGTTGCTCTCTGTCTTGGACTCAGTTCTTGCTCATGTAGTAACAAAGAAAGTGGCACTGTAACAACTAGCGAAGTGGTAGATTATAATCCATTAGATTATGTTACACTAGGACAATATCAGGGATTACCAATTCAGCTTAATGCAGCTGATTATGCAGTAACTGATGACAAGATTAATGCCAAGATGCAGTCAATGTGTGGTGCTAACAATAATTATGAAGTAGACGCATCTAAGACCATTGTAAATGGTGATTCTATTGTAAATGTTGATTACGTAGGACAGCTTGACGGTGTACCTTTTGATGGTGGTTCGGCTCAGAACGTATGGATTGATGTTAAGAAAAATGCTGATGCAAAATCAGGAACTCAATACATTGAAGGCTTTAGTAATGGTATCGTTGGAGCTAGAGTAGGAACAAAGGCAGATTATGGAGTAACATTCCCTGCTAATTATCCTAAGTCTGATCTAGCAGGTAAATATGTAGTATTCACATTTACAATTAATTCCATTGCAAAGGATCCATCTACTAATCTTACAGATGATTATGTAAAGCAGCATAGTAGTTATCAAACTGTAGCAGAACTTAGAGAAGCTGCAAAAGCTGAGGTTGAGAAAGAAATGGCATCCAACAAGCAGCAGGATATACGAAATAAAGTTATGGAAGCTGTAGCTACTAACTGCACTGTTAATTCACTTCCAAAGGGTGAAGTAGATAAGAAAGTTGATTCATATATGAATCAATATAAAGAGAAATATGTTGAAAAGGGTGGAACCTTAGAGGACTATATTCTTAAGAATTATAAACTGTCTATTGAAGAATTCAAGGAGCAGTTAAGAGAAGAGATAGAGAATAATCTCAAGAATGAGCTTATCTATGAAGCAATTGCTAAAGAGCAGAATATAACTGTTGATGAAGCAGGATTTATTGCTTATGCTGAGCTTCAGGCTAAAAACAATGGATATAGTTCAGTAGATGAATTGTACAAGGCATACGGCGATAACAATGATAAAGAATCTGGTAAGAAATATCTTGAGAAGATTTATCTATGTAATAAGGCTGTAGATTTCTGTGTAAATAGCGCAGTTGTAACAGAGGTATAAGAGTTTAATAAATAAGAGAGATAGGATTTATATCCTATCTCTCTTTTAAGTTATTAATCTCTTTTCTTAATTTATCATTTTCTTTCTTAAGCTTCTTATTCTCAATCTTAAGTAATTCCATTTCCATAAGCTCTCTCTCAGCATCAAATAGGGCACGCTGCATAGCTTTATATGGTCCTTCAGATAATCCAAAGAAGAATTGTTCTTTATTCTTGTTGTCGATTAGTCTAACTGGCTTAACTTGGTTGGCAGAGATACCACTTGCAATTTGTAACTCTTTGTACAACCGGAATGCTCCAGGGTCAATGTATACGATGCTTGGAGAACCTAAAGTGTTTTGTTCTCTATACTTTTTGTAGGAACGATTTCCTTTCTTAAAAAGCTCATCGGCAACACTATTTAGATGTTTCATTTCGCCCTTTCCCATGTCGACTTCTGGCTCTATAAGAATAATATATCTTCCTGGTGTAGTGGAATAATCAGTATATAACGCGTATTCTGTTATGGCAGTTTTTTCATGCTGGCTTATTCCTTTTACAACATATTCAATGTCTTCAGTGGATACATGTTCTCCAACCATATTAACCATTTGGTTGAGTCTATATGCTATGTGACCTAGGGGACTTTTTCCTTCTAATTTGTCTACATGGAATACATCGAACATTCTATATCTATAGAATCCTGACATATTAGTTATAATAAGTTCATAGTCTTTGCCAACTTCTAATTCGTCTATTAGATATATCTTGTTCTCATCTTCTTCTGCTAGGGAACGAAATTCGAAGAACACACCTGTAATATTTGGTGAATACATAGTATCATCAACTGTCAGAGGAATTGCAAATTGCGACTCTGAAGCAGTGTAAGATAACATGTACATTGGAATATCCCCTGAACATAGTCTGATTTTTTTTGTATATTCAGAAAAGAAGCTTCCACCAATACAAGAATACATTGCCATGTTAGGCCATATTCTTTGAACAAATGGTTTGTCAAATCCTTTATTAAATTCTTCTTCTAGTTCATCAGCACGCTTAGGATTAGGTTTCAAATATCCTAAAAGCTCTTCTCTTAGTTCATCAGAGATTGAGATACCTGGATTAATATCTCCGTTTCTGATATCAGAACAAAGGGATTTCCAACTAGTTTCAATTGTGTGTAAGAATTCATATACAACAGATGAAAAGGTGGCATATATGCATGATAAATCTTTGTATTGTAGAGCAAATAATGCCTTTAAGTAAGGTGAATCAGAAGAATGCTCTTTTAAGTATTGAAGAGACTCTGGTGATGTATTGACGGAAAGTAATTCATCCTTAAAGTTGTATCCGATATGAGCGGATATTGAGCCTATAGTAGTATCCTCATCTATGTAATCCCAATAGAAATCAGGAAGAAAACATATAGGACCATTTTTCTTTCCCTGCTTCTTTATTTGCTTGTTAAGATGATAGAATACTATTTCTCCGGCATATGCGGACAGATACTTTTTGCTACGAAGTGAAGCAGGAATTCTTTTTGGAATGCCTGTACTTCCAGAACTGGCAGCGTAATGAACGATTTGCTCTTTTGTTATAAGGTCTGTCTCTTTATCTTCAATCATCCTAGTAATATAAGGAAGATAGTTGTCATATTCACTTATAGGCACAGAATTTGCGAAGTCTTCATATGATTTAATGTTTTCAAAATTATTGGCTTTACCATATTCTGTATCTTTGTTGTCGCTTATGAGCTCCATAAGAAAGTCCATCTGTGTTTGTCTTGGATTTTCTATTGCTTTTTTGTGGTTTTCATAGTATTTTTTTCCAGATTCACTAATTGATATAAAAGCTTCTTCTTTAAATTTATTGCTCACTATGTGCCCTCCTTTTTCTAATTATTCCATAGATTATATATATGATTAGTCCGGCAATAAGAGTTGCAGCACATAGTTGATATGCTCCTCTATACCCAAGAGTATCGGCAACTGTACCACCAGCTATATTACCAATTCCATTTCCAATATCTAGTCCCAGATAGTAGGTTCCGATAGCAACTCCTTGACGAGCCTTTTCTACAGAACTAATGGTGGCAGACTGTAGTGAGGGTTGACCGGCACCTTGACCAAATGCAAGAAGTAGCGCGGATATAATCATTAGTGTAAGAGATGTTGCAACAGAGATTATTCCAGAAGCAATTCCTGTACATATGAAAGCAGGTATAAGGACAGAAGATAATCCGAATTTATCCTGCATTTTACCTGATAAAGGCTTAAGCGCCATCATAGCAATTGCAAAAACTGTAAAGAATATGCTTATTCCTGATATGTTTCTTTCTTCTGCTGTCATTGTAATAAACGAGTTAATGAAACCATTACTAAAAGCAAATGGAATAACAAGTACAGCGAAAATAATTGCTTTCTTCTCGATAAAAGAATTTACACCAAGCTTTTGCTTAGTAGTAGAAGTTGGCTTATCTATCTTATCAATAGGTACGAACATAATAATTACTACAGTAAGTATACTAAGACCTGCCATAATATAGAAAAGAATTCTAGCACCAACTAAATTGTTAAGCCATAGACCAATAGGTGGGCCGATGGCTGCGGAAACAGCTATTCCAAGTCCAAAGTAGCCAACTCCTTCGGCAGTTTTGTTCTCTGGAATACAGTCAGTACCACAACTGAATAGTGTTGTTGAACTAAATGCAAATGCTGCGCCGTATATCAATCTAAAAACTAGAAGTATCCATAGATTAGATGTAAGTGAAAGAGCAGCAGTGGAAAGACCGCATATTGTAATAGCAATTAGTAATACTTTCTTTCTATCAAAGTTATCTATGCAGAATCCTGTTATAGGCCTTGCGACTAGTGATGCAATTGCAAATCCACCAGCTAATACTCCTGCCTGAGCTAAATCATATCCTAAGGATACTGAATATTTTGGTATAACTGGAAATGTAAAATAAAGCAGTGCAAAATTAAGAGTTTGTAGTGCTATGAATGTAAGGTATTTTGCATTCCATAGTTTTGTTGGTCTTGACATAAAATCCCCCTTTTTTTATGATTGTAATTATATATGATGCATTGGAGGAACGCAATTGAAAGACATAAAAAATATATCGATTTCATTTACTGGTGACATAGCATTTGATAAATATATGGATAAGAAATGGGAAGATGAAGAATTGATATCTGAGGAGATATTATCATTTCTTCATGATAGTGACCATGTTGTTGTAGATGTAGAAGGCCCTGTATCTGCATATGAGGATGATAAAGGGGCACAAGGACTCTCCCAAATGGTTCATGCTATTAATCCTAAGGCTGTAAAGGTGTTAGATAATCTTCATGCTGACGTGTGGGATATATGTAATAATCACATGATGGATCTTGGAGAAAAGGGGCTTCTAGATACTTTATCAAATGCAAATAAAGCTGGTGTATCAACTATAGGAGCTGGAAAGAATATTCATGAAGCAAAGAAGCCGCTGTTTTATGAAGAAGCTGGTGGTGTTGGTATGTTTGCTATTGGTTACAGGGGGGTAAAATACGGATGTAAAAGTGCAGGGAATGACAAGGCAGGATGCCTTACTTGGAATGAAGAAGATGTAATAAAGGATACTATAAGAAGCATTAAGGAAAAATGCAGATGGTGTATTATTGTATGTCATGGTGGTGAAGAGTTTACTACCCTTCCTTCTCCTTATGTAAGAGATAGACTTAAGTCTTTCCTTGATATGGGTGCAGATATTATTGTATGTCATCATCCTCATGTACCTCTTAATTATGAACTTTTTGACAATAAAGCTATTTTCTATTCCTTAGGTAATTTTATATTTGATACACCATATCAGAGAACACAGCACAATACTAATGTTGGTGTTCTGTTAAAGCTACATCTTAATGAAAAGAATTATACCTTTGATTCAATGGGAATTGAGATTCGAAGAGATAATAATAGAGTTGTAAAGGGCAAACTGCCAGATATCTTTTGTGATGTTAATGACAAAGAATATAATTTACTTAGCCCACTTGCAGCTAAGATGTTTATATCAGCCACAAAGACTCAATACACATATATATTTCCGGAGAAGTACAAGGATTTTAATGAAGATGACTGGATAAAAGATTTCTTAGACCCTAATAGATTAGAGAGAATAGAAGGTGAGATTCTCGACTATATTATTATATATAATCTTGCTCTCAAAGCTGACGAAGGAATGTGGAAACAGAGCAGTCTTTCTAAGGTTAAAGAATACATTATAAAACAGATATGATATAATTGATTAAACAATAGAAAGACTAACTATTAAAAGTCAAGTTAAGAAATGATATTTTTTGATTAAAGTGCAGAAATGCATTTTAGATATATTTTGAACTCAGTTGGAGTTCTATGAACCTTGAAAACTGCATGACAAAAAGAGCATCTATGTAGGTGCTCAAAAAAGGAGTATTGAATTAGAAAAAGTTAAGATGCTTTAATGTATTGCTGATTTGTTTTTTCGAGATGATAAATGACTCGTACTAGCTTTTTTACAGCGTGAGATAGAGCGACATTATAATGTTTACCTTCGGATCGCTTCTTGGCTAGATATTCAGCAAAAGTTGGATCCCAATGACAGACATATTTGGCCGCATTATATAGTGCGTATCGCAAATATCTGGAGCCACGTTTTTCCATATGGGCGTAAGCACCATCTAGTTGGCCTGATTGGTATGTAGATGGCGAGAAACCAGCATAAGCTAAGATTTTATCAGGAGAATCGAATCGGTTGAAATCACCGATTTCAGCAATAATCATAGCTCCCATACGATAGTTAATTCCAGGGATGCTAAGAATTGGAGAATTGATTTCATCCATGATGATTTTGATTTCATTTTCAATTTCGTCAATCTCACAAGAAATCTCTTGAATAAGCTTAATCGTGTGTTTTAATTCTAAAGATTTTGCAGGCATGTTTGAACCAATGGAGTTTCTTGCGGCATCTCTAAAAGTTATTGCTGTTTCTTTTCCATATCGACCTTTTGATGATTCAGAAAGTAGATTGGTAAGTCTGGTAAGGTGAGCGTTAGCGACATGCTTAGCCCCCGGGAATTCAGAAAGCATTGCATAAACAGATGCCATATGAAGTGTTGGTACTAATTTTTCTAATTCAGGAAAAAGAATACAGACTAGTCTAGAAATGGAAGACTTAAGCTTGGCACGTTCCTTAACTTTATCGAAACGATAACGAGTTAATGACTTTAATTCTTCGTTGTGGTAAGATTTGTCTGAGTAGGACTTTAAGTTCACATCAGACATTAGCATAGAAGCAATTGTGCGGGCATCTACTTTATCCGTTTTCGTCTGTCTAAGGCTTAGACTTTTTTTGTACAGATTAGTATGTAACGGATTGATAACATAGGCGGGCAAACCTTTATCAATGAGATATCCTAAAAGATTGTAACTATAGTGTCCAGTGGCTTCTAGCCCTACTTTTACTTTTGTTATATCATCCATAACGGATTCGATTCTTTGATAAAGATCATTGAAACCATCTAGGTTGTTTGTGATGGTAAATACTTTGAATAATACTTCTCCATCAGAGTTTGTAATAAAGCAATCATGCTTATCTTTAGCAACATCAATTCCTACGTAAATCATAAAAATAAATCTCCTTTGAAATGTATTAATGCTGTTTTAGAACCACAGGGTGCTCCTTGCGATTGTAACCTCGTTCTAAATAAACCGTCATGCGGTATCTAACTGATTAACAAATGAACAAAGAGACTGTGGTTGGAGCCTTTCTTAAACCATCAAGTGGTAGGAAAAATAACCAATCCACAGCATCCTAAATATCATAGTCGAACCTATAGAAAAGGTAAAGAAAAGACTATGACTTAATAGTTATAAAGACCTTGGAGAGGGTCTCTAAAAACTACTACTATATAATACGAGGAAATAATAAAAATGACCATAGAAAAGAAAAAGGATGGAACATCTTTAGTTATTATTCTCAAGGGTAGGTTAGATACTCTTGAAGCCCCAGCGTTTGAAGAAGAAGTAAAGAAAGAATTACCAGATCTTACGGATCTAGTATTTGATTTGACGGACTTAGAATATGTGTCTTCTTCTGGTCTTAGAGTATTTCTAATGGCTCAGAAAACTATGAAGGATCAGGGGAATATGGTAGTTAAGAACGTAAGTAGACCTATACATGATATTATGGAAGTAACTGGATTTACTAACATTCTTAATATAGTATAGTTTTTTGCTATTTACAGAAGCTGCATAAATTTACTATATTTCTTGAGGTGCCTATATGAGAGAAGAAGCGGCAAAACTAAAAGAAACAACAAATAAAATGACTTCGGGATTTATTATTGCGGGGTTTATTTTGTTGGTTAGTTTCTGTTTGGCAAGCATTGCTACCATTGTTTATGTTGCCTATTCTTCTGTTGAAGGATTTGCTGCTTTAAATGTAGGAATTGCTATTCTTGGAGTGTTTATATGTACAACACTATATTTTAATTGTATGAGGGATAGTAGGGTGAAAACTGATTACTCTACTAGACCCTTTATTATTATGATTTTTGTAGTTGCATGTTCTTTTATAGCTGTAAATTTCTTCTGGTGTATGCAGGGGATGCCCCAGTTTGAATATGAAATGGTTATTATTGGAACATTAAAGAATATTTTTGAGATTATAACATCTTACTTTTTTTGGAGATATGTGAGAAGTATTCTTAGAGTGAAAAATAAAATGGCACGGTATTTTGACTTGTTTGCCAAGGTTTTATTTTGGCCATCTTTGTTATATGCCTTTCTCAATATGTTTGTTCCAACAATTTTCTTTATAGATTCAGATGGTTTATATAGGCTAGTGGATTTTTTCGATTTTAGTGATTTCTATACTATTTATATAAGTGTTATCTCTATAATATGTCTAATTAAGTCGAAGACAAATGCTAGGCAAAAGGCAGCTATTCTTGCTTTTATTATAATCCCTGCACTTAATTATGCGATTTCCTTAGGAAAGACACTTGTTGCATTTCAAAGTGCTACAACTCTTATTGCAATTATTGTTATGTACTGTTTTCTTTTCTCGGAACAGAGTACTAAGCTTGAAGTTCGTGTGAATGAACTTGACATGGCTACTGATATTCAGAAGGCAATGCTTCCTAACAATTTCCCGTATTTTACAAGAAGAAATGAGTTTGACATATATGCGTCTATGGATCCAGCAAGAGAAGTGGGTGGAGATTTCTTCGATTTTTACTTACTTGATGATGATCATTTGTGTATGGTGGTTGGCGATGTTGCTGGTAAAGGGGTTCCTGCGGCACTTTTTATGGTTTCATCTAAGACTAATATTGCTAGATTTGCAAAGAATAATATGACTCCTGCAAAGATCCTTACATCGGCAAATAAGGAAATATGTTCTCACAATGAACAGATGCTATTTGTCTCTGTGTGGCTTGGAATTCTTGAAATATCAACAGGAAGACTTGTGTGTGCCAATGCGGGACATGAGTATCCTGCTATCATGATGCCAGGTGAAGAGTTTGAAGTGTATAAAGATACGCATGGCACTGTTATTGGCGCAATGGAAGATAGTGAATATATGAATTATGAGATAGAACTAAAAAAGGATTCTAAAATATTTATATATACTGATGGAGTTGTTGAAGCAACTAACAAAAAGAAAGAATTATTTGGGCAACAGAAAATGACTAGTGCCTTAAATAATAGTCTTAACGCTAATCCAAAAGAAGTATTAGAAAATGTAAGAGAAGCAGTTGATATCTTCGCTGATGGGGAAGAGCAATCAGATGATATAACAATGCTTTGTCTTGAATATTACGGCGCCAGCATTGATGACAAAGATTTGGATGTGACATTAGAGGCAGATGTTAGTATGCTTCATGAAGTACAATCATTAATAAAGAGAAGGGTTGAGAATGTAGAGTGTTCAGAACCTACACTTATGGAATTAGAGATTGTTATTGAAGAGATATTTGTCAATATCGCAAGCTATGCATATGCACCATATAAGGGTGATGTAACTGTTAGAACAGAACTTATAAATGATAATAAGTATATCAAAATACAATTTATAGATAGTGGAAGGGAGTATAATCCATTAGTAAGTGAAGATCCTGACATAACAGCATCTGTAGAGGATCGCGCAATAGGCGGACTTGGTATATTTATGACTAAAAAACTTGTCGACGATATAAGTTATGAGTACAAAAATATGCAAAATATTCTTACCATAGTTAAGAAATTGAGTTAGAAAATGCTTAATTTTGCAATTCTTTTGAAAAAAGCCCTTTACAAAATGTGGCATTTGATATATTATTATGTAGAATTGAAAACCACAACAGAGATAAATAAAAACTTCGATAGAGAAAAATAAAAACTCTATCCATAAGAGTTGTAAGGGGAACTCTAATGGGTGATTATATATTAAGTTGCTGTTCGACGGCAGATTTGAGTAAAGAAGATTTCGAAAATAGAGATATACATTACATTAGTAATTCGTATGAGATAGATGGGATAAGATATATAGATGATCTTGGAGAATCAGTTACTTATCCCGAGTTTTATCAGGCAATAAGAGAAGGAGCTATTACAAAGACTAGTCATATTGACAAGGAAGAGTATGTAGAATACTTTGAAGGTTTTCTACAAGAAGGTAAAGATATACTTCATATAACTCTTAGTAGCGGACTTTCGAATACTGTATCTTATGCAAATGAAGCAAGAAAAGAGTTAGATGCTAAGTATCCTGATAGAACAATTTACATTGTTGATTCCATGGCAGCATCCTCTGGTTACGGATTAATTATGGAAACCCTTGCTGACAAACGTGACCAAGGTGCTAGCCTTAAGGAATTATATAGATGGATTATTGAGAATAGAATGAATATGAATCATATTCTTTTCTCAACCGATATTTCGACTTATCTTAGAGGTGGTAAGCTCTCTAAGAGATCTACAATTCTAAGTAATATGATGGATTATTGTCAGCTCCTATATATGAATTACTTAGGAGAGTTAGTTGCCAAAGGAAGAGTTCGAGGCAAGAAGAATGCTTACAATGCCATTGTGAACAAGGCAGTAGAAGTAGCTGGTGTTGATTACGATGGTAAAGTTTTTATTAGTAATTCTGATTGTTTAGAGGATGCGAAGAATGTAGCTTCTATGCTCAAAGAAAGACTTCCTAAGATTAATGGAGACATTAGTATAAAGAATATTGGTAATACAATTGGTTCCCATTCTGGCCCAGGAACTGTGGCAATTTATTTGTGGGGAGCCACACGAGTTAGTTAACCCTTTTATTTCTTTTTCATTATATTCCCGTTGCTTTATGTGGCGGGGATTTTTTTATTTGATTTAATGCTGTTATCTTACTATAATTAGTTGTGTAATATGAATTGATGTGGAAAATATATTATGAATAATACAAATGGTAATAAAGAATATACGAATTTTGTTAATGAAATAATGAGCCTTCGTCGTTTCGGTAAGAAGAAAGGGATTGAAGTATCAAGAGAATTGCTTGATGCCTTAGACCATCCTGAGAATAATATGAAGGTTATCCATGTTGCAGGTACTAATGGTAAAGGTTCGGTATGCTCATATGTTGCTAATTGCTTGATGAGAATGGAATTTAAAGTTGGACTATTTACATCACCTCATCTTGTTGACTTTAATGAGAGAATACAGGTGGGATATGGTGACACATTTACAAGAATAAGTCATGATGATGTCCTATTATTGGGACAGCAGATTCTTGATATCAATATAGAATCTGAAATAACAATGTTCGATGTGTGTCTTACTATGGCACTTCTATATTTCAAGAAAGAAGAGTGTGACTATGTTGTATTAGAGACAGGCTTAGGAGGAAAATACGATTCCACAACTGCGATTTCCTGTACTCCTATAGCATCTGTAATAACAAGTATAGGACTTGATCATACTAAGATTCTGGGAGAAACCATAGAAGAAATTGCAGAGAATAAGGCTGGGATAATTAAGCCTAATAGTAAAGTTATATTATCTTCTTGTATACCGCCGAAGGCTTTAAGTGTTATAGAAGATAGGTGTAGAGAATTATGTATAAGAGATAGTGATATTCTCTATGTAAAGAAAAGTGATTATTCAAAATACTATGCTCTAAATAAGCTTATTGGATATCAGAAAACTAATGCTAAAACTGCTATATGCACTTTACAGAGTATAATACAATCTGACAAGGACAGTTTTATTGTAAACTACATGAACTTCTGTAAGAGTAAGGAAGAACATTGTGGTAGTGACTGCTCAAAATGTGTAACTGAAGATAAGATGTGCGAGATTAGTCTCGATGAGTGGTTTGATGTTAATATTAATCTTGGTATTAGTCATACTATGTGGCAAGGACGTCTTGAGAAGGTGTCTGATAATGTTATACTTGATGGCGCCCATAATGTTGAAGCCTTCCAGGCGCTCTATGATGTTCTGTTAGATGATTATAGTGACTATGATATTCATATTATAGTTGGTGTGTTAGAAGATAAGGATTATATGAAGGAACTATTACTTCTTAAATCTATTGCAAAATCTTATATGACTGCTACAATTGATGATGCGAGGGCAAAATCCGGAGAGGATCTCATGAGGGAACTATCTAATAATGGATGTAACGCTTCTTATATTGGAAGTGAAGAAGATGTTGCAAGATTTATTAATAATTTCGTGAAAAAAAATAGTGAAAATTCCTCCGTAGAATTATATAATGATTTATATGTGGTTTGTGGCTCTCTTTATTTTGTTGGAAATGTTAAGAGGTATTTATGGCAATTACAACAAGAGTAGATGCGCTTAAGAAGTTGGGACTCCCTATTTCTGCGTCGCAATTAGATATAAAAAATGCATATAAGGAATTGTCGAAGAAGTATCATCCAGATGTTGTTGGAGAAGACTATTCTGAACGCTTTGTTGAGATTAATGAGGCATATAATTTTCTTAATAACAACCCTGTCTACACAAGAAAAGTCCTTGGTGGTGATGAAAAGGCCATGATGAGGTATCAGACACAAAGAAATAACAGGGATATGGCAAAACGATATGAATTTAAGGACAAGAAAAGGAAGAAAGAAAAAGAAGCACAATTAGAGAAGGCGGCGAAAGAAGCAAGGCGACGTCGAGAAGAAGAGAAGGCGAGAAAGCTAGAAGCAGAAAAAGAAGCAAAGAGACAAATAAAAGCTATGGAAATGGCAATTGTAATATCAAGAATGTTAGGAGAGAATAAAGATTAACTATGAGTAGAGAAAAGGTTGAAGCAAACAACGAAAGAAAGAAGAATTATAAGAAATATAATAAGAAAGCAAAAGCAAAGAAGATATCTGTATATATACCAGTTGTTATTATCTCTGTAGTACTATTGGGATTTGTAGCTTTTGGTGGATATTCTGCTTATACCTCATATAAGAAAGATAATCCAACTAAGGTACCAGTTAACTTAGAGGCTATTTCTGATTTCGCCGGAGAATTAGAGGCTGAAATGGAATAATGCTAATTCAAATAATAAAATAATTTTGAAAAATCCCTTGACAAAGGGAGGGTAATTCTATACAATAATTCTTGTTGTAAGCGCGAGTGGCTCAGCTGGTAGAGCACCACCTTGCCAAGGTGGGGGTCGCGGGTTCGAACCCCGTCTCGCGCTCTTTTTTATTGCCTCAGAATCTGCGTAAATACGTGGGTTTTGGGGATTTTTCTTTTTTTGATATTTCTTGAAAATTGGTTGACCCCGGTTGACCCCTCTACCTCCGAAAATGGTTAAAGTACGCCACTTTCCCACGATTCTTACAATTATTGTCAAAACTGTATTTTTTGGAGTCCGTCGCTTCTTCGTCGCTTGTAAGGGAAATTTGGGGGAATGATTCGATAGAGATTTTCAGTAATAATTACAATAGATATTGGCTTTTGCGAGACGGGCAGGTATACTCTCTCGCACTTCCAAATTTCATACAAGTGCATAGAATCATAAGCGGATAAAAGCAAATTGCTGTAAACTTTATGAGAGTACTCAATCTGCTATAAAAAATTGAATAGAATGGCATAAATGCTAGGCTTATAAATACATTTATTAGAGATATATAGTTTCATTGATTATATGTTTAATTATACATATTGATGATTCTGTTATATAATAAAACCATGTAAATTGACTAGAATCTCACATGGTTTTACTTGTTTGATGTTATTTAAAAACTGTTGTAAAAGGATATTATGGTAATATGTCTCAATGTTCAAAGAAGAATAATAATCTAAAGACTGAGTTTCCACTGTTATGTAAGGAATGGAATTATTCAAAAAATAATGGACTAGAACCAGAAGATTTTATGCCTTTTTCAAATAAAAAAGTATGGTGGAAAGGTAAATGCGGACACGAGTGGCAAACTACTATTATAACTAGAACAAAGCAAGGTAGTTCTTGCCCTTATTGTTCTGGGAATAAAGTTTTACCCGGTTTTAATGATTTCCTTACAACCGATCCACAGTATAAAGATGAATGGGATTATTCTAAAAACAAAAATGTTTCACCTAAAGAATTATCTAGAGGTAGTTCACAAAAGGTATGGTGGAGGTGTTCTGAAGGGCATACATTTCAAGCACGAATATGTGATCGTATTGTTCGGAAAAGAGGATGTCCATATTGTGCCGATCATAAGTTGTTGGTTGGATATAATGACCTTAAGACAAAATATCCTGAGATAGCATCTGAGTGGCATCCAACAAAGAATGGTGATTTAAAACCCACTGATATAATGTCTACAAAGCATATAAAAGTTTGGTGGCTTGGTAATTGTGGACACGAATGGCAAGCATATCCAGCGACTAGAGTTTGTGGTGAGGGTAAATGTCCTATTTGCTTGAATCGCACTATAGTTATGGGAGTAAATGATATGGCAACAACGGATCCGGATCTTGCTGAGGAGTGGCATCCAACAAAGAATGGTAAATTGACACCAAAAGATATTTCGGTTGGTTATAATAAGAAAGTCTGGTGGTTAGGAAAGTGTGGTCATGAGTGGAAAACTTCTCCGAATTCTAGGTCCAGTAAGTCGGGAAAGAATTCAAAATACTATGGATGTCCAGTATGCGCAAATGTAGTAGGCCGTGTTGCTTATGATGCATCATTTGTAGTATATAATCCTGACTTATATAAAGAGTGGAGCTTTGAAAAGAATACTAATTTAAACCCTGAGGATTATAGTCCGGGTTCTGGTAAAATTGTGTGGTGGCATGGAGATTGTGGACATGATTGGAGAGCATCAATTTATTCGCGCTGTCAGGGGACAAATTGCCCATACTGTAGTGGTAGTAAAGTTTTAAAAGGCTTTAATGATCTGGAAAGCAATTTTCCTGAGCTTGCGAAAGAATGGGATTATGAAAAAAATGAGGTGTTACCTGATACCATTACAACAGGGACACATAAGAAATATTGGTGGAAATGCTCTAGAAATCACAGCTTTTTAATGACTGTCAATTCAAGAACTAGGCATCATAGTGGTTGTCCGATTTGTACGGCTAGTAGTACGTCTTTTCCAGAACAGTATATATATTGGAGTTTAAAGGAACTGTTTCCAGAAACACAAAATAGAAAGATTATAGATGGTTATGAGTACGATATTTATATAGATAGTAAAAAGGTATATATTGAGTATTCTGGATTATATTGGCATAAAGGAAAAGAAGAAAGATCTGTTCGAAAAAGAGAACTTGCAGAAAAAGATGATGGAATATTTTTTGAAATAGTAGATGATCATTTGGCAAAAAATAAATATAATTCGTATTTTCTTGATAGAGGAAATACAATTATTATAGATTCTAATTATAAACTTGAAACATCATTACAAAAAGTGATTGATATAGTATGTAATAAGGTAGGTAAAAAAAATACAATAGAAGATTACACTCGAATTAAGGAAAAAGCAATTGAATACTCAAAGGGGAAAATCGAGTACAATAAATCACTTGAATATACACATCCTATATTAGCGGCGGAATGGGATATCGAAAGAAATGATGGGTTAAATCCAAAAGATGTATCATATGGATGCAAGAAAAAAGTATGGTGGATATGCGAAAAAGGACACTCATTTCAAGCCACTCCAAATAGACGGACTAGTATGGGTACAGGTTGTCCGATTTGTGCAAAAAAAATAGTTGTTTCAGGTAAGACGGATTTTGCTACCGAAAGACCGGATTTATTAGAAGAATGGAATTATAAGAAGAATAAAGACTTGGATCCTCATAAATTTTCTGTGGGTTCAAACAAAAAAGTATGGTGGATTTGTTCCCAAGGTCATGAATGGGAAGCAACTATACACAGTAGAAAAATAACAAATTGTCCATACTGTTCACATAGAAGAGTTTTAAAAGGCTTTAATGATTTAGAAAGCATAAATCCAACTCTTGCTAAACAGTGGCATCATGAAAAAAATGGATTATTAAAAGCAAGTGATGTTATGATATACTCGCACAAAAAAGTATGGTGGGAAGATGAGTCAGGGCATGAATGGCAAGCTGAGATAAAATCTAGAACTTTGGGGGCGGGGTGCCCATTTTGTAAGAAAAATAAAAAAGAAAGTGATAAAAAATGATATTTCTTATAAAAAATCTCTAATGAAAATGCTGTTCCTGAAGTAGTAAATACTATAACATCAAGACATCATAGGTTCTATAAGAGACATGAAGAGCTAAGATACATTAACTTTCATGGATATAGACACACATATGCAAGTATTGCTATTGCATCAGGATAGACTGACATTAAGACCGTACAAGAGATCCTTGGTCACGCTAATGTCGGTACTACCCTTGACCTATATGCAGTTGGATATGATGAAGTAAAGCTTGACTATGCTTCTAAGCTTGATGAAATGATTTTCTCCGATGACAAGATAGCAATGTAATTGAATTATTGGTGCGGGATGAGTCATTTACTGCTCTCTCGCACTTTTTTGCACGATAGTGTGTGAATATGGAGCATATGAATTAGTGTACAAGATAATCTAGAAAAAAGACAGCGTCTATGGTAAACTGTCTCCTATGACAAGAAAAACAGGAACAATAACACCAAATGGAATAAAACTAGAAGAGCATGAATATGACACAGTTCTCTTTCTGACAGAGCAAGGCTTTGATGTAGAATTAATTCCACCATCTACAGAGAAGGGTTCAAAAACTCCGGACATTAGAATGGATGGGTATGTTTGGGAAATGAAATCGCCTATTGGAAAAGGAAAGTGGGTTATAAAAAACATTATGCAGAAAGCATCGCATCAATCTGAAAATGTCATTATTGATTTGCGTAGATTGAAGAAATTCCCTCAAGATAAATACATAAATGAGGTTGAACAGCGATTTGAATCTATTACTCGATTGAAGCACATAAAGATAATTGCTAGGGGAAGGAAAATGATTGAAAAAGAAAAATAATACTTGAAATTTCGGACGATACAGATTATACTATAGGTGAATAAGAGAGCGGAGCCGTTATTGGATATGTATCGGTGACCGCTCTTATTCTTTGTTCAATAATTGTCATAACATTTCGTTCTGAGTTCGTCGCTTCTTCGTCGCTAATTTCTCAAGAATGTTTGGTTAGTAATAATTCTATCGACATATGCCGAGTCTTTTCCTATGGGAATAATCAAGTGTACAGATTGCACAAAAGGTGGGTGTATACTTGTTCGAACCCCGTCTCGCGCTCTTTGTATTTAAGCCATTTCTGGCAGTTTTCATTCGAGAAAATTTCCCTAAAAGAAAAATTTAACTAAAATTTAACCAAATCTAAAATTTTAATATTTTTGGTTTTTTTATTATATCATCTTGTGTTTATAATACAAGATGGTTTTTGATACGCGTGTTAGTGTCAATAAAATGTGATGTTATTGTTGAAAAAAGATGAAATATGGGATATAATATAAGTGGGATAACCCACTGGAGTATGGAGGTGCGATGTATGAAAGCAGCAATAAAAGAATATGATGCAAAGATTGATACAAAAAAGAGAATAACGTTGCGTGGTTCAGAATATGATTATTATCATGTAATAGAATTTCCGAATGGAAAGA